>JAXMBS010000009.1:0-102423 GCA_046349775.1 Planctomycetaceae bacterium | reverse complement strand
GGAGCGAAGTGACGGTTGCCGTCGGGTTCCGCGGATTCGGCGGCGCGAACGATGCCGTCGTCGGCCAGCATCGAACCGAGGGCGAGACCGGTGAAGCCCATGCCGAGATCGGCGAGAAACGAGCGGCGCCGGGAAGAAAAAGGAACCGCTGATGAACGCTGATGAACGCTAATCATAAAGCGTACTCCGAACAGATGAACCGCTTGTATTCGAGCTTCCCGATAGGGGCGAAATTGATCAGATAGCCGACCGGCGACCGCGTGATGCGGAGGTAGTTCATCAGTTGGGCGTCGTGTTCCGCGCAGAATGCCGCGACGGACTTCAATTCGACAATGATCCGGTCGTAGACGATCAGGTCTGGAACATACGTGGTCGCCAGCGATGTTCCCTTGTAATGGACGGCCAATGGATGCTTCCGGCGATACGGAATACTTCGCAGGCCCAATTCCAGTTCAAGACTCTGCTGGTAAATCTCTTCCGCCAGACCCCCTCCCAAGACGTTGTGGACCTCGAACGCGGCACCCATCAAGGCGTAGCCTTCCTCCGCAAACGGGTGCTGGGACTTTGTCATCGAAGTCGCTTCCGCAATTGCTTGGAAACCGCGAATGAACACTGATCGACGCTAATTGATTTCGCATCGAAATGCGTCGCGTTTCAAGCCCTAATCAGCGTTGATCAGTGTTTATTAGCGGTCCCCTCTTTCATCGAACGGTCACGAAGTCGTTGTGGTTAAATAGCGCCCGCACGAGGCTGGCGCGCGACGAGGCGGTCGGGTCGGGAGTCTTGTCGGTGGCGACTTGCGTAAGTTGCTGGCTGAGGAACGTCTGACAGCGTTCCAGTTCAGCGTCGGCCGGTGGGCGAGTGAGGATGTCCTCGAATGCGGCTGTGATGAAGGCGGTTTCGGGATCGGCGGCGGTCGATGATTCCGTGGAGAGCCGGGCGGCGAGGGCTTCGCTCTGTACATGGACGAGCGTGCTGTTCGTGAGGGCCAGCGCCTGTTGGGGAACGACCGTCTTTGTGCGACGATAGCATTCGCCGGGATCAGGAGCGTCAAAGAGCTTGCCCATCTCGCTCATGCCGCCGGCTTCGGGATGCACCGAGTAATAGAGGCTGCGGCGGAAGGTCGTCAACGACTCGTTGTTCTCGAGTTCCTGGCCGCCGAGGGTCGTGTCGAGAGTGCCGGAGATCGACAGGATGCTGTCGCGGATGATCTCCGCTTCCATCCGGCTGGCGTTCATCCGCCACAGAGCGCGATTGTCCGGGTCGAGGGTGACATTGTGCGCCACGGTTGCGTCGCCAGCGTCGAAACCGGACTGGCGCTGATACGCGGCCGACGTGACGATCAGTCGGTGAAGATGCTTCATGCTCCAGTCGTGCTGGATCAGCTCGGCTGCAAGCCAGTTGATGAGGTCGGGGTGCGTCGGCTGTGCGCCGTTCCGGCCGAAGTTATAAACGCTGTCCACGAGCGCCGACTGGAAGTGCCGCAGCCAGATGTGATTGACGGCCACGCGCGGGGTGAGCGGGTTGCGGTCATTGGCAATCCATTCGGCCAGCGCGCGGCGACGGCCGGAGCTCTGCGAGGGATAAACGGGACTCAGGGGCGTGTAGGTCGTCGCCAGTGCGGAATCGTCGAGGGTTGCCTTCGCCGCTGCGAGTGCGGCTGCGGCGTCGTTGAGCGGTTTCGCAGACGCTTCGAGCTGTTTTGTGCGTTCAGAGTTGTCGGTTGAAACTCGCTCGGCGCTTGCGCCTTCGCGAGTCTGCATTGCCGAGAGACTCGCCTGTGCGACCGCCACGCGAGCGGCGCGTTCGGCGGTGCTGGCTGCGCGGGACAGCGAGTCAGCATCGCCGAGTTCAACGCTGTAGCGAACACGATCGGCCGCGATGCGGGCCTGCAGGCTGGATCGTGTCGCGAGTGCGCGGCCGCGAGCTTCTGCTCCGCGATCGTCAGCGGCAGTTGCTTGACGGCCACGGCAGATTGTGCGGCGTCGAACGCCTGTCGCTCGGCCAGAACGCTGGGACCGTCGAGGGCTGTTGCGATGAGGGACTTGGCGCCGGCGACTGCGAACGAGGAGAGCACCCAGCCGTGGACGCCGGCGATGTCCTGGCCGTCTGCGTACTGGGGTTGCTCAAAGTCGAACGTGAGGACGCCGGTGCCGTCGGACTGCGGATGGGCCGATTGCACGATCAGGTTGTCGACGGCGACGACGGCGCCGGTGCGGGCGTCGAGCGTGAGGGCCTGCTGCGAATTCGCGGGCGGATTCCAGCCGTTGAGGGCGACCGCGACGTTCTCGACGAGCGTCTGGCCGTCGCTAACGGAGCGAACCGTCAGCGTGCACTGATCGGCCGCGCGGTCCAGAGTGATCGTGAGTTGCAGGCGGTTCTGACCGGCAGCGAGGTTGTAGCTGCCGGCCTGAAACAGTTCGAACGAGCCGGGCTTGTAGCTCTGGATGGCGCCGTTCTCGAACGGGCGATGCAGCCGGCGGTGAGGCCGGCTTGAGTGTCCCTTGCAAGCTGGACGTTGAAGTGCGTCCTTCAGGACCAGGCGCAGCTCGACGCGAATCTGCGCGCCGGTTTCGAGCGGAAAGATGTTGGTCAACGGATTGTTGACGATCCGCCGGCCGGTTGTTGCATCGAGCAGGAGCGACTGCTGTCCGTGGAGCCGCCCGCCGGCGGCCTGGCGGGCAGCGGTAGCCGCCGCCTCGGCATCCGCGGCCTGTTGCTGGAGCCGCGGCGGAGTTCTGGTGGCTTCAGGATGCGCGGCGGACCGTGCGCCGCATCGAGCACAGCCGCGCAGGCCGGTGACGGCTTTGCTGGCCGCGTCGAGTTCCTGCTGCTGGATCTCCGGTCGCAGGCCGGGATAGTAGGCCAGCGGCGGTAAGTCGACGGGGCGGATCGCAATGCGGTCACCGTCCAGAAACGCCGGCGCCGTCGGCGGGATCGAGCCGCGGGCATCCACGCGATTGCGCTCGTCGCCGCCGGTGTAGAACCAGGTTTTGGCGTCCGGCGTCTTGTCGAAGATCTTCACCGCGCCGAGGCGCTCGATCTTGCGCAGCACGCTGTACTGATACTCGACGAACGGCCCGGGCTCAGCTTCGCCGGGTACGCGGTCCTGACGCATGCCGATCGGCTCAAAGAACGCCCGGAAGCCGAAATACTCGTCCTGCGTAATCGGGTCGTACTTGTGGTCGTGGCAGTGGGCGCAGTTGAGCGTCAGCCCGAGGAACGCCTTGCCGGTATGCTCGACGTTGTCGCGCATCCACTGGTTGGGATTGAGCGCGTACCAGTTGCGGACCAGGTAATCTGTCGCCACCGCCGCTTCATAGTCGGTCGGGGCAATCTCATCCACAGCGAGCATTTCGCGAACCATGCGGTCGTAGCCGTGGTCGCTGTTGAGCGAGCGGACGATCCAGTCGCGCCACCGCCAGACTTGCGGAGCGCTGTTCCAGACGTCGGGAACGTGCCGGCGTCCGTACCAGTCGCTGTAGCGCCACACGTCCATCCAATGCCGGGCCCAGCGTTCACCGTACTGCGGCCGATTGAGCAGATCGTCGACGATCGCGGCGTACGCAGCCGGCGAAGGGTCGCGAAGCCAGGCGTGCAGTTCGTCGCGCGTCGGCGGCAAACCGATGAGATCGAGGTAGACTCGGCGCAACAGATGCTCGGGGCGCGCGGCCGGCAGCGGCGTGAGCTCGCGGCGCTCGTGTTCGGCGGCGATGAAGGCGTCGATCGGATTGAGGACCGGTTGCGTCAAAGCGACATGCGGGACAGGCGGCCTTACGACCGGCCGGAACGCCCAGTGATCACGCGGATCGGGCTCGGGTTGTTCGTCGGCGGGGGACTCGGCGTTCTGCTGGACCCAGTTGGTCAGGAGGGCAATCTGCTCCGGCGTGAGCGGATGGCCTTCGGGCGGCATCCGTTGCGCGAGATCGGTGGCAGAGACGCGCTGAATCAGCAGGCTGTCAGTGGGATTGCCGGGGACGAGTGCCGGACCGGAGTCGCCGCCTACGCGGACGGCAGCGCCTGTGTCGAGCCGCAGATTCGCTGCCTGTTTCAATGCGCCGTGGCAGGCGAGGCAGCGTTCAGTGAAGATCGGCTTGATCTGGGTCGTGTAATCGACCTTCGGCGCCGGAGCTTCACCGGTCGCAGCGGCCAGGAGGATGAGAACCGCGATTTGCATCCGGCGAGTCCGTGGCGGGGAACTGCAGGCGGGGCGGCACCGGTTTCCAGCATTCGTCAGTACCGAACCGTATTATCGTCGCGGGGGGAGGCGACCCGCAAGAGGGAGGAATCAGAAGGCGGGGGAAGAAGTACGGGACCGTTGATGGACGCTAATGGACGCTAATCATCTGCACCCGCTACTGGTGGCGCCGAAGAATGCTTTTTACCTGACGTTGATCGAGCGCGAGTAATCGCCGGTTTGCCGGCCCCTCGTTGCGATGGGACGGGCGACGCGCGTATGCTCGACAGTATCTCGCAACTGCATTGGTTCCGAACTCACGCACCATGTACTCCGACTGCGGGCTGCGGCGAGCAATCGCCATCGCACTGGGATTCTGTCTCGCCGGCCCAAGCGTGCAGGCCGAAGATGCCACGCCGCCGACGTCGATTACCGTGCTGCCGGAGTTCAAGGTCGAGTTGCTGCGATCGGCGGCCGCGGAGGACGGGTCGTGGATCAGCATGACACAGGAGCCGGACGGGCGGATCATTGTCGGCCGCGACGATGCGGGGTTCGCGCGGCTGTCGCCCCCGAGCGGCGGCGAGGGAACGTGGACCTGCGAGCGGCTCAACGATCAGCTCAAGCACTGCCGCGGCGTGCTGCACGCACACCATTCGCTGTACGTGAACGCCACTGACAGCATGGAGTTCTGGCGGTTTCGCGACCTGGATGGCGACGGCACCTATGAGAACTCGAAGCTCCTCAAGAAGTTCGACCACCGCAGCCGTTTCGGACACGGCCAGAACCAGATCGTGCCGGCCGGACGGAATGCTGTATTCGATCATCGGGAACGACGTGTCGTTTCCCGAAGGGACGAACCCGCGCTCGCCATACAAAGACCCGCAGAAGGACCGCCTGCTGCCGGATCCGCATGACGCCGGCCACGACGACCGCGTCGGGTACGTGTTGCGGACCGATCCCGAAGGGACGGACTGGGTCGTGCTCTGCGGCGGGCTGCGGAACCAGTTCGATGCGGCGTTCAATGCGGACGGCGAGTTGTTCACCTGGGACTCCGACATGGAATGGGACGTCGGGATGCCGTGGTACCGGCCGACGCGCGTGAACCACATCGTGTCCGGCGGCGAGTACGGCTGGCGCTGGGGAACGGGAAACTGGCCCGCGTACTACGCCGACAGTCTCCCGTCGAATCTCGACACCGCGCTCGGCTCGCCGACCGGGATGGCGTTCGGCTATGGGAGCAACTTCCCGCCGAAGTTCCGCGAACGGCTGTTCATGGCCGACTGGCAGCACGGAAAGATTCTGTCAGCCACGCTGACGCCGGAGGGAGCGACGTATCGAGCGGAAGCCGAGGTATTTGTCGAAGGGGGTCCGCTGAATGTGTGCGACCTGCAGTTCGGCACAGACGGCGCGCTGTACTTCATCACCGGGGGACGCGGCTCGCAGTCGGGGCTGTATCGCGTGACATTCACCGGCCAGAAGGAAGCCCCCGACGCGCCGAGTGCCGAATCGGCCGCCGAACTGCAGAGACATACTGACGCCGGCACGGCGGCGCGCGACCGGCGCAAGCGGCTCGAAGCATTTCATCTGCCGTTCCCGCCGGAGGCGATCGACGACATCTGGCCGTCTCTCGGAGATGAAGATCGCTGGATTCGCAGCGCCGCGCGAGTCGCGCTGGAGCATCAGCCGTTGGAGTTCTGGCAGGACCGAATTGTCGGAGAGACCGATCCGCTGCGGCGCGAGACGGCCTTCCTCGCCTGGACGCGGGTTGCCGCACCCGATGCCCGGCCGGCGATTCAGTCGGCACTGACCAACCTGCCGCTGCCCGAAGCGGACGAGCCGCTGGGTATCCGACTGCGAACATGGTCGATTCTGCTCGCTCGCGGACCCGCGCTGGCGCCCGAGTTGGTGGCGCCACTGATGGCGCGGCTGGCGGCACACTATCCGCATGACTCGCTGACGATCAATCGCGATTTGTGCGAACTATTGGTCTATCTCCAGTGGCCGCAGATCGTGTCGCGCACGCTGCCGCTCATCGAAAACGCCGCCAGCCAGGAGGACGAGATTCATGCCGTGCATGCGCTGATCCGGTACGCCGGTGCCTGGAAGGCGGAACAGCGTCTGGCACTGCTCAAGTGGTTCCAGCATGCCCGGCAGTTCACGGGAGGGCATCTGCTGCCGGAAGTGCTGGCGAACATGCAGCAGGACTTCCTCGACATGTTCAGTGAAGCGGAACGAACAGAACTGGCGAGTGCGATTGCCGAGTTGCAGGCGCCTGCGACCATTGAAGCACAGCCGCAGCGTCCGCTGGTCCAGAAATGGACGCTGGCCGAGCTGTTGCCACAGCTTGCACTCTCCGATGGACAACACGACGCGCAACGCGGGCGGAAGCTGTTGACTGAAGCGGGCTGTCTGAAATGTCACCGCTGGGAGCAGTCGGGGGCGGCGGTCGGCCCGGAACTCACCAGTGTTGGGAAACGGTACAGTCCGCAGATGATTGCAGAATCGATCCTCGAACCGTCGAAAGTCCTGGACCCTAAGTACGCTGCGACTCAGTATCTGCTGCGGGACGGCCGAGTGGTCATCGGCCGGGCGGCGAAAGTGCAGGCGCACGAGATCACGGTCGAAATCAACGGGCTGACGCAGGAATCGGTCGTCATCCAACGGGATGCAATTGAAGAGTCGCAGCCGTCCACGGTCTCGCCGATGCCGGCCGGATTGCTCGACACGTTCACCGCCGACGAAATCCGCGAGATGCTGGCGTTTCTGAGCGCCGGACCGCGCACGCCGGTGGCTGCTGCGAAACCAACCGCGGTAGCACCGCCAACCGGCACCGAGAAGACGAATGGCGAGGGTGCCGAGAAGAAGCAGAATGCACCGCGAAAGCGGCGAAATCAGCGAAAGACGCTGTAAGCCGCTGAGCCCGACCACCAGGGGAACCACGGAATACTCGGAAACAGCGGAAGACGAAAGGCGGAACCGCGAATCGACGCGAATACAACCGTGCCAAAGGCTCATGGCTGCTAAGCAAGGTCTCAAGAGCAGCAGTATCAATTTACCGAGAACCTGTGCGGTCGTGACATTTCCGTGGCTTCCGTGGTTTCCCCCTTGAGTTCGCAACGATGCCTGTGCTGGGCGAATCGGCTACGATCGTGCGTGGTCGGAATTTCTCGCGTGTCCGACGATCGTGATCGTGCCTGAGCGTGCTGCCGATGCGAATGCTGTTGCTTCAGTTCCGCGGTGTGTGTCTCGTAATTGTCTCACTGACCGCGACGTTGGCCAGCGCCGACGATGCCTTCCGCGACCGTGTCGCGCCGATTCTGGAACGGCGGTGCGTGCGGTGTCATAGCGGGGCGAAGGCCAAAGGGGATGTCGATCTGTCGTCCGCTGCGGGCGCTGCGAAGACCGACGGGCTGATCGTCGCGGGGAAGCCGGACGAGAGTCTGCTGATGGAAGTCGTCTCGGACAGCGCTGGTGGCGCGATGCCGATCAGATCACAGTCCGAAGGCCGATGAAGGCGACGGCGGCATGACCGGACGGTTGAGGCGGTCTGGCTGGCAGAGGCCATGGCGGCAAAGAGCGATCCGTCTGGACGATATTACTGGCACCGCCGTGACGCTGACGCTGGAAGCGATCGAAGAACATCGCGTGGCGGCGACGAATGATGACCGATCTGCCGGTCATCGTGGTCGCGATATGCCAGCGTCGCTCGAGGCAGACCGGCGGACGCTGATCCGGAGGGTGACGTTTGACCTGACCGGTCTGCCACCGACACCGGAGGAGGTCGAGCACTTCGTCAGCGACGCGAGTCCGCGAGCGTACGAGAAGCTGGTCGACCGATTGCTGGCGTCGGAACAATACGGCGAACGCTGGGCGCAGCACTGGCTGGATGTCGTGCACTATGCCGACACGCACGGCTACGACAAAGACAAAGTCCGGCCCAACGCGTGGCCATACCGCGACTACGTGATCCGGGCGTTCAACAACGACAAACCGTACGGACAGTTCGTGCGCGAGCAACTGGCGGGGGACCGGCTGGCGAGCGATGTGGCGGACGGAATTCCGGCGCTGGGGTTCATTGCGGCGGGACCGTTCGATTTCGTCGGCCAGATCGAGGTTGGCGACGGGACGATGGAGAAGCAGCGGGTGCGGAACATCGACCGGGACGACATGGTCTCGGCGACGATGAATACGTTCGTGAGCCTGACGGTGCAGTGCGCGCGGTGTCACGATCACAAGTTCGATCCGATCTCACAGCCGGAGTATTACGGACTGCAGGCGGTGTTCGCAGCGGTGGACCGGGCGGACCGGGCGTATGACGTTGATCCGCACCTGAGGGCAACGCGGGCCGCGTTTCAGCAGAAAGAGCGTGAGCTGAGAGCGACGCGCGCGAAGCTGGATGTCGTGTTGCAGACGGCGGCCGGACCGGAACTGGCGGCGCTCGATGCGAAGATCGCCGAGCTGACGAAGAAAGCCGACGCCGCGCCGCTGCCGGAGTTCGGGTATCACAGCGCGATCGAGCCGCGAGCCGACGTCGAAAAGTGGGTGCAGGTGGATCTCGGTCAACCGACCGAACTGGACCAGATCGTGCTGATCGGTGCGCACGACGACTTCAACGGCATCGGCGCCGGATTCGGGTTCCCGGTCCGGTTCAAGGTTGCGATTTCGTCCGATCCGGATTTCAAGACAGAGGTCTACTCCGTCGGCGATCGAACAGCTGACCCGGTGCCGAATCCCGGCACCCGTCCGCTGTCAGTCAACGCGTTCAGCGTCACGGGTCGATACGTCCGGGTTACAGCGACGCAGCTCGCCAAACGGCAGAACGATTACATCTTGGCGCTGGCCGAACTGCAGGCGCTGACGAAAGACGGTCAGAACGCCGCGGCCGGAAAACCGGTGACGGCGCTGGATTCAATCGAGGCGCCGGTGCGGTGGGCCAGGGTGAACCTGGTCGATGGGGTTTTTCGCGGTGCGAAGAATCCCGAGATCGTGGAACAGCTCGCCGCTGCCAAAGCCGAGCGAGACGCACTGCTGGAACAGAAGGTTTCCGACGCGACGCGTCTCGAGCTGGCGTACACCGAAGAGGAACTGGCGCGCACGACCCACAACCTCACGGAGATGCATCCGCCGGAGTACGTGTTCGCGGCGGCGACGGAGTTCAACCCGCAGGGACAGCATCAACCGACGCATGGCGTCCCGCGGCCAGTCTTCGTCCTTGCCCGCGGTAACGAGCAGCAGCCACTGGAACCGGCCGTGCCGGGAGCGGTCGCGTGCGTGACGGGGTTGCCGTCGGCATTTGAACTGCGCGCGGAATCGCATGAGTCCGATCGCCGCGTCGCGCTGGCGGAGTGGATCGTCGATCCGCGCAGTCCGCTGACGTGGCGGTCGATCGTCAACCGGGTCTGGCACTACCACTTCGGCCGCGGGCTCGTCGACACGCCTAACGACTTCGGCCGGATGGGGGGCACGCCGACGCACCCGGCTCTGCTCGACTGGCTGGCGGTCGAATTCCGCGACAACGGCCAATCACTGAAGGCGCTCCACCGTCTGATCGTCACCAGCGCCGTGTATCGGCAGTCATCAGCGCACAACGGGGAGTCGGCGCGGATCGACGCGGACAACCGGTTCCTCTGGCGGATGAACCGGACGCGGCTCGAAGCGGAGGAGGTGCGGGACGCGGTGCTGGCGGTCAGCGGCAAGCTGCGGCTGGATGGTGGCGGGCCGGGGTTCCGGGCGTTCGGGTTCAAGGACGATCATTCGCCGCACTATCTGTACGACGAACACGATCCGGATGATTCGGCATCACACCGGCGGTCGGTCTACCGGTTTATCGTCCGCTCAGTTCCCGATCCCTTCCTGATGACGCTCGACTGCGCGGATCCGTCGCTGTTGGTCGAACGGCGAATCGAGACCGTCACGCCGCTGCAGGCGCTGGCACTGCTCAACAACGATTTCATGGTGCGGATGGCGGAGCACCTGGCGGAGCGCGTCGCGACCGGCGACAGCGACATGAGGGGCCAGATCGCGGAAGTGTTTCGGTTGGCGCTCCAGCGCGAGCCGGATGAAGCGGAGCTGGCTGTGCTCGTCCCGGTGGTGGAGCAGCACGGGCTGGCCAACGTTTGTCGCCTCATGTTCAACGCCCGGATGAGTTTGCGTTTGTGGAGTAGTGGTTGGTGCACTCTCACGCAATTCGTGAGCAAGAAGCGCTTCCCGGAGATCGAACCATGTCGGCAGAATTCCTGTTCGTTGTGCCCGTCGTGCCGTTGTGGTTCTAGAGTTTGATGACCACGACTTCGCGACGGAACACAACGACAAGTTAACGGATTCGAAGAACGTACATGGGCGTGGTACACATGGCGGCACTGCAATATTCGCCTGTTGTCCAATGAATCAATGAAGAAGTGATGGCTCGATGGCTGACACAGTATCGGCGGCGTATTCCGACGGGAGATGTTGTGGCACGCCGGCGGCGAGATGAGGGGATCGCGCTCCGGCTTCATTGCACAGCGCACGAGCAGTTGCTGGCCGATGATGCCTCCAAAATCTCGTCCGGCGTGCATCATCCGGCGAAGGCCAAGCGCGTCGTGCAGCTCTACATGTCCGGCGCCGCCAGCCAGTGCGACACGTTCGACTACAAGCCGAAAGTGATCGCCGATAACGGCAATCCCTGGGACCCCGGCGAGAAGGTCGAGCTGTTTCAGTCGAAGCCCGGCAAGACAATGCAGTCGCCGTGGGCCTGGAAACAGTACGGCGGAACGGGCAAGTGGATCAACGACTGCGTCGCGCCGCTGGGCGAATGCGTGGACGACGCCCGGCGTTCGTCCACAACATGATCGGCGCAAGTCCAGAACATGCAGGCCGGCGACGTTCATGCAGGCGACGGGGTTCATCCTCCCCGGGTATCCGAGCATGGGGGCTGGATCAGCTACGGACTCGGCCGCCTGACCGACGAACTGCCGACGTTTGTCGTGCTGCCCGATCCGCGCGGGTTCGCACCGAACGGCCCGAAGAAGAACTGGGGTTCAGCGTTCCTGCCGGCCGAGCACCAGGGGACGATGATCCGCCCGCACGCGGCGAACCCGATCGACGATTTGTTCCCGCCGGACGGCACGTACATCAGCGCGCCTAGAGCAGGCCGGACGTCTGGCGGCGGCTGGGCACGCTCAACCGCCGGCATGCCGAACGTTCGCTGGCGATTCGCGGCTCGATGCGCATCCGCAGCCACGAACTGGCGGCCCGGATGCAGCTCAGCACGCCGGCGGCGCTCGATCCTGTCGGGTGAGCCGCAACACATCCTCGACATGTACGGCATCGACATCGACCATCACAACCGACGCGCTGGCGATGAACAGAAGGAAGAACTCGTTACTTCGGCCGGAATTGTCTCGTTGCGCGACGACTCACGGAGCGCGGCGTGCGGTTCGTGCAGATCTGGAGCGGAGCGGACAACGGACACCCGCGCGCAACTGGGACTCCGCACGAGGACGGCCGCGATCACTGGCCGCTGGGGCGGGGCTGGCCGCCGGGCGGCAGCGCTGATTAAAGACCTCAAGCAGCGTGGCCTGCTCGACGACACGCTGATCCTGTGGACGACGGGTTCGGTCGGATGCCGTGTTCGCAAGGTTCGGGCCGCGACCACAACCCGTTCGTGTTCACGAACTGGCTCGCCGGCGGCGGCATCAGGGGAGGCGTCACGTACGGCGAGCAGCGACGAGTGGTCCTACAAGCCGGCCGATCCGGCGAACCCGACGTACTGCTACGACATCCACGCGACGATGCTGCACCTATTAGGCATCGACCACGACGGCTCACGTTCCGGCACAACGGGATTGACCGACGGCTGACGGACGTGCACGGGCGGAGTGATTGGCGTGAACCTGGGCAGGGCGTGCGTGTCTGAGGGAGTGAGCGATGACGGCACGCAGATGACGCAGATTTACGAGTGACCCAGATCACAAGTTGCGGCCAGTCTCCTGACCGTACCGCCCGTGCGACCGCAGGTCTCCCGTAGATGAAGGGTCAATTGAGCCGCCGAGGTTTATCCGGCGGTCCGCGACTTGAAGCAGGAGCTTCGCGGCAGTGTGTTCCCAAGCGGGAGCTTGGGAACAAGAACGTTCGACACCGTTTCCTCCGTTCCTCCTGTTTTTCGCTTCTTCGTCGAGTCACGGATGACGCCCGCGGCTCCCACATCGACGGCTCCCACGGCGAAGGGGCGGGCAGATTGTCCGCACATCGCTGGCGGCTCGCACTTGTCACCGGTCGCAGCATCACCAATCGACAACATTCGCGCCGGCCGGAAGGACCCGGGGCTGAAGCGGCAGCATCTTACGGCCGTAAATGCAGCGGCGAGATTGCGGCCGAGGCGCGTCACCGGGGCTGCGGTCGGCTCGCGGGCCATCACGCTGGAGCGGGACTGGTGCAGCCAGGGAACTATCACTTCAGCGTCGGCGGCACCGCCGGGAGCCGACGCTGGTCTGCAGACCGTCCTGCCGGCGCAGCGCCGATTGCGGATGGGCCGTCCACGCTGGTCTCGAAGGGGGCACGCACAACCCGTGGGCGCCGCCGTTTGATTTTCTGGAGCGGGTCTACTTGCCGCTGGTCGAGCGGATGGGGCCGCGCGCATCGGCCTGCTGGCTGGAGCGGCTGGGGCCTATCCGCGGGGGCGAGCGGTTTGTCGTCAGCGTGCAGCCGGTGCAGGAGCTGCGCTTGAGTTCGAGCTGCTGGAGCGCGCGAGGCACCAGTAGCGACGCAGGCACAGGTACTGCTCGCGAACCTGCCGCGGCATATCGGCGAGCGGGAGGTCGACACCGTGGTGAAGAAACTCCGCTGGCGTCGCGACCAGTGTTCGATCGACGAGTTCGCTGCGGCCGGACCGGGCAACGTCGTGTCACTCGCGGTCGAGTCTGAGCATGTGACGGAACTGTTCACTGCATTCGGCCGGCTGGGTGTCCGCGCCGAACAGGTGGCCCGCGAGGCGATTGCTGAAGTCAACGCATACCTGGCGACCGACGCGCCGGTCGGCCCGCACCTGGCCGATCAGCTCCTCCTGCCGCTCGGAATCAGCGCCTGGCAGGCCCGCGAGCGCGGGGACACGAACGGCGGCGGCTCATTCCGTACGCTCCCGCTGACCGAACATTCGACAACACACATCGACGTCCTGCGGACAATCCTGGGAGTGCAGATCGTCGTGAAACCGGCGACGGACGGAACAACATGCACCGTGTGCTTCAGTCCATAGTCATGTTGTTACTGAAAAGACAGACGGGTTTGAACAGAAGGTCACAAAGAGCACGAAGAAGGAAGAAGATGGATGAACGAGTTGTGTAATTCGACTCATCAGGGTTGATCGATTCATTGCACCAGATTCTTTGTGTCCTTCGTGACCTTCTGTAGGACTTATCTTTCTTCCGTTCATGTGACGCGCGGTTGACCTTGGCGGTCCAACCTTGTACGCGAAGCAGGAGCTTGGGAACAAGGATCACAATGGGCTCTGTGTGGACTTCTCCGTTCTCTCCGTTGCCTCCTGTTTTTCTTTCCTTCATTTCCGCGCGGGCGCGCGTGTGGCGGCGCGAGCGATCTTTTCGCCGATGAGCGCGATCTTGTGGTCCTTCAGCCGCTTCTCATTGAGCCAGTAGGGGCTCGTGATCTCGTTGAAGGCATGGATGGCCGCCTGGATGCCTTCGGCCCAGGCGACGGCGATCAGCTTGATGTCGCCGTGCACGTCGCCGACGGCGAAGACGCCCGGCCGGCTCGTCTCGAAGTACGGATCGATGCTGATGCTGCCGTCGTCATTGAGCGTCAGGTTTAATCGCTGGAACGTGTCTTTGGCGGAGAGGAAACCGATCTGGACAATGACGAGCGAGCAGAGCAGCGTTTCGCCGGTGCCAAGCGTGAGTTCGATGCGATCGCCGGCGAACCGGGCGGCGGTGATCTCGGCCGACAGGTGCACGCGGCCCCCGTCATCGCGAATCTTGTTCAGACTGCTCTCTTTGCCGCGGGCGGTGGCGGCCCGGACGATGAGGTCAACCTCGCCGCCGCGGGCGAGCACCATCAGCGCAGCGTCGAGACCTGAGTCGCCGCCGCCGACGACCGCGACGTTGCGACCTTCGTAATCGCCAATCTTCGGCACCTTGTAGTGGACATTGGCGGATCCGAGCTGGTCGAGGACCGGCATCCGCCTCGGGAAGTGGAGCAGACCGCAGGCAATGATCACTTTGCGGCAGAGGTACGCACCGCGGCTGGTGACCACGCGTTTGAGCGCATCGTCGTTCACGCGCTCGTCGGTGTCGTCGATCGAAACCAGTTCTTCGTTGAACCGGAACTGGACGAGCGCGTCCACGGCCTGCCGGTAGGTGCGGCGGGAAAGTTCTTCCCCGGAGATGCCGTCGGGAAAGCCCGGGATGTCGACAATCTGCTTGTCGGGGTACAGAAACTGCGGCTGCCCGCCGGCGCGGTCCTTGGCCTCAATGACCAGCGTGGTGAGGGCGCGGTGCGCCGTCGTCAGGCTGGCGGCCAGCCCGGCCGGGCCGGCGCCGATGATCACGACGTCCCAGTAAGGGAGGTTGTCGAAGTCGACATCCCCGGAAAGCTCGGTGACTTTGAAATCGGCCATGCCCACTGATCTTACATCGTTCGGCACGGAGGTTCACCGTCGGGGAGTCAGGAGCCGGTTGCCGCGGCGTGGCGCTACCCGATGACAGCATCGATCGTCGGGAACTCGCCATTGAGCACAGGCAGCGGATCGATCATCAGCCAGCGTGTGAGGATCGCCGCGTACACGCTGCGGAAGTCGACCGACATCCTGAGATCGCCGTCGACTAGATCAGTCATGCTGGGCGTCGCCTGGTGCAGCCCGGACTTGATCCCCGCGCCGGCGAGGAACACCGGTCCCGACGTGCCATGATCGGTCCCCAGCGATGCGTTCTCTTCGACGCGGCGGCCGAACTCGCTGAAGCCCAGGACCAGCACGCGATCGCCCGCACCGGCGGACTTGAGGTCATCGAGAAATGCTTTCACCGCGGCGGCCAGTTCGCGGAGCAGTCGTCCGTGCGCCGGCAGCTGCGCCGCGTGCGTGTCGTAGCCGGACTGGATGGCATAGTAGACCGGAGTTGCGAACCCGGCCTTGATGAGCTGGGCGACGGTTTTGAGGCGGCCGGCGAGTTCGGTGGTCGGATAGGCGGCCGCATCGGCGGCCGACGAGCGGGCGACGTCGGCGACCAGATCGGCCGTGGCCGTGGCATCGAGCGCCGTCCGGCGCGCAAAGGCGAGCAGATCGTCGCTGTCAGTCGACGTTGGCGATGCGGCGAGCGCCGCGCCCGACTTCAACTGCAGATCGCCGAAGCTGGTGAATGCCACGCTGGCCGACCGGCGGCCGCGCAGCGCGACTGGCGGCGTGCGATCGGCGATGAGGACGGAGTGCGGCGCTCCGTCGGCGGGCTGCGGCGCGGCGTCGAGCGCGCGGCCGATCCAGCCGAACGAGTTGTGCTCATCGGGATCGAACCGGGCTGTCTGCCAGATCGCCATGCTGACGTCGTGCGAGCGATCGGGATTCGGATAACCCACTCCCTGGACGATCGCCAGCCGACCGTCATCCAGCAGCTCGGCGAACGGCTTCAGGTTGGGATGCAGTGCGACCTGGTCGTTCAGCTTGATGAGTTTGTCGTCGGCGATCTTGAGTTCCTTGCGGTGCTCCGCATAGCCAGGATCGGCAAACGGGATGACGGTATTGATGCCGTCGTTGCCGCCGTCCATCTGGATCACAACCAGAATCCGGCCATCGGTTTTCGCGTCCGCGCCGCGCGCGGTGCGGCCGAGAAAGGCCGGAATGCCCGGCGCCATCGCGATGAGGGCCGAATCGCGGAGAAAGTGCCGGCGCGAAACTGAGCGAGCGAACATGGGATTCTCCATCAGGCGAGTTGGAAGTCCGGGGAAGCCAGAATCGCCGACACAAGGCGATTCGGCGTATCAACGAAGGGTTGAAACTGGACCGGCAGCTCGGGCCGGCCGAGCAGGAGCTGTGCGAAGAACGACGCACAGCCGGTGGAATCTGCGAATCCGTGGGCAGCAGCGAGTTTGCCGGCATCAAAGGCGGTGGCGCGCGGATGCAGTTCGCCGCTGACAAGCGAATGTGCGAAGTTCGCCCGCGCAATCAGCGTGCGGCTCGTGAGCCACGCGCGGCCCCCTTTCCAGCCGAAGACGTTTGGGGGGCGAACAGATCGGCCAGCGAGGTTGCCGTGACTTCAGCCAGCAACAAAGTGCTCGGCGGCGGAGCCATCAGCTCGAGGGCGAGAGGCGCCCAACGACGAATGCAGCCGGGCCGACCACCTGTGTCCCGACAGCTGGCGTCTGCGAAGAACTCCTCGCTGCGCAGGACGGACTCGATCGCCCGACCGACGTCGAGGTTGTGAGAGTGCAATCCGTCGGCCAGCGTGGCGATCAGGGATTCGGTGACCAGACTCTCCGCCAGGAGCAGCTCGCAAATACGTGTCGCGATCCGTCGCGGCGCAGCGGGATGTTCGGCGAGGAGCCGGACGGCGTCGTCCCCGGTCCACGCGCCGGTGTGGCCGAAGACCGTCTTCTCACCCGGATCGTGCACGGCGTCCTGCAGGCGGAACTCGCCACGGTTGACGCTCCAGCCCGTCAGGGCCCGCGCGGCTTCCTTGATATCGGCCTCGGTGTAGTGGCCGACGCCGAGCGCGAACAGCTCCATCATCTCGCGGGCGAGGTTTTCGTTGGGATGCTCTTTGCGGTTGGCGTCTGCATCCAGCCAGACCAGCAACGCCGGCTCGTGCAGCGACGCGGCCAGCAGTTCGCCGAACGGGCCGCGGGCACGCTGGCGGAACGTTTCATTCTGCCGCCGCATCAGCCCGACGTCCCCCACTTTGACGTTGCTGGTGGCGAAGTGGTTGTGCCACATCAGCGTGAGTCGTTCGCCGAGCGGATCGGGGCTGAACAACATCCGGTATAGCCACCAGGCCTTCAGCCGCTGGATGTTGCCGGATTCGACGGCCGCATCGGAGATGACGCGCGAGAGGTCTTCGAACGGCGTTGCACCGGCGCTGTTTGCATCAACTCTCGGTCGCAGGAGACGCTCGACTGCGGCGTCCGGTCCATCGCGGAGATCACGCTGGATTTCGTCCCACGTCGCCGCGAATCCGGCGCGCCGATGCAGATGGACGACGCGGCGGAGGTTCCAGGGCTGTGGGGCTGAGGGGGTGTAGGGGGTGGACATGAATGTCGCCTGTTGGAGTTCAGCCTTCAGGCTGCGTTTTCGACTCCGGCTTGCCCGGTGTTACTACAGCGACTGCTCTCTAGTTTGAAACCTTCCCGCCGCGAACATCCCCCAGGTCGACGACGTCGCCCGGCTTTGTCTTGGTCACGTCGATCGTGAAGTCGTTCTTGCCGCTGCTGAAACGCATCGAGTTCGCGGTGCTGATTTTGTACGTGAGGCCGGCCATCAGCCCTTTGACTTCGAACCGCCCGTCGTCGCCGGTGTAGACGTCGTCGATGCGGAAGGCGCCCAGCGACGAGGACTCGCAATACAGCGAATACCGCTCCGCCGGCAGACCCGTCTCCTGGGCGATCAGCCGGCCGGTCACGCGGACCGCCGGTTCCAGCGTGACGACCAGCTCCGGCGTTGCAGCACCTTCGACCCGCAATTTGCCGACGAGTGTTTCCTCGACGTTCTTGAAGAACAGCAGCCGCGGGCCGACGCCGTCGTAGCCCTGCACGGCGAACTGACCGTCGGCGTGTTGCTTCCAGAACGGGACATTCACGACCTCGCCAAGCGCGCTGAAGTTGCGGAGCGCGGCGCCGTCCGGTCCTGCGACCCGTCCGGCCGCTTTCTGCCCCCCGTCCAGTTCAAAATCACACGTGAACGACGCGGCATCCACGGGCGGATCGATCGGCTTGATCAGGTTCCAGTTGCCCAGCGGATAGCCGACGGGATTTGTAGGGATGTACCGGCTGTCCTTGTCGTAACCCGGCACGGTGTCCGCTCCGACTTCGCGCGGATATCCACGGCCCCCGATCGCGAGGACCATTGCGATGCCGGGCCCCGGCAAACCGGGAACGCGGAAGCGCCCCTCTTTGTCGGTCCGATAGCGGTGAATCTCGAACGCCTGTTGCAGTCCGTGCTTGTCGAGCGTGTATGGATTGGACTCAAGCGCGAGATAATCGACGTAGGCCGGGACCGCCGCTCCGGAATGCTTGTCGGTGACGCGGCCTTCGATCCAGAACGTTCGCTTGATCCGGATGTCGACCGTCTGCGCCGAGCCGCCGGGCGCGTTGAGCGACACCGATTGCTGCGCCATCAGCAGCGGCTCAGCGAGCGGCGGCCTGGCGATGAGGACATGCCCCTTTCCCGGCGGCAAGCCGTCGAGACGATAGCGGCCCTCAGCGTCGGTTGTCGTACGCATGTGCTGCGTATCCAGGCGAAGTTGTCCTTCCGCTCCGCTGGTCCCTTCCGCGAACAGCCGCTCGACGTAGATCAACGTATTGGGAACGGGCGCGCCGCTGTCCGCTTCCTTGACGACGCCGACGATCGGGACTGACGGGCCGACCGCGTGTGAGAAATCCCGGCCATAATAGGCCTCCTTGGCGCCGCCGGGATACGCGTCGAGGTGCGGCAGACGTGCCGGCGACATCGTCCGGCCTATAACGTTGATCACCTGGGACTCGACCCCCGCTCCGTGGATCGTCAGGCTCGCCAGTTGGTCGTCGCCGATCCCCATCAGTTCAAAGCGTCCGCTCGCGTCGGTGGTGACCGGCGGGTACAGTCGATGCGCGTGCTCGCGAGTGATGCTGCCAGCCGCTCCGGTGGCGTTCACGGCGTCGTAGTAGCGTTGTTTCGACTTCTCCTGGAGCGCCTGCAGCAGCAGCCGCACGTCCGGCTGGCTTACCGCTTCGACGCGAACCGCCACGTTCGCCAGCGGCCGGCCTTCGAGGTCGAAGAGCTGTCCGCGCACCGGCCGGTCCGCTCGCCGCAGGACAAGCAACCGCGACTCCAGCCGGTCTTTGCCCACCGCCTTGAGCAGGTGCGCTTTCATCTCGTCCCGTTCGGAATCCTGCGCTCCCCCGTCTTGAAAGACTCCCAGTGGCATCCAGTCGAAGCCGTGCCCCGGCGCGACCGCGAGGAGGCTCCCGACCCACCAGGAGGACGCCGCATCGCCGATCGCGCCTTGCAGTTCCGCGTCCAGCGTGAACTGGAATCGCCCGTTCTTGTCGGACGTCGCGACCTCTTTCAGCATCGGCTCCCGTTCTTCGGCGCCGGAATTGATCGCCAGCCAGATCGTGGCGCCGGACAGTGGTTGGCCGGTGCTGTCCGTGACGCGGCCTGAGAACGTGCCTGCGTGCTCCCTGCCATCAGCCTTCGAAGTCGCGTCGGTGACCGGCTCCTGAGCTTGAGCTCCGTTGGTGACGACCACTTCGACCGCTTCGGTCACACCGCCGGGCTGGCGCGATGAGGCACCGGACTTCACCGGCTTCGATTCCATTTGTCGAACGGCGGCCGATGTCGCGGCGTTCGTAACGATCGGTGCACGCTTCGGAACCGCGTCCTTCCAGTTCTCCCCCTGCGGATCGATCACCAGGTCGCCCAGGTCGATCGACTCACCCGGCTTGGCCGCGAGGTCCTTGGCGAGGTAGTTGTACTTCTCGCCGCGTGCGAGCAGGTGGTAGGTGTCGCCGGCGAGCAATTCGACCGTGAACTCTCCTTTGGCATTCGTGCCAACCTGTGCGTCAACGTTCGCCCATCCCTTCGCGTCGTCGCTGCGGACCTCGATCTGAGTTTCGGTGATTGGCGAGTTCTGCGGGTCGATGAGACGGCCGCGGACAATCGTGTGTGGATAGAGAACAATCGTCTGCGGGCCGGAATCGCGCGTCGGCGTGATGTCGATTCTCGCGCCGATCTTGCGCTCCCCATTCCGGGCGACGACCGTCACGGGCGACCCGTCGGTCAGACCGACCGCGGTCGCGCGATCAGAGTCGGTCTGATGGCCCTGCATCGTAAACACCCCGCCGATCGAGACGCCCGTGACCGGTTGACCATCCGCGTCCGTAAACAGCAGTTCGAGCGACAAACCCGGATCGAGCGGCAGGTCGATCGCAATTTCACCGGCATCGGCGGCCGGATTGATTTCGACCAGCGAGTGAAACGCGGACGGGACGACGTGATCCAGCGTGGGAACTTGTCCGGGTGCGTTGGCGTTGCTGATGAACGACGCCAGCAGCTCAATTCTCTCCGCGCCCGTAGCTGGTTCTGTACGAATCGGTGTTGGCCTTGGCGCACGCGCGCCGTGGCCAGGGATGACCGGAATGCGGAAGCGGCCGTCACGATCGGTGCGGAAGTTGTGATCGGCGGCGAGGAAGTAAGTCGTCTGGTCGGCGTACTGCGGATACCGCTCAGCGAAGGTGTTGTCGCGGAACGGGGAGTAATGCACGGTCCCTGGACCGGCTCGCCGGTGGTCACGTCGAACAGGCGGCCGGTGGCCCAGATGGCTTTCGGGAGCTCAATGTCCCGGGCGATCGGCTGCAGGTTGCGCATTTCCGGCAACTCGATCGAGCTCGTATTCAAATACGGCTGATCTCCCGGGACGATTTCGAGGGTTTCCCTTGCCGAACGGAAGCCCATTCAGTTCGTAACGCCCATCCGCATCGGTTTCGTGACAATAAAGCCCTGCTGCGACATGATCGAGCCGGCAAACTGGTTGGTCATGATCGTCGCACCGACGATGGGCGAGCGCAGTCGAGATCCGCGCTGACGCCGCGCCGGCGCACTGGGGGCCGCCGCAACGGTGAAGTCTGCGCGTGGATGACGTTCGGCGCGGCGAGGCGCACCGAGAGCAGGTGAGCGGTCGTTAAAGCGGCCGGGCGAGGACCTGGATGAGCGTCTGCGGCAGTCCCTTGCCGTCAGCACAAACATGACGAGTTGATCGCGGCCGACGCCGTCGAGCTGAAGCGCCCGTCCGCATCGGTTGTGAGTGTTGGGAACCGAGATCGGTCGCAAACTGGCAGTTCGGCCAGCCGGGGAAAGCGACTACTCGATGCTCGACGCCCGTCCGCCGAACGGCGATTCTTTTCCGATCGGCGGTATGTCGCGCGTCCGCCAGCCACTGATCGATATTCGCATCCGACGGCGATTGCGACGTTGAACACGCAGGCGACAACGGCGCCGGCGATCGGCACACCTTCGAGGTCGATGATCCGGCCGCGGATCGACTGCGCCTGCGGGAGCCGCACCTTCATCGGCTCGGCACTGCCGACGTATCCGGAGAGCGTCGCGAACCCGTAGCCCGGCGCCCGTGGCGACCGGTTCGTACCATTCGCTGCCATCGGTCGCGGCGCCCGGCGGCAGCTTCGGCAGCTGAATTTCGACCTCTCCCTTGGGCGACACCGGCACCGTCGACGCCACACTGGCGCTCGCCACCGCCGCGTACCAAGGCGGCCGGCGGATGTGCATCATCTGAATCGTGGCATTCGCAACGGGCTGATCGGCTGCGTCGACGATACTGCCGCGAAACGTCGGTGTTGGCGGAACAGCATCAGCGACCGCCGTTGAAGATGGCAAAGTACCGCCTCGCGGCGCGCTCATCTCCCGACCTTTGGCCGGCATCGCGGCGCCCGCCCGCCAGCTTGCGACAACTGCGTTTCAGCAACGGGCGTCGCCGACGCGGGCGTTGTTGCTGCCGCCGCGTCCGCCGCTTTCGTCACAATCGGCGGATGCTTCGGCTTGGCCGCGTTGAAGTCCCCCGTCTTGGGATCGATCACCAGGTCGCCCAGGTCGATCGATTCGCCCACGTTCGGGACCAGTTCCTGGTTGAGGACGGTGTATGTTTCGTCGTGTGCCAGAGCTGATAAGTCGGCATACAAACCGACCGAGAAGATTCCGGTTTCGTCCGTGCCCAGGCTGACAATGTCTGGTGGAACGTATTTCCGCTTTGGGCGCCCGGCTTCAATCGTCCTCCCCGCCAAGGGTTGCCCTTGAGGATCGATCAACCGGCCGTGGACCATGACCGGCGGATGGAGGACGATCGTGAGCGGTCGGAATCTCGACGCGGACTGAATTTGGTCTCGAACCCAATCTTGCGCTCGTTCTGCCAGACTCGAACGGTCTGACCCTCACCCTCCTTCAGGCCGACGGCGATGACCCGGTCCACCGCTGTAGCGCGACTCACTGCCTGCTGCTGATTGACACCCATCACCGTGACGCCAGTAACCGGTTCGCCCGCAGGATCCACGAACACCAGCTCTTGCGTAAGGCACGGAGACACGGGCAGATCAACCGTGACCTCCCTCCGCATCCGCCGGATTGATTTCCGCAGGCTGTGGGCTGTTCCGCCGAAATGAGACCCAGCGTCGGGAATACGCCCTCGCGCCGTCCTTCCCGAATTTCGGCAGCAAGTGCGAGATATTGTCGGCACCGTGGCCAGTGCGATATGTTTGGCCGAACACCTGAGCGCACAGCACGCCGCGTCCCGGCGTGACGGGAATCCGGAACCGGCCTTCAGCATCTGTGGGCTGTAGTACCAGTCGTTGCCGAGGGGCATACGTGAGGCCTGGGGCGTCAAACTGCGGTACCGGGCGACATACTCGTTGTCGCGCGGCGCGCGCAATGCAGCGTTCCCTGGACCGGCGCGCCGGTGGTCTCGTCGTACAGTCGGCCAGTCACCCAGACCGCTTTCCGCAGTTCGACGTCCCGGACAATCGGCTGCAGCTCGCGGGCTTCCGGCAATGCAAGGGACTGCAGACTTGCCAGATAAGGCCGGTTCACCGGAATGACCTTGATGCTGTTGCCCTTGCCGAGCGGCGAGCCTGCAGGTTCGTAGCGACCAGTGTCACGTCTGTCGTCGTGGTGATGTAGCCGTCGTGCCTGCTTGGAGCCCGACAACGCCGTCAAAATCACCTGAGCGCCGGCGATCGGTTCGTGGGTTCGACGTCGCGGACGACGCCCGTCGCGGAGACGCCCGGAGCGGCGACGACGGTGCATTCGGCCCCGTGATACGTCATCGTCTCGCCGATGGGTGAGATCCAGGTGCCCTTGCCGAGGACGGAATGATCCAGCGGGCGGGATCAGCACTGGACCACCGCCTGCGCGAGGGCCCGGACCGTTCAGCATCAGGATCGCGACGGCGGTCGCGACCGATGCCGTCCAGCTCAAAACAGCCGTCCGCGTCGGTCTGGAGAGTCGGAAATAGTTCGGCAGCGGCTGCAGCATCGCCGGTACGCGGGAAATGCGTCTGCTCGACAATCGTGACGAGTCTCCCCAGGATGTTTCTCTGCGGGGAGGCTGGGAGCTTGCTGACTCGATCCAGCCACTCGTTGATCTTGTCGGACGTCCCTCCCACCGCGACGCTCAAGAGCCGCAGTGTCGCACCCTCGATCGGTCGCCCTTCCAGGTCGACGATGCGGCCGCGCAGCCCCTGCGGCGGCGACAGTGGAATCTGAATCGGCTCGTTCGCGGAAGCGTCGGCGAGCGATTGAAAGCCGAATGCGTAACCCGTCGCGGTGGCGACAATCTCGGTCCATTCCCAGTACGGCCCGTTCTGATGGTTCCCCACCAGTGACTGCGCGCCTGGGATTTCAAAGCGGCCGTCCGTGGATGTCGTCAGTGTGTCGAGGACCGTCGTGTCGACCGGGGCGCCGGCCCAACGTGACCTCTTAACACGTACGACACGAATCGTCGCCCCGGCGACCGGTTGGCCGGTCGGATCGACGACTGTGCCGCGAACGAGCTGCTCTTTGTCCGACTTTGCGGGATCCGACGCCGCCGGCGGCGTTGCTGCCTGTGCGACGGTCGTTGCGGCAGTGAGGTCGGTGGTCGCGTTCGCTTGTTTGACGTCCTTGCGCACGAGATGAATCGAGCGCGGCTCCTGGACGCCCGCCGCGTCGATATTCAGCAGCTCGATCGCCTGGAACTGACGCTGCGGCATCGCACCGGACACCGCATCGCTGTGCGCTGTGATCAGGATCGGCTCAGTCAAGTTTGACGTATCGACAAGGCTGAAGTATTTCACGTCGCGCTCGCGGAAGAAGGCGGCGGCATCGACGCTTGCAGACTCGTACGCTTCGCGATCATTCGCATTGATGCACAAGAACCCCGGACCGGGCAGCACCGGCAGCGAGAACTGCCCTTCGCGATTTGTCTCCGCGTTGCTGAACGCGCCGACGGCGTTCGCCTCCATGCCTCCAATGCCCGGCCGCAGGTGCGGATTCGGATACGCCGGCCAGTAACCCACCCTGGCGGCAACCGGTTTGCCGGTGTCCTTGTCAGTCACCGTTCCGGAGACTGTGACGCCGCGAGTCATCTCGAACGTGATCTCGATCGGCTTGAGGCCGGCTGCGTCGACGACGCGCTGGCTCCCCTGCATGTAGGGAATTCCGGCAGGCGCACTGGCCAGCAGCCGGTACTCATCGGCCTTCACGCAACCGTCGAGCACGAATCGCCCGTCACCGCTGCTGGTGGCGCTGGCGCCGCTTTCGAGACTGCCGATGTTGATTCCGGAGAGCGGCGCCTTCGTTTCTGCGTCGACGACGATGCCCTTAATCAGCCGTGACGGCTGAGCCAGGTACGAAAACGTTGCACCATAAACCGGCGCCTCGCCGAACCTCTGGCCACGAGCGGACTGTTCCTGATCGAGCGGCGATACCTTTTCGCCCGCGCGAGTCATGACACGCATGCGAGCCTGATGTAATCCCTTGCCTTGCAGTTCGAGGTCGACAATCCGGTCACGCCCGATCCCCGTCATGCGGAACCGCCCCTGCGGATCGGTCGTGACGGGAGCGATCACCTTCTGTTTGAAGACGGTTGTCGCGAACTGGAAGTTGGACCCGCCATCGGCTTTCACTGACTCCAGATACTGATCCAGGTTGTCCCCGCGCGGGATCTCGATTCTCTCGACGCTGATTTGTGCACCGGCGACCGGGTTCCCCTCCAGATCGAGAATCTGGCCTTCGATCGGCACCGTGTCCGCTGTAAGTTGGATCTCAAGATTCTCCGAGAGCTTTGCCTCATCAGCCTGCAACCAAGCCGGACCGAATCCGTGTGCTGTGACCTGCAGCATTTCCCCCGCGGTTCCATAGAAATCGTCCGGCTCAAATTCGGCATCGAAGCGGCCGTCGTCCGCCGTCGTTCCGAGCGTAAGGGCCTGCACTCCGTCCCCTGACGCATGACTCAACGGATTCGGCAGCACCTCCAGCTTCGCGCCGGCGATCGGTTTGCCGGATTCATCCCGTACAATGCCGCGAAAACGGCAAATTTGCCGTGAGGGTTCTGGTTGCGCCACGAGATCAAGGGCTGCGGCAACATCGTTGCCTTCTGCTGCTTCCGGCAATTCCGCGCTGGCAGGATCATCGGCGACCACGGCCGGCTCGACCGGTTCCGCCTCCCGCGCCGCCGGCCGCACGACGGCCACCGTCGTCACCAGCAGCGCCGCGGCGATCGACAATACCCGCGCCGCTCGTGCGCTCAGCGGCACGTGCGAGCGCGCCTTGTCGAACATCGCCCGGATCCGCCCTTCGAGATGGCTCGTCCGGGCCATCGCCACGCCTACGCTGGCAATGCCAGCCGGTCGGCACGTGCGGACAATCTGCAGCAGCTGCTCGGCATAGTCCGACGGTCGCTCGCCGGTCGTTACGACGCAGTCATCGCATGCCAGTTCGCGCTCGACCCGCAACCGGCGCAATGCGTACCACGCCAGCGGATGGAACCAATACACCGCACACGCGATTCGCCCCAGCAACTGGAACGGTACGTCCCAGCGTTTGACATGCGCCAGTTCATGCAACAGAACGAACCGCCGCAGCCGCTCCGGCCACCGCTGCGCGGCCTGCGGAACGATCACGACCGGCCGCAGGACACCCCAGGTCATTGGAATCACTGGCCGCGTCAGTTCCAGCAGCTTCACGCGCCGTTGCAAGTGGAGCCGGCCACGGAGTTCGTCCAGCAATCCGGTCCACGTCCCATCGGTGACTTGCCGGGCGCGCATGCCCAGCCACGCACTGTGCACGAGGCCGACCAGTAACGGGAACAGCACGACGCCGCTGCCGATCATCCACAGTGCCAGAACCGACTGCTCAGTGACCAGCGGTCGCTCAGGTTGCGGCTCGGCGACCGTGATCGCCGGCTCCGGATCAGCGACGCTGAACGTCGAGTCAACAACCGGAGCGACTGCGTCGGGCACTGCCAGACCCTGTGATTCCAGGTCCGCTGGCCAGTTTCGCACCGCGTCGCCTGGGAAACGGTCAAGATCGTGAGATGCGTCCCCGATACTGGCTGGAGGTTCCGCCGGGACTGCCGGCATCTCGACTGCCACGACGGCCGCAGCCGGAGGCGCCGGCTGTTCGGCGGGCGGCAGGACCGGAATCCGCCACGCCGGGAGCGCGTAGGAGAGCAGCGGCAGGACGAGCAGCCCGGCAAACGTCAGGCACCAGGTGCGATGCCGCACGGCGGCCGACGAGCGCCGCATCAGGCCGGCAATCGTCGCCGCCATGAGCAAGAGGACCGTGCTCTTGATGACCGCGTCGATCGCCAGCGCTGCCAGCGATTCGCGATCCGCGGTGCTGAACCAGGTTGCGAGGGATTGCATCGTCGAAGTCCTCCGGGGGAGGGGTGTGTTTTGCTCGCTTTGTGTTTGGTCGATTGGTCGTTTGGTCGGCGATGGCCCTCACCAAACACTCAAGCACCAAACACCTGGCATTCATCTACTGCTCGTCCTGCCGCGCCTGGTCGATCAGTTTCTCCATCCGCTGCAGATCCGCGTCCGTCATCTCGTCGGCGGAAAGATCGAGGATTGCCGCGAGGGCATCGGTGGCGGACCCGCCGAAGAACGTCGCCAGCAGATGCTGCAGCGCCGACCGGCTGGCCGTTTCGTGCGATTGCGTCGGCCGGTAGAGATAGCGGTTGCCGTCGGCGCGATGCTTCAGGAAGCCCTTGGCTTCCAACAGGCGGATCATCGTGCGGACGGCCGAGTAACTGGGGGGATCGGGGAGCCGCTCCAGAACATCGGAGACGGAAGCCTCCCCGAGTTGAAAGATGGCGTCCATGATCTGGCGTTCGCGTCGGCCGAGATCGCGGGCGGATTTGCGTTTTCCCATCGTGAAAGTCTCCGAAACCGTACGGCCGCCGCACGGCAGCAGTGAGTGGCAATCCATTAACAGTGGCAATGTACTGCCACACAGGCCGCCTGTCAACGGTTGCGTCGCGAATTCTGTGACACTCACTATCCGGGCGTATGCGGAGACATCACCCGCCCGGTGCGAAGTGCAATAACGCTGCGGCGCACGTTGTGGCCGCATCACGCAGGATTCACCTGTTCAGACTCGGTGGATTACTGATAACCTGCCGTCAGGATTCCCGAACTTGCGGCCGCGGATCGTTTTCCGGAACCGGTGCGGGAAAGCGTCTGGCGGCAGCCTTGGGGGCCCGGTGCTCGGCGACCGGTTGACGGATCGGCGCCCCCGGGCGGCGGGTTTTTCGGAAGGTCGGCGGGCCGCGGCGCCTCGGATGTACCGCGGGAATTTGGGTGCGGCTTTGGCATTTGCCGGCCGTCGCCACGGGTCTGTAAGACGCAAACCCAGAATCAGCAGGGAGTGCTCAAGTGACTAAAAGGTCCGCGGGAACTCGCAAAAGTCGGGGACTGACCGAGGTTGCTATCCTGTGCGCGGCGGCCATTGCAGGCGCTGAACCGACCCCGGGCGAATCGGAGACGCGGCAGTACCAGATGTCGGTCGACGGGAAAAATCGCGGAAAATGTGAGTTTCGCATTCGGCGCGATCAGGATGGCGCCGAGCGGATGCAGGTCGTGTCGTCGCTCTCGTTCAACTTCGTGGTTTACAAATATCGCTACCGGTCGGCCGGGTCCGAAGTCTGGCAGGACGATCGGTTGGTCGAATTGGACAACAATGCGGACTTCAACGGTTCCAAGTATGCCGTCGTTGCCCGGCGATCCAATTCCGGACTGGACGTCACCGTCAACGGCGAGACGTCATCGCTGCCGCATGACGCCTGGACGACGTCCTATTGGCGATTGCCGCAGAGCCTCGCGTCCGAATTTCCGGGGAATCCCGGCGAATCGCCCATTGTCCGGACGAATGGAACACCTCCGCGCAAAATCGTCCTGCTCGATTCCGACAAGGGAGAGCAACGGCGCGCCGAAGTCACCCGGCTGAACGACGAGCGGTTGTCGGTGGGGGGCGATGACCGCGTGTGCTCGCATTACCGGTTGTCGGGCGACGTGCAGGTCGACCTGTGGTACGACAGCCAACGCCGGCTCGTGCGGCAGGAATCGGTCGAGCAAGGGCACAAAACGGCGATCCAACTGACGAACATCACGCCGAATTGATGTTCTCTTGTCGACCGTGATTTGTGCCGTACCGGGTGGCGGATCAAGGGCTGGCACGCTTCCGCAGAGCGGGGAACAACCCTAAATTGCCCTTGATCTGTCGCACGTCGCGTCGGGCGGGACGCGTTCCGGCTGGCCCGCGGGGCCGTACCTCCGCTCGTCCCTGGCACGCATGTTCCACAGACCAGACTTCGGCCGGCAAACGGCCGTTGGCGCTCATTCAGTTTTCGACCGGAACTCCCGGACAAACAGAAGAAGGCACGAAGATGGCAGTTTCTAACGAAAAGCAGCTGGCCAAGATGAAGTCCAGTCCGGGATTCGTTGCGGCCCTGGACCAAAGTGGCGGCAGCACGCCCCAGGCGCTGCGCGACTACGGCGTCAATCCAGACGCCTGGAAGAGTGACGAAGAGATGTTCACGGTCGTGCACCAGATGCGCACCCGGATCATCACCAGCCCGGCATTCAACGGAAATCGCATCCTGGGCGCGATCCTGTTTGAAGGCACGATGGATCGCGATATCGAAGGTCAGCCGACGGCCGACTTCCTGTGGAACAAGAAGCAGATCGTCCCGTTTCTCAAAGTCGACAAGGGTCTGTCCGCCGAGCAGGACGGCGTGCAGCTCATGAAGCCGATGCCGCAATTGAGCGAGTTGCTCGGCAAGGCGAACGCCAAGCGGATCTTCGGCACGAAGATGCGGTCGGTCATCAAGCAGGCCAACGCCGCGGGCATCGAGCAGATTGTGCAGCAACAGTTTGAAGTCGGCGCGCAGATCATCGCCGCCGGCCTCGTGCCGATCATCGAACCGGAGGTGGACATCAAGTGCCCGGAAAAAGCGCGTGCCGAAACGCTGCTCAAAGCCGGCCTCGCCGCCCGGCTGGACAAGCTGCCGGCCGGACAGCTTGTGATGCTCAAGCTGACACTGCCGGAGCAGGACGATTTCTACTCGGATTTCGTCAAGCACAAGAGCGTCGTGCGGGTCGTCGCGCTGTCGGGCGGTTATTCGCGCGACGAAGCGAACTCGCGCCTGAAGCGCAATCACGGCGTTGTCGCCAGCTTCTCCCGGGCTCTGGTCCAGGGCTTGTCGGCGCAGCAGTCGGATGCGGAGTTCAACTCCAAGCTCGATGGCTACATTCAGAGCATCTACGACGCATCGATCACGTAAGCCGTCGCCACTGCTGAGTCATACGCCGGAGCAATGTCTCCGGCGTAGGTTCGTGGCGGGGCGGTGGACAGAGTTAACCGGGTGATCCTGCGTCTCTGCAGTTTCTCGCTGAAGCGCGCCCGGGCAGGCAGCACCGCGCTCCCGCCGCATTGAATTTCGTCGGGACGTAGCGTCAGCCCCGCTCGTCTGCATACGATGGTGGTCTGCCCACCGGGTTTGGACTCGGCTGTCCGGACCTGTTTGTCCCGCCATCGCCGCCGCTGCTCGTTGCATGATGAAGCCACAAGCAGGATTCCCCCGGGATCGCGGCCACGCCGCAGGCATTTTCGCCCTTGCGCTGGTCGCATTGTTCGCCGGTGCCGCCGCTGCCGGTGAGCGGACCGATGCCGAGATCGATGCCGGCTTTCAGGATCAGGTTCAGCCGGTGATCCAGCAGCTCTGTCTGAGGTGCCATAACGCCGAGACGATGGAGTCGGGCATCCGGCTCGATCAGCTCAGTGCGCGGCCCGACGACCGCCAGCTGTTCCTCTGGGAGGCGATCCGCAAGCAGATTGCGGACCAGGCCATGCCGCCGGCGGATGAGCCGCAACCAACCGACGAGCAGCGACGGCAAATCGAGGCCTGGATTCCGCGCGCCATCACGGCCGCGGCCGCCCGCAACGCCCAGTACAACGGCTCGACTCGCCGTCTGACGGTCGCACAATATCGCAACACGCTCCGTGACCTCCTCGGCCTGGCGGACAACCTGACCAAGTCGCTGCCCCCCGACGGCGTGACGAAGGACGGCTTTACGAATCAGAACCTGACGCTCGGCCTGTCGCCGCTGCAAGTGGAAGCCTACTTCGACATCGCCGACAAAGCTCTCGACCGGTGCATTGTCGACGAACAGTCGCCGCCCACGATCCAGAACTTCCGCGTCGATTTTGGCGCAGCGATTAATCCGCAGCCGTGTCCCGACCAGCTCGTCCTCGGCGCGCTCAGTGATCTGCTCAAGAACGACGAATTCCTCGTCACCGAACTCACGCCCGAGAAGCCGTTTGAGTTTCGGCCGTTCCGGATGCGGACGAAGTTTGAATTCATTGAAGGCTACCAGGGGAACGACACCGTCCGCGGCTGGCGGACGTTCGACAGCATCTACCACGCCGTCTTTGCCTGCATGCGCGGTACTCCCGGCTATCCGTTGGGGGCAGCGCACCAGCTTGTGCCCGACGGCCTGCTGCTGCGGCCGGCGATCCCCAGCCCGGAGATCTTCGGCGTCTCGAACACCTACGGGCCGATGGCGAACTTCAAGCTTTCGCTGCGCGAGTTGCCGGACGCCGGCGACTTCCGCGTGACCGTCACCGCGGCCCGATACGATGACGCGCTGCTCCTGGATGCGGGCGCCGCCGCGCAACCGGTTGTTGACGGTCGCTCGAATGCCGTTGACCTCGTAGCGTTGCCGTCCGCGTCCGTGAACATTCCTGAAGACGGCATCTATCAGGTTGACGTCCGCTGGACGAAGGGGGATTCGCCCGGCGTCCTGACGCTTGCGGTGGACGATCAAAGTACCGCCGGGCAACTGGTGGAGTCTGCGGTCCCCGAAGGAGCACTAGAGGCCGGCAGCGACGACAAGCTGTCGGCGTTCGTGGCGCTCCGGCTGACGGCGGGTGCGCACGCGGTCACCGCGAACTGCCGTGACACGTCGCGACTCCGCCGGCTCGTGTTCCACCGCCTTGATGAAGCGAGCGAACTGGGGCAGCGATTCCAGGCGTTCGAGCAGCGGATTCCGCAATTGGGCGTGCATGTCGGCCTCAGACGCGATTGCGGCAGCACGCTGACGCGTGTGGGGGACCCGCAGCCGGTGACATCGAGGGAGTTCAAGAAGTTCGTGTTCGAGGGTCCGATTGCCGACTTCCCCAGCCCGGACGTCGAAAAGGACAACGTCAATTACCTCGCCGGTCTGCGCGAGATCGGCGTGCGCAGCGAGTACACCGACGGCCGCGATATGCCGCGGCTGCTGATTCGCTCGATTGAATTCGAAGGGCCGTATTACGACACGTGGCCGCCGCCAACCCACCGGCGGATCTTCCTTGAGTCGCCGCACCGCGAGGATCCCCAGGCCTATGCCCGTGAGATCATCAGCAGCTTCGCGGCGCGCGCGTTTCGTCGGCCGGTGACCGAAGCGGAACTGTCGCCGATCGTCTCGGTGTGGGAATCGTCGTTTGCTGCCGGACTTGGCTTTCAGCGTAGCGTTAAGGACGCATTGCTCGTGGTCCTGACGTCGCCGCAGTTTCTGATGCTCGTGGAAACGAGCCGCGGCCCGCAGGCCGAGGATCTCGACCCGTACGAGCTGGCTGCGAAGCTCTCGTATTTCCTCTGGAACACGGCGCCGGACGAACAGTTACTGGAACTGGCGGCGCGCAACGCATTGCACGCGGCACTCGACTCGGAATTGGACCGGATGATCCGCGACCCGCGGTTCGGGCAGTTTGTTCACGAGTTCGTGCCGCAGTGGCTCAGCCTCGACAAGCTCGACGTCGTGGCCGTCGACATGCAGAAGTTTTCCAAGCTCACGCGCGACGTCAAGCACGAGCTGCGGCAGGAGCCGGTGCAGTTCATCCAGTATCTGCTGCGGGAAAACCTCCCGGTGCGGAACCTCGTGCAAGCGGACGTGATCGTGGCCAACGATGTCGTCGCGAACTACTACGGCCTGGCCGATCGACCGGCGACCGGCTTCGAGTTTGCCGCGACCGCTCACAAAAACGAACACCTGGGAGGAGTCCTGACGCAGGCCGGCATCCTGGCGGGACTCTCCGACGGCCGCCAGCCGAATCCGGTCAAGCGCGGCGCCTGGATCGCACGAAAAATCGTCGCCGAACCGCCGGACGATCCGCCCCCCAATGTTCCGAAACTCCCGGAGGACGACGGTGAGCAACTCACGCTACGACAGAAACTGGAGCGGCATCGCAACCAAAAGGGGTGCGTGAAATGCCACTCCGGGATCGATCCCTGGGGGCTGCCGTTTGAGCAGTACGATGCGGCCGGCCTGTTCCGAAATGAGACGGATGTTGATGCGCTCTCAACCGTTCCCGACGGAACCCAGATTGCGGACGTCATCGCCCTCAAGCAGTACTTATCTCACAACCGGCTCGATCAGGTCACTTTCAGCGTGCTGAAGCACCTGTCGATCTATGCGGCCGGTCGCAGCCTGTCGTATCATGAACTTGAGCAACTGCGGAAACAGGCCGTAGAATTGGCCGCTCGCGACGCGGGGATGCAGGACGTGCTGCGACACGTCGTTCACAGCGAGCTGTTTCTGAAAAAGTAGCGATCAGCAGTCAGGTGTCAGCGGTTAGCAAGACTTCGGTGCCGAGTCTCCGAGCAGTTCAGGGACTTCCTTTTTCTGACGGCTGAAAGCTGACGGCTGACCGCCGCCGCGATCGAACACCGACTTCTAGGGAATCCACCGCATGGGCCGCAAACTGAACCGACGCACGGTGCTCAAGGGCCTGGCTGGAGTCACGGTTTCGCTTCCGCTGCTCGAAGCGATGGGAGACGAGGTCGCCGGCCAGACGCCGCGCCGCTTCTGCGCGATCTACACCGCCAACGGGATGTCGCTCCCGAATCCGAAGAACGAGATCAACGACTGGAGCTGGTTCCCCACGGCTGAAGGGCGAGAGTTCCAGTTCGGCAAGTCGACCGAGCCGCTGACGCCATTCCGCGAGCACCTCAGCTTTCTCGGCGGGCTGTATCACCCCAATGGCACCAAGGCCGATCCCCACATGTGCTCCGACATGTGGCTGACCGGCGCGCCGCTGCACGACTCCAAACCCGGCACGTTCAACACCGTCGCCATCGACCAGGTCGTCGCTCTCCACACCCGGCAGCATTGCCGGCAGCCGTCGCTCGTGCTGTCGATCGACGCCGGCGTCGGATTCCTCTCCCGCACCGGGACAATCTCCTACAACCTCGAAGGCAAGCCGATCCCGGCCGAAAACAACCCGCGGCGCGTGTTCGACCGCCTGTTCCGCGGCGACACCGCTTCCATGGCCGCGCAGCGCGAACAGCTCCAGCACCGGCTGCGGCTTGTTGAAGCCGTCGCCGACAGCGCCAAGTCGCTCAACCGGCAGCTGGGGCAGTCGGATCGTGAGAAACTTGACCAATACCTGACTTCGCTCGACGAGATCGAAGCCCGGCTGACCGCGTCCGAGAAGTGGATCGACATCCCGCTGAAGACCCAGGACTATTCGCAGCTCAATCTCGACGTTACGAACGAAGGGGAGCCGGGCGAATACTACCGCAACATGTTCGACCTGATCGCGCTGGCGTTCGATGCCGACATCACCCGCTCGGTGACGTTCATGCTCAACCGCGAAGACGGCATGGGAATCAGCGACACGTTCCCGCTGAAGCTCGGCCTGACGCGGACGCATCACAACCTGTCGCACGCCGAAGACAAGGACGGCCAGCTCGAGTTCGCCAAGTACGACCTGTTCCTCAGCCAGCAGATCGCCCATTTCCTCGGCAAACTGCAGGAGTTCCGCGACTCGCAGGGAAGCGTGCTCGACAACTCGATCGTGCTCTACGGCAGCGGCGCGAGTACGACGCACAACCCGGTCAACCTGCCGACGCTGGTCGCCGGCGGCTCGCGGCTGGGCCTCAAACACGGGACCTACTGGCGGCAGGACAAGACGCCGCTGTCGAACGCATTTCTCAGCATCATTCGATCGCTGGGGATCGAAGCGGAGTCGTTCGGGGACAGCACGGGGACGCTGTCGGACTCGATCTTCTCGGTGTAATCCGTCGCTTCGCGCCACGGGGACAAACCCCGTGACTGACGGCTGATTGCTGACGCCTGACAGCTGCCGCTCACGCCAGCACTTCTTCGATCACCCGGCACGGCAGGACGCCGGTCAGCTTCTCCTGCAGGCCGTTTTGCTCGACCGACAAGTGCTCGTGATCGACCCCGAGGAGGTGCAGGACCGTCGCGTGCCAGTCCGGTACGCTGACGCGGTTCTCGACGGCGGCGAACCCGAGTTCATCCGTCGCGCCGAGGACGAATCCCTGTTTCACGCCGCCGCCGGCCATCCACGTGCAGATGGCGTTCTTGTTGTGGTCACGGCCGGCCTTGGCGGGATCTTTGTCCGGCGGAAGCTGCGCAATCGGGAGCCGCCCCATCTCGCCCCCCCACAGGACGAGCGTCTCGTCGAGCAGTCCCCGCTGCTGCAGGTCCGTCAGCAACGCGGCGATCGGTTTGTCGGTCCGGTCGCACGCTTCCTTGAGCGCCGTGCCGATGTTGCCGTGGTTGTCCCAGATCTGGCTGTTGATGAAGAGCTGCACGAACCGCACGCCGCGTTCGATCAGCCGTCGCGCAATCAGGCACCGCCGGCCGTACGACTCCGTCACCGGCTGGTCGATCCCGTACATCTGGAGCGTGGCCTCAGTTTCCTGTGACAGGTCGAGCGCCTCGCCGGCCGCCAGCTGCATCCGCGCGGCCAGTTCGTACGAGGCGATCCGCGCCGCCAGTTGCGGCCGCAGCGGCCGGCGATCGGCATGCTGCCTGTCGAGCAGCGCGATCAGTTCGCGTTCGGTCTGCGTGACCAGCGGCGGCTCGTCGTAGTCGGGCCGGAGGTTGAGGACCGGCGCACCGGTGGCGCGGAAGCGGGTCCCCTGAAATTGCGGTGGCAGGTAGCCCGCCGACCAGTTGTCGATCCCGTTCACCGGCAGGCCGAGCGGATCGTCCAGGACCACGTACGCCGGCAGGTCCTGGTTTTCCGTGCCGAGTCCGTATGAGACCCACGCGCCGATCGTCGGCCGCCCGATGAACTCGCTGCCTGAGTGAATCTTGTACAGCGCCGGCTCGTGGGTGAGGTTCGTCGAATACAAAGACTTGATGAGCGTCACCTTGTCGACCTGCGTCGCAAAGTGCGGCATGGCGTCCGAGACCCACATCCCCGAGTCGCCGTGCTGCGCGAACTTGAAGGCACTCTTCAGCAGGGCGCCGGCGGCGTCGGGGAATTCGACCTCTCCGGCGATCTTGTCGAAGTATTCCTCGCCGTGGCGCTTGTCGAGTTCGGGCTTGGGGTCGAACAGGTCCATCTGGCTCGGACCGCCGTTCATGAACAGATGGATCACGGCCCGGGCTTTGGGCGCGCGCTGCGGCTGCCGCGGCGCCAGGTCCTGAAAGACGCGTCCGGCGCCCGCGCTCCTCGCGTCCCGTCCCAGCAGGTGCGACAGCGCCGCGACGTAGAGCGCCGACCCGACCTGCGCAAATAGCCCGCGGCGAGACGATTTCATGGTGTGGATCCTGAACGCGACTGGCATCCGGGCCAAGACATTTGTGACTCTTCTTCGTGTCCTTTGTGACCTTCTGTCAGCCCTTTCTGTCTACGAACGAAAAAGGATTTACAGAAGGCCACAAAGAGCACGAAGCGGGCGACTTATTTCAAAATAGGCGACGTTGTTAGACACTGCGGTGCGCTTCAGTCCACATACACAAACCCCGCCGAATTCACGATTGCGTGGCAGTAGTTCTGAAGCGCACGGCGTGCCGCTTCGCTGTCCGCTCCGTCTCCCAGCGACTGTCGCCACTTCTGCTCCAGCGCCTCGAGCGCTTGCACGGCCGCCGCTATTTCCGAATTCGTCGGCGCCTCCGCAAACGCCAGTTGATTGATCCACCGCACCTGCGCCGCGCGATCGTCGCCGGCTTCGCGCAGGGCACGCTCAGCCAGTTTGCCGGCAAGGTCCTTGACAATGGCATTATTCAAGAGGTGCAGTGCCTGCGGCGCGACTATCGATTCTCCCCGTTCGATGCAGTTCGGACCCATCTGTGGCGAGTCGAAATTCTCCAGGATCGTCGGCATTTTAGTCCGGCGATAAAGCGCGTAGACGCTGCGGCGGCCGCCGACGGCCGTCACCAGTCCGTCACCGCGCACGTCCGCCTCCGCCGGCGGCCCGTACAGCGTCTCGTCCAGTTGTCCCGAGACCGACAGCAGCGAGTCTCGCAGTGGCTCCGCTTCGATCCGCCGCAGCGGCATCCGCGACAGCCAGCGGTTGTCGGGGTCCGCGCTCGCCAGCGGTTCCGTCACTTGCGAGCTCTGGCGATACGCGGCCGAGTGGACAATCTGCCGGTGCAGCTGCTTGAGGCTCCAGCCGCCGCGCACGAATTCGACCGCCAGCCAGTCGAGCAGTTCCGGATGCGTCGGCGCGGCGCCGGTCTTGCCGAAATTGCCCAGCGTCGTGACGATCCCCGCCCCGAAGTGATGCTTCCACACCCGGTTGACGATGACCCGCGACGTCAGTGGATGGTCGGGCTGTGTGACCCACCGCGCGAGCGCTAGCCGTCTGCCGGTCGTCCGGGCGTCTGGTCGGGGGCGCTCCACGACGAACGGTGTGCGGCCGTCCGTCAGGACGGACGGCACTCCGGGGCCAACTTCCTGTCCCGGTGTCAGATAGTTGCCGCGCTTGAGCAGCCATGTCGGCGACGGCTCGCCGCGCGCCCACAGAGCCCGGATCATCGGCTCCGGCCGCCGCTCTTTTTCGATCGCATCGATCTGCTCCTGGATCGGCTTCTTCGCGGCGTCGTCGACCGCCTGCTCGAGTTGCTGTTTCAGCGGCGCGATCCGCGCATCAACTGCTTGTTTGTGGTCGAGCCATGCCTGCCGCTCGTCCGGTAACACGTATGGGAGCCGCCGGTCTTCGGGGCCGATCCAGTCGTGCTCGTCGAGGGCGTCCTTGAACGCAGCAGCCAGCCGGTAATAGTCCCGCTGCGGCAACGGATCGAATTTGTGGGAGTGGCACCGCGCGCAGTGGAACGTCAGACCAAGCACCGACGACGAAAAGATCTGGATTTCGTCCGCGATGATTTCCAATCGGTCGGGGACGAAGTTCGTGATGTTCGCGAAGGTGCGGTCCGGGGCGGTTCGCAGGAAGCCGGTGGCCACGAGGTTGTCGTACAGCTCCTCCGTGATGGCGGGCGCATGTTCATAGTCGGCCAGTTCGTCGCCGGCGAGCTGTTCCTGCAGAAACCGGTCGTAGGGCTTGTCGGCATTGAACGCGCGGATCACGTAGTCGCGATACCGCCACATCGTCGGGCGAATCCGGTCCTCGTTCTGTGACCCTTCTGAGTCGGCGTACCCGGCGACGTCGAGCCAGTGCCGCGCCCAGCGCTCGCCGTAGTGCGGCGATGCCAGCAACCGTTCCACCAGCGCGTCGTACGCGTCCGGGCGCGGATCATCGACAAATGCGGCGACTTCCTCAGGCGTCGGCGGCAGGCCGATCAGGTCGAACGACAGCCGCCGAATGAGCGTGACGCGGTCTGCTTCCGGCGACAGCGACAGGCCGCGCTCGCGCAGCTTAGCGAGGACAAACACGTCGATCGGCGTGCGGATGCGTTCACGATCTTCGGGCGTCATTGCGGCGATGGGCGGCGCAACCGCTTGCGGCGGTCGGAACGACCAGAACTGCCGGTCCTCGTCCGTCACGAGCCGATCCGGCTCCGTTGTGGCGACGTCCGGTCCGACGGGCGACTCCGGCAGGCCGGCGGCGATCCAGTCTTCCAGCAACTGGAGTTCGCTGGCTTCCATCGTCTTCACACTGGCGGCGACGAGTTGTCGCCGTGGCGGCATTTCCTCTTTCCGGACGCGCTGGACGACGAGGCTCTCGTCCGGTTTCCCGGCCACAACGGCCAGCCCCGACTTGCCCCCCTTGAGCAGCGTTTCCCGCGTCCGCAGGTCGAGTCCGCCTTCCTGCTTCCGTAATCCGTGACACGGCACACAGCGGAGAAAGAGGACCGGCAAAACCTCCTGCTGGGTGACCACTTTCCGGGAGTCACCGGATTCCTGTGGCAGCGGCGCCCCGGCTTCGATCCAGCGGCGAACCAGATCGACCTCCGCTTCGGTCAATGGGTTTTCGCCGTCGGGGGGCATCTCGCCGCCGTGGAGCACTTCGTACAGCCGACTCTCATCCGGCTTGCCGGGGACGAAGATTTCTCCCCCTTCACCCCCTTTGCGGACGCCTTGCGCCGAGCGCAGGTCGAGCTCCCCCTTCTGGACTTCTGCCCCGTGACAGCGGCCGCACTTGGCGGTCAGGACGGGCAGTAGCTCGCGGTCAAATGAGGGGGCGGTTGGCGCAGCGGGTGGTGTCTCTGCGCTGCGCGCAGACGAAACAGCGAACGTCAGACACGCGAACAGGGCGATCACGTACGAGATTCGTATTCTTCGAGTCTGCAGGAACATCATCGCCCAATGTCCAGACGTTGTCTCCAGCCCAACCATTATGACGCGCGGCTGCCTGCCGCGTCACCGGTAGAACGGCTGACGCTTCAGCCAGCGGGGACCGTACACGGGCGCCGGGCCGCCGGCTTCCAAAGCCCCCAGGTCCGGGGCCTGGCCCTCAAATCCGTCATTCACGGTCGGCAACACGACGCCCGCATCGACGGCGCGGCTGGTGGACTTCAAGCGGAAACTCAGATCGACCGCGTGGTACACCGCGTGGCGACCTGCCGGATCGGGGGGCGCCAGAGACTCGAAATCGTTGAAATCCACCTCGATGCCGTGCGCTTCCTGACCGGTTGCCCGCCGGAGTTCGCCCAGTGTGGCGAAAAGTTGCCAGTCGCCGTCCGCCGGCTCGTACAATGTCTGCCCGGCCGGCGGTTGCAACCAGGCGAACTGTTCGGCCACTCCGGCGTTCGGGCGGAAACCGTTGTAGTCCGAGCTGCACTCGTGGCTCGCATTCCCCCAGGTCATGATGCCGCGCCCCGGCGTATCGCGGCCGAGGAACAGATTGTTTCGCCAGTGCATGTTCGAAGACGGGTCGCGGATCGTCTGCTCGCCGATGATCGTGTTGTGATAGACGAGCAGACCGGCCGGCTTCGCTGAGAACTTGAACGACACGCCGCTCGGCACGTGATACAGCAGGTTGCCGATGAAATAGACCGGCCCGCCGAACGCCGGCTGCGCGCTGTAGCCTCCCTGTGCGGCATTCACGCCGCGGTTGTACATCACCCGCACGTTGTGGCAGGCGCCGTCCGTCTCGACAAAGTCGTCGTTCAGCATGTGCAGGTCGTTGTGGCAGATGTCGATTGAGGACGCCTGCAGTTCCGGGTCTTCCGGCGGCGTGCCATAGGTCGAGATGCCGATGCCGTCGTGGAAGTACGCGATGGAGTTGTGCTCGATGACATGTCCCGGACCGTAGACCTTGATCGCGTAGTAGCTCGTCAGTAGATGCGACCCGTACTTGCCGGCGCTGGCCCACAGCGGACCGGTCCAGCCGATCAGCCGGAACCGGTCGTCGCGACCGAGGAACAGGTTGTCGGCGATGTAAAAGTCGCGCGAGCCGGCGTACTCGGTCCAGACACCGAACCCGATGTTCTCGAACCGGCAGTTCTTGACCGTCAGTCCGATTGCTCCCAGCACTTCCTTTTGACCGGCGAAGATGCCGACGTCGGTATTGCGGATCGTCAGCCCGTCAAAAATGTGGTGCTGCGACGCCATTACGTCGAACACCCGGTGATTGCCGTCGCCGTCAAAAATCACTTCACCATCGCCAGCGGACTTGATCGTGATCGGCTTCTCCGGCGTCCCTTTCAGCGTGAGCGACATCGTGCCGTCAAACGGCGTCATCTGCGGATCCACGTAATTGCGCCGGTCGTTCTTGTAGAGTCCGGCATGGATCAGGATCGTGTCGCCGGGTTGTGCGCGGCGTTCCCACACGACGCTCCAGTCGCCCAGGCCGGCTCCGTAGTAGGCCTCCAGCAGACATGAGAAGTGCGGCTCTAGCCGCTCTCCGTCATGGTCCGGCGGATAGACATGTAGCACGCGGCCCCCTTTGAACGGCTGCGGCTCGCGGCGCGTGCTGACCGTGGCTGTCTGCACCGCCTCGCCGCTGACTCCATCCGGGTCGCTCAGCTCGAACCGGCATTCGTACGCAGTACCCGGCTCCAGGTTCAGAATGCTGCCGGCGAACCCGCTCGGAACGGTGTATTCCAGGTGCTCGCGGCGGCGATACACGGATTCGCCCCCCATTCGCAGCAGCGGGAGTGCCTCGCGCCACTCCGGATCGCCGACTTTACGGAACCGCACCGCGACCGTCGCATTGCGGTTCGCATCGCCGCTGATCGCCCACTCGAAGCCAAGGTTGTGCAGCGTGGGATGCTCGACGACAAATCGCCCGGGCTGCGTCTTGTCCTCAGGCGCAACAGCGCTCAAGGCGACGCACAGACCACAAAGAAAACAATTCCACATGGGTTCACGTTCCTGCGAGGCGGAGGAGACGGTGCAGCAGCGATTTCGCGCTGATCGCTGACTTTGGGAATGATGCCGGAAGTTCCTGTAAACCGGACTTGGTTCGGCTTGAGCGCCGATACGAATATGCCTGTGCAGCGGTTGCGGCTGCCTGTTTCTACTGCAAGGTTTGTGCGGCCCGGACCGGCTTCGAGCGGACGTCGAACCAGTACGGGCGGCAAGGCGCGGACGTGGATTTCGTCAGTTCGCGCGGGAGTGTCGTTCCCGTCGACCGCAGGAACATGATATAATTCGTTCGGTTGGAACTGGACTCCAGCGAGACGTGTGATCTGAACCGGACCCTGGTTCTGGCTCCCTGTTGTGATGAATCCGCATCGGGCAAAGCCGAGATCGAAGTCTGCTCGCGTGACCTCCCCTTGAATCGAAGCGCTGCCACAATCAGGCGCTCCGAGCCGTGGAGTTGCCTGGTTTTGACTCGTCTCGGTAGCTGCGGTCGGTTACACCGCGGCTGTCGGGGTCGAAGCGAGAGTATTCAACGGTGAACAGGCGAGAGCCGATCGGGGCGCTTCCACCTGGCAACAGGTGATGATGCGCGTGCCACTCCCGGCGGGCCCCCCGTATCTCCTGATCCGACTGGAGATCGGGGCGATACGTCCGAAACGTGATCCGGGATCCACAGGACGCGTTGCTGATCAAGTCGCACCCAGGTCGGACTCATCCCCATCAACCGGCGGGTTGGGTCCGGCAATAAAAGACTCCTGATTTCATGAAGGCCGTTGCCAAAGTAGTGCGCATCGTGCTCCTCGGCGGTCTGGTCGTGGCTGTCGTAGGCGCTGCGCTGTATGCGATGAAAACCAAGGGCAGTGCAGGCCACACGGCCGAACCGCCTTCGGCGAGTCATGCAGCTGCCGAAGCAGATGACGTGCCGAAAGTGCATCGCGTCGGCTCCGACGGCCTGATGGTTCCCGGCGACATCGCCAGGGAGATGGGCCTGCAAGTCTCGACCGCCAGCGTCGCTCAGCACTCCATCCGTCTGCCGAGCTTTCAGGGGGTTCTGAACCTGGACAATGATCGGTTGTCGCGAATCCATTCGCGATTTCGCGGCGAGGTCGTGGCCTTGGGCCAATCGACGGACGGCTCTGATCCGACCATTCACGTCGGCGAGCACATCCAGGCGGGTGATCTGCTGGCCGTCGTCTGGAGTACGGAACTCGGCGCGAAGAAGAGCGAACTCGTGGATGCCCTCGCCAAGCTCCGTTCGGAGGAAGAACTGCGAGACCGGCTCAAGAAGCTGTTTGACGAAGGCGCGGGAGCCGGACGCCCCTATCGCGACGCGGAAAAGGACGTCCGCAGCCGGCACGTCGAAATCGCCAGCCTGGAGCGGACGCTGCGGACCTGGCGCGTCACCGATGAGGAAATCGCCGAGGTGCACGCGGAAGCCGAACGGCTGACGTCGCCCGAGGCCGCGCCCCGGGATTCGAAGGACTGGGCACGCGTGGAAATCCGCGCGCCGATGAGCGGGACGATCCTCGAGAAAAACGTGACTGTCGGCTACATCGTCGATACGGATAGCGACCTGTTCAAGATCGGCGACCTCTCGCACATGGTGATCTGGGCGCACGTCTATGAAGACGACCTGCCGCTGCTGGAATCACTCAAGCCGCCGGTTGACTGGACGGTGACATTGCCGTCACGTCCGGAGGCGTCGTTCGAGGGCAAGCTCGAAAAAATCGGCCCGGTGATTGATCCGGCGCAGCACACGGCGCTCATTACGGGCCACGTTCAGAACGACACTGGAGATCTGAAAATCGGGCAGTTCGTCACGGTGACGATCACGCTGCCGCCTCCTGAGAATGAACTGGAATTGCCGTCCAGCGCCGTCGTCGAAGATGCGCGGGAAAGCGTCGTGTTCGTGCAGCCCGACGCCGCGGATCAACGTTTCGTACGTCGACGCGTCAGAGTGTGCCGGCGATTCCACGATAATGTCTATGTGCGGATCGCGGCCGACGGCGTTGCTCCTGGGGATCGGATCGTGACGGCCGGCGCGCTCATGTTGCAGAACGCCATGATCCAGCTTCCGGTTCCAGCGGGCGAAGCACCCGATTCCGTCGCCCGTCACGCCCCTCCGCCTAATGATCGTCCGTGACAAGCGCGCCTGCGCTTTCGAGCGAACTGACAGCGAGTTTCATCGGTCTGCGGGCACAGGTCCGCGACCGCCGCGCTTCGCGCGAAACATGCCACTTGATTTGCCGGACGCGCAGCAGCGCGAGGCCCGGTCCTTGAATATGGCCTTGACGGTTCGATGATTCGCAGACTGCTCGAATGGGCGGTGGCCAATCCGCTAATGGTGATGATTTGCATCGTCGGCCTGGCAGTGGGCGGCGGTTACGCGTTCACCCACGTCAATATCGAGGCCTACCCCGATCCGACCCCAGCCATCATCGACGTCGTAGCGCAATGGCCCGGCGCCAGCGCTGAACAGGTTGAACGGCAGGTCACGATCCCGCTGGAAGTCGCGCTGGCCGGCATGCCGGGATTGGAGACGACGCGCAGCCAGTCGCAGTTCGGTCTGTCGTTCCTGAGAAACCAGTTCACGTTCAGAAAGGACTACTGGCAGGCTCGCCAGGAAGTGCTCAATCGCCTCCGAGGCATCGACCTGCCGCCCGGTGTTGAAGCGGGAATCTCTCCTGCGTCGATCATCGGCGAAGTCCTCCGCTATACGCTCCAGAATCCCAAGGACCCGGTCACCGGCGTTCCGGTCTACACGCTCAACGACCTCCAGGCGCTGGAAGACTTTGTCATCGAGCGCGAGTTGAGGCGCGTTCCCGGTGTCGCAGGCGTCAGCGGCATCGGCGGGACGGTCAAACGCTACGAGGTCCAGCCTGACCCGAATCGACTCCGGCAGTACGGCATCACACTCAATCAGCTCGATGAAGCACTGGAGCATGCCAATGCTGCCGGCAGCGGGGACAACCTGACGCTCGGGGAACAGACCAGCGTCGTGCGTTCCCTCGGGTTGTTCGGGCAAGGGCAGGATCCGCAGCAGGCCGTAATCGGGATCGCAGACCCCGTTAAAGCCGCGGCCAAGCTGCGGTCTGAGGAAGCCCGGCGTTGTCTGGAAATCCGGCAGGTCGTTGTGACGACCGTCAACAATGTGCCGGTGCGTGTGGACGACCTCGTCGACGGCGGCCCGTTGCTCAGCGCCGACGGTACCGCGCGTGTCGACGAGACGGTGCTCGCGGCCCGCGGCGTCGTCGTGGGCTACAAGACGCGGCTGGGACTGGCGGCGATCAGCACGCCAAACAACGGACCGGACGGCATGCCGATACTGGACGCCCAGGGCGCCCGCATCTGGGAGGATCAGGAGGACGTCGTGCAGGGGGTCGTGCTCCTGTACAAGGGGGAAGAATCGCTGCCGGCGCTGATTCGGGTCTTTGCCAAGATCGACGAGCTGCACCAGAGCGGCAAGCTGCTGCCAGGCGTGAAGATTGTGCCGTACTACGATCGCACGACGCTGATCGACAAGACGACCAAGACGGTCCATGAAAACCTGATCGTCGGCATGGCGCTCGTCACGACGATCCTGCTGATGTTCCTCAGCAACGTCCGCGCAGCACTGATCGCGGCGATCAACATTCCGCTGGCACTGATGTTCGCCTTCGGCGTCTTGTTCGTGCGCGGCAAGTCGGCCAACCTGCTGTCGATTGGCGCGGTCGACTTCGGGATCATCGTCGACTCCACGGTGATCATCGTGGAGAGCATCTATCGTCAGCTCTCGCACGACGAAGACCTGGGCATGCCGCTCGCGCAACGGATCATCCGCGCGGCCGGCAGCGTTGAGCGCAGCCTGGCGTTTGCGACTGCGGTCATGGTGTGCGCGCTGTTGCCGCTGTTCACAATGACCGGCCCCGAAGGGCAGATTTTCGGCCCGATGGCCGACACCTATGCCTTCGCGCTCGGCGGAGCACTGATTCTGTCACTCACGATTTCGCCGGTGCTCTGCTTGCTCTTGCTGCGAAAGGTGCACGCGAAGGCGGACAATCGCCTGGTGCGGGGCGCGCAATGGATGTATCGCCAGCAGCTCAAGGTGTTTCTGGGACTGCGCTGGCTGACGCTGGCAGTGTTCCTTGTGGCGGTCGTCGGGACCGGCATTGTGGCGGCCCGGATGGGACGCGAGTTCATGCCGGAGCTGGAAGAAGGCAGCATCCTGGTCCGTGGCGTATTTCCGATCAGCGTCTCGCTCGACGAGGTCGTGCAGGAAGCCCGCCGGGCGCGAGAGATCATGCAGCAGTTCTCGGAAATCAGCGTTATTCCGACGACAGTCGGACGGCCGAACGACGGCATGGACACCGGCGGCTACTACCTGTTCCAGGCAAATCTGCCGTTGCGTTCTCAGCACCTGTGGCCGATCGATCCCCAGCGCGGCCGGCATCGATCCAAGTCCGAATTGATCGACGATCTCGGCTCTGCATTGGCGCGCCGTTTCCCGGGAGTGGAATGGGATTTCTCCCAGATCATCCGAGACAACGTCCTCGAGGCGCTCTCCGGTGTCAAAGGGGCGAACTCGATCAAGATCTATGGCCCCGACCTCACCGTGCTCGAGAAGCTCGGAATGCAGGTCCGCGACACGCTCAATGAGGTACGGGGTGTTGAACACGCTTCCGTGTTCCGCAATCAAGGTCAGTCGAATCTGGAGTTCCCGGTCGACCGCCAGAAGTGCGCCCGCTGGAACGTATCTGCCGCGGACGTTCAGGCCGTCGTGCGAACCGCCGTCGGCGGCAAGGAAGTCACTGAAATGATCGAAGGTGAAAAGACCTTCGATGTGACGCTGCGCTGGCCCGAGCGCCTGCGGGCCGACGAACAGGCGATTCTCAATATCCCCGTGCCCGTCGGCAACAGCATCAGCGATGAGACCCAGCTTGCACTGCAAGCCACTCCCGTCAGTGGTCGGTCCGTCGGCTTGTCCCCCTACGGCACTGTCTTGGCGTTCCCGTCCGCGACCGGCAGCGCTGTGAATGCGCCTTCGCTGTCCATTCATGCGCCCATGCGGCGGCTGGGGGACCTCGTGACGCCCTTGGGCAACATCGACGACGGAGCGGATTCCTACCTGCGTCCCGGCGCATCGACGATCTATCGCGAGCAGGGAGAACGGCTGATCGCCATCAAATTTGAAGTCCGCGGACGCGACTTGGCGGGCGGCGTGAAAGATGCGCGCGCGAAGGTCGAGCCGCTGATCCATTCGCCCTATCGTGCCGTCTGGAGCGGCGAATTTGAGCAGATGGAAGCGGCGGAGCATCGCCTGGCGCGGATGTTCAGCCTGTCGATCGTGCTGATCGGCATCATGATCTACCTGGCGTTCCGGTCGTTTCTCGACGCCGGCGTCGTGCTGGCCAACGTGATCGCCATGATGCTCGGCGGCGTCTGGGCGCTCAAGATCGCCGGGCTGTATTTCAACGTCTCTGCGGCCGTCGGCTTCATCTCCGTACTGGGGGTGGCGGTCATGAACGGGCTGCTCCTCGTCTCTTCCTACAACGGACTGCGCGCCAGCGGAATGCAGCTTCGCGACGCGCTCTTCCAGGGGACGCAGCAACTCGTCCGACCGATCGTGATGACGGCTCTGGCGGCACTGCTCGGCCTGCTGCCGGCGGCGCTCTCGCACGAGATGGGATCGGAAAGCCAGAAGCCGCTGGCCATCGTCGTGGTCGGTGGGATGCTGTCGACGATCCTGTTCCTGAACATCGTGCCAGTGCTGTATAGCTTCTACGGCAAGCGAACTCCGCGTTCCGGCGCGACCAGTATGGGCCATTAGCGACGTGCCACGGCATCCGGGACGCTTGCGGGCAGAACTGTGCGCCCACAGACGTTGACCGCCGGCATTGCGCGGGCGGGCAACTCAGTACATTCGGCCGCCAAGTTCAAAGAATTTACGTGTTTTCCCGGTCTGCTGGGGAACTGGCTCAGTTCTCGCCCGATTTTTCGGCCGCACATCCCGGCCAACCGGATTAAGGCGGACGCTTCGAGTGCAGGTCGGCGCCGGACTGGTCCGATGCTGGATACGCCACGCCGGCGACCGAGTTCGCCGCTGCCCCTGCAAGGATGCAGGCGGACTGGTTCAGGAGGAACCGCGGGTGAAATCCGGACGTGTTCTCTCGGCGCTCCCGGCGTCCGTGCTGGGAATTGTGCTGCTGGCCGGCTGCCGCGCGACGAACGTCCGAGTTCCGCTGGCCGATCGCGCCGACTCGACAACTCCGGCCCGTATCGACGTCGCGGCCGCTGCCGACAAATGGCGCCCTGTTTCCGAACCGACGCGTCCCCGAAGCGTCGCGACTGCCGAATCGCCCAAGTCCCAGGCCACCGATTCGGGCATTGCGCGCGTCGCGCTCTTTCAGGAAGCTCCGGACGCGCCGCCAGCCGTCGATCCGTCGGCGCCGGGCGCTAGTCAAACAGTCCCCGTCCCCGAATATGACCCGGCCGACCTGCCAATGGGCGTAGCCGGACCAGTCATGACCCTGGCGGAACTTCGCGAACTGGCACTTTCCGGCAACCCGACGTTGCGTCAGGCACAGGGGCTGATCCAGCAGGCAGAAGGAAACTGGCTGCAGGTGGGCCTGTATCCGAACCCGCTCATCGCCTACTCAGGTTCAGCGAACAACGCCCCCTTCGACGCCCATGGCGCACTGGTCCAGCAGAACATCGTCACCGCCAACAAGCTCGGCCTGAGCCGGGAAGTGGCTTCGTTCGATGTACAACGCGCCCGCTGGGAAGCCCAGGCACAGCAGATGCGGGTCATCAATGAAATCTACATCCGCTATGTGACGGTTCTTGGCACGCAACAGCAATTGGCGACGGCGCAGCAGCTCGTCAGGACGGCCGAGGAGGGTGTGCGTGCGTCGGAGCAACTGCTTGAAGGCGAAGTCGTTTCGCGCGCCGACGTCCTCCAGGCACGCCTGCAGCTTTCACAAACGCAGGTCCTGCTGCGGAACTCGCGATTTGCCGCCGACGCCGCCTGGACGCAGCTCGGCGACGTCATCGGCTGGCCCGATCTGGCATCACGCACGCTCGAAGGCACTCTTGAGGACGAAGTGCCCGAAGTCCAATGGGACAGCGCCTGGCAGCAATTGCTTGCCAGCAGCCCGCTGTTGCATGCGGCCCGCGCCCGCTGTGCCGCGGCCGATGCCCAGGTCCGCCGTGAAATGGTCCAGCCGATTCCCGATGCGCAGGTCATGGGGAGCGTTGGGTACGACTTCGTGTCGCCGCAATTCATGATGTACGGCCTGCAGGTCGGCGTACAATTGCCGTTGTTCGACAAGAATCAGGGCAACATCACGGCGGCACGCGGTGAGTTTGTTGCCGCCCGCAACGAGATTCAGCGTCTCGAACTGTCTATGCGCGACGCACTGGCGGACGCGTTTCGCCGTTACGAATCGGCCCGCAATCTGGTCGAAACCTATCGCCAGACGATCCGCCCCACTGCGGAAGAGAACCTGTCCCTTGCGGAACAGAATTACAAAGAGGGGGAGTTCGACTTTCTCCGCGTACTGACCGCCCGTCGCGATCTGTTCCAGGCCAGCATTGACTACGTGGCGGCGCTCACGCAATTGCATTCGGCGGCGATCGAGATTCAGGGAATGGTGTTGACCGGCGGACTCGACCCGGTCGTGAACAGCCCCACCAGGTCAAACAATGCAGGCCAGACTGCCGGCCCGCAAATGTAGGCCGCTCAATTTGCGATGAGGCGTCCTGCCGCCGCCAGCGCAGCTGACTCGAGCGATTTGCGCGAGCACCCCTCGAAAGCCGGTATCCGCACTGTCTTGACCCTGCGGCAGGATCACCGCCCGATTCCTGGATTGGGCGTGCGATCCGGCGGACTCTGTGCGATGATGTGGGCCGCACGGTCAACGCCGTCTGCGGTGCGCGCGTTTTTGCTGGAACAGTCGCCGGGCGGTGCGTCGCAGAGCGGAAAACAGCCGCTTGTGCGGAGAGCGAGATGCTCACCATCTTCGGTAAGCCGCCAGAGCAATGCGACGGTCTGACGCGGCGTCATTTTCTCACGGCGGGCAGCTTGGGGGCCGGACTCACCCTGGCCGACCTCCTGCGTGCCGAGGACGGTCGCGGCGCAACGCGTAAGGCGATCATCAACGTCCACCTGGACGGTGGGCCGCCGCACATGGACATGATCGACCTGAAACCCGGCGCTCCGGTCGAAATCCGCGGCGAGTTCAGCCCCATTTCCACTTCGCTGCCCGGATTCCACTTGTGCGAGCACCTCCCCAGGCTCGCTACCATCGCCGACAAGTTCGTCTGGATCCGATCGCTGGTCGGCTCCGCCAGTCGCCATGATGCCTTTCAGTGCATGTCGGGATTCGACCTTCAGGATTTGCAGTCGCTGGGGGGCCGGCCGGCGATGGGGTCGATCGTTGCCAGGCTGACGAGTTCGACTTCCGACGCAACGCCGGCGTTCGTCGATCTCATGCAGGGGCGGCCGCTCGTGCGGAATAGCGCCCGTCCGGGTTTCTTGGGACCCGCGTTTCAGCCATTCCGGCCCGACATTTCGGCCATGTTTGAGCGGCCGCTGGAACCGCGCATGATCCAGGAGCTGGCGGCGCTGGGCGCCGATCACAGCATCAAGCTCACACTCGATCCAGGCTTGACCGCGGCGCGCCTGCACGAGCGCACCCGACTGCTCGCCTCGCATGACGCGCTCCGCCGCACGATCGACGCCTCGGGCATGACGGACGCCATGGATCGCTTCACCCAGCAGGCCGTCTCGATTTTGACATCTGGCAAGTTCGCCGATGCCCTCGATTTGGAGAAAGAGGATCCGCGCGTGCTTCGGCGTTACACGCCGCCGGCGGACGATCCCACGCAACGATTTGACACGGCAGAGGATCCGCGCGCCGCGAGAAAATTCCTCCTGGCACGTCGGCTCGTCGAGGCCGGCGTGCGCGTCGTGACGCTGTCACTCAGCGACTTCGACACGCACTCCGAGAATTTCCCCCGTCTGCGACAGGTCCTGCCGATCCTCGACTGCGGTCTGCACGCGCTGGTCACCGACCTGGAGGAGCGCGGCATGCTCGACGACGTCACGATCGTTGCCTGGGGCGAATTCGGCCGCACGCCGCGCATCGACGACAAATCCCAGGGAGGCCGGCACCACTGGCCGCAGGTGGGACCGGCGTTTCTGGCGGGCGGCGGCCTGCGCGTCGGGCAGGTCATCGGCGCCACCGACCGCCTCGCATCAGAAGTCGCGGCGCGACCGGTCCAGTACCAGGACATCCTGGCCACGCTGTACTGGAACTTGGGCATCAATGCGACGGCGACGACGCTCCAGGATCCCACGGGCCGGCCGCAGTACCTGCTAGATCGCGGCGCGCCGATCCGCGAGATGGTGTGACGACGTCGCAGGGCCACCGCTCACACAAAGAAGTCCGGCAATAGCTCCGTGCCGGGCGTGACTGCATAGCAGCTCAGGTCCGTTATACCCTCCTCGGCCAGCACTTCGTCATCAATGAAAAACCGACCGGTGCACGCGCGGCTGCGGCGCATCAGAATGGCGTGCGCCGCATCGGCCATAATCTCCGGCTTGCGGCAACGGGCTACCGCATTGTCGCCGCCGAGGAGGTTTCGCACGGCTGCGGTCGCAATCGCTGTCCGCGGCCACAGCGCGTTCACGGCAATGCCGTCCGCCGCCAATTCGGCCGACATCCCCAGCACGCACAGGCTCATGCCGAACTTTGAGATCGAATACGCCACGTGGTTCTGAAACCAGCGCGGCTCGAGATTCAGGGGCGGGGAAATGTTGAGGATGTGCGGGTTCGCCGCGCGCCGCAGATGCGGAATACACAGCTTTGAGCACAGGTACGTGCCGCGGACGTTGACGCCCTGCAGCAGGTCGAACCGCTTCATCTCAGTCGCCACCGTCCCGGTCAATTGAATCGCACTGGCGTTGTTGACGAGGATGTCGATTCCGCCAAACGTCTCTACCGTCCGTTCGACGGCCGCCTGCACCTGCTCTTCCGACCGGATATCAGCAATACAGGCGAGTCCCCGGCCACCTGCAGCGGCGATTTCCTCGACCGCCGTGTGGACGGTCCCCGGCAAAGCTGCGGGTCTGGTTTGTCGGTTTTGGCCACGACGGCAATATAAGCGCCGTCGCGCGGCCCGCAGTGCGATCGCCTTACTGATGCCCCGGCTGCCGCCCGTAATAAGCAGAGTTTTGCCAGCGAGGGTTGTCATATGCGCCGGTCACTGGTCCGACCAGCAAATCAGCGAATTGGATGCGGGTCGGGAGAGGCGAAAGCAGGTGAGATTGCCTGCGGTCGATTCTCAATTCTCTCCGTCGACACACCGTTCGCAAAGCAAATCGGGGCGACAGGATTCGAACCTGCGACTTCCAGCTCCCAAAGATTCCCGATCGAGCCGCGAGCAACTGCACCAAAAGGAAGGTGAGGAAACGAGTTCACGCAACGCCTGCCGATTGCATATCCTTGCAAGAATACGCGCGAGGAACTCAACGCATTTCCAAGCAGGTGTGTACAATCTGTGTACAACCTACTGGAAACCGAGCTCGCTTGCTCCTATGCCCGACATCTCCGCGAAACTCAGGTCACACAGACGTTTCAGGTCCAGGAAGCCTCTTCGCCATGCTGCCGAGCCTGGAGGATCGAGTGCGGTCCGAGAGCCGTCTCGCGGACGAGGCCCTCAACGGGGCTGTCGTTGGGATAACTGGCCCGGTCGATAGAATGGCGACCCCATCACCGCGACATTTAGCGACATCTGCGCGCCCCGCACCCGGCCCCTGCCGTACTGCTGATGGCCACGCAAGACGTTGAACTTGTCCGGTGCAGCGATCGTCTCAAGAACGTCCGGCTCGCGAAACCCCATTAGGACCGGGCCGTCTGCCAGCAGCGTCTCCGTGTTGGCCTGGCTGCGGATGGCAGCCGTCTCATCGTCGACATCGGGAATTCTCCGCGTCGACTGCTCGCCTCAACTTGCCTGATCGGACCCATCGGGGGAACCCCCATCGTGCCGTCTGAGTGACGTGTTAGAATTCTCGGGGATCATTCGAGACACTCATTACCGCAAGACGGTCATTGATCGCACACTCGAAAGCTATGAACACGCCACCGGTTGATCTGAGCAACTGCGACACCGAACCGACATCGCTCCGGTGCCATTCAACCGCACGGAATGTTGTTCGTCTGCGGTGTGAACGATCTCATTATTTCACACCTCAGTGAGAACAGTGCGAGACACCTTCGGGATCGGACACGAGGAACTGCTCGGCGCCTCGCTGCTGAGTCTTTTCATAGCAGAAGAATCGGAAGAGCGGGAAACCCTGCTGCGCCACGAGGTCACCGAAGGTCGACCGGTGTACCTGTTCTCCGTGCGGTTGCGGGAGTGTGCCAGGGAGTTCGACGCAATCGCACATCGGAATGGCGACAGGTTGTATCTGGAACTCGAGCCCCGGGTGTCGGAACAGCAGCATTCCGCGACTGGACTGTATCGACTTGTTCAGCAGTCGATTCGCCAATTGCAGCAGGCTCCTTCGGTGAAGGAAGTAAGTGAGTTGTGCGCGCGGCATGTGCGGCGAATCAGCGGTTTCGACCGCGTCATGCTCTACCGCTTCGACACCGAGTGGAACGGGGAGGTCGTCGCCGAAGATCGCCGTGAAGACCTGGAGTCGTTCCTGGGACTGCACTATCCAGCCGGGGACATCCCTCAGCAGGCTCGCGAACTGTACGCCAAAAACTGGTTGCGATTTATCTCGGATCGTGATTATCAGCCCTCCACCATTGTCCCTGCTTCAGGAGCGGATGCCGAACTGCCGCTGGACCTCTCGTATTCGGTATTGAGAAGCGTGTCTCCGATCCATCTGGAGTACCTCCGGAACATGGGTGTGAGTGCCTCAATGTCGGTGTCCCTCATTCGCGACGGGAGGCTGTGGGGGCTCATAGCGTGCCACCACTATTCGCCTCGGTTCGTCGCATACGACGTACGCACTGCCTGTGAGTTACTGGGACAGTTGATGTCACTCTCCGTTGCGGCCGCCGAAGATCGCGAGCTGCGCGACTATCGGGAGACGATGGACAAGACAATGACGGAGCTGTTCACTCGCTTAGCCGATTCTGAAAGTCCGACGGAGGCGCTGATCAACGGCCAGCCGAACTTGCTCTCGATTCTGCAATCCGACGGAGCGGCCGTCGTCGTCGGCAAGCAAGTCCTTAGGATCGGACATGCGCCTCGTGAGAAGGAAATCCTCGGTGTTTGCGATTGGCTCAAGCAGCAGCAGCCCTCGGGGATCTTTGCCACCGACCACTTACAAGAATGGTACGGCAGTGGCATTCTTGGGGAGTCGCAAGCGGGGTCCTGGCGATTTCGGTGGCGGCAGCCGGTCATCATCACGTCCTGTGGTTTCGTCCCGAGCAGGAGCGACCGGTCGACTGGGCCGGCGACCCGCGCAAGAGCGTCGTCAAGGGCGACGGTGAAGCGCGTCTCAGCCCTCGTGGATCTTTTGCCTTGTGGCGAGAGACCGTCAAGGGGCGTTCTGCACCGTGGAAGGCAGAGGAACTCGAGGCTGCCCGTAAATTCCGAGAACGTCTGATCGCACAACTGATTGACCGCGCGGAGAAACTGTCATCGGAGCATTCGAAGTTACAGCAGGCCAGCCTGGAGCGAGAGGCTATTCTGGAGAGCGAGCGAGCCGCGAGGACCGCCAGTGAGCGGATGAACGAGATGAAAGACACGTTCGTGGCAACACTCTCGCATGAACTGCGAACGCCCCTCAACGCGATCCTCGGCTGGACGCAGATCCTGCAACAACAGAAAAGCAGTTCGACAGCCTTATCGGAGGGGCTGACCGTCATCGAGCGCAACGCCCGCTCGCAGGCGCAGATGATCGAAGACCTGCTCGACATGAGCCGCATCATTGCCGGAAAGCTGCGCCTTGATCTGCAGGACACCGATCTGCCGTCGATCGTCGAATCCGCGATCACGACGGTTGCACTCGCTGCCGAAGCGAAAGGGGTACGAGTCGAGAAACTGATCGATCCGATGTCCGGTGTAAAGACAACCGGCGATCCGCACCGGTTGCAGCAGGTCGTCTGGAATTTGCTGTCGAACGCCGTGAAATTCACGCCGCGCGACGGCAAAGTTCAGGTGATCCTGCAACGTGTACGCTCCCATGTCGAACTAACTGTCTCTGACACCGGCGAAGGAATCTCGCCGGAATTCCTGCCATTCGTCTTTGAACGGTTCCGGCAGTCGGATAGCACGTCGTCTCGGCACCACGGAGGATTGGGCCTCGGTTTGTCGATCGTCCGTAGCCTGGTGGAAATGCACGGCGGCACCGTCCGCGCCGCCAGCCGCGGCCGAGGAGAGGGGGCGATGTTTGTCGTTTCGCTGCCAGTGCGCGTCGTCGCGGACTACGATGATGAGACGAGGCAGTTAGAGAACTGCATACCGTCCGATCGCAACGGGCGTGTCGATTTGGCAGGAGTTCGTGCGCTCTCCATCGATGATCAGGAGGATGCTCGAGAGCTTATGCATCGCATTCTGAGCGATTTCGGCTGTAAGGTGTCGTCAGCCGGGAGTGCGGAACAGGCAGAAGCCGTGCTTCGTCAGCACGACATCGACGTGATAATCTCGGATATCGGAATGCCCGGGACGGACGGCTATGCATTCATCCGGAGTTGGCGCAAGGCAGAGTCAATGCTCGGCCGTCCCAAGATTCCTGCGATCGCTTTGACGGCGTATGCCCGCGCCGAAGACCGTCGTCGGGCGATACTGGCCGGATTCCAGGCACATGTGACCAAACCTGTCGATGTCGAGGAATTGCTCGCACTCGTCGGCAGCGTGACAAATCGACTCTAGGGCGCCGACCGGCGATGCGTCGCGCTCTATTGGAATGATTCGGAGACGTGAAAGCGGACACAACGCGCAAGCATCGTCACTTTCGAGAGTTACTGGTCTTGTTTTCGCGCATGCCGCCCAATGCAAGCGATCGCTCCAACCAGTTGTCCAGCTTTGCGAAGCAGTCAATCGCGCCTTGGCATGTCTCCTCGGCGAAGGCATCGTCTGCGGATGCGCGTTCCAGAGAAGTCAGGAATTCGCGCCACATCGTGCCGCATTCAGCTCCATAACCTGTAAAGAACAACAGGCCAGAGTCAGGAGTTACGTTTAGCCGACTCGAAATCCGCCGGGCAATCACTCGTCCGCCGAGAGTTGAACCCTCAAGAACGTAAAGGCAGCCCAGCGCCGCGCCTGCCAGTTGTGTCGCCGGCAGCGTACCGCAGCGCTCAATCGCTGCTGCATCCACTCCAAACAGCTGCAGATCCGCTTCGATCAGGTTTTGCTTCTTCCGCTCATCAAGGTTGATCCCTAAACGCGTCAGGTCCACATTCTGGGCGAGCGCATCTTCTAACGGTGCGTAGTATCCATACATCGCAGCAAGCAGCATCGCATAACTCGATGCCGTCGGATTGTCGATGATCGACGCCACTCGGAATTCGAGTGCATCGTGGAAAGCTGCCGTCCGTTGACGGAGGCGTTGATGTATAGTCGTCATTGTGTTCGTCTCTATCCTCAGGAGTCCTCGCCCATAGCACCTAGTATTTGAAACGCGACGCCCGCAATGTCCGCAACCTGACAGAGCAACGTGTTCGGGTCGCGACCTCCTTATCGCGAGCCATTATAGTCGAATGCCGTGCTGGCGGGTTCAGCGAACTGAGTCAAAGGAGCACGCAAGTAGAAGTGTTTTCGACTGATAAAACCGACTGTGAGTTCTAGGATGCAAGTTGAACACATAGAGTGCCCAGATTGTCCGGCGACGGACATTTGTTTGTGAGAACGATGCTTAAGGTATGCCTCTGCCGGCTGTCGGTCAGGCTTACCTACGACAATAAAGCGTCATACTGCTTTCTCATTAGAACCATGGGCCCGGTGGTTGGCGCTGGCTCGTGTCGACGCTAGCATCCTCGTCGCAAACTCATCAACTGTCGGTTTTGGCCGATGTGGACATTGGCTAAACGATGAGCTTGCTGTAGCCGAAGGAGTGAGGCTGCCGTAAGTATGTTGCGGAACGGAAGCCCTCTCCGCACTATTTCTTCAAGGAAGGAGCGTGCGATGCTCGTCGTTTCTCGGCGCAAGGATGAACGCGTCGTGTTCCCCACCCTCGGGGTTGACGTGACGGTCTTACGAATTTCAGGAAATGTCGTCCGTTTAGGGATAGACGCGCCACAGGAGATTCCCATTTTCCGTCACGAGGTCTCACCGTCGCCCGCCGAATCGCGAGACGGATCAGACGTCTCGCTTCGGACCGCGGATTCAACACATCGGCTGCGAAATCAGGTCAATACGGCCATGTTCGGCCTTTGCCTGCTGGCGCGGAAGCTAGAAGCGGGGCAGCAAGTCGACGTGGAACCGGCACTGTATAAGATGTTGCTTGAACTCGAGAGAGTCGAAACTGAGATCCAAAGTCTGGATCGCACCGACTCCGGCCAGGCAATGCCAGTCCGCCGACGTGCTTTGATTGTTGAAGACAACGCCAACGAGGCGGAACTCCTCGCAGGCTTCTTGCGCACTTGCAACTTCGACGTCGATACCGCTCTGGATGGAGTGGAAGCGATCAACTATGTCGAAACGCGACGATTGCCCGAGATAATCCTGCTGGACATGGCCATGCCAAGGATGGATGGGCCGACAACGGTGAGAAGGTTGCGTGAGAATCCAGCGACTTGCAACCTCCGGATTTTCGCGATCTCGGGAATGAGCCCGGAAGCTGCAGCCGTGCCGATTGGGCCTTCTGGAGTCGATCGATGGTTCCGCAAGCCGATTAATCCACTTTCGCTGGTGAGTGAACTGAGCAGCCGGGAGACTCGGGTCTCCGCCTGATTGCGAGAAAGCGTTCCGGGGAAGGCAGGATGCCGGAATCTGAAGCGGTCAGGAGGACCGCGCCCCGGATCGCGCCACGGGATGATGAATCTCGCTGGATTTACTTAGCGGCGTCGGCAGAGCGGTAATGGTGGTTCGATGTGGAGGCGGTGGAGCGGCAGTCATGCAACGCGCTGCCGCTTTTGCTCACATTACCTGTCACGGTCGAGCAGTTTCTGATTAGCTGCTGCCGATCAGCATCCCGCAGCGCTCTCGTGGAATTGTTGGTATGGGCTGTCCGTCAGCGCCTTCTGAGATTTGCTGCGCTTCGGTCTCCAGCACTCGGATTGGTTCCTGAAGCTCGTATAACCCCTTCCAGGCCGGAGAGATCTGGATCAGAACCCCGGCTCCGATCTCCTGACCTTTTGTCAGCAGCAGCCGTCCTCTGACATCTTTCAAATCTTCAGCCAGCACCATACCCTTTGACAACTCCCCCGCGCGCAACTCACGAATGCTTCGGCGGCTATCCTGTTCAACGACCGTGCGAAATGCGGCTACGACATCCGGGGGGTATTCCTCAGCCTCGTCGAGGATTTGTGCTGCGGCGTCGCCTGAAGTGTGCCCCGCTTCGACAAGATTGTCCCACCGTAACACGATTCGCAGGCACGAAGCGCGCCATCGGACGTCACGTTGATTGTCACCTGACAGTTCGGATGACGGTTGGTACGGCTCGTTCTGCAACAACACGATTTTCGCGATTCGCTGCAATCGCGGAATATGCGAAATGAGATCGTGTGCAATGCGCGGGTGCGAGTCCCATAACTCGGCCTCGTCCGTGGCGAGCGGAGCCCGCCGAAGTGCGCGGTGGACCAAGGCTGGCGGCAGTGTCAGGCATCCCAACTCGCACAGCATTGCCGCGATACTGACTTCCCAAGCGTCCGAGTCGCAATATCGGCGGCAAATCTGTTCGGCCGTCCTGCAGATCCGGCGCGCGCGGCTGCATGCGTCCGGCCGTACAATCGCGAGAACTTCACTCAGCAGGCGGACACTGCCGTTGACGGTACTTGCGAGGATGTCATGCTCGGCGCACCGACTTTGGTGTTCGCGAACCGCATCGCGGACCGCCGTCCGGAACTCCGCAGCGAGGCACGGCTTGTTAAGGAAGCGGAAGACGTGTCCGCGGTTGACCGCATCCGCTGCCACCACTTGATGGGAGTCCGCCGTCAGCATGATCCGAACCGTTGCCGGCCATTCTGCTTGCACAAACTGGAGCAACACATCTCCCGCCATACCAGGCAGATGCTTGTCGGCAACGATGACGGCGTACTCAGCACCGCCACGCAGCTGTTCAAGCGCAGTTTCCGCGGAAACGGCCGTGCTGATTTCGAACTCTATGCCAAGCTGGAGCTTGTAGAGGTCCAGCACCGTCTCCTCGTCGTCCACAATCAAGACTCGTGCTGCTGTCATCTTGGCGCTCCCCGGATATCGAAAATGCGATTAATCCGTGACCTCGATACGTTCCGCCAGACGCCTGATGCCCTTGATGCTCATTCTCATCGATGCCACTGCTCGTTCTGCGGCTTCCCGTTCCAGACGTGCGGCCGGCTCGGTAAAACAACCAAATCCCATCGTCCCTCCGGCGCCTTTCAACCAGTGAGCGATTTCTTCCACCGTCTTGATATCGTCAGTCGTCGCCGCCGCTTCTAACTCGTCGAGTTTTCGATCCAATCGCTGCACAAAACTCCGGAGAATGCCTGCATATCCTGGTTCGTCGGACGGCAGAGACGACCTGATGCAATTCCCTTTGACCGGTGCGACCGCCCCCAGGGGGGAAGCGACATCGATCGGTTTGCGGGGACGATTCGAACCGAAAGAGCGGACGCATGACCGCAACTCGTCGATGTTGATCGGCTTCGTCAAGTATCCATCGAAACCTTCCCTCAGACAGTCTTCCTTCACTCCTCGCATGGCGTGTGCAGACAGCGCGACGATGGGCGTCCGGATTCCAGCGGCGCGCAACTTTCGCATCGCTTTCCAGCCATCCATAACGGGCATCTGCAAGTCCATTAGAATTACATCAAATTCACGGTGAATGCAGCGCTCGATGCCCTCTTGGCCGTTCCTGGCGAACGCCACGGCAGCACCTACGTTCTGCAAGACGAGGCTCACCAGTTCGCGATTCGATTCCCCATCATCGACGACGAGTACTCGGATCCCATCCAAAACCCGCTTCATTCTCGAGCCCGTGTTGTGGGTCGAAGGCTGCATGACCTCAGTGGGCGGGCGCGTCAACATGCGGACTCCCTCCAACGGGCCTGTTTGGACTGTTATGGTCACCATCGTCCCCTGGCCCGGCGAGCTCTGGACGACTACATCCCCCCCGAGCTCTCGAGCAATCATGCGGCTGATAGTCATCCCCAAGCCGGATCCGCCGAAACGTCTGGTAATCGACTCATTTGCCTGCGTGAATGCCACAAAAATGGACTCCTGTCGATCAGCCGGAATCCCTATTCCAGTATCACGGACTTCGATTCGAAGTCGAGTATCCCGACCGGCGTGGTCGAAGCCTGCGGTGACGACCACTCCGCCCCTCTCCGTGAATTTGATCGCGTTGCCGACAATGTTGACCAGCATCTGCCGCAATCGGGCCGCGTCTGTCAGAATTACCTCCGGAGTAGGGCTGGTCCAGACTGCCTCCAGCTCCAGGCTCTTCTCTTGGGCGCGCACGCGCAGGAGCGACAATACCTCTCTGATGACTTGATGTGGGGAGACGCGCTGCAGATCAAGGTCGATGTGCCCAGCTTCGATTTTTGACAAGTCCAGAATGTCATTCAACAGCGTCAGCAGATGACGTCCACTTGTACAGATCGTGTCCAAGTGCGACCGCATTTGGTCGGCGGGAATGTCGCCTCGCTGCAACAATTCTGCATATCCCAGGATGCTCGTCAGGGGCGTGCGAATCTCATGACTCATGTTCGCGAGGAACAGACTCTTCGCCTGGCTTGAGCGCTCTGCCGCAAGCTTCGCGGCATCCAGTGCCAGCTCGTTCTCTCGATGTTCAGTGATGTCCCGGAACATTCCCGCAACCCGGCAGACTTCGCCGGAATCATTTCGGATCGGAACACTGGACGCCTGGATCCATCGAAGCGCACCGTCGGAACCGACAACCCGACAAATGGTCTGACATTCCTCCGACGACAGCAGATCGACAAACTGTCGGCGCACCTGTTCGCGATCGTCCGTGTGCACACCCTCCAACCAACTGAGCGGCGACTCAAGCAGAGACTGACACGTTCTGCCCCAGATTGTTTCATAAGCAGGGCTCACGTAAATGAACCGCCAAGTCGGCCGTTCCTGCATCCAGAGTACGTCACGCAGTTGCAATGCCATTTGCCGGAATCGCTCTTCACTCTGCTGAATGGCCTGCTCGGCGGCCTTCCGGCTGCTGATGTCCCGCACAAAATCGAATACGTATTCGCCATCGTCGAACGCCACATAGAATTTCGAGACCTCGACCGGGAAGTGGCGACCGCTCCGTGTCCGGTGCTCCGACTCGAAGACCATTCGCTGGCGTTCCTTGAGCTCACTCCAGAGTATTCCCCAACGCTCCGGGGAATAGTTCGGATTGATGTCCCACACGCTCATGGCTAGCAGTGCGGCCCGGCTGTACTCCAGACGTTCGCAGGCGGTCTGATTGACACTCACAAAGCGACCGTCGCTGCGAATCGTGAACATTGCTTCGTTCGCCGAATCGATTGCAGCACTCATCAATCGCAGGTTCAGATCCAACATGAGGTTGTCCTGGTTCAGTACGCAGGCAGCGTCAACAACGTGGCAAACGCGATGCTGCCGCCTCGAACCATTTTCGGTACACGCACACCACGCCCGGCAGTCGCCGAATCCGCCTGTCATACATCGGCCGCACAGTACCGCGCAGGCGTTACCGTCCTGTCAGCTACCGGCGCACCGTCCGCGGACAGCACTCACCTCGAAAGTGCTTCGCATCGTCAATGACAGAGTTGTGAGAGGACAACTCTCCTGGCGAGCCGCAATAAAGCTGGGGTATTCCTGGCACTCTGGCCCGGCGGGAGTCTCGTCGTCCCGGACTGTGAAACCGCCACTAATAAGAATATGTCGTCATTTCGAGCATAACGCTCACTGCATTGACGGACAGCCACAAAGAATCAGGAACGGCCCGATACAGGTGTGACAGCTGTGGTTTCTCTGACGCCCAATGTCACCTCATCTCCGCATGACTGTCATGTAGACGACACACAACTGCGAAGTACTTGTGCCGCTCTCCTTTCTACGATGAGGCGGTGATTCACACATCGCGGCTCCGCGGCCGCGGCACCGCGCCCGGAGGCCGGACGCCCCTGGCCGACTATCTACACCCACACACCATACAGCAAATGGGTAGATCTGTTTCGGTGCAGACCGCATTATAAGTTCCAAATGAAACGTCGCCGTGTCCGCAGCATCACTAGATCCATTGCGACTGCCAACATTACGCGTCCTGCTGTTGCAGTGCGCATGCCATTGGCTCCCCGATGAAGAGCGTGTTTCCCATAAAACCGTGCTGCAGTATCGATGCCTGTTCCGGAATCGTTACATCCACGCTCGATCAGGAAACAAAGCAAAGGCCTGCAGCGCCCGTCCTCGCGGCCGACACGCGTTTGGACGGTTTCCCTCAATGCTTACTGATGAGCTCGCACAATCGATTGAAATCGACTGGCTTAACCATATGTTCATCGAATCCGGCCTCAATCGCTGCCTTCACATCCTGAGGGCTACCATGACCGGTGAGGGCGACGAGGAACACGCTGTCTCCAAGCCGCGCGCGAACATTTCTCGCCACACCAAAACCGTTCACTTTCGGCAGGCCAAGGTCAACAATCGCCAGTTGAGGCGTTTTGAAGTATTGCCTGTATTCCCTCCTCGCCATCCTTTGCAATGGTGACTGTGTGCCCATCGAGTGCCAATAGTCTTTTGAGTAATCCCGGCCGCTCTTGATCTTCCACGATCACAATTGCCTTTGATGCAGAGGGAGAAGACGGATGAAGCAGTTCGGCCGGCCGCGTTTCGTCCATTGGCAATTCCGAAAGCTGCTTCGTCCGGGCGCCAAAGGAAGTTGCACGGTAAACTGGCTGCCGCGACCCTCGCCATCGCTGTGAACGTCGATGCATCCCTGGTGCCGTTCGACGATGGACTTCGCCAGACACAGACCGATCCCCATGCCTCCGTCATGATGATGCCAGTCTTGAGAAGACTGAGTGAACGCCGTGAAGATGTACTTCATTGATTCGGCGGGGATGCCCTGGCCGTTGTCCGTGATCCGTAACACGGCTTCCGTTCCAGCACGCGTGGCAGATAATTCAATGACCGCGAACTCTGGCGAATATTTGGCGGCGTTCACGAGCAGGTTCGCGACGACCTGATTCAGTCTGTGTTCGTCGCCCTGAACGATCAATGGGTCCGGACAAATGTTCGCGTTGAGGGTTTGCCGGTGTTGAGCGAACACCGGCTGCGTCGTTTCAATTGCCGCCGCGATCGCGCTGCGCAGATCAAAGGCCTCCATTCGCAGGCAGAGCTTATTCTGGGTCATCCTCGACACGTCGAGAAGATCCTCCAATAGCCGGGCAATATGTTTGGATTGCCGTTCAATCACGGCGACAACATCCTGCATGTCGGCCGCATTCGAACGCGGTTGCGAAAGCAAGCGCGACGCACTGACGATGGCATTCACAGGATTACGCAGTTCGTGCGAGAGAACAGCGATGAATCCCTCGCGTTCTCGAAGCGACTGGGCCAGCGACTGTTCCGCGCGTTTCAACGTATCAATGTCGATCAGCGTGAGGACCACTCCTTTGATGACTTTCTCCGAACGATATGGCAGGACGCGCATATGCAACCATCGTCCCTGATCGGTCTGAATCTCCTCCTCTAATCTCTCGCCTGAGCGCAGCACGAGTTTTATGGCCGCAACAAGATTGTCTCGTTTCAAATGGTGCGCGAACGTATCGATGCATCGTCCGACGTCTTGCGACAAGAGCTTGAAAATTGGAACGATCTGCGGAGTGAACTTGCGAATCCGCAGGTCAGGGTCGAGGAAAACCGTGGCAACGTCGGTGCACTCCATCAGCGTGTCCAAGTCCGCGGTCATCTCCGTCAATTCGTAGATCTTCTTTTGATATTCCGCGTTGACGGTGTACAGCTCCTCATTGACGGAGTGCAGCTCTTCATTCGTGCTTTGCAGTTCCTCGTTTGATGCCACCAGCTCTTCATTCGCGGCCTGCATTTCCTCATTGGCAGTTTCGAGCTCCTCGACCGTGGCCTGCAGGTTTTCCTGCGCAAAGCGGAGATCGTTTTCCAGCGCGTCAATCCGTTCCTGAGACATTGACTGCGTGTTGACTACGACACTGCGTTCCGACGACTGCAGTTGTTCCGCGCACGTCGGCCGAAGCGAGATCAGGTACTGCTGGCGGTGCGCCTTCGGATTATGGACTTGTTCGACGGACAAACAGCAAGTGTCTTGCGCCTGACCGTTCACCTGCACGCCATCGTACCTGACTGCTATCCCGTCTTTCTTGACGCGGTGCAGAGCGCTCGTCACAGCCATACGGAGATTCCCGTCGAATAATTCGAGGACGTCCGTGCTGGGGCGTCCCGACTTGAACTTCAACAGTGACGCGGAATCGCCGAAAATGTGCTGAACCTCGTGACGATCGTCGACCAGGATCCCTGTGGGAACAAACTTTGACAGAATCCAGTCGTAAGCGCGGAGCAGGTCGGCATGCACGACTGTTCGGGAGCCCTGCAGAGCGATTTGCGTGCGGTTTTCTGAACGCGGCAGCGCAATGCGATTGTTCGGCAGCGGAAATCGCAGATCCGCCGGCAGTCGCGTGTCACGTCGTTTGCGGTACACGCGCCAGTGGCCGTCGATGACGTCAAACTCACTTTGCAATTCGCCTGGAGACTCACTGGGCCCCAGTACCAGGATGCCGTTCGTCTTCAACCCGAATTGGCACAAGGAGAGGGCCTTCTTCTGGGCAGGAGGCTGAAAGTAGATCAGCAGATTGCGGCATGAAATCATGTCCAGCTTCGTAAAGGGAGCATCCTTCAGCAAGTTGTGTCGTGCGAAGACGATCGAATTCCTCAGTTCGGGTACGACACGATATTTGTCCCCCTGCCGTTCGAAATAGCGATCGAGGCGGCCCTGCGAGACTCCCGCGACCGCATCGCGGTCGTATTCCCCCTCGCTTGCTGCATCGAGCGATGCGATGTGCACGTCCGTGCCGAAAATCTTGAACGAAAGCGGCCGACTCAGGGCGGTGAAATGCTCGTGGAGCAAGATCGCGATCGAATATGCCTCTTCGCCCGTCGCACACCCTGGCACCCAGACGCGAATTTCGCCGTCCGCACCGGCTCTCTCGACCACCTCGGGAATGACTTTGTCTTGCAGCGTCTCGAACAGTTCGGGATCCCGGAAAAAACGCGTAACCCCGATCAGCAAATCGTGGTAGAGCGAGTTGAGTTCGCCACCGTCTTGTCGCAGTCGTCGGGCATAGTCTTCGACATCGGCGATCTGGTGCAGCATAAGACGCCGCTGGATGCGACGCCCGACTGTGCTGGCCTTGTAATGTGAAAAATCAATGCCGGATTCCGCGTGCAGCTGCTCGAAAATCCCGTCGATTCCTTCTCGGAGCGGAGCGTTTTTCGGGAATGCACCCGACAATTCGTTTTCTTGGTGCAATGCGTGACGCAGAAGCGTCTCGGGAATCTCTTCGGGCCGCAATACGAAGTCGACAACACCGCTTTCCTGCGCGGCAAGCGGCATACCGTCGAATTTGGCTGACTCTTCGGATTCACAGACGACCAGCCCTCCCGCCTGATGCACCTCGCGGACTCCGCGCGATCCATCGCTGCCACTACCCGAGAGGACGACCGCGACGGCGAGCGGCCCCGCTTCCTGGGCCAACGACCGAAAGAAGTGGTCGATTGGCAGAGTTGGTGATTCACGCGGCTCCTTGTCACGAAGCCGGAATCGGCCCCCCGATAGAATCGCTTCTTTTTCGGAGGTATGAGGAATATGGTGTCCGGCACGACCTCAAGATCTTCCTCCGCCTGGCGGATCGGAATGTCCGTCTGTCGTGCCAGCAGTTCGTCCATCACGCTGCGAAAATCCGGCGACAAATGCTGGACGACAATGTATGCCATCCCGCTGGCGTGCGGGACTTTTGCGAAAAACTTTTCGAGAGACTCGAGCCCTCCCGCAGAGGCGCCGATGCCAACGACATGGAACGAAAAACTTGTCTCGCAGGACTGCTGGGGTGCATGTCCTGTTTCGTCATTCAGAATGACCTGCCTGTCCGATTGCGACGGAGACATGATCTGAGCCTCATGCTGATTTTCTGGTTCCTGAATCTGGCCCGGTCGACCATTTCCGACGATCACGGCCACGACTTCATGAATTGATCGCTTCGACACTTGACGACGGCTGAACACGATCCCGGCGACCGATGCCGCCGGGATCGCAATCATTTGTCACTACAAGCTCAGTGACGCGACTGTGCCACCGTATTCCCTGTGCACCGGCGATCAGCGTTTCCCCGGCGTCCGCAACGGCCGAGCAATCGGCGGGTCAGGAATTGGCACCTGGGGGTGAATCGTCTCAGCCTTCGCCCCCGCGCCGGATGAACCCGTTGGAGCAAGCCTGGTTTCGGCCAACAGCGGATGCCCGTTCGCATCCGTCCCGACAACAGCCACAGGAATCTCCTGACGGGTGACACCTACAATTGGTTTTCCGCTCGGATCTGTTCCGATCGGACAAAAGCAACTGTCCTTCACCCCTGCGTTCGCATTTGCGGCAGAAGGAAAACCATCGCCGTTGAGATCCGCTCCATCCGGTAACCCGTCTCCGTTCTGGTCCGTGTTGTTGAGACCGTCGTTCGCGACATCTGGCTTTCCTGGGACTGCCAGGACGGTCTCAGCCAGTATCGGCACTTGCATCGCATTGCGACTCACGACAGCCACCGCTTGGCCGGTCTGCGTGAATCCAATGACCGGATTGCCTTGCGGGTTCGAGCCAATTGCACAGTAGCAATTGCTCCCGGCGGCATTTCCGCCGACCATTCCGCCCAGACCGAAGACGGGCGTTCCGAGAACACTCTCTTTGACGCCGGCAGCTTGTGCGAGTCGCTGCATGGCTTCGTACAGATAATTCAGCTGCGCCTGTTGCCGCTGCTGGTTCGCGAGAATTTGCTCGAGCAATTCATTTGCGGAAAAGCGATTACCGCGAATCGTAATGGACGTGCTGTGATCGTCGGACGTGCTGTTTGCATCTGGGTCCACCAAGACCTTTTCATGGTCATTGGGCAGAGTGATCGTGAATTTCTTTTCCTCTTCGTCTCGTTTGACAGTGATCTCTACATTTGCGCCTGCGTCAAATCGATTCAGGATTCGGAATAAGCCTTCTGGAGTCGCAACGCCGTGTCCGGCCGCGGTCTTGATGAGGTCGCCCGGGCGCATCCCGGCATCTCGCAACGGCGACACTTCGTCGATCCGCACGATAGCGATACCCTCTGCTTTGGTCTCCAGCGTCGCACCAAGCTTTACCGGTGGCACGACCTCGGTTTTAACGGACGGGGCATCGACATCATCTCGACGCACCCGAGTCGCTTTCACCGTCTCGTGTGGAAGAATCGAGTCGCGGGCGGTTTCATCTGTGGACGCCACGACGTCAAAACGGCGCTCGTCATTGCCTCGACGAACAGTCAAGAGAGCGCGATCGGCGACCGACATACGATCCGTCACATCAAACAACGCTTCCGGTTTGCTTAACAACTGGTCGTTTATACGGATCAACTCGTCACCCACCTGCACGCCAGCGACTTCGGCAGGTCCGTTTTTCCGAACTTCAAGCACTCGCACGGGCGCTGGCCCACCGCTGAGGACCAGACCGAATCCTACTGCGGCCTTTGACTCAACGCTTCCCCCCGTGGTGTCGTCGGCGTCCGCGGCCGCGAGCAGGAATTCGCGCACCTGGGAGGGCAGGTTTCTTGGCAAAGCTGAATCCTGAGAAAACACGTGGATCACGGCGTATCCCAAGAGCAGCGTGACTCCCGCGGTTCCTGCCAAACGCCGTCGGCATGACGACGGGGACTGTGGCACAGACATTTGACAATCTCCTTTGGTGGGAGCGACGCCCGGTGGACCGCCGTCGCCGATGCTGGAAACTTCGATAGTCGAGCGAGACGCAAGTGACATGCCAACTCGAAGCCTCAACATCGATGCACGTTCCTTGTAGGCGCAACCTCAAGCGGCTTCGTTGCTTCGGTTAACATGCCCTCGCCGACCGGCGACGTTTGGTGGACGGCTCATCCAGCGAATTAACGACGCCGGGCCCTAGACGGCGATTTCCCTGCGTACGCCAAACATCCCCGATGTTTGATCAGCGATCAGCCGTATTTCGCCCAGTACACATCGTGAGCTAGGAATTGGCGAGGTCCTTCCGACGGGCCAGGCTGTTGTCTCTGAATGCACGCCGGGGATGCGGTGCCCGAGCGACTCATGCGATTCATGGTCTTGTTGGCGTTCACCACTGCGCCGAAATCAACAGACGAGCTGGCCATCGGCTTCGCGACATTCGGTCAGCATTCACGTACTCACAACTGTCAGGCACGGCTTGTCAGCCTGATCCTGATTGCCAGGGGAGCGACCGCAGCGAGCACCGTCTTCGGACAGCACGCGATTCCTCGCCGCTTGAATGCTCGAACGCATGTCGATCTCAGACGACGCGCACGCCGTCGGCACAATCCAATTCCATCACCCGATCAAACGTCTTCGCGTTAGTCCGGTAGCACTCGCAAGCAACGGCCTCGAGACCTGCCCGATCGACGATGCTGATGCTTCCGCGGCGGTAGCTGATCAACCCCGCACGATGCAGTGTGCCGATAGCGATATTGATGCTCTGGCGCCGTACGCCAAGCAGGACGGACAGCGAATCCTGCGTCAGAGCGAGTTGACTCCCGGCGGCCCGGTCTGCAGACACAAGCAACCAGCGAGCCAGTCGTTGCTCCGTACTATGTCGTAGATTGCACGCCGCGTTCTGCGTTGACTGCAAGAGCAGCACTAAGCAGTAGCGTTGCAAGACTACTCGCAACCTGGGAATGGCGTCCAGCGCTTTCTCCAGGGCCGATTGTGGGATCCTCAAACAGTCCCCGGGACTCTGCGGCACGATCCGAAATGGCGAGGTCGATTGACCAGCAAAGACACCGATATAGACCATCCCCTCATTCCCGGCAGTACCGGCTTCCACGCTCACTCCATTGTCAAGCACCACAATCAGGGAGAGCACGCAGCCCACGGGGAAATATGCATATTCGACGGACGCCCCGGGTTCTGCGAGTAACGCGTCACGCGACAGCGTCACGCGTTCCAGATGTGGCATCAAGAGCATGTATTCGCACTCGCTGAGACAACCCAGCATGCGATTCTGGATTCGTCCATTATTCGGCACACGCAATCCTTTCTTGAGGAGTCCGTGACGGCATCAGGCTGTTGCATGCCGCGTGCCGGAATCGGTGGACGAAGAGTTTCGGGCACCGACATTGGGGGATTGCGATAACCCGCACTGTCTTCCCGCAGACTTACAACTCACGGCAGGCCCGAAGGTCTCTGGTGGGATCACCCTGAGAAACCGGTCGGAGTGGTCGATTTGGATGCAGAATGCGCTCCTGCCTGCCAAAAGATCACCACGCGAAATCCTGCTCCAATTGCGTCGCTGCACTGTCCCCACGCTTTTGGGCACGTCAGCCCCACTCGTCGTCCGTTGGATGAGAGTCTTGAACCCGCGTTCAATGCCCCCGTCCCACACAACGGCAAGCACCGCACAGTCCTCCACACACTGGTGCTGAAGTCTTGAAAAAGGGCTCCACGCGAGTTGCCACATCGCATGTGGCGCTTGTTGACGATCATTCACGCTCCGACGGCGACGATTGTTCCATGAATCGGCAATCTCCCGGCCTCTTCCTGGTGCTCACGTCCGAATACAATCGCGGTACACCAACCGGGCCGCTTGACGCTGTCGGCGACGCTCGGCGTCACTCGATTGGCACTCATACGCCCGCGCGTCCCGGCAGTTAACTCTTCCTGCGAAAGCGACATGCACACGCCGACACGGCAACTGGCCTCGCAACTCGCGATTTGTTCTCAGATGCGGACAATTGGCACGCCGTCCTCCGACACATTCCGCACGTGGCTTACGTGTGCGATGCGTGGTTGTGTCGTGGAGTTCTAACGACCTTGCGGTCGAGTTGTGGGGGCGCGCCCGTGAATGCGCGCGAACACCTCAGTGTGTTGTTCTCAGAATGCCACATCACGGAATTAGATGGACAGCAAAGTGGGTTTGCCGCTTCGGCGATGGTGCAGGCGCAGTTACAATCCGGGGAGGGCTATTGTTCGCGGCCGCTGTCGGCCCCGGCGGGCGTCCGATCGCATTTGTGGTGAAAGCACATCCGTGGCGGTTCAACGGCGGATCGGATCGGGACGATCTGTGTCCTTGAGGAGCTCGACGACCAGACTTCGGTAGGAGGGACAAAACGCAACTCAGATGCGATCGCCGCATCGTCTGATGACGCAATCATCTGCAGAGACCTTGAAGGTCGCATCCACACTTGGAACGCGCAAGCAGAGCGGCTGTTTGGATACACCTCTGCAGAGGCCGTTGGCCACACTATGACGCTCATCATTCCCGCAGAGTTGCGTGAAAACGAGATTTCCATACTCGAACGAGTTCGGCGGGGTGAGGAAATTGCACCGTACAACGCATGGCGGATCGACAAATACGGTCGGCGGGTTCGGGTGCTGCTGACCGTCGCGCCGCTTCGCGATGAAGCCGGGAGTTTAACCGGCGTCGTCGAGGCTGTTCGGACCGTTCATCGACATCCGACCCCGGCAGCAGAACAACGTGCTATTCAGGATTTAAAGCCCGAACGCTCAGCCGATGTGGTTGCGACGCAGCAGGTAAACCTGCAGTGCCGTGAGACACCGACTCTCGAAGCAGTCCTCCTGGAGATCCTGCAGACCGCTTGCACCATCAGCGACACAGCGGACGGTCTGATCTCAGTACATGATCCGCAGCAGGACCGCCTGGTTGTCGTGGCCAGCGTCGGGGTCGGAGGGGGACTTTTGTCTGAACAGGACCGTGATGGACGCGCAGCTAGCGCGTGCTGGCAATGTATTCAAGAGCGAAGGCGCATCATCATCGAGGACATTGCAGGTGATCCGGTTCTAGAGAGCAATCGCGAAGGATCAGCGGGAGTGGGAATTGGCGCAGTGCACTGTACGCCGTTGACGACTCGCGCAGGACAACCGATCGGAGTACTGACGCTCGGCTTTACCCGACGTCATCGACCTTCGGATCGCGAAGCAAGGCTGCTCGATCTTTGCGGCCGCCATGCGTCGGATTGCATCGATCTTGTCCAGGTCATTGGGCAGCTACAGAAGGAGGACGAGCGCCGCGATGAATTCACCGCAGTACTGGCTCACGAATTGCGGAACCGGCTTGCTCCATTGTCGAATGCAACTGGGATCATGCAGCTTTCAGACAATGTGCCGCCAGCACTTCAAAGTCTCGTGGCGATCATGGAGACTCAGGTCCAGCACCTCGTCCGGCTGGCGGCGGATTTGCTCGACTTGTCCCGCATCGCTGCGCGGCAAGATTGATCTCAGGAGGAGTTCGGCGATCTCTGCTCCGTCGTCGCGCCGCTGCGGAAACTGTTCGTCCACTGCTCCACGGGGGAGGGCGGCAGTTGGAACTAAGTCTCCCACCGAACCGCTCCAGATGGAATGCGATCCTTCGCTGATCGCCCGGATTGTCTCGAATCTGCTCGTCTATGCTGCGGAGCGCACCTCCACTCCAGTTCAAATACGACTGAGTGCAGCAGATGAAGGATCCGCGGCCGTCGTTTGCGTCAGCGACAATGGCCCCAACATTCCTGCGGAATTGCTCCCAAAGGTCTTTGAATCGGTCTCCTATGGCGAGCAAGCGAAGACACAGCACGGGATGCGGCTCGGTCTTTCGGTCGCGCGCGGTTTTGTCGAATTGCACAACGGCACCGTTGAAGCGAGCAGCGGGGCTTCCGGCTGCGGTGCAAGTTTCACAGTCCGGTTGCCGAAAACGACCATCTCATCTGTGCCGCCCGTCCGCACGCTTCCATCGCACGAAGTTCGATCCGTCGTCCCGCGTCGGCGAGTCGTCGTCGTTGACGACACGCGAGTCTCCGCGTCGGTGTTGTGCAGACTCCTCGAGACTCTCAACCAGGAGGTCCTTGTCGCATACGACGCCCCCAGTGCGCTCGCACTGATTCAATCCGCACAACCGCACGTCGTAATTTCGGACATCGCCATGTCAGGTATGGACGGCTACGAACTTGCCAGGAGCCTCCGTACTTCCCAACTCACCCAGGACATTCCGCTCGTCGCATTGACAGGCTACGGCGGGGAAGCCGATCGACGTCGTACGCGTGAGGCGGGTTTCGTCGCGCACCTGGTAAAGCCGGTGAGTGTGACAGCTTTGAAGGAACTCCTCGAATCACTGCCTTGCTCGGATCGATTGACCTGAGACTATCGGCAGCGACCGCCGCATTGTGGAATGCGGCGGTCGGCCTCGAAGTAAATTCGAATTGGCGCGCACCGCCATTTGCTGTTGCTCGACTTTGTTTCCTACGGATTAGCGGGTGTGAGACGCGGTTCAGGAACAGTTGTTGTGGTACGGACTTGTGTTCCCGTGGCCGGACCTTCGGCAGTTGGAGTAACCACGACTTGGAGTCGCAGATTCTGCAACTCAACCAAGACCGCGTTCAGTTGTTCCTGCTGCTTTTGAATCTGGACTTGAAGCTGGAGAATCATCTGCGCCAAATCGGCATCGGTCACTACAACCTGCCGCGTTTCAGACGCTTGTGAGACGGAGTCGATCGCGTCGAGATCAAGCAGGTAGCTCAACTCCTTCCCGTCGCGAATCACAACGATGTCGATCTGTTGCTCGCCGGCCTTGCGGCGTTCCTGCAGGAGTGTGGTGATCCGAGCGGTCGTCTTGACGTTTTCGCCACCGACCTTCAGGATTTGATCCTGCTCCTGAAGATGCGCGCGCGCCACCGGTGAATTCTGTACGATGCGCTCGATCCGCACACCTGTGTCTGCCGCCGAGATTTCCCATCCGAGCGTGTCCGCGAGATCGTTTACGGCCTTTGCCGATTCGGTCTGATCGGAGCTTACGCGCGTTTCTTTCGTAACCCGCTGTTCTACCGTACCCGCAGCTGTGGGACCCGATCTTCGAATCGCAGTCGGCTGAGCGACGACAAACGTCGGGACCAGAAACATCATGATCGCGGCGATTGCAAACGGTCGGACTGACATAGAATCCTCCTATTCGTGGACTTGGGACAAGATTCGATCCGGGAACGCGTGTGGTGCAGTATCCGCATTCGTTTTCTGCAGATGCATCGGGAGATCCCCGAATCGGGCCTGTTCCTCGATCGATTCAAGTCGACGCATTCGTGCTTCCGGTCGATCGCGTTCTCGCATATCGATGAGTCATGCCGCGAATGTCTCGGTGTTGATCTGTATCGCGGTTGCGCTTTTCTGAATTCGGACGTCCTTGAGACGCGGAATCGTGCCCACCGCTGATCAGGCACTAAATAGCTCCACGCCGGAATCGGAGTGTCGCTGGAAGCTGATCTCGTGAACAAAGCAGGCTTGGCATAGGGTGCGTGGTTGTACCACCAATCACAGCCCCCGAGGCCAAGCCATGGACGGCAGTATCGAACTCACGGCCGATGAACGCAAGAGGCTTCTGAAGACCTATCGCTCCGGTACGGACTCCCGCAGTGCCCGACGCGCGCACATCGTCCTGCTGCGCGCCGCCGGTTGGACCTGAGAGCGCATCCGCGAGGCGCTCTTCTGCAGCAACGACTTGATCGCCGACACGCTCCGGGCCTGGGCCGCAGGCGGCGTCACCGCGATTGTCGAACAGCCGTCCGCAGGTGCTCCGATCCCCGCCTGGCTCCTGAAAGTGCTGAACTGGGTCTCCCGACGCACGCCGCAGGACTTCGGGTTTTTCCGCACCCGCTGGTCGTGCGCGTGCCTGTCGCTGCAGTTGCGTGAGACGGGCTGGAAGGTCAGCGCGGAGACCGTGCGCCGTGGACTCCACCGGCTGGGCTTCGTGTGGCGCCGGCCGCGTCCGGTCGTCGGGCCGACCGATCCCGAATACGCTGAGAAACTGCGGCACATCCAGGAGTTGCTGGCCACGCTCCCCGGCGAGGAAGTGGCGGTGTTCCAGGACGAGGTGGACGTGCACCTCAATCCCAAGATCGGCGCGATGTGGATGCGGCGCGGCGAACAGGCTGTCGTTGAGACGCCGGGGAACAACCGCAAGTGCCACCTGGCGGGCTCGCTGGTCTGGGGGACCGGCACGTTGCTGGTCAGCCAGCCCGAAGCGCGTCGCAATGCGGAGTTGTTCCTGGCACATCTGGACGATCTGCGGTGGCGACTGCGGAGCTGGAAACGGATTCACGTGATCTGTGACAACGCGGCGTTCCACAAAAGCCGCGCGGTCCAGCGATACCTTGCCCGCTGGGGCCATCGAATCCGTATGCACTATCTGCCGAAGTACGCGCCGGAGACGAATCCGATCGAGCGGGTGTGGTGGCATCTGCACGAGACACTGACCCGAAATCACCGCTGCCGGACACTGGAGGAACTGGTGCGTCAGGCGTATGCCTGGTTCGCCCTGAACAAGACCTACTTCATCGAGATGCGTCGGACCTTCGCTCAAGTGGCCGCGTGAAAGGCACTCCGGTTCGGTGGAGGTTCTATTTAGCTGACCGTTGAAGTATTCCGCGGCGTCGTCAGTCGACGCTTGACGTGACTGTTATCGTGCTGTGGTTGGACCGGTACGGCAGTCACGGAGGTCACACGATGGCGATGGGACGGCGGAAGACGGACCGGCAGGATGCACTGTTCATCACGGCCGACAACCTGCCCAGATCCCAAGGGCATCCCTTTTATCAGGCCCTCAACCGGCTCCTTGCCGAAGCGCACTTCGATCGTTGGATCGAAGCCCGCTGCGAGCCGTACTACGAGCAGGTCGAGACCCGCGGCCAGCGCTCGATCCCTCCCGGCACCTACTTCCGCATGCTGATGGTCGGCTACTTCGAAGGCATTGACTCCCAGCGCGGCATCGCCTGGCGCTGCGCCGACAGCCTTTCGCTCCGGCAGTTCCTCGGTCTGACGCTGGAGGAGAACAGTCCCGATCACTCCACGCTGTCGCTGACCCGCCGCCGGCTTCCGCCTGAGGTGTTCGAGGAAGTCTTCCAGTTCGTGCTCAAGATGGCCGCCGAGAGAAAGCTGCTGTCGGGCAAGACGGTGGGCGTCGACTCCACCACACTCGAAGCGGACGCCGCGATGAAGTCGATCGTCCGCCGCGACACGGGTGAGAACTGGAAGGCCTATGTCACCCGACTGATGCGCGAGGACGGGGTCATCGCGAAAGATGAAGAGCCGAGCGACGACGAAGCCCGGCGGTTCGACAAGGGCCGCAAGGACAAGAAGGTCTCCAACCAGGAGTGGTTCAGCCCCACCGATCCGGACGCGACGATCACACAGATGAAGGACGGCACCACACACTTGGCCTATAAAGCCGAGCACGTGGTGGACCTCCAGAGCGATCTCATTCTGGCCGCTGAGATCCGGCCGACGACGCATCGCGACACGCAGACGCTGGTCGACAGCGTGCTCAAGGCGGAGGAAAATCTGCAGGCGATCGGAGCGGAGCAGAGCATCGAGGAAGTGGTGGCGGACAAGGGATATCACGCGGCCGACGCGCTGGAGCTGTGTGATTCGCTGGGACTGCGGACCTACATCCCGGAGCCCCGGCGCAAGAGCGAGTGGCACTGGACCAAACGGACGCCGGAGCACCAGCGGTCGGTGCACGGGAATCGCCAGCGTGTGCAGCGGGAGAAGGGGAAGCAATTGCAGCGTCGGCGGAGCGAACTGTGCGAGCGGAGCTTCGCCCACGTGTGTGACACGGGCGGGATGCGTCGGAGTTGGCTCAGGGGTCTGGCGGACGTGACGAAGCGGTACCTGATCGCGACGGCGGCGCACAACCTGGGCCGTGTGCTGTGGAAGCTGTTGGGAGTGGGGAAACCGCGTGGGATGCAGGGCTGCGGAGGCGCCGCGTGGTCGTTCTTCGCGCTGCTTGGAGCTCCGCTGCACGACGTTCACCTCCTTCGCCACTTCAGCGCGACCCACACTTCCGGTGTCGCCGCACCGACGCTGCTCATGGTCTGAACCAGAAAGTGCCTCAGATCAACGGGCTGCTAGCAGACTGCTCCAACCGGCAGCTGACCTCACATCGGTCACATTGGTTGGCGTGCAGCTCTTGACCGTGCATTGATTCTCAGTTCTCAGCGCCGCGTGAATGTCGCAACCGACTGTTGCACCATCAGTTACGACCGCCCATGTGACGAGCCGGAATGTCGGAACACGGTTTGCATCGTATACCGCCAGGTTGCAGTCAATGAGTTGCCGCCAGTCCGAACGGCCCGGATTCGACGTCCGAATTGTTGAGCGATTTGCCGGAGGATCACATGCCGACCGTCGTCAATGGAAATGGATTTGATCACGTTCATCGAGTGCTTGTGGTAGACGACCACCCTATGGTTCGCGAGGGCATTGCTGCTGTGATTAACAGAGAACCCGATCTCAAGGTTTGCGCCCAAGCCGAGGGATTAGCCGATGCCATGCGCTTCATCGAGAGCAACGCCCCGACGTCGTCATCGCCGACGTTTCACTCGCGGACGGCAACGGGCTTGATCTCGTCAAAGAACTGATCGCGATGAATCCTGCTGTCAAGATTCTGGTGCGGTCGATGCACGAGGAGTCGCTCTATGCGGAACGATCATTGCGCGCCAGCGCCAAGGGATACATCAGCAAAGATGAGGCGCGAACACAATTAGTGAATGCCGTGCGTCAGGTTCTTTCCGGTCGCGTCTACCTGAGCAGTGCGATGACCGATCGAATGCTGAATCGGTCAGTTCGCCGCACGGATCCAGATCGCTCACCGTACGATTCGCTGTCGGATCGAGAACTGGAAGTCTTCAAACAAATCGGCCGCGGCATCTCAACACGGCGGATTGCAGCAAACCTGTACCTGAGTCCAAAAACGATCGAGACGTATCGCGAGAACATCAAGCGAAGCTGAATCTCCGCAACGCGACAGAGTTGACGCAACATGCAGTTCAATGGGTCCTCGAGAATGCGCGTCTGAATTCAGCCGCGTAGACCAACGAGCATGAGGAATGGATTCGAAAAGTCTGTGCGACGTGATCGGACATTGCCAACGAATGCTGCGGAAATGTCAGGGACCCGTAAATGCGTCACGCCTCGAATGGCGGAAGAGCGGCAAGGAGCTGGGTCAGCTCGTTGATTGCCACAGGCTTCACCAGATGATGGTCAAATCCGCCTCGCGCGACCGCCTGCGATCAGCCTCCTGGCCCCAGCCAGTGACCGCAACCAGGCACGCCGCACGGCCCCATGCCTGTTCGCGGATTCGCCCGCATGTCTCGTAACCATTGAGTTTCGGCAACCCGATGTCGAGCAAAATGACATGCGGGCGGAATTCCCCGGCGACGGATACTCCTTCTTCCCCGTCGTATGCTGTCCGCGTTGAGTGCCCCAGCATCGTGAGAAGCGTAGACAGCGTATATGCTGTCCCGGTTGTCGTCCACGACCAGAATTCGCAAAGACTGTTTCAGGACCGCCGGAGTCGCAGCAGTCACAGCAACCGAGGTTGTCGCATGGTCCGGAAGCACAGGCAGACGCACGGTGAACGTCGCCCCCTGGCCGAGACCGGGACTGTGCACTTCCACCTGGCCCCCATGAAGCTCAGTAAGACGCTTCACGAGCGTCAGGCCGATTCCTAATCCGCCTGCGCATATCGCTCCAGCGAATGATCCGCCTGCGAGAACATCTCGAATATTTGCGGTAGCTGTTTCTCCGAGATACCGATGCCATTGTCCGAAACCGAGATCAACACTTCGCCTTCGTGACGCCGCACCGTCAATGCGATCCTGCCGCCGCGATCCGTGTATTTGGCGGCGTTGTTGAGAAGATTGCTCAGAACCTGCGCCAGGTCAGGTCAGGTCGCCATCCAGGTCAATTTCCTCTTTCGGGAGCGTGACGGTCAGGACATGCTCCATGCCGTCGATTATTGGACGAATCGTCTCGACTGCACTGTTTACGACGTCCGCCAGATGAACGCGAGCCTTACGTAACTCCAGTTTCCCGCGTGTAATTCGGCTGACGTCCAGTAGATCATCGACGAGGCGGACCAGCTGCAGCTGGCGGCTCCCATCACGCTTCCCGCTCGTTCGCAGGCCTGTTCGTCTTCTGACAGTCTTAGAATTTGCAGCGCATTGCGAATCGGCGCCAGCGGATTGCGCAGCTCGTGAGCCAGCATTGCGAGGAATTCATCTTTCCGCCGGTCTGTCTCGGAAAGGTCTGTTGCGAGTGCACGCAGATTGTCTTCCATGATCCGTCTCTGAGTCACATCCTGACTGACGGTCGCCAGGCCAATACGTGCTCCGTCGCTGTCGTTCAGCGGAAAGACTTTGTATGCAATCCAGCGCGCTCCCGCTGGCAAAACTGCGGAACCGCACGTCAATCTCTCCGTGCCCAAGCAACAGCACGGAAGGGAAAATGATCCCGAATCGTTGGTCGATCCTCTGGAAGAAGAATTCGAGCACATGCGTGTTCTTGGCAGACTCGATGTTCTCCAGTCCTACCATTCGCAAACCCGCCGGGTTGACGTAGAACGGCCGACCTTCTCTAGATCGCACATGGCGATGAAATCGGTGCTGTTTTCGACAACCGTGATGAACTTCTGACAGTCTGCCTCGACCCGCTTGCGCTCAGTAACGTCGGTGCCGATCGGCGCGAGATACAGCACTTTGCCTGTCTCGTCCTTAACAGGCGCAATAATCACTTCCGCGACTCGCTGGCTGCCGTCGGCGAAGTAGTACGGCAGTTCACCCCGAAAGGTCTCACCGTTTGCGGCCACCCGGCACGCATCTCGCACTCGTTCAGACAATCCAGGGGATGGTGACCACCATGGGCCCTCCGCAAATTGGCGGCCGAGCACCTCGCCCCGCTGAAACCCACAACCCTCGATGCTCAGTCGATTTGCCTCAATCAGCGTGCCGTCGATGTCCATCAGGCCGGCGAAGACAGCACCTTGATCGAAATACGCTCGAAACTTGAGGTTTGCCGTAGCTGCTTCGTGCAGCAGCCGTCGTTCGCGTTCGACCATCTCCCGCTCGCGTGAGACGTCGCGCGCGATCTTCGACGCGCCCACGACTTCGCCGGTTTCGTCATACAATGGCGAGATTGTCAGCGACACCCAGATGCGAGATCCGTCGCGACGGACGCGTTCAGTGACGAAATGGTTGACGCGTTCCCCCTTCTTCAGCGCCGCAATGATTTCCACTTCCTCAGACAGACGCTCCTGGGGAATGACGATCGTAATTGGCTGGCCAATGGCTTCGCTGGCCGAGTAACCAAAGATTCGCTCGGCAGCCGCATTCCAGGACCGAATTATGCCGTTCAACGCTTTGCTGATGATGGCATCGTCGGACGTCTCGACGATCGATGCCAGCAATTGTGCACCCGCGAGTTGTTCTTGAATCCGGTTCTCTAACTGGCGGCGTTCTCCCACGTCGCGAAATACCAGCACGCAGCCGACGATTTCCCCCTGTTTGCAGCGAATGGGAGCGGCACTGTCGTCAATTGGAAGCTCTCGTCCGTCCTTCGTAATGAGAACCGTATGGTTCGCCAGTCCAACAATCACACCTTCCTGAAGCGCGCGCGCAGTGGGACTGGGAACTGCCTCACGACTGTATTCGTTGACGATCCGGAACACCGATTCCAACGGGCGTCCAAATGCTTCCTGTTTGCTCCAACCCGTCAGCGATTCAGCGACGGGATTCATGTTCGTTATGCAGCCTGCGGTATCCGTCGAAATTACGGCATCGCCGATGCTTGCCAACGTCGTGCGCAGCCTTTCGCCAAATTCGGCAATGGTCCTGGCCGCGGCGTTGCGCTCGCGCAGCCGTCGCTGCATCAGCAGTATGAACGCCAGAACGCCGGCGATGCTGGCGATTCCAGACGCGAGGCCTGCGATCTGAGCGAACAGATAGGTCTGCCGCACCGCTACGCTGCGCTCTTCAAGTAGTTGACGCTCTGCCGCAGCGGCGTTCTGCAACTGGCTCTGCAACGCAGCCATCATCTGTTCTGAAACGCCGGCCTGAAGACGTCGCGTGGCAGCTTCAATGCCCGCCGAGTTTCGCAGCAACATCGTATTCGTCCAGTACCGCTCCAATTCATCAATCTGGTCGGTCAATCGGGGGACACGAGACTGTTGCTGCGCATTGTCTGAAGTGAGCGCAACTACGCGTTGTACCGCCTCACGAGCCGCATCAACGCTTTTCCGAAACTGCTGCGGCACCACGTCACCGCCGACAATCAGGTACGTCCTTTGAATCGACTCAGCTTCGCGCAGATGAATGTTGATCGTTTCGAGACCGTCTAAGACCGTGAGGGTGTGCGCCACCCATCCCGTTTCAGTCCGCAGTGCGTGCGTATTTCGGCAATTGACGACAATGGCGATCGTCAGCAAGACGATCAACGCTATCGCTGCGACAAGTTGCCGATCAAACCGTGTGAACTGCATTAAGTCGTGGCTCCGCCAGATTCGTGAGTGAACGACGATACGATCGCTGGTTGAAGTCGGAGGGGGCGCGCCACGATCGACGCCTCATGCGCGCTGACATCCAGTTGCAGCGCGGACCTTGTTGCCAGATCGTCGCCTTCGCTGCCGTATTATATTCCGATTCCTCCGACCTGTCGTCCATCACATCCGACTGGCACTTTCTTCGGTGATCGACATTTCGGGAACAGGACGCTTCGCTTGTGACCTCGATTAACGAACGTGCGATTCGGCGAAGGATCAAGCAGGCGAAAATCGCTTTGCGCCCCGCATGTAGCCAGGATGCGCTCAAAACATCCCGCGACCGTCGAACCCAATGCGACGCATGTGCCGACCACCGACGAGGCGAGGGCGACGTGGCGCTTTCCGGTCGGGCCGTTGTCGCTGTAACGAATCTGGATACGTGACAACTCGATAAGCATCCGTTGGGTACCGCGTGTGATATTGCGATCGCTTACCACGCGACCGACCTCTCAATCTCTCTTCGCAGCCATCAGTTGTCCAAGAAGTGGCGGCAATCCGTCCCGTGTGGCCGGTTGACAACCATCTCGCACAGAATTGCTGAACACAACTCGCGGCAATGATGGACATGTTATGCCGGACGTAGAAACGTGTTCCCAGTATTTTGTCAACGCAGTCCTGCAGTTCAAAACATGTCAGGGAGTTCCGGCGAATCCATTGACTTGCGGCATACAAACTGCAGTTGACCCTGAATCGCCGCTGACGACTTGATCAGACGGCGTAGGGCGACTTCGTCGGATTGCTCCGAAACGCGAGGGCGCGCTTTCGTGGAGATCCTGGCGCTTATTTCGCCCAACGTTCAATCACCTGTCCAACCGAGGAAAAGTGCCATGAGTCGAATTGCCGCTGTTTGTCTGCTTTCGTCCGCAATAGTGACCGCCGCAGGGTGTGCGGAGAGCGCTGCGGACCGCCAGGCTGATCAAGTCCGGAAAACCAGCCAGGCTCAGGCCGATGCTGTACGCGACGCGAGCCAGCAGGCTGCCGACCAAACTCGAGAGGCCGCGAAAGTCGAGGGGAAAGCGGCTGAAAGTCGCGCAGACTTCGTCGAAGCAGCGGGCGAAGCCAAGGCCGATGAGATTGAGGCCGTGGGCGAAGCCAAGGCCGATGAGATCGAAGCCAAAAAGCCTTGATTCGTTGCCTTTTCGGCTCTGGAAGTGCCTGGCCAGCGCGTGGCCGCGTCAGCCGCTTAGATGTCGCGCTGACGCGGCTATTCATTTGCGCGCACTCCGCTCCAGCGGCAATCGCCAAATGAACGGTGCGCCGCAAATTATGCTTCCTCGACATAGAACTGTCCACAGTGCGTTCGTGGCGACGCCGAACGGGACCTTAGAACCCCGTCGTGGCGTTATGCTCAGTGGGCGGCGGAACTGCCAGTCGAGTCCCCGTGTAGATATACCAGTTGGGGTACGCATAGTACCCGCCGTAGCAGAGGAAAACGGGTGGTGCCCAGTAAGTATATCCGTACGGCATGCCGTAATAGGTGGGAAACGCAATCAACGGCACTCCAACCGGTGAGACGCCACTGGAATACCAGGGGGGACCCGAGACGTACGTCTGATTCGTTGGCAGCTCGAGTCCGTTGACGACTGGCTTCAGCGTCGTCTGGGTTTGGTTCGTGCCGAACACAGTCTTCCATTCCAAAGGAGTCAAGAGCGCCTCGACTCGTTGTGATCCCCGGACGGCAGTTATGCGCAGAGGGTCATGCAGCGGAGCTGCGGCAACAAGGTTGATGAAATGGTCCGTCGAAAGTATCGATGTGCCAGCAACGCCAACGAGGTGGTCGCCCGCTTGCAAGCCGGCGTTGGCTGCCGGACTACCCGCCAGGACTTCCCCAAGGATCACTTGATCGCCCCGGCGGAAACGCACACCCAAGGCCGGTCGCGACGAAGCCTCGTCGTGCGAAATCCGGTCCGAGCTGAGACTGACGACCTGTTGGACTCCGTCGCGAAGCACGAGCATTCGCAACTCGTCAGCGGCATGATCTGTGAGGTACTCATAGAACTGCGAAGGCGTGGCAATCGACTGACCGTTCAGGGAGACGACGACATCACCGGTTGCCAGTCCTGCCGGCGGCAGGGCTACCAGCCGAAAGCGTGTCCACGAGCAGTCGACCATCGTTGGTAGTGATGACTGCTGCTCCAAACGTCGCAGCGGATGATGCCGCAGGGGACTCGCGGGCAGTTCTCTCCTGAGCGGACGCACAGCAACACAGCAGCAGCAGGAGCGCTGCAGGCTTTCCATGAGCGCAATTTAAACATCTTAACCTCGATTTGCTCTTGGGGATCTCTAGTCTTGAAAATCGGTCACAGGGTCCGAGGCCGCACTCAGCGGCGTCAGGCGGTGCTATTCAGACGCGCTGTGACTTACACAAATAAGCAGGCGGCGACGAAGCGGCGCAAGTGCCGCATCCGCCGCCGCCCTCCGCTCCATCTTTCAACGAATGGTCGCGCAGTCGCGGTTGAATTCTTCGACTTGGCGATGCGCTTCCTCTTTCGCATAGCCGTACCGCTTCGTCAGTGCACCGGCCAGTTGCTCGCTTTTCCCCGCGATGACATCGAGATCGTCATCCGTCAACTTGCCCCATTTCTCTTTGATCTTTCCCTTCAGCATCATCCAGTCGCCTTTGAGAGTCTGCTGATTCATCTTCGCCTCCTCTGAGTTGAATAGGAACGTGGACTGCGTGCGAGCGACAAGAACTCCGTCGCCACCTTTCGTTTCGACAACGGCTGCACTGCACGTACCAAACCATTCTGATCGCAGAGGAACGAGACAGCCCCCGATGCGGTGTCCGCTGAAGCACCCGATGGCACGTTCACCACTTCATCAGTCAATGCTTTTTTCGGACGTACTGGCCACGCGCAGCTTCGTACAGAGCGTCGCCTGCCGGTGCGACCGTTGTCGGTCCGTCAGCCAGGCTGATCGGCCGCCGCACGCCCGCGGCAACTACCTCATCACGTTGGATGACGGCCGCACTACCGATTCTCGTAGCGACTTCACCAACCGCGAGAACTCATCCGCAAGTTGGTCGGCTGCAATCCGGGCGAGCTCCAAGTGTCCTGCGTGCCGCGTCCTCCACGGAAAGTGCCGTTCGCTCGACACGCGATCCACCAATATTGGCGGCAATACCCTTCAACGCATGGGCATTATGCTCAGTCAGGCGGAGGTCACCGGCCAACAGAGCAGCGTGCATGTCCTGCAACAGTGGTGGACCATCTTTTAAGAAGATCCGCTAATGTCGCAAAGCAGCTTGTGGTTGCCCCCGATGCGCTCCAGTGCGCCGCGCAGGTCGAGGACCGCGAGATCGGGAGCACCTGGACGTGCGATTTGCGACGGTCGAGTCATGTCTACACCGATTCGCTCGCATGCAGAACCGACGATTCGCTACGGCGAGTCATCCGGCGCGCAGCCAGTTCGCGAGAGCTGAATGAACTGCAGAAACACATTCGCAACCGACGACGAAACCGGCTCAGGGAGGGATCGCATTTCCCCGAAACCGGTTCGTCGGACATTCAACGACAGCTCAAACGAGCGAGTGCCCGCACATACTGGGCACGGTTGTAGTAAAGGAACACCTACACGTCCGCCTTGCGTCCGCTGACCAAAGACACCACAAACATGATCAGGAAGACGACGAACAGCACCTTCGCGATCCAGGCGGCCGTACCTGCCACGACGCCGAATCCCAGCACGCCGGCAATGAGCGCGATAATCAGAAACATGACTGCCCAGGACAACATGGCTTGTCTCCTTGAATCTGGACTTTGTGATGGAGCGACAAACTCGAGGTCTTGTGGCGCGAAACCTGAGACGTGGATCATTTGTCGCAGTGCAGCGGAGTCGTCCGCCGGTGGGTGTCGGTCCAGTCACATTCGGCAGGCATTCCGAAGGGGCGGGGGTCCGACGCGTTACGTATCTCGAAATGCAAAGGGCGTGCCGCGTCCAGCTGGGCGAGAGCCAGCGAACAGGCAAAACGCCGCATCGTCAGGCAGCCAAAGGGCTTAATATGCTTCGCGAACACATTCCGCGCAAATTTGCCCGTCGTGAGCGAAACGCGTAGGTTCATGCAAGCATCATCATGCGCGATCAGCAGCCACAGACGCCTCTTCGGGAACCTCGATATCGGGCAGACCGGACTGAATGGCAACGTTTCTATCCAGCCGGATGTCGAAAGCGGCAATCCGGTCGCGAATTTTCCCTCGCGTAATTCCGAGCACTTCAGCCGCTCTTTTTTGGTTCCCTCCCGTCTGTTGCAATACGCGGGTCATCAGGTATCGCTCCATCAACTCGAGCGTTTCGGCGTACAGATTCGTCGATTCCGCGGCGATCCGACGTTCGATGAACTCATGCAAATCAGCGTCCGGCAAGCCCTCTTTGATCGGTATCTGTCGTTGTGCTGACTTGCCCTGTAATTCTGCGGGTAAGTATTCGGGAACGATTACTGGACCGGTGGCGTTCAAAACAGCCTGCCGGACGACGGAATTGAGTTCCCGCACATTGCCTGGCCAGCCATATGACTGCAGCATCGTCAGTGCGTCTGGAGAAACGCCTTCGATCCCCGGCTTCCCTAACTCCAATCGCGCGCGGCTCAGGAAATGTCGCAACAGGAGCGGAATGTCATCGTTCCGTTCGCGCAAAGGCGGAATGTTGATCGACACCGTGTTCAGCCGAAAAAGCAGATCTGCACGAAAATCACCATCCTCGACCATTGCCTCCAGATTGCGATTCGTCGCAGCAATTAGACGCACGTTTGTCTCAATTGTTTCGTTACCGCCAACGCGCTCAAAGCGTTGTTCCTGCAACAGTCGCAAAACCTTCGCCTGGACGAGTGGCGACATGTCACCCACCTCATCCAGAAGGATGGTGCCGCCGTTGCACTGTTCAAATTTTCCGATTCGTCGCCGATCTGCTCCCGTAAACGCGCCGCGTTCATGACCGAAGAGTTCGCTCTCCAGGAGCGTATCTGGCAGCGCCGCGCAATTCACAGCCATAAAGGCCCGACCAGAGCGATCGCTGTTCTGGTAGATTGCTCGTGCAACAAGCTCCTTGCCGGCGCCGCTCTCACCACGAACCAATACTGTGACATTCTGCTTCGAAACGCGCCCGATGGCCTTGAATACGTCCAAAATCGCCTGGCTGCGACCAACGAACAGGTCGACGTGCGCATCGTCGCCTTCGGTCAGCGAGAGTGCCACCGGCACATTCATCAGCCGCCGTGATTCCAATGCTTTCCGAATCTGCTCGTTGAGTTGCTCCAGGTGCAGTGGCTTTGCCAGATAATCGTACGCACCCAATTCCATTGCCTTGATTGCGGTGTGGCTTCCCGCACCCGAGGTCATAAAAATCACAGGCAGCCTGGGATCCAACTCTTGAAACTGGCGGAAAACATCCAAGCCGGACGCTCCCGGCAGCATGATGTCCAACAACAGGACGTCTGGCCGCAGCTTTTTCGCCAGGGCCAGGCCCTCTTCGGCTGTGCGCCGTTGTGATCTGCAGATCCACGTCCAGACTCTGCAGAGAATGCTCAATCATATGCAGCGTCGAGCGGTCATCGTCGACGACAAGTACCTTTTCCATTCTCCCGCACCTCATAGAAGGCCCGATGAGCGAAGGTTCGCCTTCAGCTCGTTGAGCAGCGATTGTATCTCTGCCGAACGGCAGGGAACAGATAATCGACGCGCTGCGATTTGGTCGGTGCGTCGGCCAGCGATTGAGCGCCGTTCCGCGGCAGTCAGTCGTAGCGCCGAAACGATTTCAATCCTCACTCACGCTCGCCAGGCGGCGTTTGCCGTGCTCAATCGGATCGTCCCAGTCCGTTGTGTCGCTAATTTCGCGCCTGCAGCCGTGTTCTGATTCGATTTGAGCATTACGAAAAACGTCCGATTCGCGCACCGCCGCCAATTCGGGTCGTGATCCATTTGTACCGCATCCGGGGAAGTCTCTCGGCGAAACGGGCATCATCGAAATCCGGTTAACATCGTCACCTTGGAGACTGGGGACGTCCAGCGGCGACCGTACGCAGGCGGACACTTTGGACTTCAGCACATCCGCGAAGGCAGCACACTTCGTCGCGCGGCCGCACCTGCGATGCGTGCGTTGTCTGCCAGCCGACCGGTGGCGCCCGTAGAGTCGTGTCCGTCCCCGGAGTTTCGCTGACAACCGCATGTCGCCATCGGGTGGCGCGCTCCCTAATGCGCCTGCGATGAGCGTCTCGGGAGCGCCATAACGAACTCGCATCCGGCCTTCGAAGTCTTTCGCAATTCGATGGTTCCGTTGTGGGCCGACACGACTTCTCGCGCGATCGTCAGGCCGCAGCCGATCTCCCCATTACGAAATGACAATCGACTGCGACTGCTGACGAATGGGTCAAATACTCTCGACGCTAACTCGTCGGGAATTCCAGGTCCATTGTCGCGGACCACGAAGTCCACCTGCTCTGCGGTGCATTTCAGCTTCAGCTCAATACTGCCCCCGGGCAATGTGAACCGAACCGCGTTTTTCATCAATTCCGCCAAAGCCAGCACGAGCAGCTCCCGGTCTCCTGTGATCTGAGCGCCTTCGCCGGTCGAATCATCGAGCTTAAGTGCATGGCTTCGATGGCGGACGTCTTCAGCGAGATTCGTAATCACGTCGGACGCGATGTCGCGAGCATGGAGCGTCTCAATCACAGTCTGCATATCGTTCGAGAGGCATCGGCCGACAGTCTGCACGCGGCGGATGATTTCTTGCAGAGAATTGACTTGGTTCTCGAGCACCCCTTGGAGGTCAGTTTCGTCGACCTGTCCCATGCGTTTTTGTAACTCGATCGCCAGACGTAGCGGAAAACCGATATTCCCCAATTCGTGGGCGAGTTCCCGCAAAAAGCGACCAATCTCCCGATGCCTGTGCACAGGAGACGCGTATGCATTCCCACGAACTTGCGGAGGAGCCATTTGATTTGACATTTCAAAGTTCAACTGATCGGCCGCTTCGAGAGGGGCGTCTTCGCTTGCTCGATACGTCAGTCGTTGAGCGGTGGAGCGCAAATACCGACCATTGCGCACCAGTACCCGGATCGTCGAAATCACCGTTCCAGTGCCGTCGCACAAGACTTGAATTTCATGCAGGAGTCATGCCAACGGAATTTCACGAGGCGTCGGTCGGTCGATAGTCACGTTTGAGACCCCCGCAATTTCCGATCCGCAATGCAGGCCGGTCGTTGCGAACCCTGTCGGACCGCTAATGAAGCCGATTCTCCGCAAAGCATCGTTGGCATCGCCCCCGTACGCCAACGCAGTCGCCGAAGCAGCATAGATTGCGATGAAGTGGAAGTTGCGTGTCTGGCGGGTGGGCTGCCAGCGGGATTGATGACCGCCCTCCGCCCGAGTGCTCATCGCGACGCGTTGCCGTCCATCGTTTGAGATCGTCAAGCCGTAAAGGGGGAATTGACGGGACATTAGGTAATTGCAAGCGATGACGATGTCGAGCGGCGCGCAGCTTGCAATTAGCTAGCGGAGCGTACCGGCATCGCACAACTTCAAATCGACGGAGGCAGAAAAATGGTTAATCGTCAGGAACTCGAAGGGCAATGGAATCAGGTCAAGGGCAAGATTCAGAGTCGGTGGGGCGATTTGACCGACGACGAATTGCTGCGTGCGAAGGGCAACGCCAATGAATTGGTCGGCGTGATACAGCAGCGGACCGGCGAAACTCGTCGAGCCGTCGAGGAATTCCTGACAGCTGCGGTACAGGAGGGAAAATCCTTCGCGAAAGACGCCGTAGACGTTGCGATGGACTATGCCGATGACGCGACGACGGCGGCTCGACAGGGCTATGACGAACTGGCAGCCCAGCTCTCCTCCGGCGTCGATCAGGCGCAGGCAATTGTCCGTCGGAATCCGATGGAGTCCGTCGCCGTCGCATTCGGCGCCGGCCTGATCGCAGGCGTCATAACGGGCGTGATCCTCAAGACTCGTTGATCTCAATGGCCGGATTCGCGCACGTCAACCTACGGGACCGAAGGAAATCTCAATGACCCACCAGGGTACTCGGCAAATGCTCGCACTTGATGGCCCCGGGGAAACCAACTTCACGGCCCGCTGTTTGGCCAGCATGGAAACTGCAATCGACGAACATCCATTGACGACTACGTTTACGCTGTTTGCGATCGGATTGACTGTCGGAGTTATCGCCGGGGCGGCAGTTTGCGAGCCGTTGTCTGCAAACCGACGCCAGGCGGCCGAATCGCTCGGGCGCCGCGTCCTCAGGCTGCTGCACGACTACACCCCGGAATCCTTGAATCGCCTCCTGACCGACTAACGCGTGCCCGCGTGGAACGAACCGCCGAGGAGATCCGCGGCCAGATGCGACTGATCCGTCAGCGCGTCCGCGCCGAAGCCATCAATGTGCTTGCTGGGGCGAACCGATTAAAGGACTGGCGGTTCTACCCTCGGCAGTTCCCGTGGGTGACTGTTGGTGCCGCAGCCGCCCTCGGGTTCTCTGCGATCCCGCAACGCAGACGACCGACATCCGCAGCCGCCGCCAACCTGCCAGGTACGGTGCACGAGAGGCAACACATTTTCACGGCTCGAGCGGATCGAACGGATGCGTCGTCGAACAAAACCGGACTTGCTGCAGGGTTGTTTTCCACCGTAGCAATTCTTGTAGTCAAGCACGGGCTTCCAATCGCAGCTCGCTATTTCGGCCGACGATTAAACGAAGTCCTCGTACACGAGACCTTTCCGGAACGGCGCCAATGATACAGGCAGCAACGAAGCGTTCCTGTTCGAGTCTCGGCAACGTAACCGAGTTGTCCCCGTCCACGCCAGATCGTCCTGGCGACGAAACATCGATGCGCCACTCTATGGAATATTGGATTGGCGAGCACCCGCTGGCCTGCATTGGCGCAGCGTTGATTCTGGGAGCAGCAATCGGATGGCTTACCAAACGCCGGTAGACGACAAGTACGCTGCCAGCGTCCGTGGCGGACTTCGCGAAAACTTCGCCGCCCTCGCGCACGATGTTCTGACGCTAGCAGAACTGCAGGTTCATCTGCTCGCGGTTGATGTGCGTGAGGCGCAGCGATGGACCGGAGCGGCATTCATTCAACTCATCGTCGGAGTGCTGTTTGGAGTGGGAAGTATTCCCCTGATGTTGATGGCCGCGGCCTATGCGCTCATGGCAGCACTGCAATGTCCCCCCGCGATCGCATTCGCACTGGTGGGTGTGACGGCCGCCGTGTGTGCAGCTTTGGCGATACGCTGGAGTTGCCTGCGGTTGACGCGGGCACTAAGTCCGCTCGATCGGTCGCGTACAGAGTTCGTCGAGACCCTCGGCTGGCTCAAGTCATCACTGCGTGATGTGCCCAAGTCTCCGGATGACGCCGCTACGACGCAAGCCGAGGTCAATCGCTGCAACGGACACGTGAGGTAGTTGAATCCATCTTCGCATTCGTTGAAAGGAGCACTTTGCCATGAATCGTAAAATGACAGACGAAAAAAACCGTATTGCCCGAACCCGACAGCAGGAATTGTCAGCTGCTAACCTGCAGCCCGGAAGCGATCTGCTGACCTACGCTCGAGCATACGTCCGAGAACGCCCTGATATCGCAGCCATGTGGTGCTTCGGTATCGGCTTTGTTCTAGGTTGGAAACTCAAACCTTGGTAGTTCGAAGACTCCGGGCCGTATCGTCGGTCGTCCCTTAGCCAGCGTGATCTTCTCCGATGAACGCCGTTGCTGCAGTCCGAGACCCCAATCTTGCGGCCCCCCCGCAGCAGGATCGTCCCGTTGACGCAACCCAGCTTTGTGCCGCAGAGCCGGTCGGCGGTGCTCCAATTAAGGCCGAACGACCGGCCGACGGCAACGATTCAGCAACTTCTGCCGAGCCGTGCGGCCAGCGGCTCGCACCGGACGATGGGGGAGTTCCTGGCCTCACCCAGCAGCAAGCCTGTCCTGCTGACCAGATCGGGCACTCGGCCTCCAAGTCCGGGCCGGTGGATGGACGCTGGGCGCTGAGGATCCTGACGACTCTCGCTTGCCTGAGCGCGGCGTATGTTGCGCGCAGCGTGATGGTCCCTGTAGTGTTCGCCCTCTTGCTCACGCTGACGCTCAGGCCCATCGTTCGTCAACTGAAGCGGCGGGGCATGCCAGTGTCGTTCGGGTCGGCACTCGTAATTGCAATCCTCGTTCTACTGCTGCTCGCGGGCGTGACGAATCTCGTCGGACCTGCGAAGGACTGGATCGATAATGCTCCCCGCGACTTGCGAATCGTCGGCAAGCGACTGTCGCCCGTCTGGTCGCGTTGGAAACAGATTGAGAATACTTCCAAAGAGCTGGAGAACATCGGAGAGCCGGTGAATTCCGGCGCCGATGGCAACGCGATCACACCGCAAAACGTGCCTGTTAAAGTCGAAGTCACTCCACCTCGTCTCGAAGCCAACTTGCTGATCCTCAATTCGGCCAGCGGCGTTTTGACGGAAGTGACCGTGGCGCTCGTGCTGACATTTTTCCTGCTCATGAGCAGCGACGTGCTGATCAACAACATCCTCCGCCTGCTGGAGTCGACTCGTGAAAAACGAAAAACCGTTGAGCTCGTCTACAGCGTCGAGCAGGGAATCTCGTCCTACCTGCTGGCAGTCACTTTGATCAATGTCGGACTCGGCTTCGCCGAAGGAATCGCGATGTGGTTGCTTGGCATGCCAAATCCTGCTCTCTGGGGCGTGATGTGCTGCGTCCTGAATTTCATCCCGTACTTGGGTGCCACAGTGTCGGGAATCGTCCTCTTTCTTGTGGCCGTTCTGACGTTTCCGAACCTTGAACGTGCGATGCTGGTACCTATCGTCGCGTTCGCGATCAACGCGGTCGAAGGGAATTTCATCACGCCCGCTGTACTGGGCAAGTCAATGGAACTGAACCCGGTGATGGTGTTTCTGTTTTTGACGTTTTGGGCTTGGATGTGGGGAATCCCCGGTGCCATTCTTGCGGTTCCAATCCTCACGGTCTTGAAAATCGGGTTCGAGCACTTTGAAAGCACGCGTTTGGTCGGCTCCCTGTTGGGCGGGTGACCTCACGCGGCATGGATGTCTCTCCAGCGACTGCGGACCAGTGTGTGCCGGTGCAATTTGCGCGCATTCACGCGGAGGATCGAGACGCGGGAAAGACGGAACCTCAGGCGACGAGCGAAGCGCTGCTCCTCGACCTTCGCAGGGCGATTGAGAGTCCATGCTTCCTGCCGTCTCGACCTGCCCGCTCGGGAGAGAGCGGCAGGGAATCAATTCATCCGGGCGCACATCGAAGATTTCCGCCGTCCAGTGGAGCTTCGTGTACAACGGCATGCAGGTAATCCATTCCAGCCGCGATTTGTCGATAGCAAACATGCGGTCCAAGTGCCGCATGATTTACGGCAACTCGGGGAGGTTGCTCAACGCGTGAAATAGATCGCCAGCCGGTTTCTGAATTGCGATCCACAGCTCTTACCCGAATCCATGACATGGTGTGACGGCAATTTGATCAGTGCTTCTTTGATAGATCCTGAGTGCACACTCCTTTGCGCCCGTGAGATACCAGACGAGTGCCGCTCAGTATGGCCAGCAGGCGAATCCGACGTGAATCGAGAAAGCAATGCCCGATCAGGTAGGCTCCAGCTCGAATAGGCAGTTCGCGCTCGTGCTCGCCGACATTGAGCTCGCGCGGGGCGCTGGCAGGGAGATGTCCCCCGTCGCCCTTCTGACGCCACCGGTATTAGGTCTGCTCCGTGATCTCCAGCACGTTGCAGATCTCCGGCACCTTTTGGCCCTTACCCAACGCCACGTCCTTCTGACGTAGCTTCTCAACGACCTGCTCCGTCGTACGCCATTGCCTCTTTATTTTCAGAGAATCGTTTCCGGGCTTTGACCGGATGCGATGCTCTCATTCCCACCGGCAACTTTCGAGGGGAGAAGGCACTTTAGCGACCAGTCTGCCCCGCACGTCGTCATGCAGGCAGAGCCCGGCAATCGCTTGAAAATATGGGCGCCGCTCTCCGAGATGTGATTGGTACCCCCATGTCGCTGAGCAGAGTATTCCCCATACTCGACTGCGCTACCTGGCATAACCTGAACCTGACGAGCGGGCCATTACCTTTAGCTCGGGAGCAGAAGATGAAAGCGACATTTGGTGGACTGCTGTTGGCCGGAATTGTGGCGGTATTGGCTGCCAGCCCTGAATCATGGGGTCAAGGTGCGGGGGTGGGGATCGACGCGCAGGCGCCAGTCCCCCCGGCTCCGGGCGGACTAGGCGTGAGTGCCCAGGCTGGTACCAGCGGGGCTGGAGTGAATGTTCAGGGTGCCGGAGTCGGAGTGCAGAGCAACTCAGGAGTTAGCGGTGGAGGAGTCGGCGTGCAGGCGGGTGACGCTGGCGTACAAGGGGGCTATTACCCGAATGGTTACTATCAGAACGGCACTGGGGGATACACTCAAAGCAGCTTCGCCCAGAATCACGCCGGCTACCACCAAGGTGGATATGGGCATGCATACGGAGTTGGTTACGGCCAATGCAGCTGCGGATATCGACAGCAGTTGTTCAACAATTGCGGCGGATATCGTGGTCGACATGCGGACTACGACGACGACTGCGACGACTGAGGCGAAAAGACGGGGGGCGGATTGACTACGCATCTCCGGCATTGCTTGAGACGTGTCGCGATCCGCCCCTTCGTTCTTTTCTCGAGATCCCTGGATGCATTCGGTTTGGCGCTCGTAAACACCACATGACCTTCGCGGGGAGACGATGGTGGGTTCGCTCATGGTCTGCGTATCCGCGCACGAGAGATCACGAGCAATTCGTCAATCCCGATTCCGGGTTCGTGTGGATGCGCTCCCTACACGGGCGATATCGTGCCACATCGGACTGATCTCGAGTTCGATCTTCAAACGTTCGAGAAACTCGAAGTTCGTCAATCGCGGTCCCTTTCTTTGGTCGTATTGGCGTTGGCAGCCCTGGCACCAATGGCAATCGTCTGGAATTGGGATGTCGGCGTCACACATAGCCGTGTGGATCGCTGACCTCCAGATGTCCGCACGACGACAGCAAGAGCCGGGATGTCGCCGAAGTCAGCTCCGTCACGAGCAGATCACTCATGACAGCCGCCTCGGGAAGACTGGTCTGACACACGCGCAACGCGTAGACCGCAATCCCGCGTGGGCACAGGCAAGCCAACACCAACGCAAGCCCGAGGACGGCGGGAGACATTAGCGACTCGGTGTACCGTAACCGAGACATGCCCCGGCGGCCGGCATCGAGGTTATCACTTTGCCGGCCGACTTCGGCAAGTGGCGACTGCAAGCCGCGCTGTGCGGCGAGCACCTCGGCCCGGCACGCTGCATGCTCCTCCAACTTCTGCGAAGTCGCGACGACTTCAACTCTCAACTCGACCATGACTGTCACACAGCCGACCACAGTGGCGGGTGCTTGAACAACTCGTTGCCGTCACGGAATCAAAGCGGGCGATCAACTTTTGGCAGTCGCGGGCAGATTCTGGACAATCTCCACATCTCGGTTGAGTGCCGGCGGTCGATGGGTCGGTGGGATTCCCGATTCAATGCCAGGAAAACCCTGAAAAAGGCGGCCTCGCCGTCGAATCGGGTAAAGAGCGACCTTTCCGGACCCCAGAATTGCACTGTCGGGACTGCGGGGATGTGAAGATTCCGCATTCTCAGACAAAGCTTGCAATTCCACTGCGGGAAGGAGGGGTGTCAATATGCTGTCGATGTCTCGAAGCTGGAAAGTCTCGTGTGCGGCGGTCATCTGCGCCGCATTTATAACGGTTAATGCGTTCGCACGCGGTGGCGGTGGCGGTCATGGCGGTGGCGGTGGTGGTCATGGCGGCGGCGGCGGTGGTCATGGCGGGGGTGGCGGTGGCGGCGGTGGTCATGGCGGCAGTGGCGGAGGAGGCCAGCACCTCGGCGGAGGAGGTGGCGGTGGCCCTCACTTCGAGGAGCAGGCGGTGGCGGCGGATCACCTCCGCGCAATCCCGGCGGCAACCGGAGAAGCCGCGGACCGACTGGTCCGAGCGGGACCGAATGCGTCGCCGTTCTGCCGGGAATGTCGGGACGCGCAACTGCGCGCTCCGAACTACGGACACTCCATTCAACCGAACCGGCGATTCAGCGGCGTTCAGCAGAACGCAACCGGAATCAAGGTAACCGGCACAGCAATGGATGGGCCAACAACGGCTGGAACAGTCGCTCGGGAAATCGCCATATAGCAACTGGCAGCGTGGATTCTGGGGTTGGGGTGGTGGGGCATGGCTACCGGCCGTGGTGGGGCGGCTATGGATTGGGATATGGAGGCTAGCGGCGGTGGTTGACCCGGCTTGGGTTGAGTTCTCTACTGGGCTACGGTCTCGGTTACGGCGGTTTCTACCCCTATGGTGCAGGGTATGGCGGACATGGATCGGGGTAGGCGGGTTCGGCTACCGTACATGGGCGACGGAATCCGTGGGCTATGGTGGTCACGAACTGGTTAGCCACGGCATGAATCCGTACGCGACTTCTACACTGGATGTCATTGGCCAATGATCAAAATGACCAGCCGTTGGTTGATTCGGACGTGGCAGCACTGCCGCCGGGTGATACAGACGGGCGCGAGCACGATCGCTGATGATCCAAATGCGATGGCGCGATTTCGATGCGGCGCACCGCATTCAGCAAGGCCGGAGATTACAACGTAGCATTGACGGCGTGCATCGGGCGTTGCAACAGCTGCCAAACGACCCGGCATTGCATGAGTTCCGCGGCCTGGTGTTGTTGCGCAGGGAACTGGTCGGAGGCGGCGGCCACCATTCATGCCGTGCTGCCGGTGGACCGGGCTGGAACTGGGACACGATGCGCGGACTGTATCCGAACGTGGATGTGTACGGCGTGCTGCGCGCGGGGCGCAATGCGCAGTTCTTTTTTCCGGTGACAGGAGAAAGCGCTGCGCAGTGCAAGGTGTGCGCGCGTGCGTGCCGCCGCTGGCAGGTGGCGCTGGATGCTGGTGAAGCCGAGAACTGTGCGTAGCAATCCCGACTCGCCGATGCGCGATTCCTGCTGGGTTATCAGTACATGACGGAGGGCTATCGTGATGCGGCGATGAATCAGTTTGAGAAGGCGGCGGTGTTGCAGCCAGCGACCCAGGCGCAGCGGATAGTGGGGAAGCTTGCCCGACAAGCGTGCGGGAACTGCAGCGACGACGTTGGCCCCCAGCGCTACCGGCCGGGCCTGCCAGCACATCAACGCCAGCCGTTCAGCGCCGCCAAGTGGATCGAATACCCCTGGGATTCGCCGACTCAACCGTGCTGCCGGCGCAGTCCGCCCTCAGCCGACAGTCGAACAGTTGTCCGGTTCATGGGCGGCCACGGCCTGTGACGGGAACCAAGAGTCGACCTTCAAGTTCACGCCTGGGCCTGACGGCACGTTCGGCGAACTTCGCCGAAGGGGACAAGACGAGCCGCGATGGAAGGAAAGCATACGTTGTCCAACGACATGCTGGTGCTCGAACCGAATTCAGGACCGCCGATGATCGGCCGCGTGAGTAATGTCGGTGCGAATGGCTTTCTGTTTAAGATGGTCGATGCCGCCGCTGACGACCCAGGGTTGCAGTTTGCGAAGTAGCACGGATGCTGTTGTTCGGTAAGGAGATCGACGGAACACGGTTAATATCCGTGAGAAACGCCTGGCGAGGCGGAAGCCATCGCATAACCGGATGCGGCTTCTGCTGCTTTTGGCGAGTCGTCCGACTTGCGAAACGGCAAGCGTACACGACACGTCGCGGAGTTGAACTGACTTAACCACAATGACCGCCCGGGCCCCTGATCGATATGTGCGAAGGCTGTCGATGCGCACATTCGCCTTGTTCGGCGGTGCTTTCCACAACCGAATCGCCGGTTTAAAAGATGGAAACGTCCCGGCTACGCGCTCCGTCAGATTTTGGCGGACGAGGTCTGAGGCACTCTCGCGACCCGCCTCAGGTTTACGGAAAACAGTCCGCATCGATGACGAGCGTACCGTTAATATCTTGACACTTTATAACTCTGTAGCGGTGATTCAGGTCAACAGTGGCGGCCGTTGGGCTGGGCACCTTCATCGAGGCGATCCCCTCGGGCGCAATGCCTGCCATGAAAGCTCCCACTTTGCCCCGCCGTCGCTTTGTAAAACCTTTCCGCATTCCAGTAGTCGGCGATACTACCGGCCGCATCACCGCTGCGAACAACACGTTTGTCGAGGAATCCGCCGTGAATCGGACGGCAATCAGACTTTGTGGAGTGACGTCATCGGACGCGCTTCTGTCATGTTAGTCCATCGATATGCTCAGCGCCGTAGCGGATGAGCGTCACATGTCATGGCCCCAGTACAAATGCAGCGTATGCGCTCCAACAGTGCCAAGCAAACCGAAGTATGTCCGGTAGCGTCAATCGGCGCGTGTGAACCGACCACTGACGCGCGTCAGAACCGACAGCGAAATGGTGTCTGGTCCGCCAGGCAGTCAGACGCGTTCCACGCTGCAATCGGATATTCGCCCCTGACGACATTCGTCCTCGAAGTACGTCCGTAGCTGCTGGTCCTGTCTGTGAATCAGAACTTTGTTATTGTTCCGGCCTCTTTGGCAAGGAGACCGGGATGACTCAGGTGCATCGATAGGAGTTGACTGAGGAATAGGTGGAATTGGTGAGCGACCTGCTGCCCGACAACGGCAGCCGAGGCGGTCATTGAAAGGATAATCGCACGGTCCTCAATGGAATCTTCCGGATCCTGCGCACCGGAGCCCAGTGGCGCGAACGTCCCGAACGCCATAGCAACTGGAAGACCGTTTACGATCGCTTTCGACGCTGGCAGCGCGATGGCACCCTCGAGCGGATGCTGGAGCGTTTGCAGATGCGCCTCAATGCGGACGGACGCATCGACTTCGATCTGTATTGCGTGGACGCCACGCCCATCCGGGCCAGCCGCTCCGCCGGCGGCGGGGGGAAAAAATCTCCCTGCCGATGAGCCGGCCAATCACGCTTGGCGAGCTCGTCCTCGTCGTCCTGACCCGCCCCCAAGGACGGTAGCAGCTTGCAAGTTAGTGCCGGGGTTGTCAACAGCTCATCCGCAGAAGCGTAGCGGATGTGGACTTGTGCGGCGGGTGCGGCGGGTGCGACTCCGGGGGCCGGGGGAAGACATCCCAGCGCACTGTGCGGCCTCACAGTGTTGTACTCGTTGCGCCAACGCTCGATCAGCACCTTTGCCTCCAGCAGCGTCTCAAAGATCTCGCCGTCGAGCAGTTCACCCCGCAGCTTCCCGTTGAACGACTCCACATAGCCGTTCTCCCACGGACTGCCGGGCTCGATGAACAACGTCTGCACCCGAACGCGTCTGAGCCAGTCTTGAACGGCTCGGGCTGTGAACTCCGGGCCATTGTCCGACCGGATGTACTGCGGGACGCCTCTCCGTACGAACAGATCGCTCAGACGCTCCAGACCCTCCTCGCTCCTCAGTCTCCGAGCCACATCGATCGCCAGGCACTCCCGCGTGAACTCGTCGATCACCGTCAACATCCGCACCGGTCGGCCGTCGTGTGTCCGGGTCTGCACGAAGTCATAGCTCTACACATGATCCCGATACGCCGGCCGCAGCCGCACACAGGACCCGTCATTGAGCCATAGTCGCTTCCGTTTCGGCTGTCGCTGTGGCACTTTCAGTCCTTCCCGTCGCCACAGGCGTGCGATCCGCTGGTGGTTCACTCTCCATCGCGGATCGGCTGCACTCGTCCACTTTCGTTGCGCTCCAGCGGCATTGTGCGGCGGGCGCGACTCCGGTGCTGGGAGACGAGACACTCGTCGAGCACGCGACCCGCCGGGTTGACAAACGGGTGTCCTTTCCCGTTTTCCCGATCACCAGGCTGATCGCCGAACAGAAGAGCCGGAGCTGGTGATCTGCCCTTGGCAAATATTTCCCCCGACGAGTGTACCGGTACAACGTCGCAGCCGCGACAGGTCTTTGAGACAGTCGCCGGTTGACGCAACGATCTGAGTTCGGGGAGGAAGTCGACGGCCGTCATCAGCGCCGCTCCAGCGGCGAGCTCCACAGCGATCGCAACTTATATGGTCGAATTTCGACCAGACGGAGTGCAGGGCGAGCACGTAGACCGCATTCGGCATGCCCTTAAGTTGATCATTCGAGCGAACCAGTCAGCTAAGACCTTATTTCGATGAGTGTGAGCACGTTTTCCCCTGATGTGGTGAATGGCACGCCATGTGCGGTATGTCTCAATCGAGGGGACTGCTGACCGCAGAAGAAAAAATCACACCTCGGGAGACAGCCATGGAGATCCTCGCAGTTCCGGGCGCCGTCACAGCCGCGGCCGGTTATTCGCTCCTCTACCTCGTGCTCGGAGGCGGATTTGGCGGGGCCGTCGCTATCTTTCTGGTCGCGAAGGCGCTGGGCAAGTAACAACGGCGGTCTTGATACGAAACTAATTCCACGAGGAGGCGCACGTGTTGGGAACCATTCTGCTGATCGTTCTGATTCTGCTGTTACTGGGAGCCGTTCCGGCATGGCCCCATAGCCGTAGTTGGGGATACGGCCCGAGTGGCGCACTGGGGACCATTCTTATTATCGTTCTAATCCTGGTCATGCTCGGTAGACTCTGATCAACGGGCCGCGGGCAGGCAAAAGCCCCCGGCACTTCTGTTTTCCTCCGCTGCGCGACGGGGTGGCGGCCAGTGTGGAGAAGGCTTCGACACTTGCGGCACAAAAACGAAAGAATGATCCTTCCGTTGGAGGGCCCAAAGAGACAAGGTCGCAGAATCGGGGCCTTGTCGGCTGGTCGATGCCAAGTGTTCATCGTTAAAATCGATGATTCACGAGACGACAGTCAACTATAACAGACTCGTCTAACTCGGCGGTCATAGTGTTAGGTTAGGCATCCCTCAGCGCCGTCCCCGTCCTCGATGTGACCGCCTCCAGCACCTCACAGTTGTCGGACTCTCGGTGCGACCTGAAGCGGCTCTGCGGGTTGTGCCACAGATTGCCCACCGGATTCAGCACCGGCCCGCATCACACGACTCTGAAAACCACGGCGGGTGGCACACGGTTGTATTGGACGCCCTAACGATGACTAGCGTTTCAACTGGGCCTCAGCTTCCTTGAGCAGTTCCATCAGCACCTTAAAGTCGATTGGTTTCGGGAGATGGTGGTCAAACCCGGCCTGCAATGCTCGATCGCGGTCCTCCGCTTGGGCGTATCCAGTTGCGGCCACGAGTCGGATGGCTTTTGACGACTCCTGCGAGCGAATGCGTCGCGCGACTTCAAAACCGTCCATCCCGGGCAATCCTATGTCGATGATCATGACGTCCGGATGCTCGTCGGCAGCCCACTGCAGCGCCGCCGGACCCGAATCAACAGTCGTCGTTTCGTAACCGACTTTCCGCAGCAGCATCGCCAGTGTTTCAGCCGTGTCGTGATTATCGTCGGCCACAAGTATCCGCAGCCGCCGAGTACCGGTCTCCGACATCGCAGCCGGCGCGTCTCCGGCTTGAGGCGTTTCAATCTCGGCGACGGCATGCAGTCGTACCGTGAACTCGCTGCCGTGCCCTATGCCTTCGCTGAACGCTTCGACGATTCCCCCGTGCATCTCGACGACGCGCTTGACGAATGTTAGCCCTATGCCGAGGCCTCCGTGTGTCCTGTCGTGCGAACGATCAGCTTGGACAAACGGTTCGAAAATGCGGGGCAGCATCTCCGACAGAATCCCTGCGCCGTTGTCCTTCACTCGAACAACGACCTGCTGGCCTTCCTGCGTCACGGCAATGGAAATCTCCCCACTGGGGTCGGTGTACTTCGCGGCGTTGACGATGAGGTTGGCGAATATCTGAGCCAACCGCTGTCGATCCCCCTCCAGCCAGATGGCTGCGGGCGGCATCGAAAGCGTGCACTGATGATTGCGCGTTGAGATCATCGGTTGAGCGGATTCCAGGGCGTGATTGAGAACCTCACCCAGTTCCACCCGCTCGCGCTGCAGCAGCAACTTTCCGCTGTTAATGCGGGAGATGTCCAGCAAGTCGTCGACCATCCGCACTAGGCCCTGCGCCTGTCGTTCGACGACGGCCGCTGCTTGGCGGACGATTTCGTCGTCGGCCTGATCCATCGTCAACAACTGAGTCGCATTCAAGATTGCGCCGAGCGGGTTTCTGAATTCGTGAGACAGGATTGCGAGAAACTCGTCTTTGATGCGATTCGCTTCAACAGCCGCTAATTCGGCCATTTTGCGTTGAGTAATATCACGCACGATTTTCGCGTAGCCGCGCAATTCACCGTCCGCAGTCCAGAGCGGAGTCACGACGCCGCTGGCCCAGAAGCGCGTTTCGTTGCGTCGCAAATGCCAACGCTCATCTTCGGATCGCCCCTTCTCTCGCGCCTCGCGCAACTCGAACTCCGGCTGATCCTTCTCGATGTCTTCCGGAGTAAAAATCCGTCCATAAGTGTCGCCCAGGATCTCGTCAGCCGAAAATCCCAGCACCCGCTCGGCACCGCTGTTCCAAGTGGCGATTCGCCCCTCCGGATCGATCATGAAGATGCCGAAGTCTTTCACGTTGTCATTGAGAACTTGCCAGAGTTCGTCGTCGGTCCACAATTGAGGATTGTCGTTCAACACATCAAGACTCTTGCAGGGAGTGGATTCGAGAAATGGATTCCGGTCGCCAGTCACAAGGAGTGCGCGAAACCGCCGTATTTTAGACGCGAATTCACGAGATTGCGACAGCCGCGCAAAGGTCGTGACCTGACACTATGACCGCCTGGAGGCTGTTATGCACTTTGAATGAAGGATGTCATAGACTTGCGGCATGAAGGATCGCGCCGCGGGCCGGAGGCCCTACCCCAGTGACGTGTCGGACGACGAATGGGAATTCGCCGTCTCCTACCTCACCCTGATGAACGAGAACGCGCCTCAGCGGGAGTATCCGTTGCGGGAGCTGTTTAACGCGGTCCGCTGGATCGTCCGCACCGGCGCATCCTGGCGGTATCTGCCACATGATTTTCCTCCCTGGTCGGCGGTGTACCAGCAAATGAGGCGCTGAATGACGGCCGGGGTCTTTGAAGACTTGGTGCATGACCTGCGGAGCGTTCTGCGAGTGTGTGCAGCGCGCAAAGCAGAACCGACGGCGGCCGTGTTCGATGGCCGCACGATGCAATCGACTCCGGAAAGCGGCAGCCGTGCCGGATACGACGGCCACAAGCGGAAAAAAGGGTCGAAAGTCCACATGGCCGTCGACACGCTGGGACGCCCGCTGGCTGTGTGCGTCACACCGGCGAATGAGCAGGAACGAGACCAGGTCGCAGCGCTCGCCGAGCAGGTTCAGCAGGGGACTGGCCAGGCGGTGGAACTGGCTTACGTCGGTCAGGGCGACACCGGCGCACGCGCCGCGGCCGCGGCGGAAGTTCACGGGATTCAGCTGGAGGTGGTCAAACATGCCGAGGCCAAACGCGGGTTTGTGCTGCTGCCGAGGCGATGGGTGGTCGAGCGGAGTTTCGCGTGGCTGGCATGGTTCAGGCGCTGGCGAGACTACGAGCAGCTATCAGCAACACTGGCGGGAGTGCACTTCAGCGCTTTGCGTGCCTCATGCTGAAAAACTTCCTCGCAGAACTCCTTGGAAGTGCATAACACGCTCTAAGCGGCAAGGAAGCGCACCGCCTTTGCCTGGACGTCGAATCCACCGCCAAATAGTCGCCGGATTCGGTTTCCGATTTGTCAGCCGCGCAAGAATGTCGGCGACGGGCTCGAGCAAGCCCTGCTCGAGCAGCAGATCGTCGTCAGATGCATCGTTTCGCATGATCTCCTCACTGCGCCGCAATACCATGCGGTCGTTCGCAGCAATGGGAGTAGACCAGACGAGCGTGACGGAGCGACGTCACGTCGAGAGAGAATCCGCATCACGTTTTCGTCACGGCGAAGATTTGGAAGGGATACCCCGAAGAAAGTCGAAGGCCAAGAGGGCTTGATTTCTTCGAGGCCCGATACTTTGCTGCACGAGGTGCACTCTCAATCCACGTCACGGGGTAACCATTACGGACTTGATCTTCCGTTGCACCGCCGGTGGCCCAATGCTTGACTGCGAGTTTGAGCCAGTGCCATTCGGCACTTTTTATGTTGAAGTTTTCGGTAAGTCGGCTGTACTCGGCTCCGTCACGTTCGACCGTGCCACGGTCCTTGTCGATCCTCAGACCCAACTCGGAGATAACCTTGATGTGCGGACCACCATTCCGGAGTTCATGCTCCCGCCGTCGCCGGTCTATGTCGTCCGGCTGCATGCCGGCCAGCTCGTAGTCCTCCTTGGCGTACCCGTCTGTCGTTCGAGGATTGCAGTGGCCGAGCACGGCCGTTGCTGCCTCCTTGCAACCGAATTCTTTCCGCAACAGCGTCGCTGCCGCATGTCGCAGTTGATTGGGCTTCCACACCGGCACCCCGCCTGCGATACACGCGCGTCGAACGGCCTGCGTCAGCGAATTCTTCTCGTATCGATTGCCAGCCTTCCGGGTTGGCGAAACCTTACTGCGATTCAGCTGGCTGGGTTGAACTTTCGACTTGCGAGTCTGCCGCTGCGTTGCGCGCAGATCGGCGATGGCTTCGCGCGGCGAGAAACAGTACGACTCCGGATCCCGATCCAGGAACGGTCGGAGAACGTCTGCGGCCCTCGGACCGGCGGCCTGAGAAAAGGCAACGTGGCATCGACCGCGGCGCTGTCGACCGGGGCCACCTTCGGTGCATCGGGCGCCTTCGTATGACCCTTGGCGAGACCGGGAATCTCTCGCAGTGGGTGGGATGATCGGGGGGCGACCATCC
>JAXMBS010000008.1:0-102603 GCA_046349775.1 Planctomycetaceae bacterium | reverse complement strand
GCTTCGTACTTCTGGGAGCCGTCCCGGATCCTCAGAACATGCCGCGGGCGCTGGGGTTCATCGCCGTCCTGGCAGTCGTCGGCGGCGCCGCGTGGATCGCGGGGATGCCGTCCGGCCGCTCGAACGAATACGGGGCGTGGGGACTGGTCATCGGAGCGGCCGGCGCCTTTGTCCTGACGTTCTTCGGAAACGACCCGCCCATGGCGGTGCTGGCCAACTCCGGCGACCTGACGGCGCCGGAATTGCAATCGCTCCGAACGCGACGCGAAATCGCCAACCAGTTTGTGGCCGAGGCGTTGCGGCAGACCCGCGAGCCGCGCGAACTGAACCAGTTGATGTCGCAGTACGCATTCAATTATGACCGCAGCATCGACGAGGACACGGTCACGGCCGAACTGCTGCATCGCGAGGCCGAGCGGCTGGGACTGCGGGTGCCGGACGGCGCCGTCACTGACTTCATCCGGCGAATGACGGACGGCAAGATCTCGCAGGAGAAGTTCAAGGAGATCCGCCAGCGGCTGCATGTCAGCGAGCCGGAGCTGTATTCCATCCTGGCCTACGAGCTGGAGGCCCGGATGGCGGCGAAGTTCCTCTACGGAATTGATCCCGAGGAACGGTGGGAGGCGGTGCGCTCGCTGCCGCCGGAGCAGTTCTGGGACTTGTACCGCAGGATGCATGTCAAGCAGCGCATCGAAGTGGCGGCGCTGCCGGTCAAGGAGTTCGTCGACGAAGCGGCTCAGCCCACACCGGAGCAACTGGCGGAACTGTTCGACAAGTATCGGAACAACAGCCCTTTGCTCACGGCGGACGGACAGGTCGAAGAAGGCCGGCCGGGATTCGAGCAGCCACGGCGGATTCGCATTGCCTCGCTGGAGGCGGTGTTCGACGAATACAAGCCGGGGATTGCGCCGGTCACCGATGCGGAGATTGAGCAGCGGTACCAGGAGCAGTATGTGAAACCGGCCGAAGAGGCGGCCGCGCGGGCAGCAGCGCGGCGGAACCAGCCCCCCATCGGCGGGCAGAAGGGACCGGCCCTGCCCAGTGAACTCGAACTGCAGTTGCCGGATCTGCCGGCACAGCCGCCAGCCGGAACCGAAACTCCGGCCGGCGACAAGCCTGCCGACGAGAAGCCCGCCGGCGAGACACCGGTAAATCCAGGTACCGAACCATCCCCCGGGGATGCGCCGCAGAGCGAGCAACCCCCGGCGGCCGATGCACCCAAGCCGGAAGAGACGAAACCGGCGCCGCAGGAGGGCAATTCGAGCGGAGGCGATAGTCCCGCTCCGACGGAAGGTGCCACTGAGAAGAAGACGGAACAGCCGGGATTGTTCTCTCTCGCCGACGGCATAGCGGAGGAGTCGGCCAGCGACGCCAAGCCGAATGAGGCGGCATCAACGGAAACTCCGGCGACGGAAAATAAGCCGGCCGAAACGCCTGCTGCTGCGGAATCTGCTCCGACATCGGAAACGCCGGCGGCAGACGCCAAACCGACAGGCGACGCGACCACACCGGCGGAGGGGCCGGGTACGGAAACTCCTGCCGCCGATGCGCCGGCCGCCACGCCGTCTGAGACGCCTCCCGAAACCGCCACCGGTACACCGGGAACCCCGCCGGCCCCGCAGTCAAACGTGCCGCTGCTCGATGACGCGCTCAAGACGCAGATCCGCACGGCCCTGGAAGCGGAGCGAACCGCGGTCTTGATGCGGAAGGCCATCGAAGAGGCGATTCAATTCATTGACGACAAGGTCGCCTTCTACGTCAACGCGCCGGCGGACGACCCGGACCGGATCACGCCCGAGCACGCGGCCGAATTGTTGCAGGCATACGCCGCGGAGCACAAATTGCACTACTCCGAGACGCCGCTGCTCTCGTACCAGGAGTTACAGGAGCAGAAGGACGAGTATCCGGTCGGCGCTGCCGACATGGTGGACGATCCCAGCAGAGCGCCGCTGGTCAATATGCTGTTCCAGACCAGCGCCCGGGACACCTATCGGCCGATCATCTCCGAAAACGGAACGACGCAGAGCTGGTTTGCCGCCTGGAAGACCGGAGAGCAGGCCCCCTACCAGCCCAAGAGCCTGGATGACGAACGGGTCCGCGAACAAGTGGTAAAAGCATGGCGCCAGTTGCAGGCGCGGGAGAAAGCGCAGGCCCGAGCGCAAGCGCTCGTGGAGATCGCCCGCAATGGCGGGCAGTCGCTCGCGGCGGCACTCGGCGAAACGACCGTGACCGGAGCTGACACCGGGCTGTTCATCGACGTCAAGGAGACGCCGGAGTTCTCGTGGCTGACGATGCCCACGGCGCAGCCGTTCAATCCCTTCGCCCCGCGAATCCCGCGGATCCAGGCGCCTCCCGGAGTGCAGGACATCGGAGAGAAGTTCATGAGGACCGAAAGTGACTTCATGAAGACCGTGTTCGACGATCTGAAACCGGGGGACGTCGGAGTCGCTGCCAACGTGGACCGCAGCGAGTATTACGTCGTGCGAATCGTGTCACGGACGCCGACGCCCACTGACCCGCTGTACGCGGCGTTCCAGCAGCGGTTCCTGCGAGAGCCGGTGTTCGATCGAGATCCGATCCTGCTGCGATTCGGCCTGGACGAGCCTTCGGCGTACGAGACCCTGGCGTTCGGCGAAATGAGCGAACTGCGCCCGAACTGGCTGCGGGGGCCCAACGGTCTGTGGAACAGGCACGAAGCCGTACTCACCCCGCCGGAAGCGGCCGCACAGGCGAGCGAGGAGTAGAACGGGGAGCCGGAGGACGGACGTCAACGATCAGAATCGATGTACAGACTCTGACCCTGCACCATCGGCGACCGTCTGCGAGGCCCGTCTTCGTCTCTGTGTTGTTCCCGGCCGGACTCTTCCCGGTGCGGCGCGGGTCGGCTTCCCGCCTTGAACCGGCGCCCGAACAGGCTCGTCCAGGCAATGGCCAGCTTCCGGGGTGATGACACGCGCACCCGCCGCGTGAACACGTCGAACTCCCGCTTTTCAATCTCGCGCAGCAGCGCCGAGTAAATCCGGAACATCGCCGACAGGACCGGCCGGCCGGCCGGGCTCAGATATTCGTGCAACTCCGCCCCCCGCGCGTAGTAGTCGTGCGCCCGCGCGGCTTGAAACTCCATCAGCGCCCGGAAGCGGTCGTCGCGCACTTCGCTGCGCAGGTCGGCCTCGGTGTAACCGAACTCCGCCAGTTCCGCCTGCGGCAGATACACGCGCCCCATCCGTGCATCCTCCCCCAGATCCCGCAGAATGTTCGTGAGCTGGAACGCCGTTCCGCAGTCGATCGCCCGCTGCCGCGCTCTTTCGTCGTGAAATCCCCAGATGTGGATGCAGCACAGCCCCACGGCCCCGGCCACCTGGTAGCAGTAGTGCGACAGCTCTTCAAAGGTGCCAAACGTGCGCGGCCGCAGGTCCGATTCCACCCCTGCAATCACGTCATGCAGGTATTCTGTCGGGATTCCATGCCGCGCCCGGACGTCCGCCAAGGCCGGCAGAATCCGGCAATCGGCCGGCTCGCCGGCGAGAGCCGCATCGAGGGCCGTCCGCCAGCGGGCCAGTGCGGCAATCCGTTCGTCCGGCGTCCGCTCCTCGGAATCCCCCAGGTCGTCCGTGTGCCGCATGAAGGCATACAGCACGCACATGTCGCGGAACAATCGCCGCGGCAGCGTGAGGAACGAAAAATAGAAATTCCGGCCCCGCCGCCGCGACAGCGACTGGCAGAATTTGTACGAGTCGCCGACGGCTGTCTTCATGACTCCGCTCCACGCAACCCTGTGGCCCGCACCATGCCCCGCAAGACGGCGCCCAGGAACAGACGCCCCACTCGCGCCTTCGTGACGACGGGGCGCCGCTCCCACACTCGAAAACCGATGCGTTCGATTTCGCCCAGTATGGCCAGCCCCCCGCTAATGAACAAGTCGATGTCCACCTGCAGCCGCCCCGGCATCGCCCCGATCAGCGGCCGACCCGCCAGCAGCAACCCCCGCGCCCGCTGCACCTCGAACTCCATCAGCTTCAGGAACGCTGCGTTCGTCGTCCGAGCCGCAAGTTCCGTATCGCTGTAACCAAACCGCTCCCGGTCCTCGCGCGGCAGATACACCCGACCAATGTCGAGGTCTCGCGCCACGTCCTGCCAGAAGTTCGCCAACTGCAGTCCCGTGCAGATCGAGTCGGACCAGGCCGCGTGACGGTCGCTATACCGCTCGCACAGGTAGAGCACGATCCGACCGACCGGATCAGCGCTGCGGCGGCAATAGTCGACGAGCTGCGCGTACGTCTCGTAATTGGTCACACTCTGGTCCTGCTCGAATGCGCTGATCAGGTCGGCAAACGGCTGTTGCGGGATCCCGAACCGCTCAATCGTCGGCGCCAGGGCCACAAATACCGGATGCCGCGGCCGGCCCGCATAGCAGGCCGTCAGTTCCTCGCGCCACCAGCCGAGGAGTTCGAGCGACCGCTCGCGATCGCCAACCTCATCCCCCAGGTCGTCCGCCCAGCGGCAGAACGCGTACACGTTGTAGAAATGCTGATGCAGCGCACGCGGCAGTGCCCACGTGACGACGGGAAAGTTCTCGTAGTGCGCATGCGCCAGCTTCCGGCAATACTCCTCTGCCTCGGCGCGCGTCACGCTCGGCTTCGTCGCTCCCGGTCCCCAGACGGCCAGTTGCTCGATCACCATGGGACGCGGAGGTCGGAAGTCAGAAATCGGAGATCAGCAGCCCTGCGCTGGTGCTTCGCCCGTTCCGGAACTTCTGTTCGGGAACGCACTGCCTGGAAGCTTCCGTATAGCCGTACGACACGTCACTTCAATTTGCAAGTTGCAATCTTCTTCAAACTTCCCGAAGCCCTGCCCGAAGCACACATCACGAACCCGCGACCTGTTCCCGCCGCGCGCTCCACCACCAATCCTTCGGCAGCACGCCCAGTCCCGCGACGACCAGTTGCGACGCGCAGAACGCCCCCAGCGTCAGCAACACCCCTTCCGTGAACCCGTACGAGTGCAACCCGATCCCCAGTTCGTTGACGCCGAACCACGACCAGCTTACGGCGATGTTCCCCAGCACGGCCAGCACCGCCAGGCCGCGGTCCTTCACCATCCCGTCCCAGCGGGCGTGCAGCACAAGTGCGTTCCACAGCACGATGATCAGCGCACCGTTCTCCTTGGGATCCCAGCCCCAGAAACGTCCCCACGAGTCGTCCGCCCACAGCCCGCCGAGCACCGTGCCGATGAAGCTGAAGAAGATCGCGAAGCACAAGGCGCCGTACGTCATCCGCGTGAGGTTTTGGCCGATCCGCGGCGTTAGTGACGGCGTCAGCACGCCGCGAATCACGTAAATCAATCCCAGCAGTCCCGCCACGTAAGTCGTCGCATAACCCAGCGTGATGCACACCACGTGCGTCGCCAGCCAGAACTGGGTGTCCAGCACCGCCTGCAGCACGGTGAACGTGTCGCCGTCCCCGGCCAGAAAGTGAGCGATCCCCAGCGTGATGAACCCCGCCACCGCGGCGACGATGTTTCCCACGCCGAGCTTGTACATCCGCTCCAGGATCAGACCCAGGGCGACCGCCGCCCAGCCGATAAACACCGCCGACGAGTACAGGTTTGTGACCGGCGGCCGACCCGAAATATGGATCCTCGACCAGATCGCAAACGTGTGCACCACCAGCGTAAAGCACATCAGCCAGAACGCCGACCGGCTCAACGGCTTTGACCACCCCAGCCAGCTCAGGCACGTCAGTACAAACGCGACAAGGTACAGCACCGAACACCAGTAGAACGGCGCGAACTGGTTGAAGAATGACTCAAACTGGACCTTCGACAGATCGACCTGCGACGCGATGATCGGCGCGACGGCGTGTTGATAGGCGGCCACGTCCTGATTGAACTTCTTCGCGTCCCCCGCGTGATACGCGGACAGCATCTCATTGAAGGCGATCGCCCGCGCACGGATCGTCCTTGTGAATCTCCATCCCGATCGCGTTGTTCACGTACGCATGCAGCAAGCTGCCCGTGAAAACGGCATCCACCTGATCGGTGCCCGCTTGTCGTCCGGCTGATATGGAATCGTCGCTGCCGGATTCGCGGCACGAATCTCCGCCTCAGCGCCGCGCGCCGCACCCATGAACTCCATCAGCCAGCGCGCGAATCCCGTCGGGATCGGTCTTCAGCGTTTGCGACAACGTTCCATCGGTGGCAGGTCCGGCAGTTCCGGGATTGAGAACCCCGTCTGCAATCGCTGGTACGTCTGCAGCTTCGACCAGAAATCCAGCAACTTGCGCTGGAAGATCGACAAATCCTCTTGTGCTCGTCCGACAGCCGGTGCGCTTCTTCCAGTTGTGCCCGCAGTGCCGGCAGCTTGTCGCCGAACTCCGCAATCGCGTACCGGAACCGCGGGCGCCGCTCCAGCCCGAGCCGCCTTCTGCAGTTCCAGGTTTTCGATCTTGAAGACCCGGTGATGCCGAGCCGCCGGCCGCCTCGTCACCACGTCCAGCAACCACTCCGACGGCCGGCTGCGGATCCGCCGTCAGAAAATACAATTCATAGTCTACCTGCATCAGCGGATGCCCTGAACGTTCCGCGATCGTCTTCGCCAGCAGCGCGAGGTCGTCGAGCTTCCCGCTGAACGTCGCCACGTCCTCCACCGTGACCTGCGGCCACTTCTTGCGAATGGCCGCCGCGACCGTTTCCCAGTTCGCTTTGAGGTCCGCGCCGTCCCGCTGCAGGTACAAGTCCTGGCCGTCAGCCAGAATCAGCAGCGTATTCCGCGCCAGCGTGTCGATCGGCTTCGGCCGCCCTTCGGACACAACCGGCAGCTTCGCGAACGCGGTGTAATCAAAACCTCCGTCCTTCGCGGACGGCATCCGCGCCTTGCTCATTAGATAACCACCGAAGACGGCGACCGTGATGATCGGCCCCAGCACGCTCCACAACCGGCCGCTGCGCCAAAGTGGCGGGGGCGTACTCGCAAGCGAGTCTGAAGTTTCCGAGGACTTCGGTCCCGATTGATTCTCAGGGAGGTCGGCGTCCGTCACGAGCACCCGGTCCCGACGCTGCAGAAACCGCAGCAGCGTCAGCCCGAACTGCGCGAACATCCCCACGAACACGATCATGCACGCCACGTACGGGATCATCCACCCCGTGTTCTTCACGACCTGCAGCGTCGTCCAGGCCTTCGTGCCGGGAATGAGTCCCTCCGGCTGAAACCCAATCTGGTAGAATGACTCGCCCGCATACCGCAGTGGATTATTCATCCAGATCCGCACGTTGTCGCGATCGATGCCGCGTTCCTGATCGACCAGCCGAACGAACGACGAGTAATCGCGCGGCGTGCTCGTGCCGATGTAATCCTCCTTCTGGACGTCGTGCAGCGTGATGACATACGGCTTGTACGTCCGCTTGAAGCGCAGCCCGATGTCGTAGTCTTTGCCGTCGGCGGTGAAGGTCTGCCGGTTCTCTCCAACGCTGAACAGGTCCAGCTCGGTGCTCACCAGGTACGTCCCGAGGACCTGCTTCGTCCGCTTGTCGATCAGCTGCACGTACGCTGCCGGCATATCGACCGCGCCGCTCGTGTCGGTCCCAACCGACACCGGCTTTGGCACAGCCACGCTCAGTTTTCCGATTCCTGCCGTCGCCGGATTCGGCGCATCCCCCGCTCGCGACGGCGGCACGACGGATGCACTCTTGTAGATCTCGACAACCTTCACATCGACCGGCAGCTCCGGATTGGAAACCGTCTGGTCCTTCTCCAGCAGCCGCGCCGGAATGACAGCGTGATGCTCTTCTGTTCCGTTTCGCGCGACGAAGGCCAGCTCGTATGTCCGCTTGTCTTCGACGAAATTGCTCGACCTCCCCTCTTCGATCCGCATGTCGGCTTCCTCGGCCTGCACGCCGACGAGCACCTCGCTCACCATGATCAGCCCGATCCCCGCGTGCAGCAGCACGATGCCCGCCCGCTTGCGGAACACCATCACGCAGCCCGCCAGGAGCACCAACCCCGCCACCGTCCCCTTGACGAGCTGATACAGGATCCGCATGTACGCGTCATCCAGCCGCGTGCCGGCGTTCACAACCGTCCACACCAGCCCGGTCAGCAACGCGACCGCCGTTAATCCCAGCAGCCACCGCTGGCTCGATTGCCCCGGTCCCGCATTGAAAATGCCATACACCGCGGCAGCCGTCAGTACGAGCAGCCCCACTTGCATCAGCGACCACAGCGTGCTCCACTCGATCAGTGCGACTCCTTGAAACCCTTCGGCGTTTGATCCGCTCAGGATCACCAGCACCGTCACCAGGACACCCAGCGCCAGCACGCCCAGTCCGCCCCACAGCCGCGCGCCGCCGGCCTGTACCTTGAACCGCACGGTATGTGCGGCAAACAGGTTCAGCATCATCACCGCACCGATCAGCCATCCCTTCGGAAACGGGAACCCCATCCATTCCGGCAGGATCGGTGCGTCCTTGGGAGTCGGGAAAAACGCCGGCGGCAAAAACAACTGCAGGTCAATCCAGACAAACATCACCTTCAGGTTGATCCACGGAAAGCTTCCCGGGAACAGGTCTGCCGGATTCACCCGAAAATACTTGTTGATGATCTCCCAGATGTCGGCATTGACCTGCGCCAGCGTTCCCGCCAGGACGATGAGAATCGACATCGCGAACAGCACAACAGTCAGCTTCAGCGACGCCAGTGGGCCGAGCGCGCGCTTGATCTGTCGCCAGGCGCGCGACTCCGGCGCCGCTCCCGACTCGCGCGGCGCACCTGACACAGCCGGTTTTGCATCAATCGTCGTTGCCATACCGAATCTCCCTCTCCCCCCGCGTTCCGCGCTGTTCTCACGCTGTGTCTGAGTCGGGGGAGTGGGTCGGGGTGAGGGGTACAGCAAGTTTACCCGCTCATCCCGAAACTCATCCCGCTGTGCTGCTGCTTATCTGACAACTGACCGCTGATAGCGGACTGCTCGCCTACGGCCACTTCACCGACGCCACAAATGCGTCAAACCGTCCCCGCTCCTGCTCCACCAGCACCGCCGGTCCCATCATCTTGAAGAACCACGACGCCCCCCCTTGCGGCACAATCACCCCAACGATTGTCTTTTCCGCTCCCTTCAGTTCCACGCGCGTGCCGGCTGCGCCACCGACCATGATCGACTCTGCCGCAGGTTCAGTCGCGCCCCCCGGATCGGGCCCCACTTGCGTGCGCCAGCGCTGCAGGTTCATTTCCATCGATCCGCCCGACTGGCTCAGGCTCACTTCCAGTGTCTGATCCCCTTGCGACACCTTCCAGAGCGCCGTCTGAAACTGCCGCGGCGGAGCGGACGTCCACTCCGCAGGCGCCGTATATGTCGGAGTCGCTCCATCCGCAGTCGCGAAGGGCGCTGCAGTCGGCGCAACGGAACCGGACGATGCCGGGCGTGGCACGATCGCTGCCAGCATTGTGACAGCTTCACCGGCTTTGTCCTTGCCGTTCAGTTGCACGAGCACAAACCGGCCCGTCGCGGTGGAGGCTTCGCGTACTTCGCCCGCTTTCTCGGCGCGTTGTTTCCAGTCGTCTCCCTCATACGGCTCCAGCCCCACCTGACCGCGCCAACGGTCGATGTTCGATTTCAGGTACGCATCCCCTTCCGGATCGTCCGACGCCAGCGAGCTGACGGCGATTTCCAGCGGCGGCTCGCTCCCGTCCTGCACCAGCGTGGCGAACCGCAATCCGCTCTCCTTGCGCTCGTTCCAACCGGCGGGAGTTTCCCACGTCGGCGCGCCGCTTGCGTCAAACCGTACGCTCGCCATCAACTGGGCGAACGGATCGGCGGCCGCCTGCACCGTCTGCTGCTTTCCCAGCAGCTTGAAAAACCAGGCCTGCCCTCCGGCAGCCGGTTCACGCCTCGCGGCCGCCACCGGCGGTCGTTCGCCAGCGACATTCTGCACCGTATACGACGTGACCTCCGGGCGCTCCACGCAACCGGTGGCCAACATGAATGCCGTGAGCGCCAGGGCCGCAGCCAGGCGGCGATGATTGAGCCGGAACATATCGGGCAGGGCGTTCGCCGCGGGCGGCGTCGAACGGCTTTCAGGGAGGGAGATTCGCCACAACTCCTCAGTGGCGAAGAACTAACGTCGGTCCAACAACGATGCTCGGCACCGCTGCAGATTATAGCCCTCGCGGTCCCGCAAAGTACACGCTCAAACCCGGTGCCCCGCCACTTCTCCATTCCGGGAACCGGGAGCCGTGCGCAATTCCTGTTTCACTAAGACCTTGCGCACAGATTATGGATTCTGTAGAAAAACCACGCCCTCAAGGGTTCGCGCTCGTCCGCCAGACGGTCAGAATCGCCCCTTGCCCCGCTATTCCCCACCTGTTCGTCCTGCCCCTACTGCCAGCCTCCCAACAGATCCCCGCCCCACAACGTCTTGCCATCGCAAACTCGCTTTCTCCTTTGACTCGATCCGTCTTCTAAACACGGTCCGCAGAATCGCGCAAGAACCTACAAAACTTTCGCGTAACAAGGACAGGCTGCGTCCGCTGGTGAAAGTGTTACGACCGCTGAAACCTGTCATGTGAGCAGACCGATGAACACCACGCACTCCACCGCACGGACGCCTGCCTTGAATACCAGCCGCCTCCTCCGCTCCGCGGCCGTAACCCGCTCCCTGACGGCCGCCGCCACCGTCCTTCTGATCTCTGCCAGCCTCTGCTCGGCCGGCGAACCCTCAGCCCGCGACAAGGGCCTCCGCAAGCAGGTTCTTGGCACCTGGACCACCAAGGCCTTCGGCACGCAGGAACTGACCAACTACTCCGACGGAACGGCCCGTCTGGATGTCACGCTCAACAGGCTCGGCTCTCTCCGTTACGGCAAGTCGCTGACACTCGACCTCGTCTGGACGATCGAAAACGGCGTGATGAAGCACACGGTGAAGGGGGGCTCGCCGCCGGAGAAGGTCGCCCGCCTCGTGCGAGACTGGGGCAGCACCCTTGAATACCAGATCGTTGAAGCCACCAGCTCCCATTTGCTGCTCCAGAAGCCCAATGAAGAAGACCAGTCCCGCTGGGAAGCCAAGACTGAGGTCGCCCGGAACTAGTGGCCACTCCCGACCGCACTGTTCAACCGCAGCCCGGCTCCTCCCAGGAGCCGGGCTGCTTCACGTTGCGAGCTACAGCAGCAGAGACTTCGCTCAGGCGCTTCTGCGGCAGATGACCCACGACCGGTTTGATCCCTACTCTGTGCGTCTCTGCGACTTTGCGCCTTTGCGTCATAACCCCTCGATCCGGTCTCACGACCCGCGTGGCGTTCTCGCATCACGCCACAATTCTTTTCCGCAACATCCGGTTTTCTGAGCTACCGTTCCTGAGCGAACCGGGTGGAATGCGCGCGATGGCGCGACTCGGCGGACTCTCGTGCCGCCGGTGACTCACCCGGACCGAGTCAGCCGCATTCTGCGGTCGGTTCGGCGATGTCCCGTCCACTGCGATTTGCCAGAAGCAAGCATCACGATGGCCCCCCCTCCTGCCTCTGCCCGAAATCGTCGCGTCGAATCGTCGAAGGACGAATTCGAGCAACTCAAACGCCTGATCCACGGCAAGCTCGTGGACAAGCTCGACCTGTCGCGCCTGGGTGAACTCGAAGGGGACACCCTCCGTCGCGAAATCCGTCTCGTCGTCGAACACCTGTGCGACACCGAGAACCCGCTGCTCAACCGCTCCGAACGCGAGCGGCTGATCGAAGAAGTCCTCGACGAAACCTTCGGCTTCGGCCCCCTCGAAATCCTGATGAAGGAGGAAGGGGTCGCCGACATCATGATCAACGGTCCCAAAAACGTCTTCGTCGAAAAGAAGGGCCGCATCGTCCGCTCGCCGGTCACGTTCCGCGACGACGAGCACCTGCTGCAGATCCTCGACCGCATCGTCTCCCGCGTCGGACGGCGCGTCGATGAAACCTCGCCGATGGTCGATGCCCGGCTGCCGGACGGCTCCCGTCTCAACGCCATCATTCCGCCGCTGGCGCTCGACGGACCGTCCCTCACGATTCGTAAATTCGGCTCCAAGCCGCTGGCCCTGGAAGACCTGCTCCGCTTCGGCGCCTTCACCCCCGAAATGGTGATGCTCCTCGAAGGCGCCATCAAGGCGCGACTCAACATCATCATCTCCGGCGGTACCGGTTCCGGTAAAACGACGCTGCTCAATACTCTGTCGAGCTTCATTCAGAACGATCAGCGCATCGTCACGATTGAAGACGCGGCCGAATTGCAGCTCCAGCAGGAACACGTGCTCCGGCTGGAAACCCGACCGGCCAACATCGAAGGCAAGGGGCAGATCACGGCGACCGACCTCGTCAAGAACGCCCTGCGTATGCGGCCCGACCGCATCATCATCGGCGAATGCCGCGGCGCCGAAACGCTCGACATGCTCCAGGCCATGAACACCGGTCACGAAGGTTCGATGACCACCGTGCACGCCAACAACCCGCGCGACGCCGTCTCCCGTATCGAGACGATGGTCACGATGGGGGGCGCCGAGCTGCCGCTTAAGGCGATCCGTCACCAGTTCTCGTCGGCCGTGGACCTCATCATCCAGGCCAGCCGACTGCAGGGCGGACCGCGAAAAGTGACGCACCTCACCGAGGTGCTCAACATGGAGCAGGACACAATCATCATGCAGGACATCTTCCTCTTCAAGCAGGACGGCATCGACGAGGAAGGCCGTTCATTCGGTCACTTCGAATCGACTGGCGTCCGGCCGTCGTTCATGCACCGACTCGAATCAGCCGGCGTCCGGCTCCCCGCCAATCTCTTCGGAGCTCGCCGCCTCGGCCACTGATTGAAACGGGTGTCTGGTGAGTGTTGATCGCTGAACGAAGGCGCTTCACCGCTCACCACTCACCCGACGAGAATTACCAGCGACCAGACCACCAGACACACGGCTTCAGCCGCCCATGAATCCCACCGTCGTTTCACTCGCAGCGTTCATCGGCGTTACCGGCATGGTCGCCGCCATCGCCCTGCTGTTCCGCAGCAAGGACGGGGGCGCCGTCGAGGACCGTCTCGACGTCCTCGCCGGCAAGAAGGCCGCACCCCGCGAACAAAACCAGGTCACCAAGGACGCCCTGCTCAAGGAAGGCCTGCAGGGACTCGAAGGCGTCGCCAGCAAGGTCTTCGAGCGGTTCGACAACCTTCGCCTGCTCTTCATCCAGGCTGATTCCCCGATGAAGCCTGAAGTCTTCTTCATGATCTCGGCCGTTGCCGCCGCCGTCGGCGTCTTCGTCGCCTTCGCGTCGCGCACGCCGATGCCGCTGTATCCGGTCTTCGCGCTGTGCTTTGGCGTCATGCCCCTGATGTGGATGTTCTGGCGCCGCAAGCGCCGCTTTCGAAAGTTCGCGCAGCAGTTGCCCGACGCCATGGAGCTGATCGCCCGCGCCCTCCGCTCCGGTCACTCGCTCGCCTCCGGCCTCAACCTGGTCGTCTCGGAAATGCCCGATCCCGTCGCCAAGGAATTCGGCATGGCGTTCGAAGAGCAGAACCTCGGCATCCCCATCGAACAGGCGCTGAAAAGCATGTATCGCCGGATGCCCAACATGGACTTCCAGTTCTTCTGCACCGCCGTCTCCATCCAGCGACAGGCCGGGGGTGACCTCGCCGAAATCCTCGACAAAATCGGACACATCGTCCGCGAACGCTTCCGCATCCAGGGGCAGGTCCAGGCCCTCACCGGTGAAGGCCGTATCAGCGGTATCGTGCTCATGGCCTTGCCGATCGGTCTGTTCTTCGCCGTCTGGCACCTGAACGCCGAGTACGTGATGCTGCTGTTCACGGACGAAATCGGCCGTCAGATGGTCGCCGTCGCTGCTGTCCTGCAGGTCCTCGGCGCCGTTTGCATCAAGAAAATCATCGCCATCAAGGTGTGACGTAGCTGTCAGCCATCAGCTTTCAGCAGTCAGCGACTATTTCCTATTCCCTATTCGCTAGTCCCTACCGATGTCTCTCTCCGTCATCGTTCCGATCGCCGTTTTCCTCGGAATCACCATCGCGGTGTGGGCGATCATCGGCATGTTCGGCGAACAGGAGAATCGCGCCAGCGAACGCCTCGACGAGCTGAAGGATCCGAGCCGCCGGGCGCAGAACGCGGCCAAGAACAACACTGGCGTCAGCAGCGCCTTCAAGAAGGCCGCCCCGGCGCTCTCCAAGGTCCTGCAACCGAAAACGGAACTCGAAGAGAACGCCCTCAAGGTCCGTCTCTCCAACGCCGGCTACAACTCGCCCAATGCGCCGGTGTTCTTCCTGGCGATCAAGCTCGGATGCCTCCTGGCCGGAGTGACGTTCGGCGGCGGCTTCGGCGCCTTCAAGTACGGCATGAACTATAACGGCTTGGCCTCCCTCGTTGTCGGCGGCGGCCTCGGGTTCTATCTCCCGGAAATCATCGTCCGCATCCTCCGCAAGCAGCGGATGGACCGCGTATTCCTCTCACTCCCCGACGCCCTCGACCTCCTGGTCGTGTGCGTCGAAGCCGAACTGGGGCTCGATGCCGCCATGCGCGCGTGGCGGAAGAACTCGCGGATTCCGCCACCGACGTTTGCCAGGAACTCAACCTCGCCAACCTCCAGCTGCAGATGGGCCGCCCCCGCCGCGAAGTGCTCCACGATCTCGGCATTCGCACCGGCGTCGATGACATGAAAGCTCTCGTTGCCATTCTGATCCAGGCCGACCGCTTCGGCTCGTCCGTCGCAGGCGGCTCCGCGTCCAGTCCGACAGCATGCGGATTAAACGTTCGCAGCTCGCCGAAGAGAAGGCCGCTCAGACGGCGGTGAAGATGATCTTCCCGCTGGTGCTGTTCATCTTCCCCGGCATCTTCGTGGTGCTCGTCGGCCCGGCGGCCATCATGATGATCCGCCAACTGCTTACAGTGCCAGCTGTCCCGATCCGAGCCCGGCCTTCGAGGCTGGATCTGCGGCCGGTCTCCCGGTCGTGCCGCACGCTCGACCGCAGGTCCTACCGAACCATCCCGAGCCCAGCTGCTTTTCGAGGCAGCCGGGCTGTTTCGTTCGAGATTCTTCCAACATCGCGACATCGCTCGACGTAATCCTCGACTGTCCATTGCGGTCGTCGAGTCACTGTTCGAGGTACTGCAGATGTGCGTGCGACTTTGTGCCGCCTGGCTCGTTTTCTGATCCATTGCACAGCTATTCAAGGCGCCGACGCCCCCAGGAAGGCCAGCGAGCGGATTCTCAACGCTCTTAACGCGACCGAGTGGATTTATAGCTTGGACAGTGCGCAGATCGACGCCACGATTCGCGTCACCCGTCCTCCGGAAACCGTCGAACTCAACAAGAAACGATTCGTCAAAGAGCTTCGGGATATTGGTGTCGAAGTCACCGACGAAATTCCTGAAAACGTCGCTCGCGAGCGTGAGAACTTTAAATCCGCCAGTACGTCCACTTTGACGCTCGCCTGGGATCGGAAGCGGCTGGCGTATCGCTTTGACTCACCCGATTGCCTCCGGGACATTGCTGTCTGGAACGGCCTGCAAGGCCGCGGCTCAGCAGAGAATGGGGTTCCCGCCAAAACGGATTCTCGTTGCTTCCGCAACCACCGAACACGATCAACAGTTTCTTCAGTTCGGCTTCCCTGGGCACAAACGGCCAGCCACTTCCTGCGCCCTGCAGGTCGATGCGAATGCCGTTCGGCAATTGGCGGCACAGCGTGCCCAGGTCCGGAACGACGAGATCCGATCTGGAACGCTGCACAGCTCCGTCACGTTTGATGGGGTCGAATGCGAACTTTCACCCGCAGAACCCTCGGCAGCTGGGGGCGACTGTACGTGGACAAGTCCTCCGGACGGCTCCGTGGCGCTTGCAGATCGGGTCGTGGGGACTCGTGTGGGGCAAACTCGCACTGCCGGTGATGCAAGACGCTCTTGCACAGCGTGGTATCGACGTCGCCACTGACCAGGAGGCACAACAGGCGCTGCAAACACTTCTCGACAGAGGAACGCGGGCGTTTCAGGCCGCCATGCGGAAAAATCTCGACTCTCTACTGGGAACATATCGCCGAGTTTGACCCTGTCCATGGACCATTACGCTCGGCGATTGGCGTGAAGTCCTGCCCGGACGCTGGTTCCCGTTCCGACAGGAGAACCATACGCATGCTGGAGGATCGTCAAGACCCACTGGAGAACAACACGTAGTCAGTACGGTGGACCGGTTTGAGGTGAACCAGCCGCTCGACGAAACGCTCTTCGCACTCGAAATCGACGAGGGCGCCCGACGTCTACGACGCCACACACAATCCCCCGCTGCGCTTACAAACAGGACAGCCACCGCACGCCGGGAGAATGGTCCGCGCTCATTGCCAAGGCACGCGAGTCTCAGGCCTCCGATCAGGCCGAGCAGGCCGCGCTCGAGGCACTCATCGGTTCCGCCGCGCCGGACTTCCCCAAATCGACATGGCTCAATACCGAGCCCCTGACCTGGCAGCAACTCTCCGGCAAGTACGTCCTGCTCGACTTCTGGCACATCAGCTGCGGCCCCTGCTGGGCGTACGTTCCCTGGCTGCAATCAATCCACGAAAATCAAAGTGCCGATGACCGACTCGTCGTGATCGGCGTTCACGGAGCCGGAGTCGAACCGGACACCGTTCGCAGCGAGCTGGCGAACCGGCTCAAGACCGATCCAAAGATTCCCATCTGCATCGACCAACCGCTGGAAGACGACATCGACACCGAGACGTACCCTAGCCAGCTCTTTCAGGACTTCGCCATCCGCCGGATGCCCTACGCGTGGCTGATCGGACCGGACGGCAAGCTCATCGCCCACGGCGACCTGCCAACATTGCATACACAGGCACGCGAACTCATGCGCGGACCCAACAGCAAGAAATGACGCGATCGCGACATCAGCATTTCGAAATTCCGTCACTCACCAACCGTGCACCCACTCCACCAGCCGTTTCACATTCTCCACCGGCGTCCCCGGCAGCACGCCGTGACCGAGGTTGAAGATGTGGCCGGGCGCTCGATGCCGGGTTACTGAATCCCCCGGCCCACTGGGTGCCACTGCTGGTTTGTCCCGCGTTGCCGTGGATCCCGCCGCCAGCACCGCCTCCGCTTTCTGCTTGAGCACAGCCGGCTCTGCCATCAGCGTCACCGGATCGAGATTCCCCTGCACCGCCCGCTGCGGTCCCATTAGCTGCCGCGATTCCGCCAGATCGCACCGCCAATCCAGCCCGATCACCGTCCCCCCCGCCTCCGCCTGCAGCGACAGCAGCGCCGGGTTCCCGGTGAGGAAATGAATCGTCGGCACATCCGCCGGCAACAGGCCGAACAGTCTCCGTGTATGCGGCAGCACATACTCGCGATAGTCTGACGGGCACAGGCAACCGACCCAGCTATCGAACACCTGCACCGCCTGACAGCCCGATTCAATCTGCCGAATGAGATATGCGGCCACGGTGTCGACCAGCCTCCCCATCAGCGCGTCCCACGCCCCGCGGTCGCCGTACATCAGCTTCTTTGTGTGCACGTAGTTCCGCGAGCCGCCCCCTTCGATCGCATACGATGCCAGCGTGAACGGTGCCCCGGCGAATCCCAGCAGCGGAATGTCAGCCGGCAATTCCTTCCGCACCAGCTTGACAGTGTCGAACACAAACTCCAGCGAACCGAGGTCTGCAATCGCCCGCACGCGATCGACGTTCCCATCCTTTGACAGCGGATTGTGGATGACCGGCCCTTCATCCGGCTGATACTCCAGCTCAAACCCCATCGGTTCGAGAATCGGCAGCAGATCGGCGAACAGAATCGCCGCATCGACTCCCAGCACACGCTGGGCGACGACCGTCACCTCGGCCGCCAGGTCCGGCCGCTTGCACAGTTCCAGAAACGTCACCTGGCTCCGGACCGCCATGTACTCTGGCATGTACCGGCCGGCCTGACGCATAATCCAGACGGGCGTGACGTCAGTCGGCTCGCACCGGGCGGCCTTCATGAACCGGCTGTCGCGCAATTCGGGCGTTATCGAAAAAAGCTCGCTCATCCTCGGAAGTTTATCGGTCGACACTCCAGATTGCATCTTGCGGCGCAGCTTTCACCGCAGAGGACACTGTGAACGCGTAGAGGCTGCGGGTCTGCGGATCAAATGTCCCGATTCCACAGCTTCTGCGCACTCTGCGGCCTCCGCGGTGAAACTGACAACAGGACGAACCATGCGTCATTCCCGCGAACCGCTCGTACTGCTGGCGCTGACGCTCATGGCCGGCCTCGCCCAGCACCTTCTCGCCGCGGCCAATCCCTCCCCTGAAGAACGCGACCGCCAGCAGCTGCAGCAATCCGTCGACAAGCTTGCGACGGCCATCAAGACAGACTCCGAAAACGACGACCTCTACTCCCAGCGCGGCGATGCGCTGTTCTTCCTCGGTGATTTCAAGGAAGCGGTCGCCGATTACGACAAGATGGTCGCGCTTGAAACCCGACCTCGACGCCTCGCATTGGCGCCGGCATCGCTTACTTCTACGCCAGGCGGCTATGCCGATGCCGCGGCACAGTTCGACCGCTACCACTCCTTCGACAATGTCGACCGCGAGAACGGCATCTGGCGCTTACCTGTCCCAGTCGATGGACAAAGGCCGCGACGAAGCTCAGAAAGAACTCCTGCGGCACCACGAGAAGGACGATCGCGAGCCGTTCGGCGACGTCTACCAACTCTTCGCCGGCAAGATCACGCCCGATCAGATCCTCGCCCATATCGCCGCCGCGAAGATCGACGATCGTGAACGCCAGAAACGCGAGTTCTACGCTCAACTGTACATTGGCCTGCACCTCGCCGTCCTCAAGGAGGACGCCGCAGCAACTCCAGCACCTGGACAAGGCAGCCGCAAACAACTGGCCCGCCGGCGCCGGGTACGGACCACACTATATGTGGCGCGTTGCGAAGCTCCACGCAGCACAATTGAAGGATCAATTGACGCCGAAGCAGTGCCGGGACGAGGCCGACCACCATTTCCCGGCAGTCCATTGTGGCTGCCGGTTCTGAAGGATTCGGCAGTCAAGATTCGGGGACGACACAGTCCTCGCATTGATACCCCGACGTGCAAAACATCGGACCTGATGACGAAACGGCTCCCGATGAGGACCGCCCCGAATGGGGCGACAGAATGTAGCCGGGGTGTAGCGGGGCTCGCCCTCCGGCGAGCTGAAACCCCCGGTCGCCGGCTCAGATTAACCCCCTCTCCCCGGCGAGCCGCATTCAGTGCACGATTGACGTGAGTCGGGGGAGAGGGTCGGGGTGAGGGGTGCAGCACAGTCCACTGTGCATGTTGCCATCAAACGCGAGCTCTCGATTTACCTCGCAGCATGGCGTCAGAACTCGATTCCAATGACCAACGGGCCGAACACCACTCCGACCGCCGATCAGCCCTCGGAACGACAGCCCGCTGCGCGGTTCCTGGCATTCTTGGCCGCCTTTTTCGCTGTCTGGACCATCCGCGCTACACAATTCGATTCCATCGACGATGCGTTTCCTTCGACCATTTCCCGCGCTGCCTTCTCGACGGCTCTCAAGGCATTACTCTGGATCGTCCCGGGGGCGATCTTTGTTCGCCGGGTGTCCCACGGATCGCCCGCGGCCTACCTCGGACTAACCGCCCAACCCAGCGTTCGCGTCTGGAGACATTGTCTCGCCGCAATCGCGTTGTTTCTCGCAATCGTCACGACCGTCGAATTGACACTGGGACCAAAGTCGCTGTCGCTGACGCCGCTATGGGAGTTGCCACCGGCGCTCTGGCTGCTGCAACTGGGCTTGTCGCCGCTGATCGAGGAACTGCTGTTCCGCGGCCTGATCCTGAAAGAGTTGTTGCGATTCGCCCGACCTTCCGTGGCCATCGTCGCCGATTCGCTGCTGTTCGTGGGCATTCACCTGCCGTATTGGCTTTCACACCAGCCGGTCGACAGCGAACTGGCGACGAACTCCTTCGGCGTCTTCGTGTTCAGCCTGCTGGCCGGGTACCTCGGCCTGAAATCGTCTTCGATCTGGCCCCCCACCCTGGCCCATATTGCCAATAACACGCTCGCACTGATTCTGGTGAACCCGGTGAATTAACGGGTCCCACTCAATCCAAAATCCAACATCGAAAACGTAAAATCCACTTTCCCCGCGTCGGGTAATTCCCGATAGCTCCACCGCCGAAAGGAGCGAATAATGCCGCCGGACGAAGAGAACCAGCCCATGCAGACACCCCAGGCCTTTCCGACACCCAGGAAGCATTTTGACCGCATCGAATCGGATGATCCGCCGCTGGAGCCCGATGACGTGAGCCCGCTCCCCGGCGGAGTGTTGGCCATGATGACGATCGCGATGGGGATCGCCGCTTGTCTCTGGGCTCTCATCGGCTACGTCCTCGAGGGAGATCAGTTCCCCAACAGAATCCTGGCGATGTTCGGCGCCGGCGGATGTTTCATCCTGTCGGGCCTGCTGATGCGAACCAACGGTATTCTGTTCCCCGCAATCGCCGCCGTCGTCGGTGTCCTCCTCGGGATTGCCTCGCGAACGCTCTTTTAGGGAATGGGCGAATGCTCAAATGTCGAATGCGGTAATCCCACTCTCCACCCACTCCTTCCATTCGACATTTGGTCATTCCAACATTTCTCTTTGCACCTCTGATCCATTGCTCCTCTTCCCCTACTTCACCAGGTACACCTGCCCTCGCAACTCCACCAGCAGTTGCTCGTCTGCCTGCTGACTGCTGAAGAGCGCATTCTCCGCAGCGGTGTTCGCGGCCACGAGCTTGAAATACTCGGGGCTGAACCGTTCCACGGTCTTGATCTTGTCCTTGTCCCGCTCCAGGTCGAGCCCCTGCGTCCCGGCCGTCATGAACACCTGGCCGCGTCGATAGAGCGTCTGGTCTCCCACTGTCTTCAGGCCGCTGACGACAATCGGCGCGTCGCTGCTGAGACTTGGCGCCGCCACCGATCCAAAGTCGCTGGCCGCCGGCACCGCTCCTCCCGCATTTGCTCCCAAGAGCGCTGGCGAGGAATCAAAGTATCGACTAGCCGGCGCCCGACGTCCCCCCATCCCGCCCTGCTGCAGTGACTGCTTGAACTCGCGCTGACGGAAACCGCTGCGACCTTCTGCTGCGGACAGGCGCTCCACGGCCGCACCCGCCGCGCTATATCGGTCCGACTGCGCCAGTTCGCGCCCGCTCTCATCCGCCAGGAACGACGTGTACGGCGTCAGAATTCCATGCTTGGTCGACAGTACCACGAGTTCCTGCACCAGTTCATCGTTCTTCCCGTTCAGGTCGATCTCGTCGATAATCTCGCCGATCCGCCGCATCGCCCACAGTTTCTCCACAAACGCCAGCGAAATATCCGTCGTCACCGCCGTGAACCCCGCCGGAAAATCGAAGCTTTGCGATTTACCGCCGACCGTCCCCGTCAGCGTGACCTTCGCCCGACCTGTCGGCTTGTAACGGCCCACGAGCACCAGTTGTTCCCCCTCAAAGAGGTCCGGCAACATGCGCGGATAGAGCCGGTTTGTCGCCGCCCCCTGCTCCGCCGTCGTCGGCGTATCGAATTCGACGTTCACCGCCACGTCCGTCATCACCGGCGCGCTGATCTTCTTGTACAACCGGCTCACATGCACCTCGATGTTGTCCTCCGGCCGGACATACTCCGATTGCCCGTGATGCTCGTGCGTCAACCGGTCCAGCAGCCGGCTGTTGACGTCATATCCCACGCCGAAGCTGATCACCCGCACTTTGCCCGGATTCGCCTGCTTGCTTGCCGCGACGAGCTTTGACTCGTTCGTCTCCCCCACCGTCGGCAACCCATCCGTCAGAAACAGCAGATAGCTTGGCCCCTCTGCCTGCTTGAACTGCGCCAGCCCCGTGCCGAGTGCGCCGCCGATGTTCGTCCCCCCGCCGGCATAGATGCCGTTCACAAACCCGATTGCCGCCGCACGCGTCTCATCATTGAACGTCTGCAAATCGGGCCGGAACGTCTCAACCGAGCTGTCGTACGCCACGATATTGAACCGGTCCCCCTCACGCAGGTTATTCAGCACGAACCGCAATGCCTCCCGCGCCTGCTCGATCTTCTTCCCTTCCATGCTCCCCGACCGATCCAGCACGAACACGATGTTCTTGCTCGGGCGCGCCTCATCCGGAGCGGCGATTTGCGGCGCTGCGAGCAGCACGAAGTAGCCGTCCTCCTCTCCCGACGGCCGATACGACAGCACGCTCGCCCCCACTGGCCCGGCTGCTACGTCGTAAAACAGCCGGAAGTCGCTCGTCGGAATCGCATTCGTCTCACTGTACGTCACCACCGCATGCCGCGCATCCGGCCGTTCGACATTCACCGTGTGCGTCGGGCTGTACACGCTCTTGAGGTCGGTCGTCGTCTCCAGCGCTACGCGGAACTGCACCTGCTCGACCGGCTGCGACGTGTACTTCGCCGTGCTCAGTGGAAACAGAAAGTCCGCCAGTTGCTGACTGCTCCGCAGAAGCTGCGTGTACTTGAGCGAAACCTTCCGCTCCTGACCCGGCGGGACTGGAAACACGCTCGTCCGAAACATCCCCGATCCGATCCACTCCAGCAGGGCCGGATCGCGATTCTTCCGCACGATGCTCTCGTACAGTGCACGGGCCTCCCCTGCCGGCAGCAGCGCCTGGAACTCCTTGCCGTCGACCATCAAAGTGAGCCGATCGATCGCCCCGTCATAAGGCAGTGGAAAGCAGAACTCGACCTCCATCGTCGTTGAGCCGGTGTTCACAAACGATTGCGACACCTGCACCTGCGCGATCTGATCCCGGATGCTGGCCTGAACGGCGATTCCCTTGATCCGATACGTCGACGCCGGCGGGTGTGGGACCGGCAGCGGAATCGGTCGCGGGAGCGGCGCAATGACATTCGGGTCTGTAGCAATCAGAATCCCCTGTGCGGGGAGCGACACCGGAGCAAACACTGCCATCAGCGCAGCCAAACTCAACAGGCGTTTCATCCGGCACCTCCCGAGAACAGCGTTTCCCCCACGAACGACCGTCTTAAAGGACGCCTGTCCCTCCGTCAGAGTTCCGATGAAGGAGTGCGAACAGTTCGAAAAGTAGCAACAGTGCAAAAAGTCAAGAAGACCTGCCTCCCACGCGACTCTTCACACTTTTCGCACTCTTCCCACTGTTCGTACTCCCGTCCCCGCCTACCCTTGTGACAGCACCCGGCGTCCCATAAAACCCCGCCGACGGTCCCCACTATTCCCTATTCGCCAGTGCCTATTCCCTCCGATGTCCCAGACCTACGTGATGACCATCGAGTCCCTGACCCGCATCTACGATGAGGTCGCGGTCCTCGACAACATCTGGCTCGCCTTTTTTCCCGGTGCCAAAATCGGCGTCCTGGGCAACAACGGCGCCGGCAAGAGCACCCTGCTGCGAATCATGGCCGGCGACGACAAGGACTTCATGGGGACTGTCCGCCCGGCCAAGGGACTCCGTATCGGCTACTTCCCGCAGGAGCCGCGGCTCGACGAGACCCAGACCGTCGACCAGGCCCTGCAGGAAGCGGTCACAGAATCGCGCGCGATTCTCGATCGTTACAACGAACTCAACATGAAACTCGGCGAAGACCTCTCTCCCGAGGAGATGGAGAAGGTCATCGCCGAACAGGCCGCCACCCAGGACAAAATCGACGCCGCCAACCTCTGGGAACTCGACCGCACTGTCGAGATTGCCGCAGACGCCATGCGCGTCCCCCCCGGGGACGCCCTCATCAAGAACCTGTCCGGTGGCGAAAAGCGCCGCGTCGCTCTCTGCCGACTCCTGCTGCAGAACCCGGACATGCTCCTGCTCGACGAACCCACGAACCACCTCGACGCCGAATCCGTCGCCTGGCTGGAACAATTTCTCCAGAACTTTCCCGGCACCGTCGTCGCCATTACCCACGACCGCTACTTCCTCGACAACGTCGCCGGCTGGATCCTCGAACTCGATCGCGGACGCGGTCTCCCCTTCGAGGGGAATTACTCCTCCTGGCTCGAACAGAAGCAGGCCCGCATGGCCGTCGAGGAGAAAAAGGAATCCAAGCGTCAGAGGACCCTGCGTCAGGAACTCGAATGGGTGCGGCTCTCCCCCAAGGCCCGCTCCACCAAGAACAAGGCCCGTCTGCAACGCTATGAAGAACTCGCCGCGCACCAGTACGACTCGCGCGACGAAGCCCCCGATATCCAGATTCCCGTTACCCGTCCGCTGGGCGATCTCGTCGTCCGCGCCGAAAAACTCAGCAAAGCGTTTGGCGATCGGTTGCTGTTCGAGAACCTCGAATTCAACCTGCCCCGCGGCGGGATCGTCGGCGTGATCGGACCCAACGGCGCCGGCAAGACCACGCTGTTCCGCATGATTATGGGGACCGAGTCCCCCACCTCTGGCACACTGCGGATCGGCGACACAGTCGACCTGGCCTATGTCGATCAGTCCCGGGACGACCTCAACCCCGACCTGACCGTGTACGAGGAAATCTCTGGTGGCAACGACTCGCTCGAAATCGGCAAGGCCAAAATCCATGCCCGGGCTTACTGCGGACGCTTCAACTTCAAAGGCAGCGATCAGCAGAAATTCGTCCGCGAGCTCTCCGGCGGCGAACGCAACCGCGTCCACCTCGCCAAGCTCCTCCGCTCCGGCGGCAACCTGATCCTCCTCGACGAACCCACCAACGACCTCGACGTCGATACCCTCCGCTCCCTCGAAGAGGGCCTCGCCGACTTCGGCGGCTGCGCCGTCGTCTCCTCCCACGACCGCTGGTTTCTCGACCGCTGCGCCACCCACATCCTCGCCTTCGAAGGCGACAGCCAGGTCGTCTGGTTTGAAGGCAACTACAAGATGTACGAGATTCAGCGCAAGCAGCGGCTCGGCCACGACGCCGACCAGCCCCACCGCCTCAAGTTCAAGCCCCTCACGCGCTGAGTCGCGCTGCGGCCAATCCAACCGTGATCACGTCGATCGCCGGCGGTTTCGCGACGTCCCCCTGTCCAATTGACTTCCTTTGCCCTCTCGGCGAGAACAGGAGCCAGCGCTGACGGTCGTTCTGATCGTTGCCCTGCACTTTGATTTGGAGTCCCGTCGCATGCTCGGCCGTCGTGGATTCTCGCTGATCGAACTGCTCGTCGTCATTGCCATCATCGGCGTGCTCGTCGCTTTGTTGCTCCCCGCCGTGCAGGCCGCCCGTGAAGCCGCTCGGCAGACGCAGTGCAAGAACAACCTCAAGCAACTTGGAATTGCTCTCCATAACTACGAAAGCTCGTTCCAGATCTTCCCTCCCAGCAGCACCAGCCCTCTCGGCGTGGGCGCCTGGGCCTACAACCCGGCGCAGCCGCTCGACCCGACAACGCATCTGCACAGCTTCGCCAGCCTGATCCTCCCCCACATCGACCAGTCCGCGATGTACAACTCGGTCAACTACAACCTTTCCGCGCTCGACGTCTCCAATCAGAAGATCGGCTCCACGCCGATTCCGACCTATCGCTGCCCCACCTACTCCGGCAGCGACTTCGCCGATGACCCGCTCTACAAAACCGCGATCGGCTTCGACAAATATTCCGTCCGAAACTACGCGGCCATGGGCGGCCGCACTGCCCTCTCGCTCTCTCCGAACTCCGGCATCCCCCCCGAAGGCATCATGTTTCCCCGGTCGAACGTCGGCATGAGTGCCATCGTCGACGGTTCCTCCGCCACGATCCTGCTGGTCGAAACGCGAGAACCGCACGTCGCCGCCTGGATCGACGGATCGTTCGCGGCGCTGTGCGCCCGCTGGGTCGATCCCGCCAGTTTGACGCTCGAAGGCAACTCCGTCTCGATCAATCACACCCCCTATTTTCCGGCGATCTTTCCCCCCGTCCCGGCCCAGACCTGGGGCCCGTCCAGCCAGCATGCCGGCGGCGCTCACCACCTCATCGCCGACGGCGCGGTGAAGTTCCTCTCCGAAAACATCGACGTCAAGCTCTACGACGCTCTCTCCACCTGCGCCGGCGACGAACCCGTCATTGAGTTTTGATGGATTTTCGATTGCCGATTTTCGATTCGCTGGCAGTCGTGGCCTGTGAGCTTTCAGCGGATTTCTGCGGTCGGTTCTCGTTTCCTCGCCCTCGGCGCTACACAGACATCCTGCGTCCCTCCGCAGCACTCTCCCTTTGTCACGCTGTCAATTTGTCCCTCCCCCGGATTGGCCTGGTCGATCAAAGATGAACGATCAACCATCGACCCCTGCCAGCGACTCCCTCTTGCAGCATCGCGCCCCATCCGATAGCCTCCCGCCGCAATTGACTGGCCGGACAGACCTTCCGGCGTCAGATTGCAGGCGGCAGGGAGGCAGCCATGCGCACAGGGTGGGGAACTTTGGCCTGCGGCATCGTGCTCGGCGCCGCAGCTGGATTTGTTGCGGGACACCTCTCCGCCTGGACGCGCGCGCCCGCCCCCCACGCTCCTCATCCACTCTTCAACGCAACGCCTGATCTGTCACGCGCTCTCGCGGCCGACGACGCAGACGAAGGCCCCGTCTTCTTTCCCGAGCACGTCGCCCCTCCGGCGCAGGCGACCGAGACCGTCTTCGCCGACGCCGTCATCGATCCGGTCGGCGATCAGCACCCGCAGACGGCCCCCCGCGAACCTGCCGCGCTGCCGGTCCCCGCCGACGCCGCGCCGCTTTCCGACGACAGTCGCGCCACACTCCGCACGCTGCTCGACACCGAACTGGCTGACCTCACTCCGGCCGATCGCGACGTCTGGCTCGACGTTCTCGACGGACTGCCTCCCGCCGATGCCGTCGGCATTGTCCGGCTCTGGAGGACATTCGGCTCCGGCCCCGGTCTGCTGGCGGATTCCCACCTTGCCGACGCCCTCCCGGAAACACGCAAGCCCGCCATCCTCTTGCCCACGCCCACAGCGGATAATTCGATCGCGAACCGTGACGACGCCGCTTCCATTGTGCGTGACCGCATCGTCGATGTTCCGCATTCGTCCCAACGAGCGATTCTCGATCATGCCCGTCAGGTCTTCACGCACAATCTCCTGTGTATGGAGACGTTCGGCTTTCGCCGATCGGAACCCCTCTTCGGCAACCCTACCGCCTCATCAGCAGCGGCGGCGCCGGACCTGACTGCCGAGCGAATCTTCACCAGCCCTCCGCCCAACTTGCGGATCATCGGCACGCGTATCGACCACCGGCCCGGCGAAATCCTCAAGTCGCCAAGCGCCCTCGATCTCGCCATCGAAGGGGATGGCTTCTTCGTCGTCACGCACCCTGACCTCGGCGAATTCTTCACGCGCTGCGGACGCTTCTCACGCGCTCCCGACGGCCGCCTCGTCCTGCAGACGACTTGCGGTGAACTCCCCGTTGCACCCGAAATCGTCATCCCAGACAACGCGGCCACCCTGACCTTCTCCGCTGACGGCGAAGTGACCGCGGCGCATTCCGACGGCGTCACCGAGCAGATCGGCACGCTCTCACTCGCACTGTTCGTCGCTCCCGCACAACTGTCGCCGCAGAACGACGCCCTGTTCTCGGCCAGCGAACGCTCCGGTGCGGCTCAAATCGGGCGACCCAGCGACGGCCTTCGCGGCAAGATCCTGCAGTATCACCTCGAGCGTTCCAACGTCGTGGTCCCCGTCGAAAATGCCTGGCTCCGCCAGATCGACGAATGGGTCGATCTCGTGGACGGCATCCGCACTCCGTAACACAAACGTCCAAGTTTGTGAGTGTCTCGCGGACAGCAGCCCGGCTGCTCGTGCGTACGTCCGCCGATCCGAGTCGACTCGCCAGCGGCCGGGCGGCTGTGCGCCACTCCTATTCAATCTGCGCAATTCTCGTAAATCTGCGCTCTCTGCGTCCCTGCCGTCGATTCCCGGCAAACTAGGCAAACTCTGCCGCCGGTAACGCCCTTTCCGGGCCGGCGATCCGCTGTGGCCGATACTCCTCCTGTCGCTGCGCGCTCACCCCGATGGACCGGACCACGCGCGCATCTCCAGAGTAGAGGATCACGGATGATCAGCCCCGAGATTCAGACGGCCCTCGAAAACGCCGCCCACGAAGTCCTCATCTGGGTCGGTTTCGGCACGCTCGTCGGTCTCGCCGGCAAGGCCATCATGCCCGGCCGCGATCCCGGCGGCGCCGTTGCCACGCTGATGACCGGCATTGCCGGCTGCATCATCGGTTGCGGCATCCTGATGTTCTTCACCAACGGCGCCCGTGTGACCCCGGTCAGCCTCACCGGCTTCTTCTGTGGCACAGGTGGCGCCTTCCTGCTGCTCTTCTTCTATCGGCTCCTGTCCGGCTCACTGCTGCTTGAGTCCGACGACTCGGACGACGGTTGGATGCGCCGCCTCCGCCGCAGGCGCCGCCGCACCGAAATGGCCAGAGACATCTGAGGGAGGGTTGATCGTTGATCGTTTATGTTTGATCGACGAAGCAATTCCGAAATCCGAATGTCGAAGTACGCAATCCGCGATCAGCAATACGCCAGTCTTCAATCCGCCGGCGGCTTCCAGTCTCCCCAGTGCTCCAGGTAGTGCACCAGTGCCGGTCTCTCTCTCGCCTTCGTCTCGATCCACGTCTTCGCTTCGTCCACGATCGCCTGCTCCTCCTCCAGCGTTACTTTTCCGAGCAGCACGCGGCTCCGCAGGAATACGAAGTACGTGTCGAGCGCATCGCACCGGCAATAGTCGTTGATCTGTTGCACCTCACCGGCGTCGTACAGGTCCTGGATCTTCGAACCGTCGAGCCCCGTCTTCCCCGGCTTGCCGATCAAATGCGCCATCAGGTTCAGCCCCCCCGACATCCGCAGTGCACCGAAATTCGAGAACAGCTCCATCAGGTCGATGTGCGCCGCGGAGTTGTACCGGTTGCGTGACTGCTCATACGTCCGCGCATCGACGTTGAACCAGTCCGGCAGCGCATACCCATAGCGGTACGCGGCGAACTCCAGCACCGGCAGGTCGTAGCCGCGTCCGTTGAACGTCACCAGCGGCGGCCGGCCATAATGGCGCCATCCCTGCCAGAACCCGCGCGCGATGACATGCGGCCGGAACGTCGGCTCGTCCAGCACCGCCACATCGATCAGCCGAAACGTCGGCGAGACTTTGGCGACCGCGACGGCGATCGGCAGCATGAACGTCGGCGGTACCACGTCCCGCCCCGTGTGCTCGCGCAGCTCGTGGCGGAATTTTGTGATCGCGTCTCGCGGCGACAGCCCCGCCTCGGGATACCGCAGCTTCGAGACCAGGTCGCCGTCCGCGACCGCCTCGATGTCAAACACCAGATAGCCGACTCCATCCGCAGCCATCGGTGTCTCCTGTTGGCTCGGAGAATTAAATCATCCTCTTCCGGACCGCACGACGTTGCACCGGAGCGCGTCAAAACTTTCGCACCCGACTGCCTTCAACTCCGACGCGTTGCGCAATTGAGAATCTGCGCGAATCTCTGAAATCTGCGCGGTCTGCGCCCTGCCCGTCTTGTTCAGCGCGAACAGTCTCCGCTGCCAATCGCTTCGCACACTCGGTACGATTCATTTTACGCGGTGAAAACGGCCGCTGCCATAGGGAGACTCAATGAACCAGGTTGCTGAAGCCGCGGCCCATTCCACGCCGGACGCGCGCGATCGCGAAGCCCAGGCCATCCGCGGCCTCTCCGTCGCCTACGCCCGACTCCGCGAGGAAATCGGCAAGGTGATCATCGGTCAGGACGACGTCGTCGACCAGCTGCTGATCGCCCTCTTCAGCCGCGGCCACTGCCTGCTCGTCGGCGTCCCCGGACTCGCGAAGACGCTGCTTGTCAGCACCGTCTCGCGGATTCTCCAACTCTCGTTCCGCCGCATTCAGTTCACTCCCGACCTGATGCCTTCGGACATCACCGGCACCGACGTCCTCCAGGACGATCCCGAAACCGGCCGCCGCACGTTCCAGTTCATGCAGGGACCGCTGTTCACGCATGTTCTCCTGGCCGACGAAATCAATCGCACGCCCCCGAAAACGCAAGCCGCGCTCCTCGAAGCCATGCAGGAGCGGCATGTCACCGTCGGCTCGCATACTTACCGTCTCCCGAATCCCTTTTTCGTCCTTGCGACGCAGAACCCGATCGAACAGGAAGGCACCTACCCCCTGCCCGAAGCGCAGCTCGACCGCTTCATGTTTAATGTCACTGTCGGCTACCCCTCCGCCGCCGAAGAACTCCGCATCCTCAAGGCCACCACTGGCGGCGACGAACCGGAGCTCAGTCATGCCCTGACCGGTGAGCAGATTCTCGCCCTTCAGGAAGTCGTTCGCCGCGTCCCCGTCGCCGAACACGTCTTCGTCTACGCCCGCGATCTCGTCCGCGCCACGCGCCCGCTGGAACCGGACGCACCCAAGTTCATCCGCGATTACGTCTCGTGGGGCGCCGGCCCACGAGCTGGTCAGTATCTCATCATCGGCGCCAAGGCGCGGGCCATCCTCGAAGGCCGCTTTCACGCAACGACGGACGACGTCAAGGCCGTCGCTCACCCGGTCCTCCGCCACCGACTCGTCACCACCTTCCAGGCCGACAGCGAAGGCATCAAGGTCGACCAGGTCATCGACAAGCTCATCGCCGCTGTCCCCGTCGAACTCCACGAACGCGCCAAAAAACTCGCCCGCGGCTGATTCAGTCAGGAACAGAGGAGCAGAGGATTCAAGGAGCAAAGGGAAGTTAAACAACCCCTTTGCACCTCTGATCCTTTGCCCCTCTCTTCTTCGGATTTCGAATTTGTCCCCCATCGATCTCGACCATAACGCCACCACGCGCCCCCGCGACGAAGTCCTCGCCGCGATGGATCTCGCCTGGCGCACGGCCTATGGCAATCCCGGCAGCCGCCATGCCCTCGGTCGCCCGGCGCGGCAGATTCTCGAAGACTCGCGCGAGCAAATTGCCGCCATCCTCAACGCCCGGCCTACCGAAGTCGTCTTCACCAGCGGCGGCACGGAGGCCACGAACCTCGCGCTGCACGGCCTCACGGCCGGTCCTTGTGGAATGATCGCCCTCCCCCCCGGCGAACATCCCGCCACTGAAGAAATGCTCCGCGCATTGCAGCTCCGTGGCTGGCGCCGCACGGAAATCCCGCTCGGCCCGGACGGTCTGTTCGTTACCGATCGGCTCGCCTCGCTGCCCTGGACCGATTTCCGGCTCGCGACGGCCCTCCTCGCCCACAACGAAACCGGCGTGATTCAGGACATCGCGCCGCTCGCAGCACACTGTCGCGAGCACCGCATTCCGCTGCACATTGACGCTGTGCAGGCCGTCGGCAAAATCGACGTCGATTTCCACAAGCTCGGCGCGACCACGCTCGCCCTCGCCGCGCACAAGTTCCACGGACCGCGCGGCATTGGTGCCCTCCTGATCCGCGACGGTCTCCACCTCGCTCCTCTGCTCTTCGGCGGGCATCAGGAATCCGGCCGGCGTCCCGGTACCGAGTGCGCCCCGCTCGCCACCGGCATGGCCACCGCCCTTCAGATTTGGCACAACTCTCGCGCGGAGAGCACCCGGCAGATCACCGAGCTGCGTGAGCAACTCCTCGCCGGGCTTTCGGCCCACTGCGCACCGATTGTCGTTCACGGCGACCCGCGGCATCGCCTGCCAAACACGCTCAGCGTGGCCTTTCCCGGCTGCGACGGTGATGCGCTGCTCGTGGCGCTCGACCTGGAGGGAGTCTGCTGCTCCCTCGGCAGCACCTGCGCCAGCGGGTCGAGCGAGCCTGCACCCATCCTCGTCGCGATGGGAATTCCGCGCGACGTCATCCGCTCGACCCTCCGCCTCACCCTCGGCATCGACAATAGCCCGGCAGAAATCCACTCGGCCATTCAGGCCTTCGCCCGCGTCGTCCCCCGTCTTCGCAGCAATTCCGCCCGTTGAATCTCGAATCGCCCCTCCCTCCGCAGTCCTCCGCTTTCCGCTCTCCCCCGAATCCTGAATCCTCGGTCGATTCCTCTAATTGCCTCGCCCCGACCCCGCTGATAGCATGATCGGTGCCGGGACGGCGACCGGCCGGGCGATGTCTTCGGTGAACAGGATTACGTGCGTATGGACGGGCGCCGCGGTGCGTTCCACGCTGCCATTCCACTCGGCTCCTGGTTCGGAGTCCGAGTACTGCTGAGCGTGTGGTATCCGGTTCTGGCCCTCGTCCTCTGCTGGCGGCTCGGCCTGCGGCTCGGGGCGCTCTGCGAAGTATTACTGTTACTCAGCACCGTGCTGCACGAGTTCTTCCATGTGTTTGCGGCACGCTGGACCGGCGGCTCGGCCGATGAAATCCTGATCTGGCCCGCCGGCGGGCTGGCCTTCACGCGGCCCGCCCCCGGCTTTCGCTCGGAGTTCCTGACCTCGGCGGCCGGACCGTTCTCCAACCTGCTGCTGTGCGTCGCCATGCTGCCGGCCGTGCTCGGCCACATGCCGGAATCCGGCCAGCTTCCCGCGGGTCTCCTGCATCCCGTGGAGCTGGTTGCCGTGGACCTGGAGCACGACTTCTGGGGTTCCGTCGCTCTGCTCACGTTCGACCTTAACTGGTTGCTGCTGCTGATTAACCTGATTCCCGTCTACCCGCTCGACGGCGGACAAATGCTGCAGAGCATCCTGGCCGCAAGATGGGTGGATGCCGAAACCGCCCGCTTTGCGGCACTCCGCATCGGCATGATCCTCGGCCTCGTCGGCGCGGTCCTCGGCCTCGTGTTCGACCAGATTTGGCTCGTATTCGTTGGCTTCTTCATCTTCTGTATGGACCTGCACGAGTTCTTCGTCCTGCAGATGTCCGATCAGCTCGACGACTCCTTCCTCGGCTACGACTTCTCGCAGGGTTACACGTCGCTGGAGCGCTCTCAAACCGGCGAGCGCCGTGGATCATTCCTCCAGCGATGGAGACAGAAACGCGCCGCACGCAAGCGCGAACGCGAGGAGCAGGAGCGCGTCGAGACCGAGCAGCTCCTCGACGAACTGCTCGACAAGGTCCACCGCGAGGGCATCCAGTCTCTCACCGACGCCGAACGCCGCTTCCTGCAGAAAGCGAGCACCCGCTACAAAAGCGGCGACCGCCCCAACCGCGACTGATCCGGAAATCGGACAACCGCAATCGGTAACACGTCCGTCGCACAGCGAAGCCGTGGCAAGCGACGCTCACAGCGCTGTCGCGCTGCCGGTCGAGAACCCGAAACCGCCAACGGTCGGAAGCCAGACGGCGCAACAAAGGAGAACTGTTATTGCTGATTTCGTATTGATCAATACGCAATCTGCAATAGCAAATCACTCCGCCTTAGCCCCGCAACCCTGACCCCTCGACCCGCTTCAGTACTGCCGGATCACTCCCACCAATACCCCCAGCACCTCCACGTCGCTGGCAAAGATCGGCTTCATTCGTGAGTTCGCTGGCTCCAGCCGAAACCGGCTCTTCTCCTTGTAAAACCGCTTCAGCGTCGCATCGCTCCCCTCGACCAGCGCCGCCACGATATCGCCGTCCCGTGCCGTCCGCTGCTTGCGAATCACCGCGTAGTCGCCGTCGGCAATGTGCTCTTCGATCATCGACTCGCCTTTGACTTTCAGGCAGAAGTGGTCTTCGTCCTGAAACAGCGGCGCAAAGTCGATCCGTTCCACGTCTTCCACCGCCAGAGTCGGACTGCCGGCCGCAATCTGCCCGGCCAGACGCAGGCTCGAACGCTTCAGATGTGACTGGTCCGCCAGCTGGATCGCCCGCGACATGTGCTCCTCGCGATTGATCAGGCCCTTCTTCTCCAGGGCCTTCAGATGACACATCACTCCATTCGGCGAGCGAATCCCGAACGCCTTGCCGATCTCCCGCACCGTCGGGCCGTAACCCCGGTTCAGGATCTTCTCCTTAATGAAGTCGTAAATCTCTTTCTGACGCTCGGTCAACGCGGTTCGTTCCGCCATCGTAGTTCGCCTTCGCTGGTAGTCACCGAATGCCCACTGAACGGTTGTTGTAATATACTGCTGTGCACATCGCAATCATTAATTCGAGAATTTCTACACATCTCCATGACAAAAACCCCCAAAATCGAACGCAAACCGGCGACCAGCCCCCTCCCCCCACGTCTGCGTCCATCAGTCCAAAATCGAAAATCCAAGAACCTGACCAAGCATGTTCGACCCTTGTCACTCACCCCTCCACTCCCGACACTGATCTCTCTCCCCCGGTCCCTGGACCCTGAACACTAGACCCTGGACCTTCTCCCCATGCACGCTGACCGCCGCACCTTCCTCCTTGCTTCCTCCTCCGCTGTCACCGCCGCCTTCGCTTCCTCCAGCCTGTTCGGCGGTCCGAATGACCAGGTCAACGTGGGACTGATCGGCTGCGGCGGACGCGGACCGAACGATGCCGACAAGGCTCGTGACAACGTCCACGTCGCTCTGACGCACGTCTGCGATCCCGACGATGGCCGCCGCGCCCTGGTCGCGAAGCGCTATGACGTCTCCGAAAGCCGCTCTGTCCGGGACATGCGCGTCCTCCTCGACGACAAGTCGCTCGACGCCGTCATCATCGCCACCCCGGACCACTGGCACTCGCCCGCCGCCATCCTCGCCTGCGAGGCCGGCAAGCACGTCTATGTGGAAAAGCCGATCTCGCACAACATCCGCGAGGGCCGCCTGCTCATCGATGCCGCCGCCCGCAACAAGGTCCAAGTCCAGCACGGCACTCAGTCTCGCAGCACGCCGATGATGATCGAAGCCGTCAAGGCTCTCCGTGACGGCATCATCGGCGACGTCCTCGTCGCCAAGTGCTGGAATATCCAGCGCCGCGGTCCCCTCGATCCCGGCAGGGACACCGATCCGCCCGAGGGCTTCGACTACGACACCTGGGTTGGACCGGCCACGATGATTCCCTACCGCACCAATCGCGTCCACACCCGCTGGACGTGGTGGTACCACTTCGGCACCGGCGACATGGGCAACGACGGTGTCCACGACATCGACTACTGCCGCTGGGGCCTTGGTGTCGACACCCACCCCAATGAAGTTCACGCTCCCGGTGGCAAGTTCGACGTCGACGACGAAAAGGAGTTCCCCGATACGCAGCAGGTCACCTTCAAGTACAACGGCGACGGCAAGGTCGGCTCACAGCGAATCTTCATCTTTGAAATGCGGCTGTGGAGCCACAACTATCCCTTCAATGTCGACAGCGGCGCCGAGTTCTACGGCAAGTCCGGCCAGATGTTTCTCAGCCGCCGCGGCAAGATCCAGGTGATCGGCGACGACAACAAGCCGGTCAAGCTCGACATCAAACCCGGCCCCCAGGACGACGTCGCCCATATCCGGAACTGGCTCGGCGCCATCCGCGAGGGGGGAACACTCACCGCCCCGCCTCACGAAGGCCACCTCTCCGCGTCGCTGTGCCACCTCGGCAACATTTCGACGCGCCTCGGCCGCGCACTCCGCTTCGACCCCGCCGCCGAAAAGTTCATTGGCGACGACGAAGCCAACACCCTCGTCGGCCGCGAGTACCGCGACCACTGGGGCCGCCCGAAGGGAGCCTGACATTGAGAGCGGAACGCGGCTTCGATTCCCCTTGTCGGGGCCGTGTACAGCCGCCAAGATACGATTGCGAACATTCACCGGCCGTGCGCAGTCCGTGCAGCGCCGGAATTCGCCCACTTTTGAATTCCTCGCGGCCGCGCCGGCCGCCGGGACGCACTGCCGGACGGGATACATGCTCTCCACAATTATGATGCTGATCGGGGTGTCGGCGCTGGCAGCTCCCCCCACATCAGAGTGGCGCTATTCCGGCGCCCTGGCGCGAGTCGAACGCGGCGATGTCCGCCCCGTCAAGCGGTTCGAGATGCGGTTTCTGGTCGTAGCGGACGACGAGAATCGCCGCACGATCACATACCTCACCAGCGAAGACGACGGCGCAGCGATCGCCTGGCCGGAACGGTTCGGCCGGCTGTCGAGCCAATTCGAGCCGCCGCAACAATCGGGCGGCCCCCCCGTGCAGGTGCTGTACAGGCATCAAGATCGCCCGCACGTGCTGTCAATGCCCGGCCCGGTGTTTGAACATCGCGCGAAGTTGTCCGCGAATGCCGAATGGACGACGGACGCCTGGCGATATCGTGTGCTCAGCGAAAAGGATGTCGACGGCGTCCCCTGCTGGGAAATCGAGGCCGTGTCGACCGGACGCGGCGGCACGGTCACGCTGGTCGTGGAACCGGCAACCGGGCGGATTCAGACGGGGCGGCGACGCCTGACGCTCGGTCAGGGGGATCAATTCGAATTGTTGTGGCGGCTCGATTCATCACGCGAGTTGCCTGTGGACGAAGCCGACAAGGCGGCTCTCGCGGCGGACAGCCTGATCGCCATGCAGAGCGCGCTCGGCCGTGAACACGCCGGAGACGAACCGGGACTTTCCCCTGACCAGCTCGAGACCGTCGAGGCGGCGCTGGGGATGCTGCCGTCGCAGTCCGCGGACACGATGTTTGCTCCTCTGGTGGCGTTACTGGCGCAGGACGTGAAGACACAGCGACTGCGGGCGGCGTCGGTGTCGGAGTTGTCGCAGAAGTTCGTCGGCCAGGTGGCGCCGGAATTCGCGCTGTTCGGACTCGACGGCAAACCGATCGCGGCCGAGGCGCGTAAAGGCAAGACGCTGGTGCTGCACTTCTGGGAATACAAGGACGAGCCCCTTGAAGAGCCCTACGGGCAAATCGGGTACCTCGATTTCCTGATGAACCGCCATTCGCCCGACACGCTCGCCGTGTATGGCGTCGCGGTGAACCGGCGGCTGCGCGACCCGGCCAGCGCGCCTGCAGCGGCGCGCGCGGTGCGGCGCCTGAAGTCGTTCATGAATCTCGGCTATGAAATCGCGGCCGACAAGGATGGCAAGGTCCTCAAGGCGTTCGGCGATCCGACGCAGTTCGATGCCGACCTGCCGCTGTGGGTCGTGATCGCACCGGATGGAAAAATCGTGCACTACCGCACCGGTTACTACGAAATCGATCGCGAAGTCGGCCTGGCAGAGATCGACGCAATCGTGACCGGACTGGAGCGGTAGTCGCTCGGAGGTCGGTGGACGGGGATCGCAGGACATGATGCACCGCTGACGCTGTCAACTCTTCGCTCCTTTCGAACTTTTTGCTCTTCTCGAGGCACGGAATGCCTGATTTTGAATTCGACATCGTCGTTATTGGGACCGGACCGGGAGGAGAAGGCGCCGCGATGCAGACCGCCAAACGCGGCCGGTCTGTCGCCGTCGTGGAACGTGATCCCCTGATCGGCGGGAATTGCACGCACGTCGGCACGATCCCCAGCAAAGCGCTGCGGTACGCGATCTACCAGATGATGGGGGTGAATTCGAACCCGCTGTACCGGCAGCATGGGGTCTCCATCAGCCTGACGTTTCCCGAACTGTTGCGCGCATCACGCGGCGTCATCGACCGGCAGGTCGCGATGCGGACGAACTTTTACGAACGCAACGACGTGCCGATCCTGCATGGCGAGGCCCGGTTTCTTGATCCGGAGCACGTGGAGATCGTCAAGCCCGACGGGGCGAAGCTCGTCGTCCGCGGGCAGTCGTTCATCATTGCCTGCGGGGCACGGCCGTTCCGGCCGGCAGACGTCAATTTCGACGGCGAGTACGTCTTCGACAGCGACACGATCCTCACACTGCGGCGCCCGCTGCGCGCGATCACGATCTATGGCGCCGGAGTCATCGGCTGCGAATATGCGTCCATGTTCCGCAATCTCGATTGCAAGGTGAACCTCGTCAACACGCGGGCAAAGCTGCTCGAGTTCCTGGACGACGAGATCATTGATGCGCTGAGCTACCACTTGCGCGACCGCGGCGTCCTGATTCGGCACAACGAAGAATACGAGCGTGTGGAAATCGTCGACGACGGCGTCATCATGCACTTCAAATCCGGCAAGCAGATCAAAACCGATGCGCTGCTGTGGGCCTCGGGACGGACGGGGAATTCGGACTCGCTCAACGTCGCGGCTGCGGGGCTGACGCCCGACAAGCGCGGCAACCTGACCGTCAACGAACACATGCAGACGACGGTCCCGCACATCTATGCCGTCGGCGACATCAACGGCGTGCCCGCCCTGGCCAGCGCCGCTTACATGCAGGGACGCTACGCCGCCAGCCACATTCTGGGCGAACGCGAGCTGCCTCCGATTACCGACGTCCCGACCGGCATCTACACCAGCCCGGAGATCAGCTCGCTGGGAAAGACCGAGCGCGAACTCACGGCCGACAAGGTGCCCTACGAAGTCGGGCATTCGCAGTTCAAGAGCCTCGCACGGGCGCAGATCACCGGCCAGACCGTCGGCATGCTGAAACTGCTGTTTCACCGCGAGACGCTGGAAATCCTCGGCATCCACTGCTTCGGCGCGAATGCGTCGGAAATCATTCACATCGGCCAGGCCATCATGCGCCAGCCGCCGCCGAACAACACGCTGCGGTACTTTGTGAACACGACGTTCAATTACCCCACGATGGCCGAGGCCTACCGCGTCGCCGCGCTCAACGGCCTCAACCGTCTCTTTTAGCGGGAGTGCGAAAAGTCAGACAGTCCCCCGGTGAACGTCGTCGTTACTGTTCGCACTTTTTCACTTTTCGCACTGCTGCTTCATCGACACAGGAACCAGCCGCTGAATTGGTTGCAGCAGTTGGCGCAGCAGTGCTTGGTGTCGAGCCACACCTGCGCACACCAGCCGGCTGCCGCAACCGGCTCAGGCTCCAGCGGGAAGTGCACGCTGGCAGAATCGGCGTAGACGTCTCCCGCAATCAGCCCTTCATGCAGGCTCGAAGGAGACACGCGCGGCGGACGCTCGGCCGTGATCCGCTCGATCGAGATGAGCGCGTCGGTCACGTACTCCGAGCAGTGGACGCCGGCCGATGCGCGCACGCCGGGAATGTAGTGCCACACCGCGTAGGGAGCACCAACGCGCTGTTCGAGCGCCGCTTCAAAGACGACGGCATCCTGTGGAGAGAGCGGGGAACGCGGTTGCAGCACGTCGATCTCGTCGGGCGCCTGCGTTTCGAGATAAGCTGCGAGGGGGAGTTTACGCACGCCGACGCCGTTCATGCTGTCATAGACGATCGGCGTCCCGTCCTTCATGACGACAGCGGCCACGTGCGTGTAGGGTCCGCCGGCGGCCGCTTTGATGGCCAGGCAGTCCCCTTCCGTGAACAGCAGCGTGCCGGTCTGCAGATCGGGGGCAAGAGCAGCGGAAAGAGCGACTGAGTCCTCGTGCAACGAGGCACCGGGAGCTCCACCCGCCAGAATTGCCGCGAGGAGCCATGCGTGCATGGGGTATCTGTCCGCCAGAAGTGACTGAGACGGTATTCGCCTCAGCACGACAATTCTTGCCGGAGTTCAGATAGGCGTCCAGACGAGATCACCCGTACACCACAGCAGCATCTGCATCGGCTGGAGTTCGCGATTAAACGGGTTCAGCAGGAGTCCGAATTCTTCCAGCATCACAACTCCCAACAATGCGAGATCGTCGCCCGACTCTCCCAGAATGACCGGGGTATGCCCGTCCCCCTGGGGAAGTGGGATGTGGCATTCGGAGATCGAACGGTCGATCGAGGTGCCGTCGACGAGCCGGAACGATTGTGTGCGCTTGGGGCGCAATTCAATGGCGGTCCAGACGTCGTGTGGCAACAGCGTATATTGTGCGCCACTGTCGACCAGAAAGTTCACCTGTTGTGACTTGCCCGTCGGACCCAGAACGATCGCATCGATGCATGTGACACCCATTTGTCCCCTGCCCGGTGGAAGTGTTCCGAACCGGCGCCGACCAGATCAGTCCGCCTCACTATAGTACGCTCGGTCGGTCGTCCGTCCGTGGCAGGTAATCGACTGCCGTCGCTCGCCTTTCAGGGGGCAGGAACTACATTAGGGTGGCACTTGGATTGGAAGAGCGTCACCAGGGGCCGAAAACTCGACGCAGTCAAGGCCGGACAAGCTACAGCGAAGTGCCATTGGTTCGAGGCGGCGCGTCGGCCGTCCGCACAGGGCGGAGCGCCCATTGGGATGTCTGAAATCGCGAGGATGCGATGGCCGCGGAACTTGAGGAACGGTTTTTCGAGACGAACCGGGCGCAGCTCCTACGGTGGCTGCCTTGGCTGCACCTGTTCCGGGCATTTCGGATCGCATTGGACCCGCGCAAACTTGTGCTGGGAGCGCTGGCGGCATTCGTGCTGGTTCAGGGAGACCGGCTGATCGATGCCCTCCCGTTCGCGCCGGCGCCGGGCGCTCGCAGTGAATCATCGCCGGTCCACTTGCACGACACATACGTGCAGGGATTTGGAGTTGAACTCAAGGCCGACTCGATTCCATTCACAGACCGTGGCGACCGCTGGCCACGCGTTCTGAGTCCGCTGCAAACGATCATCGAACCGGGCCGGTCGCTGTTTGAGCCTGGAAACACGTGGGCGGAGGCGGCCTACCACTGGACGCGGCTGCTGTTTCATCTGGCGCTCTGGTCGCTCCTGGGCGCGGCGATCGCCCGTATGGCGGCCGTCCAGCTTGCCCATCGCGAAAGCCAGACCGCCCGGAGCGCGCTGCGTTTTGCGGTGGTGCGGTTCAATTCGACGATGGGCGCGCCGTTGCTGCCGCTGCTGTTTGTCGGCGCCTTCTGGCTGATATGCGTGGTGCTCGGACTCGTTGGCCGCGTCCCCGGCATCGGTCCGATTCTGGCCGGCGCACTGTGGTTCCTGCCGCTGCTGATCGGCGTTGCGCTGGCAGTCATGCTGCTGGTCATCGGCCTGAGCTGGCCACTGATGGTCGCCACGATCAGCACGGAAGGTACGGACGCCTTCGATGGTTTGAGCAGGGGTTACGACTATGCCCTCAATCGGACCTGGTACGCGCTGTGGCTGCTGCTGTTGATGGTCGTCTACGGGACAATTGTCCTCACGTTTGCGACGCACATCGCGAACACAGGGGCGCAATTAGCTTCTTGGGCAGTCGCGTCCGGAATGGGAGCGGACCACGTTCGGCAAGAACTCATGACGCGACCCCCTGTCCTGCTCGGCGATCCCGCATCGTTCGCTGAGTCAACTCCGAACACAATCGCCGGAAGTGCCCTGTCATTCTGGCTCCAGGTGTTCGCCTGGCTGCTCGAGGGATTCGCGATCAGCTTCTTCTGGACGGCCGCGACGATCATCTACTTCCTGCTGCGGCTAAGCCTCGATGCGAAGCCGCTCGATCACATCTTCATGCCGGCGGCGCAGCCGAATGGACAGACTCTGCCGCTCGTCGGAATTCCTGCGGCGGAGCACCGGCAGGCCGGGCGTCAGGCCTCGGAGGGAGATGCGGGCACCGAGCCGACCAGCGCGTCGTAGAGCCAGCGTCCTTGCTGGCACGCGCTCGATGGGTACAGCAGCCCGGCGGCTTCGCACAGATCGTGCAAGTCCCGTAGGTCAGACTCCCGCCGGACGCAATCCGCGCGCATTGCCGCCGGCCTTCCCGACCTGGACCCGACTCGACAGACGAGCGATGTCTGTGTCATGCAGGAGCATGACCTACGCCCGTCACTCTTCCGAGTCGTATTGAACCAGGCTCACGACACGATACGGTTCGAGACGTTCGCGGCCCGGCAGGAACGTCAGCTCAATCACGAAGCCGCAACCCACCACAACCGCACCGCTCTGCTCGGCCAGCCGGCAACACGCCTGCATCGTGCCGCCGGTCGCCAGCAGGTCGTCGATCAGCAGGACACGGTCCCCTTCCTGGATCGCGTCCGAGTGCATTTCCAGCGTGTCCTTACCGTACTCCAGTTCGTAGTGGAACGCCCGCGTATCGAAGGGGAGCTTGCCGGGCTTGCGGACCGGGACAAACGCGCAACCAAACTCCAGGGCCAGCGGCGCGGCGAAGATGAAGCCGCGGGCTTCGGCTGCGGCCACCACGGTGACGCCGTCATCACGGAAGGCGTCCGCGAGTCGCCGGATGGCTGTGCGGAAAGCGTCCGGATGCGACAACAGCGGCGTAATATCGCGGAACATGATGCCCGGCTTGGGGAAGTCCGGGATGCTGCGGATGTAATCCGGCAGTGCGACGGTTGTCATGGAGTCGGATTCGGGACGGCGGATGGGACATCGGTCGACTGCAATCCGCGGCGCGCGTCCTCAAGAAGCGCCTGCGCGCCGGGATCGTCATGATACAGTTCCAGCGCACCGCGCCAAATTGTGCGGGCCTCGTCGCGCTGTCCGTCGGCGTCCAGCTTCGCCGCGCGAGCCAGGGCGGATTTGAGCAGCGCATAGGCCCGGCCGGTTTCCTCCGCCGCGGCCAGCTGCATGTGGACGTCCGCCAGGAACTGCCGCGCAACGCGCTGCCACCGCTCCTGGTCGGGCGTTCCATCCAGCAGGGCCGATAAAGCGGCGAACGTGTGTTCCGCCGCCACAAGTTGTCCGGAATCGCGCTCATCGAGACCTTTCAGCAGCAGCCGTTCAACATCGGTCCGTTCACGAGTGGCCCGGCGATAGTCCGAGCCGCGCAGTTCGCGCTCTGCCTCGTAAGCGGCAATCTGGTCGAGATACGGCCGCACCCTTGGTTCCCAGGTCTCGCCGTCCTGGGCGAGCAGAGGCTGAAACACGTCGTCGCGGGCTGAGTCCCATGCCGCGCCGCGCGGACGCCCCATGAATTCCACGCCGCGGGCGAAGAGCTCCTCTGGAGTCACCTGCTTGCTGCGGTGCCAGAGGACGCCACCGACGATCACCAGCGCCAATAGCGCCGCAAGAAACCAGGTGTTGTCGAAAGCCTTCTGTAACGGCGACTGCGCCGCGCCCGCCTCGACCTGGGCGCGCATCAGGTCGCGCATCAGGGTGCCGCCGATTTCGGCAGCGGGCGCCGGGCGGTCGATGGTCGACGACTGCGTGTCCTCTTCGGCGAGCTGAGAATTCTGGAAGTCGAACGTCTCGTTCCCCTTGACGTAGTCCACTTTGCGGGGGACTTCGGCCAGACGCAGCGAAAGAACGTAGGCGTCAGGAATCCGGTCCTCCGGCTTCTTCTCGAGACACTGGCAGACGATTTCGTCCAGCCAGTGCGGAATCTCCGGCACGATCCGCCGGGGACTGTCGAACTGGTTGAATCGATGCTTCTGCGCAATCGCCATCGCGGTGTCGCCGATGAACGGCGGTCGCCCGGTGAGCATCACGTACAGCACGGCGCCGAGCGAATAGATGTCACTCCGCTTGGTCGCCCGCTGCCCGGCCGCCTGTTCGGGCGACATGTACTCGGCTGTGCCGATCATGCCGCCGGTGATCGTCAGCTTGCCACCGGCGAAAACCTGCGCGACGCCGAAATCGGTCAGCTTGACGACGCCATCCTTGCCAAGCAGCAAGTTGGACGGTTTGAGATCGCGATGGACGATCCCGGAATTGTGTGCAGACTTGAGCGCCCGGCAGATCTGTACGCCGATGTCGATCACGTCCCGCCAGGGAATGCGTTTTTCGCGTCGGAGGCGCTGTGTGAGCGTCTCGCCGTCGACGTACTCCATCGCGTAGAAATACGTGCCATCGTCGACGCCGTTCTCGTAAAGTTCGACGATATGCGGGCTCTTGAGCTGCCGCATGGCGTCGATCTCCCGCGTGAAACGCGCCACGAATCCCGTTTCGCGGGCCATCGACGCCGGCAGCACTTTGACGGCCGCTTCGTGCCCGGTATCGACGTGGCGGCCCAGATAGACGGTCCCCATCCCACCGGCCCCCAGCCGGCGTTCGATGCGGTACGGGCCGATCCGCTCAGGCTGGTGTTCGGTCGTGGCGGAAAAGATAGGCTCGGACATCGAGGCGGCGCAGCGGGTGATGACGTCTGACAGGGGCAAGTTTGACGTGGGCCTCTATGATGGTGCAAGCGGGAACGTCGGGACAGTGACGAACGCTGGCGGTTTGGTGTTTGGTCGCTTGATGAGTGGTGGCGCGCACGCAGGATTGGGACAGGACTGGGTGGCACGTCCATCGCGCAGCAAAGGCGTGGCGCATTGTCTGCGGCAGATGCGTCGAAATGTGGTGACGACATGCGGACGGCGATAGTCTTGATTGCTCACGGCAGCCGACGCGCGGAGGCCAACGCGGAGTTGCTGCGGCTCGCGGACGCCGTGCGCCAGGAACGGCCGGAGTGCGACGTGGCCGCCGCCTTCCTGGAATTGGCGGAGCCGACCATTCCGGCTGCCGTTGCCGGGTGCGTCGAGCGCGGCGCGCAGCGGGTGCTGCTGTTCCCCTACTTTCTCTCGTCCGGCCTGCACGTGACGCGCGACTTGGAAAGCTTCCGGCGGCAGTTCGCCATAGCACATCCCGGCGTGGAATTCCGACTCGCGCAACCGTTGGGAGCGCATCCGGCCATCGCAGCTTTGGTGTTTGAGCTGCTGGCCAAAGCGGACGCTGCACCGGTCTCGACGGACGGCGCAGACGCGCGTCAGTCGGAGTAATACTTCGTCAGGAACCAAACGCCGACGACAATCCCGATCGCCATCATTCCGAAGTCGTGCGCACCGGCGTTGGCCCACCACGAACCGATGTCGCTGAACAGGTACTCCAGATGCAGCGCCGGGATGGTGAATCCCCTCGCGAACATGATCCGCCTCACGGGTGTTGCGACCGAGGTCGTGTTGAAGTGACAGGCCAGGACGACCGGAATTCGGACGCAGAAGGTCACGGCAAGTCTACGTCATGGAATGGCACACGGAGCAGAATCTGCCCCAAAACTCGCCTCAGCATTGGCAACCTCTAACGTGTTTCACCCATTAGAGTTGTAAGTCGCCGACTGCTCGCTTCCGCCCGAGAATCCACTCAGCGACTCATCAATGCCATCCGGGGGAGCCGCGTCCCCAAATTCGGTGCCAGCCAGTAGCGACCTTCTTTCCTGCAGCACTGCGCCGGGCTTCAGCCAGCGGTTGCCCGTGGTCGCTGATTTCCGCATGACGAAACCTGACGGTTCTGCCGATTATTCCACAGGGGCGGTCATGCAGGGCCCAGCAACAACAGGGAAACTGCGCACACGACAAGGATGTCGCCCGTGGGGCGACTTCAGTCCGCCCGAATCGGCGGGCTGACTCGACCAGGGGGCCACATAGCGGAACCGCAGTCGTTCGGGCGCGCGCCGTGGGTCGCGCTGTGCCTGACCGCTTGTGCGTGCAGGCAGCTGGTCTGGACGCCGCCGAGCAGGAGCCCTTGCGTCTTGACCTGTCAAAGCTGCCGATTCCGGTCGAAGCTTTGGAACAGATCGACGCGGGAGTCATCCCGGTCGCCGGCGGCGAGACAGACGTCCGGAAAGTGCTGCGCGTCGAGGTGAATCAGGCCGGATCGTCGTCGAAAGACGAACTGGCCCGGGCACTGCAGCGGCTCCCCTTCGACAGGCTCTCGGCCGGTGACCGGCAGCGCGTGCAACCGATCGTCCGCGGCCCCAGCCTGTTCCGCCGGCTGCCGACGATCACCTGCCGCACGGACCCGCGCGTGTACTCCTTCTTCGTTGAGAATCCCGACGTCGCCGTCAGCATCTGGCGCGTGATGGGCGTCTCGGAAATGCAGATGCATCAGACCGGCGCCAGCGAGTATGAAACCGACCTCAAAGACGGCACGCTGGGGGAAGTGACGGTGCTGCACCGCTCCCCGAACTGCCAGCTCGTCTTGTGCACCGGCGACTTCAAGAGCCCGCTGCTGGCCAGGCCCATTCAGTCGACGGGGCTGATGTGCCTGCAATCGCGGGCCTGGCAGGATCGCGACGGCACGCACTATGTCACCCATAGCGGCGACGTGTTTGTGCTGTTCCACTCGGATGCAGTCGAGGCCATTGCGAAAATGATCTCGCCGATGAGCTTCAAGATGGCTGACCGCAATTTTGAGGAAGTGACCCTGTTCGTACGGATGATGGATGAGGCAATGGCCCATCAACCGGGCTGGGTCGAGCACGTCGCCTCAAAACTCGACGGCGTGATTGCCGGCCGCGACAAGGAACTGCTCGAAGTGGCCGCAAAGGTCTACGTTGATGCGCGGCGGCGTGAACTGCAGCAGGCAGGCGGTCCTGTGACCCTAGAGGCCATTCGTCCGCCGGTCCAGACGGCCGACGGGAAGTAATGACGTGGCCGAGGGCGGAGGGATCGAGGACCAAGGGCAGACCGCAGCATCAAGGCCCAGGTCCTCTCACCTTGGTCACGGTCGCCTATCGCGATGACCGCGGCGCGCGCGGCTTGCGGGGTCTCAGCAGATAGGCCACGAAGGCCAGGCCCACCGTCAGCGGCAGCAGCACCCGCAGATGCCGCACGAACACGGCCAGTGCGATCGCCACGCCGCCGACAGCATAGGGCGAGACGCCGGCCCATGCCGCTTGGCGCGCGCGCGTCGGCAGTGCGCACCACAGGGCGCCCAGGACGAGCCCGGCGCGAATCAGACCGGCACCGAACGTGTCACTCGTCCCGCGCACGGCGCACAGCGCGATGCCTGCCATCGCACATCCGACCGCCAGCACGCCGGTCAGCGTGCGATTCATCCCCCCGGTCTGTGAAGTGGTCATCGCCGGCCATTATGGAGGTCCGATGAGGAGGCGTCCACGGAGGTCGGCGAGGTGGACGTACTTTGTTGCGCTGGTGGAGATCCGTTCGTGAGCCATTGCGCGCCGATGCGCGGATTGGCAAGATGCGGCAGCGTGTCGAGGAGCGCTCGCCAGTAGGACGGAAAGACCGGCATGCGGTTGAAATTCTCGGCGTAGACAAGGCGGGTTGCTTCGGCAAGATAGTAATACGGCACGCGCGCATACCGGTGATGAAGCGTGTGGTAGTTCACGCGGAGAGCGGCGGCGGACAGCGCCTGATCCGCCACCCCGCCAGGGATAATGGTCCGCGTCTTGGTTTCGATCGTGTCACCCAGCAGGCCCAGATGCTCGACCATCCGCCGCACGGCGTTGATGCCTGCCGCGATGTAACTCGGAATCAGGAACGCGACGCAGAATTCCGGCCACCACCCGCGCCAGGTCAGCACGACCGCCAGCGTACACCACGCGCAACAGCAGACGGCGTATTCGCGCCAGGCGCGCCGCCGCTGTGCGGCTGGAACGTCGCGCAGCACATAGACTCCGCGCAAAAAGATCAGCGGATCGTACGCGTAGGCGCACAGCAGCTCCGCAAGAACCGCGAATACGCGCCGCGGCCGCGAAACAGTCGGATCGACGAACGGCCAGAACTCGACGTCCCGGACGGTTCCCACGTACGCATGGTGCTGCGCGTGCACCATGCGGTACGCGGTCAGCGGCACGAGCGTAATGCAACCCAGAATCTGGCCGATCAACTCGTTCAGCCAGCGGATCGGTTGCAGCAGCCCGTGCGCGGCTTCGTGGAAGGCGATCAGCTTGTTGTGCGCCACGATGATTGAAGTCAGCCAGATCGCCCCCAGCAATACGTGGTGCTCCTGCTGCCAGGCCCAGATGGCGGCCCCCCACAGCGCCGCTTGCAGAAACGTCAGTGAGCCGTGCAGCATCGCTCGCGGCGACCTGTTCTGCTGCCAGTGAACGAGACGCTCGCGAATGGCCGGCGTGGGACGCATGTTAGTGGCCCTGGGCAGTCATGAAGGACAAAGGATTGGAAGTCGTCGTTGTCGCCTCGGGGGGCGCATCGCCCCAGCGGTCGATCAGGAAGCCGAGTGCGTCGCGCACGGCTGCAATCGTCTCCGGCGCGAACTGGTACTCGTTCGTCTTGTAGTCCGTGACAGAAGCGGCGTACGCTTCGATGGCGGGACGGACGGCTGCGAAGTCGCCGAGTCCGAGCTGCTCGTAGACCCGCTCGATCGTCGCGACCGGCCGGGCCACGATCTCATCGTGCTCGACCTCGACCAGTTGTCCGCGGGGAACCAGGTCGCGATCGGCCAGGTAGCGCTCCAGCAGGAGCGCATGCCGCTGGAGCACCGACCGCTCAAGTTCATCCCGCGGGCAGGCCTGCAGCGCCCAGTGATCGAGGAATCGCTCCATCAGCCGCATGGTCGAAGCGTGCACCACGAACGGATTGCGCCGGACAAAGACGAACTTCATCCGTGGAAACTGTGCCAGCAACTGGCGGATCCGACCGGTGTTGGCCGGATTCTTGAGAACGAGCGGGCGTCCTTCACAGGCCAGCGTCACCTTCTGCAGGAGCCGGGTGTAGTCGCGCGCCCAACGATCAATGCAATCTGTGGAGACCCCCTCAAACAGCACTGTCTCACGGAACGTGCGTGTCAATTGTCGCGGAAAAAAGTAACCGAGGTAATGCGTCTGGTCGGTGATGCCCACGAGCGCAAAATCTTCGGACATCGGTTCGCTCAGGCCGGTCTGCATTCGGTCCATAGGCCGCTGCGTAAAGACCAGATGCCGGAGCAGGCGCCGCGCCAGGCGGCGCAACGAGAGAAACTCGTGCGGCGCCAGGCAATGCAGCAACGAGACGCAGCCAAACCGCGGATCCTGCAGCAGGTAGTTGTGCAGATTGGTCGTGCCACTGCGCCAGTGGCCGATAATCATCACGAGCGGATCGGCCAACGGCTGTTGGCGGATGCGGCGGTGTGTGAGGAGCGCTTCGGCAGCAGCGAACGGTGTGTGCAGCAGCGAGACGACCGGGATGGCGGCGGCACGAAGGTAATAACGAGCGTCAATCTCGCGTCCGTAGTGTCGGAAGATGCGGCCGGTCTGCAGGATATGCCCGGAAGCGAGCAGATGCGGCGACCAGCGGCGGCCCGACCGGCGCTTGTGAGTACTTCTGTCAGCCGGCATGTCGCCTTCACGCGGAAGTCCGTGCATTATGCGAGATAGCCCCATTCGCGAAATGCGAAGTCCCAGCGGTCGGTGACGGCTTGCCGCTGCCGCTCTGTCAACGGACGAGCGCCTGCCAGTTCCCACGCCTGTTCCTGCGGCAGTCGCTGCATGCCGGAACGAGCCTCGTCGAATCCCGGCAACCCCAGGGCTTCATAAATCCGCTGCATGGCCGCAGCGGGCCGTTGGTGCAAATCGGCGTAGGCCACTTCGATGAGCCGGCCGGCAGGAATCTTCCTCCGATTCCGCAGGTAGCATTGGAGAAGTTGCTCGTACCAGTCCAGCGTGAGCGACTCGGCATCGGGCGGTGGTGTGCGTGGACTGAGCGAGAACGCGTGCGTCAGACGCTCGCAGCGTTCCAGCGACGCGGCAAACACCTCATACGGGTGGCGATGGCAGAAGACGAACCGTGCATCGGGAAAGGCGTCGAGGAGTTGGGGAATTCTCGCCGTGTCGCCCGCATTGCGCACCGCCACGCATGGGCGGCCCGACTCGAACAGCAGCTTCTGGAGAAGTCGTCGATACTGGCGCTGCCAGTCTGTGAGACGTGCAGGCGGTACTCCGTTCATCAGCACTTCATTGCGGAAGATGTCGGCCGCGGACTCCGGGAAGTACCAGGCGTTGTAGATCGACAGCCCGGTGAGCAGGCCGAGGGCGAGGTCGTTTCCCTGCGGCGCATCGAGGTGATGCGGGAGACTGTCGGCGATGCGCTGCTGCGGCAATCGGCGCTGGAGGATTCTTCGCAGGATCGGTTGCACCGTCAGGCAGGCTGCCGGCTGTACGGCGTGACGCAGGCGTAGTGTCGCGCACTGCGGATCGCACGCGAAGAGCGCTTGTGCCAACGAATGTCCGCTTTGCCAGTGACCGATGATAAACACCGGCGCGGTGATATTGATGCCCGCAAGCGTGCGGTTCCAGCGGAGCGCTTCGTACACCCGAAACGGCGCGCCGGCCGCAACGAGCGCGGTGATTGTGAGCAGGCGACGCCAGCGCATCTGCCGCGCCCCGTAGCGCGCAACGGTCCGCAGCCAGGTGCGTGTCGTGCTGCCGCAGAGGGGATGCGGAGTCCGGCGCGAGCGCGTCAACGTCCGACCTCCTCGGGCGTCAGGATGTCTCGGTTCACGTCCTCGACGAAGTTCTGGCAGTCTTCGATGTGTGTGCGGGAAACGGGGGGTGCTCCGACGTTGATCCCGACGCCGGGGTTCCGCCACATCCACGGGAGCATGTCCCAGATGGCCGTACGGTACGTCGCGAAGACCGGCCAGGCGATTTCCCGGTTGTCCGTCTCACAGTCGCGCAACGTCTCACGCAGGAGATGGTGTGCCACCTTCGGGTGCCGGTGATGCGGTCCGTGCACGAAAATGTCGAAATTGAGCCAGGTGCACAGGTGCGTGATCCACCCCTCCCCTGCCACGCTGCGCGTGCCGAGCATTGGATCGTAACTGCGCATGCCCAGGTGCTCGGTCAACTTACGAGCGCTTTGCAGCATGCCGGAAAGTGGGATCGGCACGAGCCACCACCAGCCGAGACCGGCCGGCCGGTGGATTGCCAGCAGCCAGACGCCGCCGCCAATCAGGACCGTCCAGGTGATCACGATCGCACGGTACTCACGCCGGATGACGCGGCGAATGTCCGGCGATGCAATCGGCGAATCACGGTGAAAAAAAATGCGGCCGTAAACACAGGGATTGACCAGCCAGCCGAACACGAGGTCGCACCACACAAATACGCGGCGAAACCAGAGCGGCGCCTGCGGGTCGGAGTACGGCCAGAGTTCCCAGTCGGCGGGCTTGTTCAGATAGGCGTGATGCCGAATGTGCGTTTCGCGGTACACCGTGTACGGAACCAGCATCGTCGTCCCAAGGACCTTCCCCAGCACGATGTTCACCCAGCGTGTGCTGCACAGCGTCTGATGCGCTGTTTCATGCAGGCAACTCGTCCAGCACAGCAGACAATACGCCGTAGCGATTGCAATCAGGCACTGCGCGGCCCAGTGTCCGGTGGGCCATTGGAACAACAGCATGGCGAAACCGGCGTACGCCGCCGGGAAGACGAGCAGTCGCGGCCAGAGCGGACTTTCGTCCAGTGCCTGAGACTCGGCGGCGGTAAATTCAGTCGCGGGCATTCGGCTGCATCGCCTGCAGGACGTCAACGGCAGGATCGGACGTGGCTGCCGGCAGTCTGGCGTCATCGGCAAACGCCAGCAAGTGTTCGACAAAGTGTGCGAGAAACTGCTCCGCCTCGGCGCGCATGAAACGGTACGGATCGAGGGCCAGGTTGAGAACCAGTTCCCCCGCGTACACGCCGGCCGTGAGATTCACGGACATCCCGGGACGCACCGGCCCGGTGGCGGTGACCTGCCGCAGTTCAACGTCGCCGATTCGGCAGCGGCCGCGCCGCAGCGGAAACATTGCCTGCAGCGCGCGGCCGGCGTCGCCGACATAACTCACCATGGCCGTGGCCTGCACGCGCCACGCAACCAGCACCAGTGCAAGCAGGCCGGGCACGCGCGACAACCGGCGGATCGCGTGGAACATGATGAGCGCGGACCGCGAGCCGACCGCGTACTGCATCCGCTGGGAGACGGCGGACAACAGCCTCTCGCGATCGTTGCACGCAACGCCCCGCTGGGTCACAAACACGCAACTGACGAGATTGGCGGCCGGAAGCCGGTCGTGCGCCGGACTGCGCAGATCGACCGGCGCCATGATCCGGTACCAGGCGCGCTGCGCCGCGGGGTCGCTGCGAGCGTTCCAGTCACGCAGCGTGCAAAACATTGCACTCAGCAGCAAATCGTTCAGCGTGGCGCATCGCATCCGGGCGGCACGCTTGAGCTGACGTGTCTGCGCGCTCGTCAGCACGTTGGCGATGCTGCCGGGGAACAGGATCGGGTCGGACTCGCGTTGCGACGAGTCGCTGCACCGCGCCCGCAATTCCACCGCCCGGGTGCCGAGCACGTCGATCGTCCGCCGCAGGGCAGCCTTCGCTGCGGCCGACTCCGAACCGATGCGTTGCGGCAGATCCTCCGCGACGTGGACCGCGCAGATCGACGTCGGATCAATTGCGGCAACTTGAACCGGCTGCCCCGGACAGATGATCCGGCTGTAGGCGGCATACAGCCGGCCCAGAAACGCCAGTGCCCCTGTCCCGTCGCAACAAGCATGGTGAAACACGTGATGCACACGTGCCCCCGACGGGCGATCATCTACGACAATTCGCAGCCCGGGATCGCGACGCAAATCGATGCGCCGCGCCGTCGCCAGTTCGACGGAGCGAGCGTCCGCCACCCATTCGACGATGTCAGACCGCAACGGGACCGGCTGCCAGACGTGACCGCTGAACCCGGATCGTCGCACCAGCGCCGTCAAGCGCGGCTCATCGGCAAGCGTCTGTCGCAGGGCCGCCGTGATCGCGTCGTGACTGATAATGCCGGAGAACTCCAACGTCACGACGAACGTACGCGGATACCGCCGGCGGTCGTCTGCCAGCATGTACTCTTCCAGCGGCGTCAGGCGTACCTCGTAGCGACGATCGCTTGCCGCGGCGGAGGGCGGCAATTGATCGCTGGCCGGAAGTGTCGCGGGAGATGGCATGCGTCGTCCATGTCCGCCCGGCAGGTCATGCCTGTGAGTACGACGGAGCTGGAGGAATTGAGTGAACAGCATCGACACGGGAACCGACCGCGCTGGCGGCAATTGATCGGAGACGGTCGTCGTCCACCACGGTCCCTTTGGGGAGTTGCTTAATCCCCTCGAGCACGCTGAGCAACTGCGTCTCCGTCAGTTCGAGCCCGAGCGTCCGGAGATGGTGATCGACGGCCCGTCGACCGCTGTGGCGGCCGAGCACCAGTTCGATGTCGCGGCCCCCCACCCGCTCCGGGCGATACGGCAGATAGGTGTCGGGATTCTTGAGCAGTCCGTCCTGGTGAATACCGGCTTCGGTCGCGAAGACGGTCCTCCCCGCGACCGGTTTGTTGATCGGCAGCGGAATGCCGGTCAGTCTTGAGACGAGCTCACACGTCGGTGCGAGACGAGTCAAACAGGAGCGACCAGCTCGCCGTACTGATCGGGATGCAGACTCATCGCGACGGCGACTTCTTCGAGCGAAGTATTGCCGGCCCGTTCGCCGATGCCGTTGACCGTGCATTGAACAACGTGTACGCCTTCCTGAATGCAGGCCAGCGTATTGGCAACGGCGAGGCCGAGATCGTTGTGGAAATGCACGGCGACGAGGACCTTGTCGATGTTCGGCACGTGGTCCTGGACGTCGCGGAGCCGCTGTCGGGCCATGTCGGGCGTTAATACGCCGACTGTGTCGGGAAAGCCGACGGTCGTCGCGCCTGCGGAGATGGCTTCTCGATAGACCTCGTGCAGGAACTCCGGCTCGGTACGACTCGCGTCTTCCGGGCTGAAGACCACCACGTCAAACCGCTCGCCGGCATAGGCAATCGCGGACGTGATCAGCTTGAGCACCTCGACGGGGGACTTTTGCAGCTTGTACTGCCGATGCAGTGGACTGGTGCCGCAGAACAGGCTTACGCCCCGTTTGTGGGGCGGGCGGCCGTCGAGCGCCTCATTCGCCAGATCGATATCGCTGTTGAGCGTGCGGCACAGCGCCGTCAGGACCGGTCGTTTGACGACCGGGACCATCAGCCGAATGGCTTCGACATCAGCGGCCGATGAGGCCGGGAAGCCGGCGTCGATCGAATGCACGCCGAGTTCCTCGAGCGCCAGCGCGATCTGCACTTTTTCCGCTGGATCGAGAGTGGCGCCCGGCATCTGCTCGCCATCGCGCAAGGTCGTGTCCGAAAACAGGACCTTGTCACTCCGGCGGTGGCGAAGAATGATTTGCTCTCTGATTTTCCGGCGGACGCGACGCGGCAATCGCGACAGCAGGTGCATTGTCAGACGGCCCTGAGAAAAGAGCAGTGATTCCGGCCGGCATACTGTCTGGCGCCGAACAACGCCGACGCAGGTATTTTAGACATGCCAATGCCGCAGTGGCAATCGGGCCGGCGCGTCAGCGGTTGCGGACGGCGAAACCGGCATCGGCGAGACCATCGATCACGAACTGCACCGCGATTGCCGTCAGCAGCAGTCCCAGGATGCGGCTGAGCACGTGAATGCCCGTGCTGCCGACGCGGTAGAAAAACCCGGCGGCGAACAGCAGCACTCCCAGACTGACGAGCGACACCAGTGCAATCGCCGTATAGACCGCGGCGATCTCTGCCGCGCTGCCGGCCTGGCCGGCCAGCAGGATCACCGTGCCGAGGCTGGCCGGTCCCGACAGCATCGGGATCGCCAGCGGCGTGATCGCCACGTCCTCCTTGATCCGGCCCTCTTCGATGTCCTGCGGACCTTCCTGGCTGGTGCGCTGTGCGCGGATCATGTCGAAGGCCACGAGAAACAGCACCACGCCCCCCGCAATGCGGAACGCCGGCATGCTGATGCCCAGCAGTCGCAACAGGGCGCTGCCCCCAATGGCGAACACGACGAGCACGAGAAAGGAAATCAGCGTGGCCTTGACGGCCGTCTGGCGGCGGCGCACCGGCGAGTCGCCGGCCGTCATCACCAGAAATGCCGGAATCGCGCCCCAGGGGTCAACGACGAACAGGAGCGAGGTGAAATTGAACAGCGTCTGTTCGAGCATGCCGGGTCTCAAGCCGCAAATCGGCGCAGTCTGGGGAACTTCGCGGGCGGTGACGTTCGTTTCACGTGAAACATCAAGGTCCGTCCCAGCGAGCAGTACCGATCGCAAAATACTTGTTGACAAAGGGAGGCGACTTCCGGCTCGCGTACCAGATGCGGAAGCTGCCGTCGTCGAGCCGCAGCACCGTCTGGCTCGTCGTGTAATTCGACTCCCAAGCGCGTGCGGGATCCGGCCGAAAGACGGGGTTCTGCGGATGCTTGTGCCATTGAATGCCGTCGACGCTCACCGCAAAGCCAAGGGCGGTCTTGTTGGAATTGTCGGACCAGTAGCTGCCGTACCACATCAGATAGACTCCGCCGGTCTGCAGCACATAGGGATAGAACAACCTCCCGTGCTCCCACGGCTGATCGATGTTGATGATGGGGTCCGCACGGACCGACCATTCGCGGCCGTCATGACTGCTGGCGGTGCGGAGCACCCACGGGTCAACCCCAACATCGGTGTACCACATGCGGTAGCCCTGCTGATCCTTGATGACGGCCGGCGCATAGACGTGCTCGAGCAGCGGCATCGACGGGGGCGACCACGCGATGCCGTCGACGCTCGTTGACTCGTGCAGCGTATGCAGTCCGTGGCCGACGACGAAATCGGTCGCCGCGAACCACATTCTCAGACGACCGTCTTCATAGAGGGGAACGCCGTCCGGCCCGCGCAGGAGCGCGGCCGTCAGCACGGAACGACGGCCATCCTCAAACTTCAGCACCGGATTTGCCGCATGCTTGACGAATGTGCGGCCGTCATCGCTGGTCGCCAGCCCCAGCGAGAACACGCGATTGGCGACGTCCTGTGTTGATCCGCTGTACCAGAGCAGGAACCGTCCGTCGATTCGTGCGACGCAGGGAGCGAACAGATGCCGGTCATCAAACTGGCCGGGCTGGCCGAGCTCAACGACCGGATGGTCGACGTCGCGGACCCAGTTCTGGGGGCCGAGCCAGCGTTCGAGCGACGGGACCGGCTGTGCAGGTTCGTCCGCCGCCTGCACAGGGCCGGCCGGCCCGATGAGCGCCAGCACGAACAGTGTCCATGTTTTCAACATGCGCGGAACCTGGTTTGGCGGCGGTTCGACGAGTTCTCAGTGGCGGATCGTCTGTCGATTCTGTGGAATTTGCAACCTGAAGTCTGGCGCACCTGGAAGAACTGCGGATCGCGGCCTCGGCGACGGCGTTGACGCCGACGGATTACCGGCCCGATAATCGCGGCCAGATACCGGCGTCGTGCAGTTCTGCGAAGACGCCGATGTTCGTCCCTGCTCGCTGCGGATGACCGCATCACGACCACAGCCCGATCCCGAACAACGCAATATCTATCTGACGATCACGGCCCTCCTGCAGGCGCTGCTGATCCTCGGGCTGGTGCTGTTCGCGCTGCGCCGCGACTGGGAGAACGTGTTTCTTACGGCAGCGGTGATCCTGCTGACGCTCGCGCCCGCGGTGCTCGACCGGCGCTACCGGATCATTGTGCCGCCGGAGTTCAACTGCATTGCGGCGTTCTTCGTGTTCCTGTCGCTGTTTCTCGGCTCGGCCACCGACTTTTACTACAAGTACTGGTGGTGGGACATCGTGCTGCACACCGGCTCCGGCTTCCTGCTCGGCATTGTCGGGTTCGTCGTGCTGTTCTGGCTCAACAGCACGGACCGGATTCCGGCCGGGATGAAACCGGGTTTCGTGTGTTTCTTCGCCGTGACGTTCGCCGTGTTTCTGGGAGTGCTCTGGGAGATCTTCGAGTTCGTCGTGGACCAGTTTACGTCGGCCAACATGCAGAGTACCGAGACCGGAGTTGTGGATACGATGCAAGACCTGATCGTCGATTCAGCAGGGGCCGTTGTCGTCGCGCTGATGGGGTACGCGTATTCGAAGAGCGGGCGTTACTCGTTCATTGCCGACGGTGTTGTTAAATTTGTGCGTGCGAACCCGCGGTTATTCCGGTCCCGGAACGGATCCAGGGATCCCCGCTGATGGACGATGCGTCAACGTTGGGAATACAACGACCACTCCTGCCGCTTCGAACCGACCACCGAGAGAGAATCGTCATGCGAACTCCGATGTCAACAGCCTGCTGCGTTCTGGGAATCGCGCTGTTCTGGACGGCGGCCGGCTTCGGCCAGGACGTCTCGCCTTTGCTGCAATACATACCGGCGGACGCGAATACGCTCTCCGTTCTCCGCGTGAAGGAATTGACCCAGAGTCCGCGCGGCCAGAAAGAGGGCTGGGCGCAGAAACACGAATCGGAATTCCTGCAGGGGGCCGTCACGATTCCGCCGTGGGTCGACGTGCTCGTGCGCGGATCTTACGTCCGCCCTGGCACACAGGGGGGCGAGTGGACCGTGGTCGTGCTGCCCCTGCCGGCGGGAGCGGACATTTCTCTCGTTGCCAAGCGTGAAGAATCGGAAGTGCAGGACCTTGGCGGACTGCAGAGCGTGCAGTCGCACCGGTACAACGGGTACTTCGTGGAGTTCCCGGCGACGGACAACGGCCGACACATCCTGGGCGGCATCGCTCCGGCGACGCGGCAAGACACGTCGCGCTGGGTCCAGGAGGTGAGGGGCCGCGGCCGGCCGTCGATCAGCGAATATTTGAGCGCCGCCGCCGCCGAGACGTCGGCGCAGATCGTCCTCGCCATCGATCTGCATGATCTGTTTGATCCGGCAACGATTCGGCACCGTATCGACAGTTCCGAGGCCGTGGGCAATAACGGCAAAGCCAGTGCGGCACTGGTCGTCGATTTCCAGTCGCTGCAGGGAGGCGCGGCTGGCCATTCACACCGACGCCGAGACGACGGCCGAAATCCGCACGGACTTCGGCCGGCGATCGGCGACGAGGGACAGTTCATCAAGCCGTTGCTCGTCGAATTCCTGAACGACGCCGGCGCCGCCGTCGATGAACTGGAGCACGCGCAAGACCGCTGTTCAAGGCAAAACCGTGTCGCTCAAGACATCGCTGTCGGACGAGGTCTGCGGCGCGTTCTAAGTCTGATCACGACCCCGCCGCCGCCGTCGGCGATGGGACGCGCGGAGCCGACTCCCCCCTCCCCTACCCCGGCACAGGCCTCGTCGCAACCCGATGCCGAGGCGTCCCGGCGCTACTACCAGGCGGTGAACCGGATCGTGGAAGACTTGGACAAGGCGCGTAGCCGTTCGAGCAGCTACACCCGCACGGCGCAATGGCACTTCAACTTCGCCGACAAGATCGACCGGCTCCCGTCGGCCGGCGTCGATCCGGAACTGCTCAAATATGGCAGCGACATCAGCGGAAAACTGCGGGCCCTGGGAGCGTCGCTGCGGGGGGTCGCGGTCCAGGTGAACGCGCTCGATTCGTCGGTCGTCTACAACGTTCAGCAGTATCAGACCTACAACAGCGGCTTTGATTGGTGGTGGGGCGGCGCGCGGACAGCGTGGGGCGCGTACAACTACGGCATGCCGACCTACACCAACGTCACGAGTAACCTCGCCGAAGTCCGGCAGAAGCAGGCCGAAGTCGTCCAGCAAGGCGAACCACAGCGGACAGAAATCTGGCAGATGATCCAGAACGAGCGCTCACAGGTGGAGCGCGAGATGGTCGGCAAGTACGGCGCCGGGTTCCAGAAGCGTTAAGCATGAACGTGAACCGCCAATAAACGCGTCGGGCGCTCTTGGCACTGTATCCGACTCAATTCGTTCGTTTGATTGGCGAATGATTTGGGCAGATCAGAATTCAGCGTTCATCAGCGTCGATGAGCGGTTCTTCTTTCTTCTTTTGAAGATTGACACGCGTTGTGTTCTGCGTTGATGAAGGACGACATTGGGAGTCAACCCGGCGGTGAGCTGCTCACTCGGCAGGGCTGGCGCGATCGCCGCGTGTCGATCGGCGACGTCAGTCTGCACGTCGTCGAAGCCGGAAGCGGGCCGCCGGTCATCTTGCTGCACGGTTTTCCGGAATTCTGGTACTCGTGGCGGCGGCAGGTTCCTGCGCTGGCGAACGCCGGTTTTGGTGTCCTTGCCGCGGACCTGCGTGGATTCAACCTGTCGGACAAGCCGACTGGAGTGGAACAGTACCGAATGTCGGCGCTGGTCGCCGACGTCGCGGAATTGATCCGGCGGCTGGCCGGGGGCGAGGCGCATGTTGTCGGCCATGACTGGGGCGGCGCCGTTGCGTGGCGACTGGCGGCACTGCATCCGCAACTCGTCCGCAAGCTCGTCGTCATGAACGCTGCGTTTCCGGCGGCATACGCCCGCGAGCTGCGGCGGAACCCAGGACAATGGCTCCGATCGTGGTACGCGTTCTTCTTCCAGTTGCCGAAATTGCCGGAGTACCTGATCGGCCGGAACAATTGTGCGGCGCTGGAGCAGTCATGGCGGACACAGCCGCACAATCCGGAAGCGTTTACGTTGGCGGACATCGACGAGTACCGACGGGCGTTTGCGGCGCCGGGGGCGCTGACCGGTCCGCTGAACTACTACCGGGCGGCGCTCCGGTATCGGAAAGACGTGTTCGGATGGCCGCAAGAAGTTCGCGTGCCGACATTGCTGATTTGGGGCGAACGCGATCCGTTCGCGACACCCAGATTGCTCGACGGGCTCGAGCAATGGGTGCCGCAGCTGCGGATCGAGCGGATACCGGAAGTCAGCCACTGGGTGCAGAACGATGCGCCCGAGCGGGTCAATGCGCTGCTCATTGAGTTCTTGCGTCAATAACAGCACACTGTCATCGTCACGGACACACAAAGGTGCCCGGGACAATCCGTTCACTTCAATCCTCCCAGGAACGCCAGCAGGTCGGCAACCTGTTGCGGCGTCATGTCGCGCAGCAGCAGGTCGGGCATCAGCGACTTCTGCTGCGGAACGAGCAGCTCGATCTCATCCGCCGGGACGCGGATCTCCTCGTTGCGCGTATCGCGCAGCCGGACCGCCTGCTCCGTTTTCTCCACCAGCAGGCCGGAGACGACGCGTCCGGACGTGGTTTCGAGAATGTACGGCACGTACTTCGGGTCCATCTGCTTCGAGGGATCCAGAATCTGCGACAGCAAATCGCGCGGCGGGTATTTCTTGCCGATCTGACTCAGGTCGGGCCCCAGTTCAGTCCCCTGTCCTGCCAGGCGGTGGCAGTTCTTGCACGCTGCGGCGCCGTCGCGAAAGAACAGCGACCGCCCCTGCTCGGCGCTGCCTTTCATCGCCAGCAGCTTGTCGACGTCGACCGTCTCTCCCAACCGATGCACCCGCTGAGAGGCGGGGATGAACCGCTCGAACAAGTCGCGAATTTCGGCCTGCGGATGCTGCGCCGTCGCCGCGAGGACGTCGGCCCGGGCGTCCCCTGTAATTGCGCCTGATTCCAGCTTCCGTGCGAGCGCGAATGCTCCGCGCGTGTCGGCAATCAACGTCTGCACGGCGGCCGCTCGCACTTCGGCAGTGCCGGTCTGAACCCCAGCCAGCGCTGCGAGCGTCCGTTCCTTATGCCGGTTGTGCGGCGGCGAGTTCGCCGGCAGTGGAAGCTGTGCAATCCAGTCGGAGATCATCGCGACCGCCTGGTCATCGACAAATTCTGATCCAAGCCGCGGCATCCGCCCGCCGCCGGTCTTGGCAATCCGGTACAGCAGCACGGAGGCCAGCGGATCGCGCGACGCCACCAGCCGCGCGTCCGACAGTCCGAACGTTCCCTGCGTCGGTCGCACGTCGATCAGTTTGGCGTCTGCGAGTGGAACGTCGTGCGTGAGATTGATCGTCGCCGTGCCGCCGGCGTGGATCTGATGGCAGTGCGAACAGTTGACGTGCAGATACGATCGCACACGTTCGTTCAGGTCGGCATGCGTGTCGCGCGGATCGGCGAACCTCGGCGCATCCTCCGGCACGGCACCGCTCACCCAGCCGGACTGTGTGAGAACAGCCAGCTGGTTCTCGGTCCCATTGGCATGTCCGACCGGCCGATTGAGCTGCGGAGTGGTCACCGCCAGCGGCGAGGCGGTCTGCACCCCGAGCATCGTCGAGCGTGCCTCGACCCAGGCGTTGTGACACAACTGGCATTCCGCGCGGCTGGCGAAGCGATAGGTCTGCTCGCGAACGCCGCCCGGAGCGTCGGCATCCTTGATCGAGAGTGTTTCGCTCGCGCCGACGGAGTGGACCAATTCGGCATCGGTCTGCTCCACGTTCCAGCGGTAGGTGTACGGCAGCCAGGCGCCGTCTTCGCGATGGAGGATCTGGGTCTCCAGTCGTCGTTGTGAGGACGGCACGCCCCGTTCCATCTCAATGCTGACGGTTTTGGCGAGGACAGCGCCATCGGGAAATCGCCAGACGCCTTTGTCGTCGATCTGCACCGGTTCGCTGCCCGGGGCGGCCATCCAGCGCTCGGAGGTTGTAAAGTCAGCCCATTGCTTCGCGTTAATGTCATACGGGAGGACGCCCGCCGACGACGTCTGCCGGGCGGCGTCGGTAAACAAGCCCGTGTCGCTGAGCTTGCGCGGAAAGGTTGACCGCTGTTCGGCCCGCGGATTCGGCACGAGCCGATGAATCGTCTTCGTGCGCTCGTAGTCGACCAGATACAGCTCCCCGTCCAGCCCTTCGCCAAACGAGACGAGTGCCAGCGGAGTGTGCGCCAGCTCGTGATGCCAGGTGACGGCATTGCCGTCATGCCGCAGGCCCCACACGCGCCCGGTCTGGTAGTCGCCGTAAATATAGACCCCCCGCAGTTCGGGCAGACGTGAGCCGTGATAGACGTAGCCGCCGGTGATTGATGCAGCTTCGGAGTGCGGATGGGCGACCGTCGGGGGCAGGATCGGCGTGGGACCGGGCGTGACTTCCGGGAGCACCGGCTGCGGGCCTTCGGTGATCGCCCAGCCGTAGTTGCCCCCTTTTTCAACGCGGTAGATCATCTCCCACAACTGCCAGCCGACATCGCCGACCCACAGATCGCCGGTCGCATGGTCGATGCTCGTTCGCCAGGGATTACGAAAACCGTACGCCCAGATTTCGGGGCGGGCGTTGGGCATGCCGACGAACGGGTTGTCCGACGGAACCGAATAGGGCTTGTCGCCGTCGGGATGGTCGACGTCGATGCGCAGCATGCAGGAGAGGACGTTGCTGATGTCCTGCCCGGAGCGCAGCGTGTCCGGCGGATCGGGACCGGCGCCGTCGCCGGTCGAGATGTACAGATATCCGTCGTTGCCGAAACGGATGGCGCAGCCGTTGTGTCCGCCGGCCCACCAGCGATAGACGATCTGCTCGGTCGCGGGATCGATCGTCGGCGGATCGGTCGGCGTGACCGTGAACCGCGAGATGACGGACCCGTTCTGCTGATCGGCGCCGGCGATCGTGCAGACATAGACGTAGTGGTTCTGCTCGTACTGCGGGTGCGTGGTGATCGAATACGCAGCGGTGATCTCCGGTCGCGCGGCGTGAAAGTCGACAGCCAGATCGGCCTGCGTCGTCTCGCGATCATTCGTGATCGACAACAGCTTGCCGGCAGTTTCGAGGACGAAGAACCGGTTTGTTCCCGGAATCGGCAGGAATTCCAGCGGCTTGTCGAACGTCAGGTGCGGAAACGCCGGCTCAACAACGTAGGGAGGCTGCGGGTCGGGGGAGCCGGCGATGCGCGAGCAGTCGAGGCAGGACGCTCGGCTGCGAAGCCCATCCCGCACCGCTCGACACACACCAGCACGCCAGACCAATCAGCAACCGCATCGTTCGTGGCTCCCGTTGTCTTGGAAAGCAGCCCGGACTGCTGAACGCCTGACGTCCGCGAGCATACCACCGGGCGGCGAGAGATGTCACCGCACGGCCGGGTCGCGCGGCCCGGCGATTGCTCGACTGCGCGCGATGCCGATAGGATCGACACGGGATTCGTCTGCATCGAGGATCCGATCGAGGAAAGCAATGCACAAGGTCATCGGACTGTTCGTCGTGCTGGGCGCCTCAACAAGCGTGGCCCAGACGCCCGGCCCGGACTGGGTCAAAGTCACGGACGCCGCCGGCTGGCAGGCCCGCGATTCGCAGGGGGAGGTCGCGTTCCACGACCGGCTGTGGATTTTCGGCGGCTGGTTCGACTCCTTCAGCCCGCCGCCGCGCGACGTGTGGAGCTCGGCCGACGGCAAGACCTGGGATCTGGTGCTCAAGCCCACGGACAAAGAACCGGGCTGGGCGCACAGCGATCTTGCGATGTCGCTGACCTACGGGGAGAAGATGTGGTTCATGGGGGGCTGGTTCAACGGCCGGCTGCCGGGGCACTCCTCGAGCAACGCCGTCTGGTCATCGACCGACGGCGTGAGTTGGGAAAAAGTCACGGAGCACGCTGGCTGGACGCCGCGCATCTCTGCCGCTGTCGCCGATTTCCAAGGCAAGATGTGGGTCCTCGGCGGGGTCGAAGACTACTACTTCGGCGATGATTCGAATCTGAAGAACGACGTCTGGTCATCGACCGACGGCAAAAACTGGACGCTCGTCGCCGCGCACGCCGGCTGGTCGCCGCGGGCGTATCACCAGTGCGCGGTTCTCGACGGCAAGCTGTACGTCTTCGGCGGCGGCAACTACGTACCGAACTACCAGGCGAAGAACGACGTGTGGGTCACGGAGGACGGCACACATTGGGAGCAGTGCACGGCATCCGCCCCGTGGTCCGGGAGAATCTGGTTCTCGTCCGCAGTGTACCGCGACCGGATGTGGGTTCTCGGCGGCGCGCACAAAGTCGGCGACAACTGGGAGAACCTCGGCGACGTGTGGTACTCGCAGAACGGCCGCGACTGGACGCAGCTTAGGTCAAACGTGATCTGGAAGGAGCGTCACGAGCACTCGGCGTACGTCCATCGCGACAAGCTGTGGATCGCCGGCGGCCACGCCAAACCACTCAGTAGTGAAGTCTGGTCGCTGGAGCTGCCGAAGGATTTTGGGAAATAGCAATTCACTCCAAGCAGATTTGACGCAAAGGCGAGAAGACGCAGAGACGCGCAAAGGGAATTGAATTTCAGAAGGGAATGATTCGCGCGTTCCCCTGGATTTCGATCAGGAAGTGAAGCGTTATGGCCAAGACCTGAGGAATTTTTCTGCGCGTCTTCGGGTCTCTGCGACTTTGCGTCAATCTTAAAGGCGCTTCAACAGGTCGGTGACGTGCGTCTCGAACTGCTCCTGCCACTCCTCGGCGAGGATGCAGTCGCTGTCCTCCTGGGCGTGGCCGCGGTTGGCGAGCTGTTCCACCGTCGGGCAGTAGTAGATGTAGCCGTTCGTGTAACCCGCCACGAACGTCTTTGCATGCGGAGAGCGCTGCTTGATCCCGAGGCCGATGCGCACGGTGAGTTCGCCGGGGAACGTCACCAGGACGAACTCGCCGATCCGCAGGCCGCACACTTCCACGTCGATCGTCCGGCTGCCGGCCGCGACGTTCTGAGCGTGATGCATCTTCAGCAGCGCAAGGTTCGTGTTGACCCGTGTGAGTTCTTCCATCGTGTGGACGTTCTGCATGTACGCCTGCATGTTGCGGCGGTTCTGGTCGTCGAGATGCCGCGTGTCGTCCCGCCCCAGTGCCTGCTCATGCAGATACAGGTGCGAGTAATACGACGGAAACTCGGGCGCCTCGCCATATTTCGCCGCCAGCGCGAGGAACGTCTTGAGGTTCAGGCTCGTCCCGCCCAGCGACTGCGCGAGCCGCAATTGTTCCGCTTCGATTTCCGCGATTTTCGGCACGAGGTCGGCGCGGGGGAGCGAGATCGTCTCGTTGACGAGGACGAACCGCTCATCGCCGCTCGTCTTAATCGCGCGAATTCCCTGGAGCGCACTGAGTCCCAGGACGTTGCCGAGCATTTCGGCGCTGCGCGGGTGGTCGACATCCTTGTAGTAAATGGGATTGATGTCGCCGCCGCACCCCTGGACGAACAGCGCGATCGCTCCCGGATCAAGGTTGTCCTCAATCACCTGCGAGGCAAAACCGGTCATGTCGGACGTGTTGCCGCCGTCCGGCATCCCCTGGATCGGATGGCAGGCAAAGTTGTAAACGACGGCCACATTGCGGCCGTCGAGTGCGTCCAGCCGCAGGAGGCCGATCTGCGGATCGATCGGCCCGGCCTCGGCGAGCTCATCGTCCGGCGGCAGCGAATACGCGTGGCGGACGTCCGCTTCACGGCCGCTTTTCAGCTTGAGGCGCCGGTTCTCGGAAACCCGGTCCTCGTTCCCCGCACTCGCACCGACGCGGACCGGCACGAGTTTCTCGCTGGCCGCCTTGACGGCCTGAAACGTTCGCTCCAGCGCGTCACTACACGGAATCCCGTGGCAATGGCTGGCGTTGACGAGCACCTGCGCGGGAGGGATGTGCAGCTCGCGCTCGATCCGCGCCCGGAGGCTCGGGAGAAAGTCATTGTTGATGTAGCCGATCTGACCAATGGCGACGACGTCGAGCGTGATGAGAGTGATCGATTTCTCGCCGTTGCTGATGACGAGGGCCTTGGCGAGCAGGTGGACGCTGACGGGTCCGTCGGGGTGGGTGATGTCGACCTTGGCGCGCTGGCACGAAGTTCGGCGGCGGCGAAATCCTGCGGCGACGACGGCGAGGATGACGGAGAACATCACATGAGCCACGGGGTGAACCCCGTGGCTGGACGAAATTGACTAAACATGGCGGGTTAATCCGGTATGACGTGACAATTTGCATCACACGGAGTGTCGATCCTGGACGTTCGTGTCCGGCGTTGATGCTGTCGGGCCATTGACTCAACGCCAGTCCAATCGTCCGCGTTTCAATGCATCGATGACAGAATCTTCCGCTCCAGAATCGCCCTTCAACACCCGCAGCCCGCGAAGCGCGCGGCGTCGCCCTGTCCTGCGGTGCAGCTGTCGGCATCCTGACGTATCTTGGCGGTGGCAGCAGGCGATGTCGGTCGGCACGGTGGGACTGTTCGACGATCACTATGCTGCGTTCACCGAACTGGGGAGATCGCCGAGCAGATCGGGGAATATCGGCAGGCCACCAGACTTCCGACGTCCCGTCATTGGTGCCAACGAAATTCCCCCAAATGCAGATATGACGAATTCGGAGAGCTGCTCGATCCGTGAACACGCGTATCAGTACGCCGGCCGGCGAATCGTTCGATTTGTACTCGCTTGGTCGCGATGCGCACCAGGAGGCGACGGTCTCGATGCGGACATCCGTCGCATCGCGAATCAACCCCTCCGCTCGGCGACGCTGCGCATTCACGTTCGAGTTGACGGAGGAATCAAGCTGGCGAGCGTCGCCTGCATTTGCACTCCATTGCGTGCTGGATGCTGTGTCCCAAGTACGCCAGGAGACGATCGGACAGAGATTTTGAGTTGGGTCATGACAATCGGCGTTGCCGTCCTAATGGCAGTTCATGGCGTATCTGCACATCCCCACTGGGCATTGACATGAGTGCGATGATCGCATCCGCGGCGTCGGTCTTCGGCGACGCGGCCGTCGCGATGGCCTGCGAACCGTCAAAGGACATGACCCGCGACGGCCAGACACCTCCGGTTTCCGTTACCTCGGTGACCCGCTCTTTCTCGCGTGCGTAACGCTGTACTATCAATCGGCTGGCGATCGCCGCTGGTTGCCGGCGGGTTCCGCACGAACACTAATGATCTGATCTGCATTCCGTTCTGGGTGCCGATCATGCTGTGGCTGCAGAGCTCAGTCGGCCTTGGGCAGGTCCGATCGATGCCGTCGACATCGGAGGTATTCATTCCGCTGGTGGTGGTCGTTCGTTTTGAAGTCTGGCTGCCAGCAACGCAGACGTTTGCCGACCACAGCACGGCCGATTATCTGGACATTGTCTGGTATGCAGCAGGCGCGATCGCCGCCGGCTGGTGGAGGTGGTGGTACTGGAAGCGTCCGCCTCGAGCGACGCGCGGCGATGCATTCCGCGTCAGGTGCAACCTGATGTTTTACCGGGACCGGTCCGACGGCTTCGCCTTGCTCATCGTCAGCGGACGGCGAACGAGCGGTTTAGATGTTTCGCCCGCTGTACAGCGGCTCGATGACGTCGCCGTTCAGCAGATGATTCGCCCGGCCGAGCGGGTCGATGACCGCCGCGTTGTGATCGACGCCGAGCGCGTCAAAGATCGTCGTGCAGACGTCGGCCGGGCTCCAGGCGCGCGTCACCGGGTAGGCGGCAATCGCGTCGGTCTGGCCGATGACCTGCCCGCCGCGCACCCCGGCGCCGGCGAACAGTGCCGAGTAGGCGTACGGCCAGTGATCGCGGCCGGAGATGGTCTGTCCCGGGAGTGTCGAAATCTTCGGCGTGCGGCCGAATTCGCCCATGACAATCACGAGCGTCTCGTCCAGCAGGCCGCGATCGGACAGGTCGTCCATCAGCGCGGCGAGCCCCTGATCCAGCGGCGGCAGCAGACCGGTTTTCAGCCGTCCCCAGTTGTCGACATGCGTGTCCCAGGTCTGCACGATCCCCATCGCGGCCTGGACCATCGGCACACCCGCCTCGACCAGCCGCCGCGCGAGCAAGAGCGACTGGCCAAACTTGTGCCGGCCGTACCGATCGCGGGTCTCGTTCGATTCCCGCTGAATCTCAAAGCCTTCGCGACTTTTTCGGAGCTGAGCAGTGAAACGCCACATCGTACTGGTCGGCGATCGCCTTCGTCCGTGCGGTCGCCAGATCAGCAGCCGATCCGTTGACCGCATCGAGGAGCACCCGGCGGAGACCAGCCGCGTGGAAGGCGACATCCGCCGGCAGGTTGAGCACATCTACCTTGAAGTTCGGATCGTTCGGATCCTGGTTGATCTGCCAGGGATCGTGCCGCGCGCCCAGGAACCCGGCATGTTGGCCGGGCCAGGTCAGCGCACCTTCAATGAAGTAGTTGGGCAGCGTGACGCCGGTCGGATGCCGTCGTGCCTCGGCCGGACGAAGTCGGGCCGCTGCGAAGTTCCGGAAGAAGTCGAATCGCGATTCGACGCGATCGAGGTCGCTGGCAGTGCGTGGGACCGGGGTCGGCCGGCCGGTGAGGGCGACGTGCATCGCCAGCAGGTGATTCCCTTCGACGTGCTTGAGCGTACGGACGATCGCGACCAGCGATTGAGCTGCTGGCCAGCCGCGGCATATGCTCGCCGACCATGACGCCGGACGCGGCGGTGGCGATCGAGGCGAATTCGCCGCGGACCTCGGCGGCCGCTTCGGGCTGGGATCCCAGACATCGAGCTGGCTCGGCCCCCCGCTGCAGATGACCAGGAGCACGGACTTGGCGCGAGCGCCGGCGGCGCTGGCCGCCAATGCCGGGCGAGCGGTCACAGGCAGCGCCGCGCCGACGACTCCCGAGGCGCCGACCTGGAGTGCGGTCCGGCGGTCGATGAGATAGCGCGGCGCGGTCCAAGTTGTCCGGGCGGGGTTCAGCATCGGATCCGGCGGGCTGTGCATGTCAGGCGGGTGGTCCGTGGCGGACCAATCTAGACGACCTGTCGGGAGGACGGTCGCGGCGGGGATCTGACATATTCATATCGGCTTGCGCATCAATGGGCAAGACGAGTGGGGCGCGAGCGGACGCCCGCACTCGATGGAACTGCAATATTGTGCGACCACTGATCGATCGGAGAATTTTGATCGAACTGTTGACTTTGAGGGTTATGCCGGTTTTAATGACGCACAGCCATGGCAGGGCCGGTTTGCGAAGACTGGCTTGTCCAGCCGAGTGGCGGTCTATCGCCACCCTGATCTTCTGTATCCTGTGTCGCGTTGCCGCGTTCGGCGACGACACAACAATCATGTGGATCGAACAGGGCCATCGGAAATGGACGCATCGCCATACTGCGCCGCGCGCGAGCGCGGTTCGGTCTCTAGAGGTCTTCGTCAGATCGGGTTGTACAGCGTCGCACTCCTGGCATTCGCAGGAGGACGCACCGACGCAGGCTACATCCTGAACTTCAATTCACTCGCGGCAGGCGTGAACAGCGCCACCGGAACCGATGGGATCGAGACGTACATCGAGTCGGTGATCGGATCGAACGTCACCGTTTACGACGGCACGACGACGCTGAAGGAAAAGCCGGAAAATGTGGGGCCGACCAATTACCTCGGCAACACGGACAACGGCGTCTTTCATGCGAATCCCAAAGACACGTACCTGATCAATCGCTGGAATGCCGGCCTGCCTGCAGGCGTGGGCGATCGGATCAAGATTACGTTCGATATCGGGGTGACAGCCATCGATTTCGACTGGCAGATCTTTCCCGTTACGACCGGCAAGGCCGATTTCACGCTGAAAGCGGACGGGGTGCAGTACCTGTACTACGACAACTCCGCAAACAAGACGAACGGCTACCTGTCACATTCGACAATCGCCTTCGGCAAGACTGTCTATACGCTGGAGTTCATTGACTGGACGACGGCGCCGGTGGGCATCGACAACCTGAAAGTCACGATGGCGCCGGAACCTTCTACGGGCATGCTGGCGGTTCTGGGGATGGCGGGCATGGGACTCGTGCGGCGGAAGCGGACGGCGGCTTAAGCCCAATTCGGCGCGGTTGGTCGCCGACGGAATTCCGACAATCATCACCCCGCGTCGCCAGACGGCACGCGGGGTGGTTTTTTGCGCCGCCAGGGTGGGTGACACCTCAGAGCCGGACAAGGGCGGGATGAGGACTGTGCTCCTGAACATGTTCACCGCATGAAATGCAGCTTGCACGCGCCCTGACGACGGTGCAGAATGAAAGGCCCTGTCCGTTTGGCGTTCGGGCCGTTCCATGCAGTGCTGGCAGCAATCATTCTCCTCTTTCGGCGTCGCCTTGCGGGTGGAAACCAACCGGCCCGAATGCCTTGCGCCAATGCTGAGGGGCCTGCCGCCGCATCAGATCACGTCTGACTGCATTGCCCCGACGTTCCGGATCGACTTTGACCAAGCGGGCCAGCCGGTGGCCCTGCTGGTCGATGGACGGCCGCATCAGGCCGACCTGCCGGTGGATGCACCGCTCGCCTGGCAGTTCGACACCCTGACGACCCTGCACGTGGCCCAGTATTCGCCGCATGTCTTCGTGCATGCCGGCGTCGTCCGATACCGCGGCCGGGCGATCCTCCTGCCGGGGCGTTCGTTCGCCGGGAAGACGACCCTCACCGCCGCCCTGCTCGCCGCAGGGGCGGATTACTACTCCGACGACTTTGCGGTGATCGCCGCGGATGGCCGCGTCTTGCCGTACCACTGCCCGCTACGCATGCGGACGCCGGACGGACGGATCGAACAGTCCGCGGCCGACTTCGGCTCCCACGCCGCGCACGATCCGGTGAAGCCCCTCCTCGTCGTCGATACCGAGTATCGGTCTGGCGGCGACTGGCAACCGGTTCGGCTCTCCGCCGGCGAATGTGTGTTGCGATTGTTTGCGAATGCCCCTGCGGCGCGAATCGACCCGCAGCGCGTCGGATCGGCGTTGGCTCGAGTTGCCCGCGACGCCATCTGCCTGGGCGGCCCGCGCGGCGACGCCGCGAAGACCGCCCAACGGATTCTGGAATTCTGCGACGAATTGTTCTGCGAACCTGATACTCACATTTGCTCGTACAACGAGAGATCGATCGATGCAGCCCATTGCCCGAACTGACGACCTCCACGTTGAAGAAGTCGGAGACGAACTGGTGGTCTTCGACCATCGCACGCACGCGGCGCATGCGCTGAACGCGGCGGCGGCGTTCGTCTGGGAACGCTGCGACGGCGAGCATTCCCTCGAGCAGATCGAAGTGGATGCCCGCGCCCATGACCTGCCAACCGATGCCGTGCGTCAGGCCATCCAATTGCTGCACGACCGGCAACTGTTGACTGTCGGACCGCGGCAGTCCGGCGAACAATCGCGCGGGTTGACGCGGCGGATGCTGACTAGAGCGGCGGTGGCCGCCGTCGTCCCGGCGATCGTGTCCATGGCCGCGCCGGCCAATGCTCTCGGTGTCGTCTCGGGTCCGAACGGCGGGGGGCGCGGCGAAATCTTCAGCTTCTGACCGGGTGCTGCCCTCATGAACGCCAGCGGCATTTCGCCTGCCAACCAGTGAGGCAGCAGTCGTGACGTGCCCTGAGCAGGCATACGTGCGTGCCCTGGCGAGCATCGCCCCGTCGCCGACCGCTCTGGAGTCGGCCCGCGCGGCGCTAAAACTGCGCGGATTCTCCCCGGCCGCTGCGTGCGAGCTGGCGGCCCGCAATTGGGTGCTGCCGGCCGTCGCCCACAATACTCGCAGCCATCCCGACCTGTGCCCGCCCGGCAGTTCGGCAGCGGATTCGCAGTTCCGGCTCGCAACCGCGACCGCGCAGCTGCGCCTGACAACCATCGAGCGGCATCTGGCGCCGGTCTGCGAACTGTGGAACTCGTCTGGCATCCCCTGGGCGCTGATGAAAGGCGCGGCCCTGATCGCGTCGATCTATCCCCCCGGGACGCGGTTGTTGAACGACGTTGATGTCCTGGTGTCGTTCGAGGCCTACGACGCGGCGCGGCGCGTCCTGCTCGAGTCAGGCTTTGTCCCCCTAAACGGCAATCGCAACGAGCAGGAGTGGCTCGCGATCAAGGGGGCGACGACATTCTCCAACTGGGACGCCGCAGGATCGGCCGCGACGACGATTGATCTGCACACGCAGACTTACGCACCAGACCGTCCCTTTCAGTTCGTGACGGCCGACCTGCTGTCGCGACGACGCCCGGCGCACTTCGGCGCTATTCCCGTGAGCGTGCTTAACCCGGCGGACGTGCTCCTGCACCTGGCGACACAACTCGTCAACGACCGGCTCCTGACGACGCTCCTGCGGCTCGCGGACCTGGACCTGCTGCTTTGCCGCACAGATGCGGCGGAGTGCGAACGTCGCGCCGCTGAGACCGGCAGTGGTGTAGCGCTCGCGTTTGCGCGAGCCGCGGTGGCACGAGTGTTTCCAGGGGCTCCGCACACACCTGCTGCCGCTGACCCGCTGCCGGCGCGTGCCGCAAAGATCGCGCGCGCGTTGATTCGTCGCGGCTGGCCATGGGCCGACTCGCTCGAGCGGCTGTCAGAGAGCTACCGGCGCGTCGCGGCAGACGTTTTGGAAGAAGGATTCCGCGGCGCCATCACACGCTGTCTGAGTCTGCAACGTGCGATCAACGACCAGCGGAATCGCCGGGAATCCGGAGTGTCGGTGACACGAAGTCTGCTCGGGGGCGTCCGAATGGCCGTACGGAACACCGTCGCACTGGCGAGTGTCGGGTGGGACTTTCGATCCGCGTGAGATGTGACGATTGTCCGTCGGCCGGCGCTAGGCGTCATACCCCAGATTCGGCCCCAGCCAGCGCTCGACTTCCGCCACCGTCATCCCGGTACGTTTGGCGTAGTTCTCCACCTGGTCGCGCGTGATCCGGTCCACGGCGAAATATCGCGCCTGCGGATGCGCGAAGTACAGCCCGCTGACCGAGGCCGCCGGCCACATGGCGTAGCTGTCGGTCAGCGTGATGCCGGTGCGCTGTTCTGCCTGCAGCAGGTCGAACAGCGCGCGCTTACGGGTGTGGTCCGGACACGCCGGATAGCCGAAGGCCGGCCGGATACCCCGATACTTCTCGTCGATCAGGTCGTTCGTCGTGAGCGACTCCGTCCCCCCGTAGCCCCATTCCCGGCGCACGCGCTCGTGGAGGTACTCCGCGAACGCCTCCGCCAGCCGGTCGGCCAGCGCCTTCGTCATGATCGAGTTGTACTCGTCATGCTCGGCGTCGAACTTCCGCGCCAGTTCATCGCAGCCATGACCGGCCGTCACCGCAAACGCGCCAATGTAATCCGTTCGCCCACTGTCGACAGGGGCGATGTAGTCGGCGAGCGAGCGGAAGTCGGACTGGCCCGGGCGCTCCCATTGCTGGCGGAGCATCGGCATAAGGGCCAAGGGAACATGCCGATGTGCCTTAGCTCTTAGCCATTGCCCCTCGGCCCCGTTGCGTTCCTGAGCGTCATCCGAATGCACAATGATGTCGTCCCCATCCGACACCGCCGGCCAGAACCCGTAGACGCCCTTCGCTACGAGCAGCTTCTCTGTGATGATCCGATCGAGGAGCCGGTTGGCGTCGTCGAACAGCTTGCGTGCTTCCGTGCCGATTGCAGGGTCATCGAAGATCTGCGGATACTTTCCCTTCAGTTCCCAGGTGAGAAAGAACGGCGACCAGTCGATGTACGGCCGCAGGTCGGCCAGCGGCTGGACTGCAATCGTCCGCAGGCCGAGGAATGACGGCGCAGGGATATCGACGCTCTGCCAGTCCGTCTGAAAGCGCCGCTCCAGCGCCTCTTGGTACGGGACGAGTTTTCGCGCCTGGCGGTCGGCATAATTGCTGCGATCGCGGGCCTGCGCCTCGCGGTTCTGCGCGGCAAACAGGTCGCGATGAGTGGCATCGATCAGCTTTTCGACGACCGGCACGCTGAGCGACGCGTCCTTGACGTGCACGACCGGCTCGTCGTACGAGGGCGCGATCCGCACGGCAGTATGCCGCGCGCTGGTCGTGGCGCCGCCGATCAGCAGCGGCACGTGGAACTCGCGCCGCTTCATTTCCTTGGCAACCTGAACCATCTCGTCCAGCGACGGCGTGATGAGTCCGGACAGGCCGACGATGTCGGCGCGCTCGGTGATCGCGGTGTCGAGAATTTTCTCGACCGGCACCATCACGCCCAGATCGATGACGTGGAAGTTGTTGCAGCGCAGCACGACGCCGACGATGTTCTTGCCGATGTCGTGGACGTCCCCTTTGACGGTGGCGAGGACGATGGTGCCGCGGTGAGAGGGCCGAGGGCTGAGGGCTGCGGGCTGAGGGCCAGAGCCAAGTCCGATACTCTCTCCCTCGGCCCTTGACCCTAGACCCTTAGCCTTCTCGGCTTCCATGAACGGCTCCAGATACGCCACCGCCTTCTTCATCACGCGGGCGGATTTGACCACCTGCGGAAGGAACATCTTGCCGGCGCCGAATAGTTCGCCGACGACGCTCATACCGTCCATCAGCGGACCCTGGATGACGCTCAGCGGACGTCCGTATTTCTGTCGGGCTGCCTCCGTATCGCTGTCAATGAAATCCGTGATCCCCTTCAGCAGCGCGTGCTTCAGCCGCTCCTCGACGGGCGCATTTCGCCATTCGGCGACTTCGTCCGCTCGCTCACGGTCGCGGCCAGTCATCTTTAGCGTTTCGGCGTGTGCAATCAGCCGTTCGGTCGCATCCGGCCGGCGATTGAGCAGCACGTCTTCGATCTGCTCCAGCAGACGCTTGTCGATCTCTTCGTACACCGCAAGCTGGCCGGCGTTGACGATTCCCATGTCGAGGCCGGCATTGATCGCGTGATACAGAAACGCAGCGTTCATCGCCTCGCGCACGACCTCGTTGCCGCGGAACGAGAACGACACGTTACTGACGCCGCCGCTGGTCTTCGCGCCGGGGCACTCCTGCTTGATCCGCCGCACCGCCTCGAAAAACTCGACGGCGTAGGCATTGTGCTCCTCCATCCCGGTCGCAACGGTGAGGATGTTCGGATCGAAGATGATGTCCTCGGGCGGAAAACCGGCCTGCTCGATCAGCAGTTTGAATGCGCGCTTCGAAATCTCGACCTTGCGATCGGCCGTGACCGCCTGCCCCTCCTCGTCGAACGCCATCACCACAACCGCCGCGCCGTACTTGCGGATGATGCGGGCCTGCTCCAGGAATTTCGCTTCCCCCTCCTTGAGTGAAATCGAGTTGACGACCCCCTTCCCCTGCAGGCACTTCAGTCCCGCCTCGATGACTGACCACTTCGAACTGTCGACCATGACCGGGACCGAGTGGTCCGGCGCGTCGTTGTCGGCGATCAGCCACAGGAACCTCTGCATGCTGGCTTCGCCGTCCAGCAGCGCTTCGTCCATGTTGACGTCGAGCAGGTTCGCGCCGCTCTCGACTTGCTGCCGCGCAACGGCCAGCGCCTCGTCGAAGTTCCCCTCTTTGATAAGCCGCGCAAACTTGCGGCTGCCGGTGACGTTGGTGCGTTCGCCGATGAGGAGAAACTGTGCCGTTGGCTGCGGGCCCCGGGCCGAGGGTTCGGCCTCTTGCCCCTTGGCACTTAGCCCCTGGCCCTCGCCCCCCAGTTCCAGCCGATTCAAATCACTCAGCGCCGTCACGTGCGGCACATCGGGAATCCGTCGCGGCCGGAGACCGGCGACCGCGTCAGCCACACGGCGGATGTACTCGGGATTCGTACCGCAGCAGCCGCCGACGATGTTCACCCAGCCGTTCTGGGCGAACTCGCGGATTTCCTGCGTGAACTCGACCGGATTGGAGTCGAAGCCCCCCATGCCATCGGGCAATCCGGCGTTCGGATAACAGATGATCGGTGCGGGGACGAGCGCCGAAAGCGTCTCGATGTATGGACGCATCTGCTTGGGGCCGAGCGAGAGCAGTTCAGCCCCGTCGCGAACATCGGGTAATGCGCGCCGACGGTGACCAGAACGCTTCGACAGTCTGAGCGGTCAGCGTCCGCCCGCCGGCGAAAATGGTCCCGGAGACAATGACCGGGATGTCGACGTCGTGCTGTTCGAAATACGTGGCGATCGCAAACAGACACGCCTTCATGTTGAGCGTGTCGAACGATGTCTCCGGCAGCAGCAGATCCACGCCGCCGTCGACGAGGCCCCGGACCTGCTCGGTGTACGAGGCGACGAGGTCGTCGAACGTCACCGGGCGTTCGCCCGGCGCATCCGGATTCAGCGCCAGTTGAATCTTCGTCGGGCCGATGCTCCCGGCTACGAACCGCGGCTTCGACGGGTTGCGGCGGGTGACTTCGTCGGCGGCCCGTCGGGCCACGCCAACGGCCGCCACGTTGATCTCATGCGTCAGGTGATCGAGCTCAAACTCCTTCAGCGAGACCAGGCTCGCGTTGAATGTGTTGGTCTCGACAATGTCCGCTCCGGCTTCCAGATAGGCGCGGTGAATGCCCCCGATCAGGTCGGGCTGCGTCAGACACAGCAGGTCGGCCGCGTTTTTCAGGTCGACCGGATGGGACTTGAACCGCGCCCCCCGAAAGTCCGCCTCCTGCAATCCCTTCTGGAACAGGAGCGCCCCCATCGAGCCGTCGATCACGAGGATCCGCTCGGCCAGCAGCGTCCGTAATTGGTCTCCCGTCGTATTCATCGGGTCAGTTGTAGGGGGGATGGCGGACGGGGATCAAGGGGCGAATGAAAGCGGAAAGCCGAAAGCGGACAGCGGACAGGAAATGCCCCAATGTCGGAATGTCGAATGGAGTTACGATCGGTGGAGACACGAATTCAGGAGCGGCGTTCGCGCATCCTGCTCCGATTAAGCGGCCTGCGCCGGTATTGCTGCCTGCATCGACAGGTGGATCCATTGGCAACGCAGGTCGGAGCGGCGGTTGACTTGATTCTACGGTCAGCCCGGGCGGCGTGGCCTATATTTGGGCGGGCGCGAGTCGTCGGCCAGTGGGACGACCAGCGCCCGCTCTCTGACTGATCTCACTGCCGCACACGATTCTGGACATCGACAGGCCCCCGTCATGACGTCCGACCCCTGGAAGCGACCCTCAATCGACGAGCTCCGGGCCGTGCTGGAAAGCATCGGCAAGTCGGACGTCGAACACGATCGCGTGGCCGAACGGCTGGAGTTGTCGGTGCCGGCGGAAGTCGTCACTCATCGCGGCAATACGATCTCGGCCATGACGCGGGAAATCAGCCGGTTCGGCATCGGCCTGCTCCATCGCGGCAACGTCAGCCCGGGCGACGTCACCGTGCGGATGGCCAGCGAGACGCGGCAGTTCGAGTACCGCGTACGGATCGAGTGGTGCCATCCGTGCGACAACGGAATGTTCATGAGCGGCGGCCGGTTCCTGAACACCGAAACCGCCCAGCGCCAGAACTGACCGCGACGGGTGGCAGCCTGTCATCGACGACGTGGCCGGGGGTGCCACTGGCTCCGCCAGTGCCATCGGTTTTCCCTCTCTGAAGGGGCACGTGCAATGCCCGCGGCGCCTCATGCGGCGCTTCCGTTCGCTGGAGGGACGACTTCAGCCCCTCACTCCCGCCCCGGATCCGCCACACCCCGCATATACGTCGACAGCCGCATCTCCAGTTCCTGGAGCTCGTGCCACGCGCCGTCCGGCAACAAGACCCGCGCAGTCGCATCCGCCGGGACGTCGGGAATCTCCTCCACGCTGAGCAGCACGCGCAGCACGCGCGAATGCACATAGGCCAGCAGGTCCGACAACTGCGCCGTATGCACGCCCGACAGGTTCTGCGGCAGTTCCGGCGGACCATGCGGGAACGGATCTTCGAACAGGTCGGCGTCCACGCTGCTGGAGCCGGGATCAGGATCGGCGACGGAACCCGACTCCGACATCACCGTCTGGTCGCCACCCCCCCACCGGCGGCCCCCTTCCTTGATCCGCGCCTCGATCTGCTGCGGACTGCCATATAGCAGCAGGCACCGCCCGATCTGCACCTGATCGCCGATCTGCAGCACGCGCATTTTTACGGCATGCCCGTTCACGCGCGTGCCGTTCGTGCTTTCCAGGTCGGTCAGAATAATGCGGCCTTCGTCCTCCTGGACCTTGGCGTGGAAACGGCTGACGCGCTCATCGTTGAGCCGGACGTGATTGTCTTCTTCCCGGCCGATGGTCACCGGAGTCGGCAGATCCCAGTAGACCTCGCCGCGCTCCAGCCCCTCGAGCACCTGAAACGTGACGTGCTGCGACATGGTCCCGCCGAAACGTCTCTCCCGCTCGCGAAGCTCCCGATCCCACCTAGGATCGCCGGCGCACCGCAAGCCTTCTACCCGCGTGAGGTCATATTCAGCCTTGTAACACTCGCCGTCCGACAGCGTCAAGCACTTGTCTATACGAACGGCCATCCCCGATTATACCAACTGCTGCAGCCAGGCGCTCGGATCGGTAAAGTCATCCAGGAGGCAGTCCGGCTGCGATTGCTGCAACACTTCGCGCGGAAACACCCCCGTCGCAACCGCCACCGCGCGGGCGCCGATCGCCCGTGCACTCGGATATCCGAGGGCGTGTCCCCCACCACGCTGATGCAGTCGGGCGAGACGTCGCGATCAAGGTGCCGGCAGGCCTCCACCAGCGCCCAGCCTTGCCACATCGTCGCGGTCCAGATGCTCGTCGCCGAACCCCCCAAACTGGAAATGATGGTCCAGCCCGTAATGTCGCGGCCTGGCAGCGCCCCTGTCGCAGGTTGCCGGTCAACGTGCCCAGCGAGGTATCTCCCCGCTGGACCAGGATGTCGAGAATCTGCACAATCCCCGGCAGCACGCGGCCGTTCAGTTCGCCCAGTGTCTCCGGCAAATGCCGCAGATACGCCTGCCAGAACCGGATGCGGTTGGCCGGTTCGTCGGCGACGTTGTGCAGCCGGAACAGGTCCAGCGTGATCGCCAGTCCGTGCGACCGGCGGCCGGCACGTCACACTCCCGGTCGTCAAACCCGAAAGCCGTGTGCAGCGCCCGTTCCATGGCCCGCTGCCCGGCTCCGCCCGTGCTGAGCAGCGTCCCGTCGATATCAAAGAGCACGACATGTTTCATGCCGCCAGTGTAGATCGGCGTTGCAGACCATGACAGCGAATCGTGAAGTCCCGGGGCCGCCTCCCGTTTTGAACGTATCCTGAACGAATGGAAGATCCACACCGTCACCGGACAGTTGGCATCGTCGGCTGCGGCCGGATGGGGCTGGTGCATGCCGAACGGCTGGTCGCCGACGGGCGCGCCAGGATCGTGGCCCTGACGGACCAGCACGACGCGGCCGCCGAGCGACTTCGCAGCCAGTACGCCGCCCGCGCGGCGGTCGCACCGGACCTGCCGACGCTGCTGTCGCGAACCACTCCCGACATCATCATTGTCTGCACGCCGACCGCCGCACATTTCGAGCAGGTAGCCCTCTGCCTGTCGCGCGGCCTGCACGTCCTCTGTGAGAAGCCGCTGGCTGACTCACGCGAACGGATCGACCAACTCATCGCGGCCTCCGCGGCCGGGCCGGCGCACTCGGCAATCGCCTATCAACGGCGAAGCTGGTCCACGTATCGCACGCTCCGCCGGGAGATCCTGTCCGGCAAATGGGGCCCCGTGCGCGCCGTGACGATGAATGTCCGCGAGGACTGGCAGTCGACAATCGCGGGCTCGTGGCGCGACGATCCGGACGTCAACTTCGGCGGCTTCGTGGGCGATGCCGGCAGTCACAAAATCGACGCGGTGTTCTTTGTCACCGGGCTCGCGGCCCGCGAGGTCTTCGCCCGCTCCTGGAAATGCGGCAGCCGCGTCGAAGTCGTCTCTTCGGTGTCGGCCGTGCTGGCGGAAGACGTGCCCCTCACGCTGGACTTCGTGGGCCACGCCCACGCGCTGGGTGAAGACCTGCACGTGTATTGTGCGGAGGCGGATCTGCTCATCCGGGACGGGCGCGCCTGGCTGGCACGCGGCAACCAGGTCGAACCATTGCGGCCATTGGAGCCGGAAACGAACCCTGTCTCGGCCTTTCTGGACGTCCTCGACGGACGGGACGAAAACCGCGCGCCGTTGGCCTGCGCCCGCCCGGTGTTTGATTTCACCGCGGCGGTCCTGGAATCAGCAGCCTGCGGCAGCAGCGTGGCCGTCAACTCTGCCGGGTAGTACCGGCCTTACACGATCGTCTCCGCGAGCCAGCCGCGAATCTGCCGCTTGATCTGGTCGCGGACGCGTCGGAATTCATCCAGCGTGGCCGCCTCCGACCCGACAAACGCATCCGGGTCGTCAAACGGCCAATACAGTCGCTGTCCCATCCCGGGAAACACGCGGGGGCAACTCTGGTCGGCGCGACTGCAGACGATGATCAGAAAACTGACCGCCATTTTGCCCAAATACTTGCTCAGGTCCGTCGGCCGTTGAGCAGAGATATCGACTCCGTCCTCCGCCATCACCTGCACCGCCAGGGGATGCACGCGGTCCTTGGGCGACAGGCCGGCGCTGTACACGTCAAAGCGATCACCCGCCAGCTGGCGGAAGTACCCTTCGGCCATCTGGCTGCGACACGAATTCCCTGTGCATAGAATCAGGATGTTCTGCTTCATCGACTCACGGTGATGCACGCCGTCCCGCGCAGACGCTTACGGCGTCAATTGAAACGCCGGCAGGAAATTCTCGCCGGGTTGGATCGATGCCGTCAGGTCGCTGGTGTCCGGCTTGCCATACTTGGGTGGGATCTTCACCCGCGTGCTTCTTCCCGGCTTGACCACGACCTTGTATGTGCCTTCCGGCACGCCCGCTTTCTTCGTCTTCCCTTCCGTCGTGACGAACCGGTAACAATCGCTTTCAGAATCGAACGCCCCCACAATTTTCCGCTCTTTGTTCTTTTCGTCCTGCAACGTCACGATCGCGTTCTCGACGATTTTGCCATCCATTTCCACCTTGGCCTGGACGAACGGAAATGCGTCCGGCGTCTCAATTTTCGGAGCATCCGAACCTCCGCAGCCGGCCGCGAGGCATATCAACAGGCCCCATCCTGCCAGTTTTCCGACGCAGACGTTCATCCTCATGGCAGCTACGACCTCACTGAAAGCGTCCAGGCATCCCCGGTGCGACGCACACTCGCTGATGCCATGGACTACAGAGCACTGAAACAATCGCCCGGGAACAGCAACTGCTCCCGGGCGACCTGAACCACGATGACGCAGGCAAACTCCACCGAATGCAACGACGTTAGAAGTCGCCGACCGGCTCGCCGTCCTTCGGATTCGCGAGGCGGCGCACCGTGTTGAAGTCGGTGTTCTCACTGATGAACCGGGCACTGCCGTCCCCCAGCAGAACGCAGCCACCAACGTGCTGGCTGTAGGGTTCGTCATTCGCCGCAGTTGCTGACGCTCCACGGGCACGGAATGCCGCTGCCCGGCGTCACTGCTCCCTGCGGACCACCGAACGGAGTCTTGTTCTGCTGATCTTCTGCGTTGCCTGACCGTTCGGCGGGCCGGAGATGCCGCTGCCACTGTCCGGATCGGCCCAGCGGCCCGGAACGCCGAAATTCCCGCCTGCGACATACGGAGTCTGGTTCTTCGCGGCAGCGAGCTGCGTTGGATCCCAGTAGCCCGCCGGGGCGCCGGCCGGATATCCGAGCAACGAACCAACCCCCGAATGTCGTACGAGCCGCCGTTGTTGTCCGGGCGGCCGGCGTCTTCCACGACGGCGATCGTGTTGCTCAAACCGTCGGTCGCAACGGCGATCTTATTGCACCAGCCCAGCAACCCACCGAAATCCATCCCCGGACGTTGGCCGTGTAGGCGCCCGCCACGCCCCCCCGGTAACCGGTCGCATTGAAGTCCACATACGCCACCGGCATGTAGTCCGTCAGTCCGTACTTCAGCTGATCCGCGCCGGTCGTGCTCGACGGGCAACGAAACATGTCAATCTTCGTCTGAGCCGCAATCTGATTCGTGCCAACCGTGTAGTGCAGGCTGAAGTTATACGCGTTGTACACGTTCGCCTGATCGACATACGGCAGGATCGCCGTAAAGAACGACACCGGGAAGAATCGCCGCGTCGTCGGGTTCGTCGTCTCGTCTGTGCTTTCACCGGACGTCGGCAGCCGCGAGTACGTATCGAGATAGTTGTGAATCGCGATCCCCATCTGGTGCAGGTTGTTCTGCACTGCGTGCGGCGGGCCGCTTCGCGGGCCTGCTGCACGGCGGGGAGCAGCAGGGCGATCAGGACCGCGATAATCGCGATCACGACCAGCAACTCAATCAGCGTAAAACCTCTTTTCGAGCGCGTACGATGTCTATCCAACCTGTTCATGACGAAACCTGTCCTCTGAGGAGACTGGGCCGGGACGCTGCCTCGCCCACACGCCAGGCAGCAACTGCGTGGCGGGAGTATCCGGCCCAATTGTGAAGGACAAATGAACAAATGAAGAATTCTGGCGACGCACTCGAATCGTGAGTTTTCGGCGGCCAGCCAGCGAAGTAACGGACAATTCTCCCGCCCGATTTGCGCTTTCTTAACAATCTTTGCTTGGTGTTCAGTAACCGGCACTGGCGACCTGCATGCTGGCCCCTGGCCTTTCCGGGTCCCGCTATCGGGGACGCTGCTGCGGTTCCGCCCGCAGTTGTTCCATCTGCAGCGCAGCAGTAGTCTGGATCAAATTCATCCCTCGCACTCCCAATACGACCGCACGCCGCCATGTCCCCCTTTCGCTACTGCCTGAACTCCAGCACGATCAAGCCGACGCCGTTGCTCGACAAGATCCGCGTTGCTGCCGCAGCCGGCTATGAGGGCCTGGAAATCTGGCATGATGACCTGGAGGCGTTCCTCTCCTCCGGCGGAAGAATCAGCGACGTGCGCAAAGCACTCGACGATCGCGGTCTGCAAGTGCCGACAACGATTTATCTCTGCAAGGGCTGGTGGGACCCCGGGTTGCCTGAATACGCCGCCGATATGGACGTCATCGCCGGCTGGAGAACACCGCCGCCCTTGTATGCCGCACGTCATCTCCGGCCCCCCGCCGCAAGCAACAGTCGATTACGCGTTGCTGGCGCGGCAGTACCGTGCGCTCCTGGAACTCGGCCGCCAGTACGGCGTCCGACCCGCGTTCGAGTACCTCGGGTTTGTCGACGAAGTGAACTCACCGCCGTTGCAGGTGCTCAATGGAGCGGACCATCTCGACGCGACCGTCGTCATCGATCCGTTCCACGATTTTCGCGGCGGGTCGAACCACGAAGCCATCGCGAGGCTCCGCCCCGAACAGATCGCCATCAGCCACTTCAACGACTCCCCCGGCCAGCCCGCCGCGCATCTGCAGGGGGACGCCGACCGCGTCCTGCCCGGCGATGGCGTGGTCGACCTCCGGCGCTACGTCGCGCTGCTCAAACAGATCGACTACAACCGGTTCCTCTCGCTGGAACTCTTCCGCGAAGATCTCTGGCAGCGCGACCCGCTGGATGTCGCCCGGCTGGGACTGGAGAAGATGCGAGCGGTGTGCGAGGGGTGACGTGCGTCGCCAGCGAATGGCAATTGACTATTGAGATCATTCGTCAATTGTCGCTTCGAGGGGCTCACCCCCGTGGCGGCCGCCCCCGCCGCACGTTTCGCGGCTCCGTAACGCCCCAATACCCACCAATGATGTGTGGGAACTTCCCCGGCGTCACGTGGTAGTGCGGGCCGCGCGCCGGATCTTCGTGCAGGTTGAACTCGTTCAGCGGACGCTCCTGGTCGTCCTTCGCCATCACGCCGGCCGATTCATACGGTCCGTAGACCGGGAACCCGTCGAACGCGAAGCCGATCAGCGGCGAGTGGGCCGTGCCGTCGTCGATCCAGGGGGTTTTCACGCAGACCGGGTACTTGTGGTAGTGATACTGCTCCATCGGGCTAGGATGTCCGCAGCAGCGATCGAGCCGCCACAAGGCATCCTCGGCGTCGGCATCGAACGGGTCGAAGAACACGACGCCGTTGCAGGCCACACCAATCGGCCCCATGTTCATGACGTACCGATTCTGGAACCCGCGCAGCGGCTCATGCTGCGGATTCACGCGAGGTTCCAGCGGCAGGTAGAACGTCTGGTCCTGCTCGCGGATGTGGTGCGGGTTGCCGTCAAGCGAGCGGGTGACGTCCGGGAAGACGGCCGTCGGATGATTCGGCAAGTTGTGCGAATGCAGGACCAGGTGCGTCCGCGTAAACGACACGACGACGTTGTCCGGGACAAACCGGTCCTGCGCCACCGACTTGCCGTTGACGTCCAGGTAGCCGCGTTTCAGCCACGCCGTCATGTTGTCGGCGAAGGGCGTTTCCAGACGGTCGGCCAAGTAGAATAGCCGGTCGGCGTTCGTGTGGTCGAATTGCGCAGGCACTTCGGCCGACGCGCCGCGCGGATCGTAATACCAGCGGCCGCCGATCGGAGTAAGTTGCGCAAGAGCCGGCGGCGGCGCTGTCGGCGTCGCCGTCCGTTCCGCAAAGGCAGCGACGTATTCGGCCGGGTCGTCGATCAGGTCAAGCTGGACGTCGTCCAGCAGGAAGTCCGCCGCATCCCCGGTCCCGTCGCCATCCTTGAAGCCCACTGACAGCCGCAGGGTGTCGACCTCCGGGAATGGCAGGCGGAATTTCATTTCGTACGATTGCCAGATCGTCGTCGCCTGCGGGCCGGCGTCGCCGCTGGGATTGTCGCGGCGAGACTGCTCCAGTGCACCGTACAGGTTCTGGCTGACCGCATCGAGCGCATTCTCGCCCCCCTTTGCAAAGAACTCGCCGCGCAGGAAGAGTTGCCGGCTCGCTGATGCAGTGACGGTTGAGCGAGTCCCCGGATACGGAACCGCAGCTGCCCTTCGGCGGAGCCCAGGCCCTGGACGCGACAGGACAGTTGACCCTGCCAGCTTCCCGTCACCGCGTCGCGTCCCGAACCAGCCGTACGCCCCAACCCACGCGGTCCCTGGTTGGATCCCCTAGATAGGCGTAGAGGCAGTCACCGGTCAGATCGAAACCGAGTGATTGTGCTTGCCGCCGTCGGCGATCTCCAGGTCGCCGTTTTCGATCAGGCCCCGCTGCCCCTTGCGATCTTCGGCGCGCTGCGTCGGCACTGTCGGATCGGCTGCCGAGTCGTGGCGGCGGTCCCACCCGGCCTCCGGCCCGCGTGGGCCCCCGCCCGCCAGGCCCCTGCGAGGCTGAGCCACCACAATCCCGGGCGCCGACCACGACCAGCATCAATCCGCCGCCGCAATCGTCGATCGCATGCAGGTGCGCCTGTTCGAGATGAAGTGACTGCCAAGAGGTGAGGGGGTCATGTAACACCGGTCGGACCTGCCCCGGACCGTTGAATTATGGTTTCGCTGCAAATTGCCGGAATCGCCGCTTCTGGAAGTCAGAAATGCCGGCGAACCATCGGCTTTTTCCCGTGGTTCAAACCTCGGCTGTCGGTTCCAGTTTCCAGCAGATCTTGCGCAGATGCCGGCAGAATCAGGTCGAATTCGACTCCGGCCGTTCGACGTCTCGACAGTCATTCACACACACGCTCCACGTGGGAACCAGCACCATGGCCATCGCTCCTCTTATTACCCCCTGCCTGTGGTTCGACAGCCAGGCCGAAGACGCCGCGCGGTTTTACACCGCGATCTTCCCCCACTCGAAAATCGGCCAGATCACCTACTACGGCAGCGGGCCAGGAGATCCACGGCCGCCCGCCGGGATCGGTGCTGACCGTGGCTTTTGAACTCGACCGCCAGCCCTTCACGGCGCTCAACGGCGGCCCGATGTACCAATTCACCGAGGCAATCTCGCTGCAGGTCCACTGCGAGACGCAGGCGGAGATCGACCACTACTGGGACAGGCTGACCGCCGGCAGCGATCCGGCCACCCAGCAGTGCGGATGGCTGAAGGACAGGTTCGGCCTGTCATGGCAGGTTGTCCCTGCGATCCTGCCCAAGCTGCTGTCCGACCCCGATCCGCAAAAAACCGGCCGCGTGATGCAGGCACTCTTTCCGATGAAGAAGCTCGACATCGCCACGCTCCAGCGGGCGTTTGCCGGCGCATAACGGCGCGCGCAGCAGCCCGGGTGCTGGGGAGCAACCGGGCTGCATTCGCGTACAACTATCGCCGCTGCTGCGCCATCCGCGCGAAGATCGCCAGTTGCACGATCCGGTACAACTGCTGGGACGGCACTTGCGTCTTGCTCCGCAGCGCTTCGTTCTCGGTGGCTGCGGAGAAACCGATGAACGACGGCGTCGGCTCCTCTTTCCCCAGGACCTTCGCGTCGATCGGCAGATTGAGTTCCGGCGATTCTGACGCCGCCTTCAGCGCGCGATACGCGATCCGCTGCACGTCCAGCAGCACCAGCACGTTCGGCTTCTCCAGCAGACCATCGCGGTAGGTCTCCGTGCCGTTCGGCGCGGACCCGTCCGCGCATTTCACCGCAGCTTCCATCGCTTCCGGACCGCCGCCGAGCGCGTACAGGAACTTGTCGTCCCACCACGCATAGCGCATCTCCATCCCGCGCGGGCCAAACAGGAACGAATTGATCTGCGTCAGGATGGACCCGAAGAACGGATTGACGTTCGGGTCGACGGTGGTGGTGATCGTCATCACATCGACGGGGCGGTCGCCGGCCTTTTCCTCGTCGCGTTTGTACTCGGCTTCCTGCTTGATCCCCTGCCCTTCCAATTCCACGCTCGACAGTTTTGCGGCGGCCGCAGTGAATTCGCGGACCTTGTCGGTCGGCTTGGCCTCCGTGATCGACGCCACCCGCAGGATCCCGTCTTCGCGATGTCCCAGGCCCAGCGCCCCGGCAAAGCTTTTGTAGGCCACTTCCGCAAGCTGCTTTTTCAGCTCGTCCAGCTTCTGCTGTTGATCGTCCATCGGCTCACCCAGCGCCGTCGACTCCTGCAGCGACTTCTGGACCCCGGCGGTCAGCGAGCCGCTGACGCCGAAGTACAGCACCGCCCCCTCCGGCAATCGAGAAACGGTCGTCAGCGCGTCGCCCGGATGCCCCGCCATGGCGCTCGCCGTGGAAGTCCCGGACTTGAACTGACCCAGCGTTTCGATGTTCAGCCCCGTGCGTGCGAACGTCGTCGCCGACGTGAACGCCCGCGTGTTCTTGAGGATCTCACGCCCCGCTTCCGCCCCCCCGTCCATCGCCGAACCGACGTCCGCCCCGGGCATCATGCTCAGGATCGACGCCCGATTCTTCATCCGCTGCGCAAGCTGGTCAGTCCCTTTCTCGAGCTGGTCCTTGTAGACCTCCGTCAGATGGTCCACGTTGACGAACACCGAAATGTCGCCGCGGTCGAACACCTCTTTCGACGCTGAATCCATCTCGCTCGTGATGGAGGTTGACGGCGCGCCCTTCTGCAGCGTTTCGATCGCCGCTTTGTCTTCGCTGTAGTACACCCGGCCGTCCCGCGCAAACTTCTGCATCTTCTCCGGCAGCGCGTCCTGCAGCGCGGCCGCGTCAGTCGCCGGAATGCAGAAAATCACGGCCGGATCGGCGTCGGACTTCGCATGCACGACCACCAGCCAGTCCTGTTCCTGGTCGACTCCGGCCAGCGATGGATTGGAAATCAGCACGCCGATGAACGGCGCGTTCTCCCGAATCTGGTCCGCCAGCTTCTCGTCGGCGGTGCCGGCCATCGTCGCCGCCTTTTCGATCGTCGCCTTCGGATTCTTCAGACGAATGACGACGTCCGCGTCGCCGGCGAACCCCGACAGCGGCGGGTCGGCCGCGGCCACCATCGACACGCAGCCACACAGAATCGCGGCCGTCCACAACATCAGACGCTGCATACGGAGCATGGGAGTAGTTCCATCCGGTTGAGAATCCCTGGGGCGACGCCGGCGGCCGCAGGAACCGCGGCACGCTCTGCGGAGTTCTCCGCAACGTCGTATGCTGTTTTGTCCCGCGGCGAAGCCGCCGTGTCAATGGGAACGCAAGCGAGTCGAGTGTTCAGGGTCGAAGGTCGAGGGTTTAGGGACAAGTGGCAACCGACCGTCGCCGCCGGGTATGCTGCGGCACGCATCATTTTGTCGGACTCCTGAGTTGCCGAGCAGGTATCGCCATGGACGAACGTGAAGCTGTGCGCCCGCTGTCTGACCGTAAACTCCCCAGGCGCGAGTGGCTCGGAGCGGTCGCCGCAGTTGGCACTGCGGCGGCCGCCGCGCACGTCGCCTCGGCCGCACCTGCTGTACCCTCCCAGTGGCGGACCAGTTTCAACACCAGTTGCATTCGCGGCCAGATGCTGCCGCTGCCGGAACAGGTGCGGATCACCGCCGCCGCCGGTTACAACGCCATCGAACCCTGGCTCCGCGACATCGAGCAGTTCGTCCAGTCCGGCGGCTCTCTGGCCGACGCTCGCAAGCAGATCTCCGACGCCGGCCTGACGATCGAAAGTGCCATCGGCTTCGCCAACTGGATCGTCGACGACGAGGCCGCCCGCAAGGCCGGGCTGGAACAACTTCGCCGCGACATGGACACCATCCACCAGCTCGGCGGCACGCGGATTGCCGCTCCTCCGGCCGGCGCAACGAACGCGGACTACCCGAAACTCGATCTGTTCGTCGTCGCTGAGCGATACCGCGCTGCGCTGGAGGTCGGCCGCGAAATCGGCGTCGTCCCGCAGCTCGAAGTCTGGGGGTTTTCAAAAAACCTCTCACGCCTCGGCGAAACAGTGTTCGCCGCCGTCGAAAGCGGGCATCCCGACGCCTGCGTCCTCCCGGATATTTACCACATCCGTCGCGGCGGTTCTGACTTCGCCGGGCTGAAACTGCTTTCCGGGGCCGCAGTGCATGTGTTCCACGTCAACGACTACCCCTCTGCGACGCCCCGCGCCGAGTTGACCGACGCCCAGCGCGTCTATCCCGGCGACGGCGACGCGCCGCTCCGCGAAATCGTCGCCAATCTCCGCGCCAGCGGCTTCAACGGTGTCCTGTCGCTGGAGCTGTTCAACCGCGAGCACTGGAAGCAGGATCCGCTCGTGGTCGCCCAGCGCGGACGCGAATCAATCCAGCGCATGCTCGAACTGGCGTGATCGCAATGCGACGCGGGCGACCCAAGATTTGCTTTCTCGCGTAATCGGCGGTCGCGCTCCCGCTGGCAGAACGCCAGCAAATGCGGCGGATTGATCCGCTTACGATGCCCCGACCTCCGCCTGCCGCAGCTTCTGCTCCTGAGACGTCCGCGCCGCGACATACCTCCCGTAGTACCGGTTGATCGTATCCAGCACCTCCTGCTTTCGCTTGTCGAACAGCTTCAACTTGATCGAGTGCGTCTGCTTCTTCCCGCGCTCGTACTTGATGTACAGCACTCCCTCGTTGACGTTGAGCTCCTTGATCTCCGGGTAGAGCACCGGCTCCGGCCACTGGTTCCCGTAGGCGATCTTTTCGTAGTCGATCGTCAGCACCGCCTCCTTCCCCGGGATTTGCACTTCCGGGAACGACTTCAGCACGATCGCGCGCTCCTCATCCGTCTCCGGCAGGAACCGGAACGGCAGTGTCTGCTCGTGATACGCGCGGAACTTCTCTTCGAAGTCGTGCCACTGCCGGCGCTCCAGCTCCTCCGCACCATCGATGCGTCGATACCACGCCTGGTCCGCACGAGCAGTCAGCAACACACCCGTCTCGGCAGAATCCAGCCGGTGGCCGATCGCCTCCAGACGCTGTGAGAGCGGCGGATGCGTGTCGAACGGGTGCGCCGTGGACACGGCGCCGATCTCCGTATCCGCAGCGAACGCGGTCGCATACTGCGGGAATCCCTGTTCGATCCGCTCGGAAATATTCGCATTCGCCAGCGCCTGCTCCTGCTTGAACAGCTCTTCCTGGACCGTGCTGCGATACTTGTCGTACGCCGCAATTTTCAGCAGGGCGCCCGCGAACGCGTTCGGAGAAGTCGTCTCGACCGCGATCCGGTCCGCCCGAAACTCCCGCTTCCGCGACAGCCGGCTCAGCGACACCTCGTACAGCGCCCGGAAACAGAGCATGTAGTAGAAGATCGGCAGCGTGATACCGCCGCTATGCAACGCCTCCAGGTAATGCTGGTACCGGCTCAAGAGCGGCGAAATCTTGCGCGAGTACACGGTGTCCTGCCCGCTGAAATGCGCCATTTCGTGCGCCAGCACGGCGTCGGCTTCGGCTCCCTTCAATTCCTTGAGCAGCGCCAGGCTGACGAACAGCGTCCGCCCGCGATACGTCTGGCCTCCCACGGTCACCGGGTGCTCGGTGACGAAAAAGTTGTTGTCGATGCCGACAATCACCTGGTCAGGCGGATCTGTGCCGACCTTTTCGCAGATCGCCAGCAGCTTCTCCCACACGGCTGGAGATTGATCTTTCCCGAGGACCTCCCCTTCCACGTTGAACTCGGTTTTGATGCGTTTGAAGATTGCAAATATCACCGCGATGCACGCCAGCACGGCCAAGAGACCAGCGACAAAGATCAGCTTCACCGAGAATCTTTCCAGCCACAGTGCCGTCACCCAGAACGACAGCGCCACCACGAGCACTCCCTGGATCGCCGTCTGGATCGCACCGGAGATCCGCAGCACGTGCCAGCCGGCAGACAGGCTCAGGTACTGCACGAACGCCGAACGCAGCGACAGCAGCACGCACACCCCTGTCAGGCAAAACACCCCCACGCTCATGACGATCGACAAGGCCGACAGCAGGATCATCCACCGGAACGTCGCAAAGTCCCGCCGCATGCCGGGCGTGACCATCTCGGCAAAGTTCTCGTCCCGCACCAGCCGCGAAAACGGGACATTGGTGAAGAGCTCGATCGCCTTCTCACGATCTTCCGCAGACAGGCTTTGATCCGACCGGACCTGAGCCAGAACCGCTTCCCGGACCCGGTTGTTGAACGTGTGCGTCGCATGCACGAAGAAAACGAACGACAGCACCGGAATCAGGAAGATCAGCAGCGCCGGCAGCACAAACGCCTTCACGAAGCCGAATTTGGTAAACGAATTCCGTTTGTCGCTCATCAGTGTCGCTCCCGCATCTGTGATTGTGGCAGTCAGAATGCTCGGAACAGTACAACACCGCTGCTTCCGCACTCAGAAATCTCAAATCGGCTCTTGGAAATCCCCGCGCTCCCGTCCGCTCGCAGCTCCACGCTCCGCCTGCACACCGACCATTGACTCAAGGTCTGGCCCGCGCAGGATCGCTGCAACTTTTTCCTCCGGCAGGCCGAGCACCGCCCCGAGTTCAATCGCGCGCTCGTATGACACCGGAGTCATCAAGCGCGTGAGCGAGTACAGCATCACCGCGCCGTTGACGATCAACAGCAGGTCGACATACTTCGCGTCCCGCTGGCGGCGCTGCGCGAGGCGGTCCACCTGGGCGTTCTTGACCGCTGGAGGCGCTGCCTGCTGATCCGCTCGCACGTCGTGATAGACGGCAGCCGACACGGCGAGTAACGCCAGCTGGACCACCACAAACCGCCGAGAATGGGTCGCAAAGACGTACCAGAGGGCGGCAACAAGTGTCGCTCCTGCCGCCAGCGCCGCAAGGAACGAGCCTGTACCCTTCTCTCCCGGCGTGTAATAGGACGACAGTGCGAAGACCGCCATAATCCCGCCGAAGATCGCCACACCCGCCAGCCACGCCCTCAGGTATCCGGCGATCACCGACTTGGGACTCATCCGGATTTGCACGCCGCGAAATCCCCCTTCTCCATCCTCCGAGCCCTCGGCAATCACGTAGCTGCGCAACGGGATCAGCGGCACGTAGTCGATGTGCCAGAACTGCGTGCTCACGTAGCAGAGTCCGGAAATGCGATCCACCTGGCCGCACAACCGCTGACCGAAAACGACAGCACCCATTGGAAATCTCCCAACCTCGGAGATGTGAGTACCGAAACTGATCGCCGGGCCAGGCCGTGCGATCGGAGTCAGCCGTTGCGTCGTGCACTCAAGGAATCACGAATTGACAGAAACTGCCTCGCGAGAGACGCCGCCGCGGTGAGCAGCCATTCTTATTGTCGATTCCTGGCAATGCCAGCCTGACGAACAGTTGTGGCCGGTCTCCTGACCGAGCCACCTCTTCTGACCGAAGGTCTCCCCCCTCGACTCTCAACAATCGACCATCCGCAGCCATCCAACAATGCCGTTTCCATTGCCCAGCAAGCTGGAAATCCGCGGATCCGGGCCGGAGTCTGCACGAAACCTGTTGCTTCTGCTGTGAAACTGGACTTACACTGCAAGGGCGGGAAGCAGTGCAGCTTCTCTCTCCGAGTGCATGGCTTGGATCGGGCCGTGCGTGTTCGCGTGTACTGGCAATTCGCTGCGAACGTTCCATGTTTCGCAGCTGCAGCAGGAGCCAGTGGATGGAGGCCAGCGTGAACGCACCGGTGGGGAAGAAGTTCCTCTGCGTTGCCCGCAGCGAGCTGCGCTATGAACGAGACCGGGTGGATCACGCTGACGTTTGACGATGCGCTTGATCAGCATCTCGACGTTGTGCTGCCGGCCCTGGACACCAACGGACTGGTCGGAACGTTCTACGTGCCATTGTCGGCACGGGGATTCGTCCGACGACAGGACGAATGGCGGGCTGCGGCGCTCAGCGGGCATGAGCTGGGGAATCACACCGTGTTCCATCCGGCGTTGTCGTCGAAAGCGTGGGTGCAGCCGGGGAATGCGATCGACGACTATTCGCTGGATCGGATGCGGATGGAGCTGGAGTTTGCGAACGAGATGCTGTCGGCTGTGGATGGGCAGCCGGAGCGGACGTTTGCTTACCCGTGCTCGAATCCGTGCGTGGGTCATAGCGGGTGGGTGCGAGCGGCGCTGCGGCGGTTGAATCTCGACCGGACTCGGCTGGCGGGGTGGGTGGATCGATTCCAATTGGATGTGGGTTCAACGCGAGAGTCGTATGCGCGGATCGTGGGGGAGCTGTTTCCGGCGGCGCGCGGCGGCGGGTTGTCGCGCGGGGCCGTTGTCCCGCCGACATCGCAGTGGGAGCGGACGAATCTGTTGAGTGTGGCGGTGGAAGGCTGGGAGCTGTCGGAGTTGCAGCGACATGTGGAGGCCGCCGTGAGCCGCCAGACGTGGGGGATTCTGCAGTTTCATGGAGTGGGTGGAGGGCATCACATGGATTGCGATGCTTCCGTGTTTCGAGAGTTTGCCGCGTGGTTGGGAGATCGGCACCCGCTGTGCGTGAAGACCGTGCTGGAAGGCGTCCGCCGGTTGTGGCCCGACTGCAGCTCGTCGACAGGCATGTCGTCGAGCGCGGTTCTGTCGGCGAAGAGTCATGATTCCGAATCTGGTTTCGACGATTATTCCGGTGTTCAACCGTCCCGCGATGCTGCGCGAAGCCGTAGCGAGCGTGCTGGAGCAAACTCATCGTGACGTGGAAGTGATCATCGTCGATGACGGTTCGACCGATGAGACGCCGCGCGTGGGGGAGGAGCTGGCGCGCCAGGACGCCGAGCGAGTGGTGTTTCTGCGCAAGGCGAACTCGGGTCCGGGTCCGTCGCGCGAGATGGGGCGTCTGGCCGCGCGCGGCGAGTTCATTCAATACCTGGACAGCGACGACCTGCTGCGGCCGCGCAAGTTCGAGCTGCAGGTGCAGGCATTGCGACAACAACCGGAGTGCGGCGCCAGTTACGGCTGGATCTGCGTGCATCCGCAAGCGGGGGAACGGCCGACGAAGCCATACAAGGGTTCGAAAGTGCGCCGCGAGTATCTGTTTCCACGAATCCTGGCGGATCGGTGGTGGGACACGAACTGCCCGCTGTGGCGACGCTCGGTGTGTGATGCACTGGGCCCTTGGAGCGATCTGAAATGGTCGCAGGACTGGGAATACGACGCTCGCGCGGGAGCGCTTGGAACCAGGCTGGCTTACGTGCCGGAGTGGATGTGCGACGAACGCCATCACGGGCAGATGCGGCAGACGTCGTCGGCGAACTGGCTGGATCCGGTGCGATTGCGGGAACGACTGCGGTTTCTGCAGATGGTGTTTGCGCATGCCGAACGGGCGGGAGTATCCGACGAATCCCCCGACCGTGTGCACTTCACGCGGTGGGTGTTCGCCACTGCCCGCAGTTGCGCGGCGGTCGGATTACGGGCAGAGACGCGTGCGGGTCTGGATCTGGCGGAGCGTGCGGCCGGTGCGAACCGGGCTGCGCGGCGCGGTTTTCGGGCGTTTGGGTGGCTGTCGGCCACGGTGGGATATCAGTCGGCGGGCAAGCTCGCTCTGTGGGGTCAGCAGTGGAAGGGGCCATCGGAGCTCACGCTGCCACAGTCGTTTGCCGAGAGTCTGCAGAGCGATGATGTAGTTGATGATGTTGTTGAGGAATCCGTGTCGAAGGCGGATTGGTTGAGAGGTCGTCGGGAAGCAGTGCAGACCGTAGAATTGGGAGGTTGAAGGAACCGCCCAACGAAAGAGTCTGCCGATGGCCAGGAAAAGCGCTTCGAAGGTCCAGCGGGCAAAAAAAGGGATTCGGGCAAACGGCAGTGGCTCGGCCGCGCGACCGATCACAAGCACGGTGAAACCGGCCACAGCGAGTGGGAAACCTGCCACAGCGGCCGGTGTCGCCGGGGGCGCGGCTCACAACGGCCACGCGCATACGATCGGCGGTTATCTGATCCAGCGGCTGCAGGACTACGGAGTGCGGGATGCGTTTGGCATTCCGGGGGACTTCGTGCTGCACTTCTACGGGCTGCTGCAGGACAGCCCCATCCGAGTGATCGGGGCGACGCGTGAGGACTGTGCCGGGTACGCGGCGGACGCCTATGCTCGAATCAACGGGCTGGGGGTCGTCTGCGTCACCTATTGCGTGGGAGGGCTGAGCCTGTGCAATTCGATCGCCGGGGCGTTTGCCGAGAAGTCGCCGGTGGTGGTCATCAGCGGGGCGCCGGGGATCGGCGAGCGGATCAATGATCCACTGCTGCATCACAAGGTGCGGGACTTCAACACGCAGCATGAGGTGTTCCAGAAGATCACCGTGGCGACGGCGACGCTCGACGATCCGCTGACGGCGTTCCGCGAGATCGATCGCTGCCTGGAGGCGGCGGTGCGGTTCAAGCGGCCGGTGTACCTGGAACTGCCGCGCGACCGCGTCGATGCGCCGGCCCTCTATGCGCATCATCCGTTGTCGACTAAGTGGCACAGCAACAAGGACGCACTGCACGCGGCGCTGCACGATGCGACGGTGCGGATCAACTCGGCGGAGCGGCCGGTGATCATTGCGGGAGTCGAGATTCACCGGTTCGGCCTGCAGTCGGCCGTGCTGAAGCTGGCGGAGGCGCACGGGATCCCGATGTGCGCGACTCTGCTGGGGAAGAGCGTGGTGAGCGAGCGGCATCCCTTGTATCTGGGGGTATATGAGGGGGCGATGGGGCGGCGGGAGGTCACTGAGTATGTGGAGTCGAGTGATTGCGTGGTGCTGCTCGGGACGTTCATGACGGACATCAACCTGGGGATCTTCACGGCGCGACTCGACCCGGCGAAGTGCGTCTATGCGACCAGCGAGAAGCTGCGGATCGGGCATCATCACTTCCAGGACATCCTGCTGAGTGATTTTGTGGAGGGGCTGGCGAAGGCAAAGATTGGCTACCAGCCGACCGTGGCGCTGCCGAAGCGACCGGAACGGAAGAGACTGGCGTTCGGAGCGAACGAAAAGGTGACGAGCGCGAACCTGTTCGGGTACCTGGACGAGGTGCTCGAGGACGAGATGGTGGTCGTGGCGGACGTGGGAGACTGTCTGTTCGGGTCGTCCGATCTGACGATCCATAAGCACACCGAGTTCATCAGCCCGGCGTACTACACGTCGATGGGATTCGCGATCCCGGCGGCGATCGGCGTGCAGATTGCCAACAAAGGCTTGCGCCCGCTGGTGGTCGTCGGAGATGGGGCCTTCCAAATGACGTCGATGGAGCTGTCGACGGCGGTGCGCCACAAACTGAACCCGATCGTGGTCGTGCTGAACAACAAGGGATACACGACCGAGCGGTTTCTGCAGGAGGGACCGTTCAACGACATCCAGAACTGGAACTACCACCGATTGCCGGACCTGCTGGGCGGCGGATGGGGATTCGAGGTCCACACGATGGGGGATCTGAAGCAATCGATGCAGGCGGCACTGGCACACCGCGACGCGTTCAGCATCCTCAATGTGCATTTGGACAAGCTGGACGTGAGCCCGGCACTGCAGCGCCTGGCGGCACGTCTTTCAAAGCGCATTTAAGTTTGACGCAAAGGCGCGAAGACGCTGAGACGCGCAGAGAAGATTCAGGGTGGCCTTGACCCGCAGGCTTTTGAAAACGGGCAGGTCGATGTCCGGGGCTGGCGAGACCTTCCACAAATTCTTTGTGCGTCTCGGCGACTTTGCGGCTTTGCGTCAAATTTGACGGTCTGAGAGTTTGCCCGGAGTTGACAAGCGCGAGGCCGTCGGGGATGCTGGAATCAGCGACGATGGATGCGTCGTCGTCCCTCCCCGAGTCACGAAGTCACCCGACCGAGACCCGCCTTCTGCCGCTGGACGCCTCCCCAGCCGGATGCCAATTGCGCCCGGTTCCGTGCGAGTCTGTCGACGGCACTCTTCAGGATGAGGTTCTGACGTATGTCCTTGATTTCCCGCAGGTTGCTGCCGGTGCTGGCGGCCGTGTTGCTCGTTCCGGCCCTCGCATTCTCCCAGGAGACTCCCGAGCAGGCACTGGCCCGCGCGGCCCAACTCCAGCAAACGGCGGACACCGCCGCCGCTCAGAAAGCGACCGCCGAGCAGCAGGTGGCGGGCGTCGAGGCCCGGCTGCTCGAGCTGCAGCAGATGGTCCTAAAACTGCAGCGGGAGTTGCAGCAGGCGCAGTCGAAGATGAAGGAGGCGGAGACCGCCCTGCCGAAGCAGCAGGAAGAGGCGACCAAGGCTACAACGGCGAAAGCAGCCGCGGATACGGCAGCTGCGGCGGCGGTAACGGCGCTGGCGGACGCGCAGAAGAAGGTGGACGAGACAAAGGTCGCCGCAGAAGCTGCGACAAAGGCGGCCGAGGCGGCCACGGCGGCGGTGACAACGACGACGCAGAATCTGGAAGCGGCGAAGGGCCTGGTGGCGACCGCGCAGACCGGCGTCACCGACGTGACGGGGAAGCTGACCGCCGTGCAGGCGGAGCATACGACGGCGAGCACCGCGCTGGCGGCGGTGACGATTGACTGGCTGGGGAAGGCGAAGGAAGTTGAGAAAGCGCTGAAGACAGGGGGCCAGTGGGTGTCGTTCCGCGAAGAGGTGGCGCCGATTTTCTATTCACGATGCCTCGCCTGTCACAACGCGCGGACGGCGAAGGGACGATTCAATATGGAATCGTTCGCCGCCATTATGAAGGGAGGCGAATCGGGCGCGGACATCGAGCCAGGCAAAGGCGAGTGCAATCTGTGCACGCAGATCAGCGACGGCTCGATGCCGCAGGACGCAGATCCGCTGTCGGCGGAGCAGATCGCTCTGGTCAAAAAGTGGGTCACGCTGGGCGCGAAGCTGGATGCGGGAGTGCCGCCGAGTGCGCCCCTGATTCAAATCATGCCGAAGACGGCACAGCAGCCGGCACCAACGGCGTATCCCGTGGCGATCCCGGTGACGGCCCTGGCGTTCAGCCCGGACGGGACCAAGCTGGCCAGCAGCGGGTATCACGAAGTCATTCTCTGGAACGCGGCAGACCACGCGATCGCGCAGCGGATCACGAACGTGGCCGAGCGCGTGTATGACATCGCGTTCCACCCGGACGGGCAGCGGATCGCGATTGCGGCCGGCACCCCCGGGATGGCGGGAGAGGTGAAGATCTTCAACCTGGCCGACGGCAAGCTGCTCGCGGACCTGGTGACGGTCGAAGATGCGATGTTCGGTGTGGCGTTCAATGCCGACGGATCCAAGCTGGCGGCGTGCGGAGCGGACCGGTCGATCCGAGTGTTCGACGTCGCGAGCCTGAAGGAAGAAGTGCACGTGGAAGACCACGCGGACTGGGTGATGGACATCCACTGGTCGCCCGACGGCGCGAAGTTGGTCTCGGCGAGCCGCGACAAGACGTCGAAGATTTTCGACGCGAAGACCGGTGATGCACTGGTGACGTTCAACGGGCACGGCGAGCCGGTGAACAGCGCGGTGTTCCTGGCGGATGGTTCGGCGGTCGCGAGCGCGGCCCGCGACAAGCAGGTGCGGATCTGGCAGGCGGCGGACGCCAAGGAAGTCCGCAAGATCGGCGGGTTCGGCGACGATGTGCTGCGGGTCGAGATTCTGCCGGACAACCGGCTGTTCAGCGTGAGCGCGGACAAGCAGGCCCGGTCGAATAACGCCGCCGACGGCGCGGCGCTGAAGACTTACGCCGGGCACGCAGACTGGGTGTACTCTTTAGCGGTGCATCCGGCCAGCGGCATGCTGGCGACCGGCAGCTACGATGGCGAAATCCGGCTGTGGAAGATCGAGGAAGCGACGACGGTCGCGAACTGGCTGGCCGCACCGGGGTACTCGCCGCAACAGGCGGCAGCGAAGTGAGACGAGAGTTTCGCGACGAGAGTTGAGAGTCACCGAGCCGCCGGGTTTAGCCCGGCGGTTTTTTATTTGCGCTTTGCCAGTCTCAATACGTAGGAGAGATGTCGCCGGTGTGTTTTCGGCGGTGGCAGTCGGAATCGACGCGGAGGATCATGTATCGCGGTGAATTCGAGGAGGTGATCGTGATCCGGATCGCATTTTTTACTGACCGTGCTGTCAGTCATTGTTGCTGCGGGAGTCTTCGTCATTGCCAGCTCAAAGCGGCCCTGCCGCCCAGCATTCGCCGGCCATCTGGTGCCCTTTTCTGCCGCCAGCATGTTACTGGGTTCACTGATAAAGTGTTGTTCGAAGCGAATTCGCTTCGACACATTCTGGCCACTGGTGTCAACGCGAGAACAAGTTGTTGTTGACGATTTCCAGTCGAACTGTGCCAATCGATCCAGACTGTCGCTCCACGTCACGCTGGCAGTTCTGGGAGGACTGGCCGGCATCTTCGTGATTCAGCAGGTGAGTTCTCGCATCAACTGGCAGGTCATTCCGGAGTCGCTCGCTCGACGACATCCCGCCAGAAGCGGATCGCGTCCTCGTGGAATGCCAGGACCGCGCGGGCCTGCTCGGGATCGGTCAATTTCTGACGGAGTTGTTGTTCGCGCTCCTGCGCCCAGGACAGGAAGAACTCGGCGGAGTCGTGGCGGATATACGGCGGGGCACCTTTAACGGTGACGTAATACGGCGCAGTCGACGCGAACCGAAACGTGTCCGGACGGTCCGTGATCGCGCGGACGAGGAACCAGCCCGGTTCGTGGACCGTGAGCGTCGCGTGGAGTTGCTGTTCGCGCGCATCGCTGGTGGCGATCGTCTGGATGATTTCGCCGTTCTGAATGATTTCGATCCGGGGGACGTGGTCGAGCGTCACCAGGTTCAGGCCGATGGCAACGTCCAGTGAGGCCTGCGGCTCGATCTCGAATGTGTGGCCCGGCAGCTGGCGGTTCGCGCGGCAGAGGAGCAGCGGGCCATTGGTGACGAAGCTGCGGCCGGCGGCGAGGCCCTCCCACCACTTGTCCCAGGTGAGGTCGCCGTCGACGTGGACATAAACGCGGTTGTAACCGACGGGATTGGGGAGCACGCCCGACGCGCTGCCGGCCGACGGCGGCAGCCGCAGCCCGCAGTTGAGGGCGTGGTAGTAGATTTCCTGCGTCCAGTAGCCGTTGCCACGCGGATTGGGGAGCCGCGCGAGATCGCGCGGGCGGCCCCAGGCTTCGTTCTCATACATCCGCGAGCGGCACATGTGATTGTTGGCGATGCCGATCGTCCGCGTCGTTCCGCTCGCCAGCCAGACCGGAACGTCCCACCAGAACGGCTTTTCGATGTCGATCCAGACCGCCGGGTTCGCTTCGTGCGCCTGGGCCACGTAGGACAATGGCGACGGGAATTCTCGCTCCGCTTTGGTGATCTCGATCGGTCGCTTGAGTCCGTAGAACAGCAGGGCGCCGCCGCCGCGCTCGTCTTCGCCCGCCATGACGTCGTAAAAGCGGGGGCCGTCGAATTGTGTGAGCGTGGATTCAGGCAGCGGACGATCGGCCCAGAGGTTGCGCTGGTTCCACCAGGTGATGACCGGGGCGATGTCGAGGTCTTCGGCCTGCATCAGCAATGGGACGTCCTCGACGGCGCGATGGACGTGCAGGTCGCCGCCGTACCAGCCGAGCGATTTCAGATCGGCGATGCGGCGGAGCGTGTGGGAGACGGCCTTGGTGTCGTTGGTGTTGAGCTCGACCGAGCCGGTGAGGCGTTCGTGTTCCGGTCCGCGTTCGATCTCGTAGCGATAGCCGCCGGGCTTGAGGAACACTTCGGCATTGCCGTTGCAGACGAAGTGGTCGTTCCAGGCGGGGTAGCCTTCCGGCTGCTGCGGCTTGCCGGCGGAATTGTCGACGTGGATGCGGCAGGGAACGGCGCGGCCGGAGGAGTCGGCGATCTGGAATCTGAGGGAAGAGACGGGGTCGTCGGCGCGGGCGCTCGCGGCAGCGAACGCGACCAACAGGAGTGCTACATGGAGCGTTGCGCGAATCATGCTGGCGTCTCACGATCGGGAACGGATCACAGCGACGTGCCGGGAGGCGCGATTGTACCGGATGAGTGTCGCGATGGCGTTCCCCCTGGATTCGGACTGGTCAATTGGCGCGAGGCTGCCAGAATGGGGGGCGTGTGCCGGCCCTGCCCTTCACCAAGGAATCCACTTATGAAGTTTGCCTTCGCCATCGCGATCAGCGCGTGTTTCGCGAGCGTGCTCCCGGGACAGGCCGCCGAACAGACGACCGCATGGTCCCAGTTTCGCGGTCCTAACGGTTCGGGAGTTGCCGACGCCGAGAAACCGCCGGTCGAACTGGGACCGGAGAAGAACGTGAAGTGGAAGGTCGTCGCGCCCGAGGGGATTTCTTCGCCGATCGTCATCGGCGACAAGCTGGTCATGACGGCGTTTGCAGACGGCAAGCTGCTGACGATCGCCTACAACCGCGCGGACGGCAGCGAGGCCTGGCGCGCGGACGCCGGCGCCGAGACGCTCGAAAAGTATTACGAAGGGGAAGGCAGCCCGGCCGCCTCAACGCCGGCGACCGACGGGACGCACGTTGTGTCGTACTTTGGTTCGTGCGGTTTACGGTGCTATGACCTGAAGGGAAAGGAACTCTGGCGACATAAACTGCCGCCGGCCCGGCTGCCGGGGAACTTCGGCAGCGGCGTATCGCCGATCATCGCAGACGGCGTCGCGGTCCTGGTGCGTGACACTCAGGACGGATCGGAGATCATGGCGCTGGACGTTTCCAGTGGCGACGTAAAATGGCAGCGGCCGCGGCATTCGGTCGTGTCGTACAGCACGCCGGTCGTGTGGCAGACGGGGAGCGGTACGCAAATCGTCGCCGCCGGGCATGGACGGCTGATCGCCTATGACGTGCAGACGGGTGAAGAGGTCTGGTCGGTCGCCGGCATGCCGTCGGGCTGCTGCTCTTCGCCGGTGGTCGTCGACGACACGGCGTTCTTCACCGGCTGGTCCCCCGGCGGGCCGGACAGCGACTTCAAGCTGCCGGAGTTTGACGGGCTGTTGAAGGGTCTCGACAAGAACAACGACCAGATGCTGTCGCGGGAGGAAGCCGGGCAGATGGGTCGGATGTTCGACGCGATGGATGCGAACGCCGATGGCAAACTGACGCGCGAAGAACATGAACACGTGCGTTCGTTCATGGCAGACGGGCGGAACAGCGCGTTCGCCGTGAAGGGGGGCGGACACGGCGACGTGACCGAGACGAACGTTCTGTGGCGGCAGACCAAGGGACTGCCGTACGTCCCGAGCGGGATTGCTTATCGCGGCCAGTACGTGATGGTCAAAGACGGCGGGATCGTGACCGCCTATGACGCGAAAACGGGCAAGCAGCTCTACATGGAGCGCGGCGCGGAACCGGGCCGGTACTACGCGTCCCCGGTTGCGGCGAACGGACATATCTATTTCACGTCGCTGGAAAACGGCGTGATCACCGTCGTGGCGGCGGGCGAAGAAAAGCCGCTCGAGATTGCCAAGAGCGAGCCGCTGGGCGAACGCATCTCGGCGACGCCGGCGATTGCCGACGACACGCTGTACGTCCGCACCGCGGGGCACCTGTACGCGTTTGCGGGGGATTGAGCGGCGAAACCAGGCAGCGCGCGACGATGGGCGCGTTTACTTCTTCTTGTCCGGATCGGAGGCCAGTTCCAGGGGAGCCGTATTCTGCCCCTCCTTGACCTGGAACGTGAGCCCGCTCGTCGTATCCCGCCAATATTTTTGAGGTACGATGGCCTCCTGCGGATACGAGACCTTTTCCAGGTCCTTGCGATTGCGACTGATGAGCGCCTGCATGACGACGGCCGTATTCTTCTGCTCGTTCTCCTGCTCCTCCTTCGGATCAAGCCGCGGCGGTGTAACAATCACGCGATAATCGCCTACCGGCAACCCGTCGTGGGTGCCGCTGGTGGCGACATATTCGCCGTTCTCCTTGACCAGTCCGCTTCCGATATCTGCTCCGCAGCGACTGGGGCTTGTCCGCCCAGGCAGCCAGGCTTGACCGGCTGCCCATTCAGTGGTTGACCAGTCACTTTGACCGAGGGTCACGGCTTTCATTGCCCGACCCACGCACAAAGCACGGTTAGAATTGCCGACTCTGTCAACCGGCGCAGCGCGGGTCGCACCATAAACCCAGTTCCTCCACTTTTCCAGAAAGTCGCTTGACTCTGCAGGCCAGTGGCAGGGCGCTTGCAGCCATGCCACTGGCCGAGTTGCACAATTAGAAATCACCCGCCGTCAAACCGTCGTTACGGACGCCGAGAACGGTGAGCGTCTGCAGATCGATGTTGTCGCTGATGAACCGGACCGATCCATCGGTGAGCAACACGTGCACGCCGCCCGCATGAAACGAGGAGAGCGGAGTGTTCTGACGTGCGAAGTAATTGCCGAGCGCTGGAGCTGGGTTATCGTGGCCCACCCCTTGCAGGTCCCAGATTCCGGCAATGATCGTGGCTTTCTTGTTCGGCGTATAGCGGATTGTCACGGTGCTCTGATGCGGACCGGCGTCCCACAGCGATCCGAAAACCGCTCCCGTATTGCCGATGCTGCCCGTAAACCAGGCCGCCACGCCTCCCGGACGGACGTCGTTTTGTGTTCCATCCGATCCGCGAACATATCCGCTGATTTCGCCGATGATGATCGTGTTCGACGTACCGTCCGTGCAATTGCCGATCTTCTGTGGCGTCGATTCGGGCATCATGCCCCGGTCCGACAGGATGCCGCCGGTGAACGCAGTGCCGTGCAGACCTTGCGTGCTCGTAAACTGCCCATAGGGCGCGGAGCCCGAGATGCCGTAGTACTGGTTGACCGCGATGAACCCTTTGGGGATCGACGGGTAGTTGCCGAATATCCCCTGATTGTCATTATTCGTCAGCGACGACGAAGGGCAATTGATCCAGGGCAGGCTGGCCTTTTCGGCGAGGAGCACATTGTTGAGATTGTTCAGACCGGGATCTTCACCGGACCCGCTGGTGCCGGTCGTGTTGAAATTCCAGCCGTTATAAAGCGGGGCCTGATCCATAAAGGGCAAGAGCGCCACATACTGGGACGGGCCCCAGCCGACGCCTGAACCCTGATACGGAAAGTTCGCGTACCACCCGCCGGCCGACGGAAATCGCTGCGTGACGTCGAGGTAGTTGTGCAAGGCGATGCCCATCTGCTTGAGATTGTTTTTGCACTGCGTCCGGCGGGCGGCCTCGCGGGCCTGCTGGACGGCCGGCAGGAGCAGCGCGATCAACACCGCAATGATCGCGATGACCACCAGCAATTCGATC
>JAXMBS010000007.1:0-103139 GCA_046349775.1 Planctomycetaceae bacterium | reverse complement strand
TCCACAACTTCGCCGCAGGCCGTTCCGCTGGCGGAGTTCCGCAATGTCACCAAGTGGTACGGGCCGGTCATTGGCGTCAACGATATTTCGGTGACGCTCGGGCCGGGCATTACCGGGTTGCTCGGGCCCAATGGCGCGGGCAAGACGACGCTCATCAAGTTGCTGACGGGGCAACTACACCCGAGTCTCGGCAAAGTCCTCGTCGGCGGCCATCAGGCGTTTTCGGCGATCGCCAAGCGTCGGCTGGGATACTGCCCGGATGTGGACACGTTTTACGAAGAAATGTCCGGCCGGAGATTTGTGCAGACGATGGCGCGGCTGCATGGAATGGACGCCCGCACCGCGCGCGAACGTTCGGACGCCGCGTTGGAGCAGGTCGGCATGGCGGACCGCGCCGACCGGCGGCTGCGCGGGTACTCCAAGGGGATGCGGCAGCGGATCAAGCTGGCGCAGGCCCTGATTCATAATCCCGACCTGCTGATTGTTGACGAGCCGCTGAACGGCGTCGATCCGGTCGGCCGCCGCGAGCTGATGGACCTGTTCCGCCGGTTTCGCGACCAGGGGAAAGCGGTGCTGGTCTCGAGCCATATCCTCGACGAGATGGAGACGCTCGCCGACCGGGTCGTGTTCATGGGACGTGGACGAATCGTGGCGATCGGCACGTTGCCGGAAATCCGCAATATGCTGGACGAGTACCCGCTGCACATCCGGATTCGCGCGCCGCGGGTGCGCGAGGTGGCGGTCGAACTCGTGCAGTGGCCGCTGGTGCGCAGCGTGGCGCTACGGACGGACGAAGAGCTGTCGGCCGAGGTGCTGCGGCCGGACGAATTCTTCCGGCAGTTTGCGGGATACGTCGCGGTGAGCGCGGCGGAGATCAACGCACTGGAAACAACCGACGTGTCAGCCGAGGCGATCTTTGAATACGTGATGTCGAGTTCACGGAAGTTTTGACGAGTTGACGCAAAGCCGCGAAGTCGCAGAGACGCGCAAAGACAAAGTTGGTGTGCGGAAGCAAGCATGAGTGTTGAAAACGTGGGCCAGATATCGAAGAGCACAGGATTTGAAACTCCGTCGCTCGCGGCGGCGATTGCGCGGGGAGGAGCGCATCTGCTGGGAGTGACGCTGCGCAGGCAGTTGTTTTCGCGGCAGACGCTGATCGCGCTGGTGTTGACGGGAGTGTGTGCGCTGATTGTCGTGGCGTGGTCGCTGCACCGCGAGCCGACGACGAGGCGACTCGCACAGAACGTGCTCGTGCCGTCGTTCATCGCGTTCCTGATGCCGATCCTGGCGATCGGCTACGGCGCGGCGGGCATCGGGGGGGAGCGCGAAGACCGGACGCTCATCTACCTGCTCATGACGCCGATTCCGCGGCCGGTGACGTACCTGGTTCGGTTTCTCGCCGCCGAAATCCTGGTCGTGGGGACGACAGCCGCGTCACTCTGGCTGTTGTGCTTTCTCGCAGGAGCGTCGGGGGACGCAGCCTGGCCGCTCTTCTGGCCGGCGAGCGTGATGGGGGCAGCCGCGTATGCGGCGCTGTTCCTGCTGGTCGGCGCCGTCTTCCGGCACGGGACGATCATCTCGCTCGCGTACTGGTTCTTTCTGGAAGTCCTGTTCGGCAACATGCCGGGGATCATCAAGCGCGTGTCGGTGGCGTTTTATGTGCGGAGCATGGTCTATGAAGCCGGCGCGGAGCTGGAGGTCGGCCCGGCAAGCAAAGTCGCCCGCGAGATGTTTTTGGCGGTTTCGGCCGACACGGCGCGGATCGTCCTGCTGTCAGCGACGGCCGGCCTGCTGGCGGCCGGGCTGTTGGCCTTCACGCGGCGTGAGTATCGGGATGTGAGTTGAGATTCGCGCTCTTCTTACATTCAACTAGATTGCGCGAACCAGGGAGGGGACGCATGCTCGCTCTACGACGGCTTCGCAAGCCGGCAATTTGGATCGCCGCTTCGATCCTGCTGCTCTTCTTTGTTTACACGGGTGCGTACTACCGCCTTGTGAGCAGAGCGTATGCTGCGGAGGTCACAGTGGATGCAACCAGCGGGACGATGCAGATTCGGCGGGTCGCGCTTCCGGTCTACACGCTGCCGTGGCCTCTCGCCTCGCAGTTCGACCATCCGTGGCTCAGGCAAAAGTTTCACACGGTGTTTAAGCCGATGAATCGACTCGACCGTCACCTGCGGCCCGGCATGTGGAAGACAGACGAGCGGATTGTCAACGGGGCAGGTGAGACCGTGCGACGGTGATGTCGCGCTCACCATCCGCTTAAAGAAACCGCGAAACCGCAGCAGACGCGCGGGTAATGGCCCTCGTCAGGTTCCGGTCGCTCGGGCCGAACGGGCTTGCTGCGTTTACGCATTGAGTATCGCGACGTCAGTTGGCGAAGCGGCTCAGAATCTTCACGGCCGCTTTCTTCCGCGGCGTTCTCTTTCAGCCGATCGAGCATGTGGCGGATGTCGAATGAGCCGCGGATGGCGACGTAGACGGTAATCGTCGAGTACGGAACGAGGCAGGCGATCATCAGCAGGAACCAGAACGGATGACTCATTGCAGGCGTGCTCCTGAGGTTTCACCAGCGAACCAATCACCATCGCGAGCGGAAGCTTGCGAACGCCGCCAGTCCCGACATGTGCGGCCCGATCTGCTCAGCGAGCGTCTTTTCGTCCAGGTCTATGGGTTTCGACTCCGTCAATTTCAGGATCAGGTATGCCAGGGGATGACGGCGCCCGAGAATAATGGAGCCCACGGCACCCCAACTGCCCAGCGCTTCGGTAACAGCAGGCGTCCCAGCAGCGGCGCCATGCTGGACAGGTAGATCGGTACCCGTGACGGCGAGATAGTCCCGCAGATTTCATCGGACAGCGGATACCAGGCCGAAGGGCCGGCGAGGAACAGGCCGATGCGAGGCGACGATCATCCAGTTCCACCCCGCTTGAGAAGACCGCGACGTTCGAGACCACTGCGTCTTGCGGAACAGGGCCGCGATGCCATCGGGCCAGCCCGAATCCGCATGGCCGGTGAAGGCATGCGCGCAGGAAGTCGCGCGGTCGCTGGCCTGTCGGCGGCCAACATGGCGGCGATGAGTAGTCCGCTGAGGCCGATCGGCACGAACTTACCGAGAAACAGCGGCATCGCGTACACAGCGAAACCTTTTCCCCTATACGCGCCCGCCATGGCTTCAGGAGGCGTGGCGACGTCGTCGAGTGAGGATCGCCAGCGCGCGTGCCCCTACGAATCAAAAAAAAAAAAAAAGGGGATGCGCTTGAACCGGCGAAGACGCACGGCCCCGAAGGGGGGGGGGGGAGCGACGTGCGGGTGTAGATCTGCTGGCCGGTTTTGGTGTCCTTCGCGGCCAGCACGCGGGCATCTGCGGATCAGAGTGGCAGCAATCTGCAGGCAAACGAAACATGACGTAGTCCCATCCAGCTCGCGCGGACCCGAACGGATTGAACCCGCCGGCAGCGATCTTCGACTCCACCGTGGAAACAAGCTGGGTCCACCCGATGTCCTTGAGGATCAGAAACGTGACCGCCAGCAGACCGGCGGCGCTCCTTGACGACGAATTGCAGGAAATCGGTGATCAGCACCAGCAGCATGCCGCCGAGAATTGTGTAAGCGGCAGCCCCGATCAGCAGGACGGTCATGACCGTGACGAGGTTGCTCGGAGTCCTGACCACTGCCGGGGTCAGAATTCTCCTCCAATGCGCAAGAACTGCGCCCATGTTGAGCAGGCCACCAAGGACGATGACGACGCCGGCCAGCCAGCGGATGCGCGGCCCGAACTGCCGCTCCAGCAATTCCGGAACTGTGATCGCCCCGGAATCTCGCAACGGCTTGACGCAGAACCCGGTAATGCCGATCAAGAACATTGCCAGTCCTGCAGGATGCCGGGGTGACGCCGGAAGCCGTAGCTGTAGCCCGCCTGTGCGGTGTACACGCACGTGATGATGCCGAACTCGGTCGCCGCCAGCGAGGCGTGCCCAGGTAAACCTTCATCTCGCGGCCGGCGACGAGGAATATCTCCACACTGCCGACGTACTTCCGCACCGCCAGCCCGGCGAACATCGTCGCCAGCAGGTACAAACCGACAATCAGGGCGTCGACCGCCCAGGAGAACTGTGTTTGCATAAGTCATCCCGTAAGTCAGGCTGCCACCTGACAGAATCCGCTCTTGATTGCTTGAAAACGATGCGACCAATCGAGGTCGCAATATGTCACGCGAAGCGTGACCGACGCGGCCGCACCTTATACCAGACTCGCGGCCGTAAAGCGCTGTCCGCGATGGTCGCAAACCACCCGCATGGCGTCTAAACTCCATCGCCGACAATCACCCCGCACATTCCGGTCCAATGCCTGCCACATTCAAACCCGCCTACAAACGCGTCCTCCTCAAGCTCAGCGGCGAAAGCTTCTGCCGCGACCGCGAGGGCGGAATCAGCATGTCCGAAGTCGCCAGCATTTCGGACCAGATCAAGTCGGTCGCCGAGGCGGGGGTCGAACTGGCGATCGTGGTGGGCGGCGGCAATATCCTCCGGGGCAAGCAGTTTGCCCAGGTCAGCGCCGCGATCAAGACGGCGACCGCGCACTACATGGGGATGCTGGCGACGGTCATCAACGGCCTCGCTCTGCAGGACGCCCTCGAAAATGTCGGCGTCCCGACGCGATTGCAGTCGGCCATCCGCATGGAGGGCGTGGCGGAGCCATTCATCCGCCGTCGCTGCGTGCGGCACCTCGAAAAGGGACGCGTGGTGATCCTCGCCGCGGGGACTGGGAGCCCGTTCGTCACGACGGACACCGCCGCCGCCCTGCGGGCCCGCGAAATCGAAGCGGATATCCTGCTCAAGGCGACCCGCGTCGAAGGCATCTACTCCGAAGACCCGGAAAAGAACCCGCATGCGGTCCGGTATTCTGAGATCACGTTCCAGGACGTGCTAAGGCAGGGGCTGCAAGTGATGGACGCGCAGGCGATCCATCACTGCATGGAGCACGGCATCCCGATCCAGGTGTTCAATTACCTGCGCGAGGGGAACATCCAGCGGGCGATTGCCGGCGAACGCGTGGGGACGCTGGTGACTGTGGAGGCGAAGGAGGGCTGAGGACCGAGGGGCAAAGGCTAAGGAGCAAGCTGCCGACGTCACTTGCGGCGTCGCGGCGGCTGCTTTTCAAGGCGCGACATTGCGCGGTCGAGTTTCTGGACGCTGCCCAGTGACGGTGTGACTTTGCCGGACTCGATCCGGCACAGCGTCTCAACGCGAATCCCCGCAGCGCGTGCCAGTGCGGCCTGTGAAACTGCGATTCGTTCCCGTCGTAGAATCAGTTTCCGGGCGAGCGAGGCCCGGGCGTACTCGACGGCCGGATAATTTCCGTCGCGATCGGGCACGGGCAGTTCCGGCAGCCTTGCTACTTGCGACAAGCGCTCATACTCCTCGCGCGGGACAATCACGTATTGTCGTCCTTCAAGCGTTATCTGTTGCGGCATTGCTTACTCGTCGTAAAAGTCTCTGCGGTGCCCAATCCGTTCGACAATCACAGCTTGGCCCTCAATGCGAAACTGCAATCAATAGTCGCCGGTGCGCAATCTCCAGTGTCCTGCAAATGCGCCCCGCAACGGTTTCGCGCCACTCACGGCCGGCCAGTTAGCCAACCTCTCGAGCAGATGCAGAACCCGAGTGTGGATCGGCTCGTTCAACAGCTCGAGTTGTTCGGCCGCTTCGGGGGTTAACCGCACGTTGGCCATTGCGTCAATGGTACGACCGAATTGACGTGTGGGTCAATATGTCGTTGTGTGGGAGTCGCGCTACTGCGATCCGATCGGCCGGCCCGGGGGTGGGTCCGGCGGCTGCTGCCAGTTCCAGGCGGACTGGTACTTCACGGCTGAGAGGTGCAGCGTTTCCAGGCACGCCGCCGTCGCGCTTCGAGGTCAATGCGGCATCGAGAATACCGCTCGTCAGCAATGTGCGTTCCGGGCCCCACGCCGGGCGGCCGGTCTGCATCAGTTTTTCAACCCCCATCGTCAGCCACGTGAAATGCATGAACGGCCGCGCTTCCTGCGTCCAGAACAGCGTCGATTCGACGGAATTGTCCTCGGCATACCGCCAGGCGACCGTCCATTCGCTGACCGCGCCGTTGAGCGTCAGCACGCTGGCCCGCAGGCCGTCGTTGTAATCGACGACGAACATCACCGGCTCCCGTGCGAGTTCCTCGATCCGTTTTCCCTCGGGGATTGTCTGCAACCGGCGCCGCGAGATCGCTGCTTCCAGCAGGTCGCGGCTGTAGACGCCGTCTTCGCCTGCTTTCCAGACGGCCGGACCGGTGAAGCACTGCACGGCTTTGACGCCGGTCTCGCCGCCGGCGCGCCGCTCGGCGAGGCACTGCACCATCTCCAGCCCATGGAATCCGTAGGCGTCCAGCGAGCCGTACGAAGTGGCGACGATCTCCTTCAGTTTCGCACCGCGCTTCACATCTGCCGGCGGGTAGCGCCACAGCGTCGGCAGTGATGAGCCGGCCATCAGCGGGGCTTTCAGCCGCTGCGCGGTGTCGTAGAGCCACTTGGCGTCATCCCAGTTGTCGGCCAGGTGCTTGTCGCAAAAGATCGGCACGCTGCGGCCGGACTGTTCGAAGACGCGGAACACCTCTTCAAACAGGCGTCGTTTGGGATAGATCACCTGGCCGGTGCTGGAGGTCGGATACGCGCCATGCTCGGCAACGACGAAGACGCCATCGACGGCGAGCTTGTCTTTGCCGCCGTCAGGGCTTCAGTGACGGTCGCTGCCAGCGGCACGCCGTAACGCTGAGAGAATGGCCGGCTGTAATCCCCCTCGCCGACCTGATCGACGTACAAGGAATCCAGGTGCACCGACGGGGGTTGGCCCTTCTCGTCCTGAGTGTCGGTCTGCAGCAGTTTCGAGAGGATGACGTCGGCATGCGAATTGTGCCGGTAAATCGTCGTCACGCCGGCAACGTTCTTCAGCCGGATCGCATGCAGCGTAAACGGGGCCAGCGTGGTGAGATAAACCGTGCCATCGCGGGCCGCACAAATCCCCATGATCGTATACCGTGGCAGCAGCGTGCCGTCGTCGAGTTTGTAGACGCCGTGATGCCAGGGGAGGTCTTTGCCGTCGGCGTCCTTGAACTCGGTGTAATCGGGATTGCCGATGGCGATCGGGCCGTGATCGACCGGCGCGGCGGCACCGGGCGTATAGCTGGCGAGGTGCAGGAACTGGCCGCGACCTTCGAATGTCGCGGCGACTCCGGCCCAGACGCGACCGTCCGGCCCAACGCACATCGCCCGGCAGTCGGTGGCCTGGGCGCCGGGGATCAGCGGGCCGTGACTGCGACCTGCGAGCGTGTTGCCGTCGCCGGTCAGGTCGTAGCTGTAGAGCTGGTTGCCGCTCATCGCGACGGCATAGAGCGTCTTGCGGTCTGCGGTAATATCCCAGTTGATCGGGTGCGACTCGGGGTGCGCCAGCAGGGAGTCCGCCGTTGGCGGCTGACTGTCGATCGTCTGCGTGAGCCGATCGAGGCGATCGGCGTCCGGGTCAAACCGGGCGATCTCACCGCCGAGGATCGGGTGATACGCGCGGCCGCGGTGATCGACCACGATGAACGCATACATGTGGCGACAATCGAGCAAGTCGCGAAAGGCGCCGGTTTCCAGATTGAGCTGCATGAAGTGCGTGCTCTCGACCGGGCGCGCGTCGTCGCACGTCGAGATGTAGGCCACGTTTCGCGACTCGTCCGGCGTGACGCTGATGATCCCCTGATGCGGAATCGGAATGCCGTAGACGCGCGTCTGCCCGGTCGCCGGATCGAAGACCATCGGATAACCGCCCGGATATTCGCTGCGCTGCTCCTTCTTTGCCTCGTCCGGGTAGCCCTGCTTGGTTCCCAGGTAGATCTTGCCGCTTTCGCCGAGATTGTTGCGGGTGTGGAATTTGGCCTGTGCCGCAAAGCCAGTGGCGGTCGTGCCGATCTCTTTTTGTGCATCGAGGACGACCCGCATGGCCTTTGTCGCGGGATTGAACTCGACCAGGTACGCGTTATGGCGGTACTTGGCCGCACCGACGTAGATCCGGCCATCGAGACCTTCGATGATCGAGAAGTAGCCGCTCCCCTCGGAGGTCGTCTCCTTGGGAATTGCATGAGCTGCACTCCACAGCCAGTGCCGGGAGAACAACGACTCGCCGGCGCTCACCGATGCGACGGTAATTCCACAGCAAACAAGAGCGACGTACAGCAATGTCGGGAGGGCGATCCCGACTCGTCGGGGGAGTCGCGCCGCGCGCCGAGCCGTTTGTTCAAATCGGAGCATCGCAGGCGGAATCAGCGTCAACAACATACGGCACCATCGGGCGGGGCGTTGGGAGCGTCGGCTCCACGGCGGAAATTCGTCACGACGTGAAGCCGCGCGGCGGCTGCGGACTCTCGTCGTGGCACAATCGGGCCTCCATGCGACTCCCTCTCATGATGAACATAAGCCGTGGCTGGGCCTGACGTCAGTCATCCGAGATCGAGATCGATCTCGGAAGGTATCTCACGCGCGCCGGCAGAACCAGCCGGGGAGAGGTCGGTGCAGTCCGGCGGCGCGAGGACCAGGCTCTGGCTCGAGCGCCCCGACGTGCAAGTCAACTTACACGCGCGAGCATTGCTTTCGCGCAAGCCTTGCGCAGAACAGCGAACAGAGAGTCCGCGAAGCGGCGACCTGCGCGCGGATCAACCAGGACGAGACACTCGGTGCGCTGGAAAGTGCGACCTGAGCCCGCTGACTGCAACAGTCAGTTCGGCGGATGGCGCCGGGTGGCGGGTGATTATCGCTGGCGCGATTGCCAGGTTCGCATCCGCCGGGAGACGACGTACTGCCGCGATCAGGGACTATTCTTTACCCGGCTGGAAGTCCCACCGCGGTTTGCCGCTGAACCCGAATTCGGCCTGATTGGGATCAAACCGATCGCCGGGGCGGGCAAATTCCTGGACCAGCACCTTGCGCCACAGTTGCTTGCGTCCGTTGGCCCCCTCGCGCACCTCGTAGCCGTTGCTGAAACCGTCGAGGACGACTTTGAAGAAGTCGGTGTCAGGATCGACGCCGCGCCAGGTGGCGACGCCATAGATCCACTGCGCGTCGGCGTTGTTTTCCGCCGGATCGGGGACCGGCTGAATGACCGAGACGGTGTCGCTGAGCACCGGTTCGCCGGGCCGATGCGATTCGCGGCGGTTGATCGCCGTGACCGCGGGCGGGAGAACCACGTCGCGCAGCACCTGGACGGGCTGCTGCTCGGCCGGATCGTCGTAGGTGATGAGCGTGAATTCCGGGATGAACAACGGCTTCTGCGGGACCGGATCGAGTTCATTGATCGGCGCCGTGTCGTCGCCAGCTGGGCGGACGAGCGGGCGATTCGTGGCGCGATACGCGAGGTACCAGATTTGTTCGCGCTTCGTCTTGCCGTCGGCCGTGGGGAGGTCGACCCACACGAGCCGCATCGGCTTCAGTTGGACTTCCAGGACCCACAGGCCGCGCTGGCGGTTCTGCTCCGTCAGCGGCGCGGTGGACGGCGCGATCTGGTCGAAGCCGCGCGTCGTTTCAGCCCAGCCCACCTGCGGACCGAGGGCGAGCGCTCCGGCCAGGGCGGCGGCACGCTGCAGACACTGACGGCGGTCAATACGCTGATGGTCGAACAACATCTTGGACTCGCAATGAGTATTGAGAGCAGTCGCCTGCGGCTCCTGGCCATGCGGCGCGGAGTTTTGCCCAATTGACGCTAACCGCCGACTCTAACACGGCTTGCAAACACCGGTCAACAATTGTTGAATCAGCAGACTGCGTATTCTCCGGAAAGTTTGCCGCGCCCTGAAACCGGCGCAGCATTCACCGAAGGACAGCGTCTGCCCCGGTTCTAAGTCCTTCGACGGCGGGGGGTAAGGAACTCAAGTCGGACCGGCGCCGGGCGGCCGAATTGCATGATTCCCAGCGTTACCAGCCGCACTGACCGCAAGCCCGGCGGTCGGTGTCAGGAAAACATCGGATGACCAGCAAGAGTCTGTATGGCGCCCTGCTCCTCGCTTCCTTTGGGGTGGTCGCGAGCGCCCTCGCCGAGGAGGCCCCTGCCCCGCTGCCCGCGCAGGAGGCGGCGGACAAGTTCGCGGCGCCGGATAACTTCCGCGTCACGCTGTTCGCCGGCGAGCCGGACATCGTGCAGCCGATTGCGATGACGACCGACGGCCGCGGCCGGCTGTGGGTCGTCGAGTGCCTGTCGTATCCGCAATGGTCCTTCGACGGCACCGGGCACGACCGCGTCACGATCCTCGAGGATACCGACGGCGACGGGCGGCACGACGTCCGCAAGGTGTTTCTCGACAACGGCAGCAACCTGTCGGGGATTGCCTGGGGACTCGGCGGCATTTGGCTGTGCTCGATTCCGAACGTCGTGTTCATCCCGGATCGGAATGGCGACGATGTGCCAGACGGACCGGCGGAAGTTGTCCTCGACGGCTGGAACACGAAAACCAGACACAACGTCGTTAACGGGCTGCAGTTTGGTCCAGACGGCTGGCTGTATGGCTGCAACGGAATCCAGTCCGACTCGCTCGTCGGCCCGCCCGGGACGCCGGCCGAGCAACGCACGGCCCTGAACTGCGCCGTCTGGCGCTATCATCCGACGCGGAAGACATTCGAAGTCGTCGCGTCGGGCACGACCAACCCTTGGGGATTCGACTTCGATGCGAAGGGGCGGATGTTTATTACCAACTGCGTCATCGAGCACGTCTTCGAAATTGTCCCCGGCGGCCACTACCGCCGGATGTATGGGGAAGACCTGACGCCGAACACCTACAAGCTGATGGAGACGTGTGCCGACCACATCCACTGGGGGGGCGGGTTCTGGGATATCAGCATCGGCGGTGTGCATAACGAGTTCGGCGGTGGACACGCGCACTCGGGCGCGATGATCTACCTCGGCGACGACTGGCCGGAGGAATACCGCGGCAACCTGTTCACGCTCAATATTCACGGGCAGCGTTTGAATCGCGACACATTCAGCGAGCACGGCTCAGGTGTCGTCGCCTCGCACGCGGCGGACTTTGCGCAGTCGCACGATCCGTGGTTCCGCGGCGTCGAGCTGATGTACGGCGCCGACGGGGGCGTGTTTGTGATGGACTGGAACGACACCGGCGAATGCCACGACTACGAGATCGTCGCCCGTGACACCGGCCGGATCTTCAAGATCAAGTACCGCACACCCGGCGCGCGCGACAGCGACCTGACAAAGCTCGACGACCAGATCCTCGTCGGCCTGCAGTTTGATCCGAACGAATGGCAAGTCCGCATGTCGCGGCTGATCCTGCAGGAGCGGGCGGCGCAGCGAGCGATCGAACCGGTAGCGGTGCAGACGCTGCAATACTCGTTGCAGACGCCCGACCCGTTGCTGCGGCTGAAGGCGCTGTGGACGCTGCACTGCATCGGCGCGCTCGACACAAAGCTGCGCGATACGGCCCTGCGCGATCCCGACCCGCAGATCCGTGCGTGGACAATCCGGCTGGAAGCCGAGAGCGGGGAGCTGGCTCGCGACCGCCGTGGGCAGTTTGCTGAGCTGGCGAAGACCGATCCGTCGCCGGTCGTGCGGCTGGAGCTGGCGTCGGTGCTCCAGCGACTGCCGAATGCCGATCGCGCGCGGCTGGCGGGCGAACTGCTCCAGCACGAGGAAGATGCAGGCGATCGCCAGATTCCACTGATGCTGTGGTACGGAATCATGCCGCTGGCCGGCGACGCAGAGGGGCGCGACCTCGCGCTACTGGGATCGTGCCGGATTCCTCTCACCGGCAGCCTGTTGTCACGGCGGATTGCAGCGCTGGATGGCGGCATCGACCGGCTCGTGGACTGGCTCGCAGCGCATGAAACGGACGCTGCTGCGCTGCAGGGCGCACTCCTCGGCCTGCGGGACGCCGTGGAAGGGCGCCGCGGGCTGAAAATGCCGCGAGCCTGGAGCAAAGTCGCCGCGCGTGCGCTCGATCCGGCGGCGGCGGCGACGCGAGCGACGGCGCAGTACCTGGCGCTGGCGTTCGGCGACCAGTCGGTGTTCGACACACTGCGGACCATCGCGGCAGAATCGTCGCAGTCGACTGAGCAGCGCCTGGCGGCGCTCGAGCTGCTGATTCAGGTTCCGAGTGCAGAACTCGTCCCGCTGCTGCAGAAACTGGTCGCGCAACCCGAATTGGCCGGACCGGCGCTGCGCGGGCTGGCGGCATTCGATGACCCGAAATCAGCGGCCGCGATCATCGCCGCTTACAACATGTTCACTGCGACCCAGCGCGACGAAGCGGTTGCCACGCTGGCGGCCCGTGCCGACTTCGCCGCTGCGCTGCTGGAGGCGATTGCCGCCGGCCAGATTCCGCCCGCCGATGTCCCGGCCTATACGGCCCGGCAACTGCTCGATCTTGGCAACGAGCAGATTGCCAATCGCGTCCGCCAACTGTGGGGGCACGTCCGCACGTCGCCGGCCGAGAAGCAGCAGACGATGGCCGCGTATCGCACAGAACTCGCGTCCGACCATCTGGCGGCCGCCGATCTCAAAGCCGGTCGCGCGCTCTTCAAGAACAAGTGTGCCCAGTGCCACAAGCTGTACGGCGAAGGGGCGTCGATCGGTCCGGACCTCACCGGTTCGCAGCGGACAAGCCTCGACTACTTGCTGCAACACGTCGTCGATCCGGGCGCCGTCGTGCCCAACGAATACAAAGTCTATACGCTGCTGACGAACGACGGTCGCCTGGTGCAGGGTGTGGTGCCAGAGCAGAACGACAAGGTCGTCGTGCTCCAGACGCCGACGGAGCGGATTGTGGTCGATCGCACCGACATCGACGAGTTCACACCGGCGTCGCTGTCGATGATGCCGGAGGGACTCCTGGAGTCGCTGACGCCGGCGGAGCGGCGGGATCTGGTGGGATATCTTTCGACGCCGAGCGTGCCGTCGCGGGAGTAGGACGCGCAGGCCCTGTCTAACGCAAGACTCGTCCGGCGTCACGGCTCCCCTGTGGCGTCCGAGCCGCTGTCCGCTGGTTCCACCGCCCGAAACACTTCCGGCAGCTCTTCCGCGGGGATCTCCTGCACGTACAAGTGCAGTTCCTCCTGCGGGACGAAATCGGTTCGCTCTCGATCGATCGTAATGATCGGCGAGTCCTCGATCTCGGCGACGATCCACGCGCCGGCCGTCCCCAGCCGCGCGATCTCCGGCGGCATAATGCGGACGTCGGTCATGTTCAGCATTCGTTCCCACCCGTTCTGCTGCACGCGGAACATCGGATCAAACGGCCGTGTCATCGTCGCGCCGGCGCGCACCGGCTGCATCAAAACCTGCATCGACACGTCGACCAGATCGCCGGCCGGGCTCGCGCGCCGATTGTTAAACCGCCTCCAATAGGCGCCGGGCTGATACATATTCGCCTGCGACAGCAGGCCGATGCTGTCGGCCGTGCGCGACATTCCGATGAACAGCCAGCAATTCTTCAGATCGAACGGTAAATGGTTCACAACTTTCAACGTGCACGTTCCCGGCGGAAACTTCAGGACGCTCGGGTCCCCTTGCGGTGCCTTTGGATCCGGCGATGCAGCAGTCGCCGGCGGATTAGCGGGCTGAAAGGTCAGTTGCACTTCAAGCGGCGATGGCCCGCGCTGGTAGGCAACCGCGTAAAGCCGCCGGTGGCCCCAGGGAGTCATCGGCACGTTGACCTCGTACGTGTCGGCCACGCCTTGGGCCAGATTCGACTGCCAGGTGAATGCCGGATACCCGGTTTCCGGCGTGTTCCACATGTAGGGATTGGGTGCGGTTCCGGTGTACTGCAGGTCGACGCGCTCCCCCCGGACCGCCGCCCGCGTGTTGCGACCGCCGGCCGACTGAACGTCGATATCTCCAATCTGCACCAGCCCGCCGGGGCTCCCCTGGGTGACCGTCAGCGCATGCAGGTCCCCGGTCGCCATTCGCAGGTACCCGCCGAGCAGGCCGGCGCCCGTCGCAGCCAGCGTCACAATGCTCACCGCGTAAATCGCGATCCGTCGCTGGCTCAGGCGATACAGCACCAGCGGCACCAGTCCGGAGACGACTCCGTACAGCAGGAAGAATCCGAGCACGACAACCCGGTTCAATTGTGCCCGTCCGCCGCGCGCGCCGTACCAGTTGACCGCGTCCACGAACCGCGTGAGCCGCAGCGCCGACAGGCGGGCGATCGACTCGCCCAGGAGTTGCCGCATCGGGGCATTCTCCGACGGCAACAGCGGATCCGCATATTGATAGATAGCGCCAACCCCCGCGCGCTGCACCTGGAACTCGCCCGACAGGTCGGCCGGCTCCACCGGCAGCGGCGCGGCGCCGGCAAGTCGCTGGAGCACCTCCTCGGATTTCTGGTGGACGTAGATCACGCCCCCCTGGCACATCCATTCCGCGATCGACCGCCATTGCACGTCGTTGAGGTCGTCCGCGACGGCCGTCTCGGGAAACACGATCGCCTGCGCGACAGACAGCGGTCCCGGGTGCCCTGGCACCTGCCACGTCTTGACGCTCAGGCTTTTGATTGGCAACCCCCTGGCTCCGACAGCCGTCATCTCCACGGTGCCGGCTACGGCCGTGCTGGTCGTGGAATTGGGAAACTCCAGACGCCGTCCGCCATCATCGATGAACAGGGCGTAGTTGACGTTGGGGACGAATTCGCTGCCGCTGAGGATCGAAAGATCGCGCCGCCAGAGGATGTCCGTGCCGCTGACGAACGACGCCCGGCACTGCTCCCAGTCGGACAGGTTCTGGATGGCGCTGAACCGCCGTGCCGAATGCGCCGCCAGCACGACTTCACCCAGTACAACGTCGTGGTCGTTGATCGGATCCGTCAGGACGAGCCGGCCCCTGACAAGCCCGTCCGCATCATTGCGCAGCAGAAACGAGACCGCCACCGGCGTGCTGCGGTCAACGGTCCCGTCCCAGCCGGCACTGGCTTCGATCAACAGCCCTGCGGAGTCGATATCGGACTCTGCCGGATCGGTTTGCGCCCGAGCCGTCGGCGCCGCCGCGACGAACAGCGCCAGGCCAAGGGCCATGTGCGCTATCCGTCCGCGATACGGTCGGCCAATTGTCGGCGCCTGTGACGGGAGCCGCATCATCGCTCCTCCCGGACCAGCTCGGCCGGATATTGCGCCCGCACTTTGCGAGACCGGCGCTCGATCCCGAACGCCGCTATCACCAGCAGCGCCAAGTGCGACAGGTAGAACCCGGAGGTGGAGACATCCGCGGGCCACCGCGGCCCCATCTCCCGGAACAGCGACATTATGGCGACAATGGGAGACAGGATCATCACTCTCGGCGCCCACTCCGTCGCGACGCTCGTGCCGCGATACTCCGGCATGTCGAACAGCACCGCCCCAACGGTCAACGGCACGATGCAAATGACGAACAAGTAAAACAGGCAGACCCCCGCAAACACGGCCCCCTTCATCCAGGAGCTCAGGCAGACCAGCCGCTGGAACGCATAGAGCACCAGCCCCGCCACCGTGAGGATCAGCGTCCCCTCGCTGGAGAGCCGCACAAAATCGATCTGGCCCGTTGCTGCGAACACCGTGTTGTTGACCAGATCCATAATCATCTGATCGAACACGTACGGCGTCGCGAACGCTGCTGCACTCGAACAGGCCGCGAACAGCAGAAAACACAGCGTATCCAGCCGCGCGACCTCTACGGTCCGGCCAAAGATCAGCGGCACACGCAGGAACGTCGTGTTCTTCGGGTGCGAGAACAGCAGCGCTGCCGCCGCCAGCCCGAACCCGTGGATCGTCAGGCACAACATGTGAAATGAATAGGCGAACCAATGCCAGTGCGGCGCCGCGCCTGCGGCTCGCAATGCCTGCGATCGCAGCAGCCACACCGTGAACACCAGCGAGAGCAGCACCAGTCCTACAAATCCCAGCCCCCACCGCATCAGACCTTCGTGCCGGCGAAACAACGCGCCGCGATTTTCGTAGAAGAACGCCAGTTCCGACGGCCGCTGGATATGCAGTCGCAGCCGGAACCACCGCTTGCGCTGGCTGTCCCCCTGTCGCACCACTTCTCCGAACGTGCTGTTTTCCTGGATGATGCCGTACAGCGGTCCCAGTTGAATTGCGAACGCCGATAGCCCAATGACCCCAACCAGAGTCGCCACAGTCGTCCCGAACACCGGCCAGAAGCCCGCCAGAGGGAAGCCGCCCGACATCGTGGCATAGACCGGTTGCAGCAGCAGCGGAATGGGCGTCATGACGAACACCGGCATCGTCATCGTCGGGAATCCGCCGATTATGGCCAGGATCGTCGCTCCCACGGCAACGAGAAACGCCGCCAGCAGTTCGTTGAAGTACACCGTCAGCCACAGCGTCACCATCGCCAGCGCGATGCAATACAGCCAGACGACGAATAGCCCCGCGGCAAACGTCGGCAGGTCGACGCCTCCCAGCGTCAGGCTCAGCACCAGGTACGGCAGCAGCAGAAACACGATGAGCGCCACGAACAGGTTCTGCGACACGGCCTTCCCGATCACGAACCGCAGCGGCGAGATGCCGCTGAGGACAATCTGGTCGAAGTACCGCCCCGTGCGCGGGCCCCAGAACACACTCACCAGCCGCAGTGGTATCAGGAGCGTCGCAAACGCCGACGCCCCTCCAAGCAGCATCAGCGCCAGCAGGTTCCCGAATTCCAGTTTCTCGGTCATGGCCCGGAACGAGGGATCGTCGGGGTTCAGCAGCACCGGCATTGCCAGCATCAGCACGGCGAAGTTCAGCAGCAGCGAGGCCGTTCCGATGCTGAAGCCGGAGATCAGCGCGGCGCGATCCCGTCCGAACGTCGGACTGTCGACGAAGTAGTCGGCAATGCGTCGAACGGTGTTCATGTCACCTTGCCGGCGGTGGACCGGATGAAAATCTCTTCCAGGCTCGGCTCTTCGTCGGCGAACTGCACGATCCGGATCCGCTCCTCGAGCAATGCCGCCAGGACGAAATTGCAATCCTCCTCCTCCGCCGTCACCACGAGGAACGGGTCGCGCCGCTCGCACGAATTCACCCCGGCCAGCCGACCGAGAACCTCCGCGGCCCGGTCCATCTGCTCGGCCGGCACGCGCAATTTGACGGACCGCTGCGTGGGCGCATGGTGCGCCCGCAGCGACTCCAAATCGCCGTCCAGCACCAGCCGCCCCGCCTCGATAATCCCGATCCGGTCGCTGATCTCCTCGATGTCCGGCAGGATGTGCGAGCTGATCAGGATCGTCTTCCCCATCCCCGCCAGCTCGCGGATGACGGCCCGCAGCTCGGTCCGCGCCCGCGGGTCCAGCCCGCTGGCCGGCTCGTCCAGTACCAGCACTTCCGGATCGTGCAGCAGCGTCTTGGCCAGCAGCAGCCGCTGTCGATTACCCGTCGACAATCCCTTCACCATCACGTTTCCGCGGCCTGCCAGGTCCGTCAGCTCGCACACATCCGTGATGCGCCGCTGCCGTTCGCCGCGCGGGATGTCGTACATGCACGCGAAGTAGTCGAGATACTCCGTAATGGTCAGGTTCCGCGGGCTGCCGAATTCCGCCGGCATGAATCCCAGCGCCTTGCGCACGGCACGCGGATTCTCCCGGACCGAACGGCCCCGTACCCGCACATCGCCGCTGTCCGGCTTCGCCAGCGTGCAGATCAGTCGCAACAGAGTCGTCTTGCCGGCCCCGTTCGGGCCGATGAGTCCCAGGGTCTGACCGGCGTCGATGCGCAGGCTGACCCCATCGACGGCGATGACGTCGTCGTAGCTCTTGGTGACGTTGTCGATCTCGACGACCGCCGCGCTCAACTCCGGCCCCCCTGCGCGTGCTTGAGGATCACCATCATTACGCTAAACAGCCCAGAATCTTTGGCAGATTCTCGGCCAGTCGGTGAAATCCTGCAACGACGCCTCAGGCACCGTCTCGAAAGCGTCCGCCTTCCAGGATCGCGCACGAGTGTCGCACGCCGCGAGGTCTATGGGAACGCGATGAAGCGGGCGAACCGCTCAGTGTCCTTTCCAGTGCATTGAGACCCCGGACTGTCAGATACAGCGGGCGCTGCTGCTGTCCCTCATGTGACAATGTGGACGGAGGCTTCCAGCAGGCAGTGCGGGGGGCTGCTACTGGTATCGCTTGACTTACTATTTAGGCAGACATAATATATCTACAGAGAACGAGTACAACGCGGAACGAGGCGAACCGATGGGTGGAAACGATCTCGCGGTGACGCGCGCGGCCATCTGGATTCGATGGTGCTGTCCGTGCTGGAGGAGGGGGAGGCCCACGGGTTTGAAGTCCTCAATCGGCTCCGCCGCGGCCGGACAGGGAGCCATAGAACTGCGCGAGGGCTCGGTGTATCCGGCCCTGTACCGGCTCGAGGCGGACGGACAGATCAGGCGCGCTGGGAGTCGGGCGAGTCCGGGCGACGCGGGTCGCCGCCGCCGGCTGTATCGACTCACGCGAAAAGGCGAGGCGTCCCTTGCGCAGGCGCGCACCGACTGGCGGCAGTTCGTGTCAGTCATCGGCGCCATTGTCGGAGGCACAGCATGAGCCAGTTGCTCAAGATGCACGTCGAACGCGCGGTGCGGCCGGTGAAAGCGGACGTCTGGCGGAAGCTGAGGATCCGCGAGGAGCTTTATGGCGCGCTTTGCGAAATCTATGCAGAGGAACGACCACGAGCTGCCTCAGATGAGGAAGCCATCGCGGCCGCGATCGTCCGCTTTGGTTCCCCCGACAGTTTGACGCTCGAACTCCAGCAGTCCGTGCCACGGCTGGAAGCGTGGACGAGCGGTTTCACGCAATCGCTGCGGCAAAGGCCGCGTGAGTCCGTAGGCCGGCATGCGCTGCGGATCGGCGTGATCTATCTCGGACTGATCGTCGCATTGGCGCTCCCGGTGTGGGCGGTCGCAGTGTCGATCCGCGGCTGGGATGCGCTCCGGACCGCGACAAATGGAATGTTGCTGCTGACGCCGGCGCTCGCGCTGGGGGCGGTCCTGTGTGTCGTCGCGGCGCAGATTGCCGGCCGCGGTCTGCAACTCGCGCCAACGAGACGATGGGCATGGCTGGCCGTTGTCGTCGCGGGACTGGCGCTGCCCGCCTATCTGCTCGCGGTCGGGGCGTCGCTGGTCTATGCGGCGACGGCCGATGCGAGTGCCGCACAGGACATGGTCCGGGTGATGTCTCCGCTGGCGGCAGGAGCGCTCGTTTTGCACTGCCTCGTCGTCATTGTGCTGGATTGGGAACGACGGCGCACCGCCGAATGGGAATCGCTCGACCTGTCGGGGCAGAAGGCTTAGGTGTCGGGAATCGCCAACGTCACTCCCCCAGATGAAACAGCCGCCGGATGGCGTCCAGCAGGCCGTGCGGCGTCCCTTCTTTGGACTCAGCGCGCAGCGTCTCCAGCGGCGGGTGCAGCAGCTTGTTCACGATCCGTTCGATGCTGCGTTCAATCGCGCTCCGCTGCTCCGGCGCGAGGTCCGGCAGCTTGCGGAAGAGCTGTTCCAGCTCTTCGCGGCTGATCTCGTGCCAGTGTGCACGCAGCCGCTGGATGATCGGTCCCGTCGCCTTGTGATGCAGTTCCTGGAGGAACCGCGACGTCTCCTCATCAATGATTCGCTGTGCCCGCTCGATCTCTGCGGAACGCGCCTTGCGGTTTCGCTCGCAGGTCGCCTCGAGGTCATCGATGTCGTACAGGAACACGCCGTCGTCGAGCTGGCCGACGGCCGGGTCGAAGTCGCGCGGGGCGCCGAGGTCGAGGATGAACACCGGCTTCTCGCCGGACTTCAGCCGCGCCTTGCGGAACCGGTCGGCCGTGACAATCGGCTGCGTGGAGCCGGTCGTGCTGATGATCACGTCGGCATCTGCGAGCAGCAGGTCGAGCTGGTCCCACGACCGGTATTCACCCTGGAAGGCGTGTGCAAGCGCTGCCGCCCGTTCGTGGCTGCGATTGCAGACAACGAGCCGGCCGATGCCTTCTCCCTGCAGGTAGCGGAGCGTTTCCTCGGCCATCTCGCCGGCGCCGATGACCAGCACGCACTTGTCGCGGAAGTGATCGAAGATACTGCGGCCGAAGTCGCTGACGGCGACGCTGGCGATCGACACGCGCCCTTCCGAGAGGCCGGTCTCCGCCCGCACGCGCGCCGAAACCGCCAGCGCCCGCTGGAACAGCACGTTTGTCAGCGGGCCGTTGGCGTTGCCGCGACGGGCCAGTTCGTAGGCCTGCTTCACCTGGCTGACGATCTGATTTTCGCCGAGGACCATGCTGTCGACGCTGGCGGCGACCTCAAACAGATGCCGCACGGCATCGGCGCCGGTTCGTTCAATCAGGTCATTGAAGAACGTGTCCAGCGGCACGCCGTGGAACTCGGACAGGAACCTGGCAACTTCAAGCTGGCTGGGAGCGGAGGTGGCTTCTTCCTGCGCGGAGTACAGCTCGATGCGATTGCAGGTCGAAACCAGCACATGTTCGGACGCCGGGAAGCGGGCGCGCAGCGCTTCGTAGGCGCGCAGCAACACCTCTTCCGACGGGAACGCGAGCTTTTCGCGGACCGTCAGATCGGCGGTGTGATGGTTACAGAAGACGACCTGGACGTTCACGAAGGGGTCGAGGGTCTAGGGCTGAGGGTCAAGAGCGGGCTTATTGTTTATGGTCCATCGATGGGGTGGTCGGCTGCCGGTTTCGCACGAATTATCCCGTGCCGTGGACGCCGCCGGAGGCGAGTTGCAGGAGGAGCAGTGTCACGAGGAGAAATCCGCACGCCCACACGGTGCGCCACGCAACGAGCCGGCCGGAGTGGGTCCGACCGGTCAGCAGCCAGAGGAACAAGGCGCCCATCGTGAGCCACACAATTCCGCTGACGACAAACTGCCAGCGCTCCAGTCCAATCGGTGCGTCCGTCTTCGCCGACAGGAACGACAACCACACCCCGGTCGCCATTCCGAGCGTCAGCAGCGGCACGGCCAGGACGATCCCCCACCAGTTGATCCGGCTGAGGGTCGCCAGGCTCAGCAGATGCAGTCCTTCCGGCTCGCCGCGTCTTGTTTTTAGTCGCCGATGCTGCAGGAGGTACATGACGCTCATCAAGAAACTGGTCCAGACTCCCAGCATGCCCAGGACGAGCATTGATGCATGGAACATTCCCAGGCCCCGCCACGGGGCGCGGACGAGCTCCGGATTGGGCGCCGCAGAAACGTATCGGGACAGCGCCACGAGCACGAGGACGAGCGGCATGACGAACAGCCCCAGCGCCACGCGACGATCGATCAGTTCGATGAAGACGTACAGCACCACGATCAGCAGGGCCAGGACCAGGAGCCAGTCGTGCGTGGAACTGAGCAGCGGCGGCACGCCGGCCGTCCGGCTGCGGACGATAAGGTAGATCGACTGGGCCACGGCGCCGGCGGTCGCGGTCGCCAGTGCGATCCAGTGGCTGGCCGCATGCTGTTTGAGCAATTGCGCTGCTTCAAACCCAAGCGCTACCAGGTAGCTCATGAAGAAGCAGGCGATCGTCACTTTGTCCCAATGCAGGGCGAGCAACGTGATGGACACGGCGGGACGATCGGCAGGCGGGAGGACGAGTCGACGACTTTGCACTGTGGAGACGCACGACAGCCGTGATCCCCAATCCAGAATTATAGCGACAGCATCGACCTGCTGCCCCCTGCCGGGAACGACGGGTCGCGACCTGATTCGGCCCAATCAAGTGAAAAATGCTCGTCGCACGAATGGCCCGCGAAGCGCTTGATCGTGTTGCTACAGTCTGGCGGCGGCCTCACGCAAATCCTCGATGATGCCAGGCTTACCCCAGAAGTCGGCATAGGCGTTGATCGCGTCTGTTCCGGGGCCATAATTCCAGCCCCGATAAACGATGGGCCAGTAGGCGATACCCAGGGGACCGGGTGGCAGCACACCCTTCGCGCACAGCCAGCACGCCGGACCGAAACTCGCGACGTACAGGTCTGCCAGCAGTACCAGCGCTGCAATGATAATCAGGACCCGCTTGACGATCGGGCGCTTACGCGAGGTGGCCATGACCGCAGCATAACAGATGACAGATTTGTGATTCACTTGTAGATGACGTGTTTTCCTGTCACCGTGCACGCCGCTTCGGCCCGGAGATCCCAACATGGCACCGCTCATCCTTCAAGACGGCCGTTCGCGGGCCGCGATCGCCGTCGAATTCGGCTTCAACGTCTATGAATTCCAAGTCGGGATCGACGGCCGTGTCGTGGATGTGATCGACACGCTCCCGACGTTCCTGCAAGGGAGCCGGCGGCCGACGCACAGCGGACTGCCGATCCTGTTTCCATTCCCGAACCGGATCCGCCGCGGGCGGTTCCGCTGGGAGGGCGTGGACTACACGGCGCCGATCTTTCCCGAGCGGCCAGACGCGATCCACGGTTACGCGCTCGATACTCCGTGGCGCGTCATCGAACAGGGGCCACGGCACGCCGTGGGACGCTGGCAACTCAGCGTGGATGCGCCGGATCGCGCCGCCGCCTGGCCAGCCGACTGCATCATCGAAGTCCGCTACGAATTGGAGGGGTCGGCGCTGCGCTCGCAGATTCGCGTGATCAATCCCGATTCGCGCCCGCTGCCGTGGGGCCTGGGGACACATACGTACTTCAAGCTGCCGCTTGGCCCGGAGGGGCGATACGAAGACTGCCAGTTGCGGGCGCCGGCGCACAAGCTGTGGGTGCTGAAGAACAGTCTGCCGACCGGAAAACTGATCGACGTAACGCCGGACAAGGACGTCCGCCAGTGGCGGCCGATCGGGACCGCGCCGCTGGACGACGTGTACACCGATGTGCGACCGACGGACGGCGCCATCGAATGTGTCATGCGCGATCCGGCGGCAGGTCTGGAGATCGTCCAGCAGAGCGATGCGATCTTCCGGGAGCTGGTGATCTTCACGCCGCCCAACCGCGACGCCGTCTGCATGGAGCCCTACACGTGCGTGACGGACGCGATCAACGTCCAGCAGGAGGGGATGGACGCCGGACTCCGCATCCTGCCGCCCGGGGAAGCAGCGTCGACGTGGATTGATATTGAGGTGCGGAAGAGCACGAATTGATCCGAGTTTATCGGACAGCCGCAGGCGACGGCGCACTTCAATCGGCAGGCGAGCAGATCCGCCGCCCGTCGCGCAGCGCGCCGATTGGCCGCGTGTTGGGATCGAGCAGTCGCTCGTGGGGATCGCTCCGATTGTCGTCGACGAGTTGCAGGACCGTGACGTCGGCGGCCTTGCCGGGCGCGAGCGTGCCGATTCTCTGGTCCAGACCAAGCGCTGCGGCGCCTGCGCGCGTCGCGAGTTCCAACAAATGCGCTGGCGCCACCTGAGGGAACCGGGAGCGAAGAAACAAGACTTCGTTCCACAGGCTCAGGTCGGGATTCGATGCCCGGCTGTCAGTCCCCAGAGCGACGCGGACGCCGCGCTTCTGTAACTCCAGCCACGGATGCGGCTCATGGCGGAAGTGGGCGTGGGTCCGCGGACAATAGACGACCGTCAGGTTCGGTTTTCCCGTGAGAAAATCGCACTCTTCTGCAGTCAGATAATTGCCGTGGATGACGAGCGCGCGCGGCAAGGTTTCAATCAACCGCAGGTAGTCGAGCGGTCGTGTGCCGCGGGGGATCGCGTCCGGCCGCCAGAATCCGCTCTCGCTGAACAGGTCGACCAGCGGGCCGGAGCCGTTCGCCAGCAGTTCCAGTTCGTCGTGCGTTTCCGCGAGATGGACGGCCAGCGGAGCTTTCGTTGCACGCGCGCAGTCGACGAGATCGCGGAACAGTTGCGGGACCACCGAATACGGCGCATGCGGACTGATCCCGCCGATCAGCGAGACGTGCCCTGTGAGGTCTTGCAGGTGTCGCGAAACCGTCTCATTGATCGCCGCAATGAACGACGGGTCGAGTGCGATCGCTTCGCGAAAGCCGACGGCGCGCGGCATCTCCGGCGTGAACGGCGCCGCGGTCCAGCCGGCCGTCACGATTTCGCCGATGGTCGTGACGCCGGCGGCCGCAGACTCCGCGAGACCTGCCTGCACGATGTCCGGGACCGGCGTCGTCCGGGCGCGACGGTACTGGACGATCGATCGGATCCATTCGGAGAACGTCGAGTCGGCAGGCAACGGCGTTGCGAGTTCACTGAATTCGAGGTGCGTGTGGGCATTCACGAGTCCGGGGATCAGCGCCCGCTGCTCCTCGGGGCCGGTCAATGGAGAAAACCGATCCGCCGGCCGGATGTCGATGATCCGGCCGTCGGCGATCTCGACGACGCCGTTCTCTATCGGCGGTCGATCAACGGGGAACACCCACCTTGCGCGCAGAACAGACGTTTGCGGCGTCATCGGACGTCTCATCCATGCTGAAGGCTGACCGCTGAAAGCTGACAGCTACTCCTGGGCGACGTGACATTGCACGCAGGCGGACGTGAGCGTCGCCGGCTGGATCTTATGATTCGCTTCGTCGTAGGGCGCCAATTCAGCGTGGCATTGCAGGCAGTTGAGCTGTCGATCCAGCACGAGGCGGTGGCATTCTTCGAAATGCCAGTACCCTTCGCGTTTCGCCGCGATCAGGTTTGGGATGTCGTGGCAGTCGGCACAGCGATCGTCTGTCAGTTTTGCAGCCGTCGCCCGCACCCGGTCAACGGGGATTCCCAGAATCGACCACGCGGCAACCCGCCCGGTCAGGACGCACGGCCCGAGAAACGTGCCTTCCAGAGCCGCCTTGCCGTTGACGCCGGCGAGGCCGGTCAGTTCGCCGACAGCGTAGAGGCCCGGAATGGGACGGCTTTCGCGATCGGTCACGCGGCACTGCAGGTCGATCGCCACGCCTCCCATGCTCTTGCGGGTGATTGGCCACGACTGCATGGCGTAGTACGGCGGCGTGGAGATCTTCGGCGAAGCCGTGTTGTTGTACTCGGTCTTGTCAGGACCAAACCGGTGGAAGTCCTCGTCGACGCCGCGTTCGACCATCTCGTTCCAGTGTTTCACTGTCGCTTCGAGCGCGCCCGGCGGCAGCCCGGCTTTCTCGGCCAGTTCGCGAATCGTGTTCGCCTTGTTCACGAAGTCCGGGTTCTCGATGACCAGCCGCTCGACCTTCTCAAACTTCTTCCACTCCGTGCCGGAGATGACAAACTTCGGTTTGCTGGCCGCGTCGAAAATCCACCAGCACGTCGCGGGCTGGTGCTTCAGCAGCGGCGGCATGACGGCCTTGGCCCAGTCGTGCAGATTGGCGAACTGCACTCCCTCCGAGTTCACGAGGATGCCGTACATGTTCGCGGCGCTGAGTCCACGCGGGCTGTCGGGGTTGCGCGGATCGGGAATCCCGGTGAAATAGTTCCACTGGAAGTCCATGTGGGAGAGTGCGCCGCCGGCCGACTCCGCCAGCTTGTGTCCATGGCCGACGGAGTTGCGCCCGGACCCGATCAGGATCCGGCTCGGGAAGGGCGTATCGGCCGGCCAATACTGGCGGACCATGTCGAGATTACTCTGGAACCCGCCGGTCGCCAGGACGACGTCGTCCGCCGCGATCTGCCGCACGTCCCCGCTGCGCAGTTCGCGGACTTCGACCCCTGTGATGCGTGCCTGGTCCTTCTGTAAACCGGTGACCTGCGTGTTCCACACGAACTTTACGTTCGGGAGTTCCAGGCACGCCCGATAGATCGGAGTCACCAGCCCGATGCCGCGGTCGACCGGCTGATGAAACCGGTCGGCGGTATTGCCCGGCGCACCGATCTCCAGCCCCTCGAACCGCACTCCGAGATCAATCAGCCAGTCGTAGATGTCGGTCTGTGAATGCTCGATGTAATACCGCACCCACGGTTCGTTGACCTCTTCCCCCCAGGTTACGAAGTCCTTGAAGGCCAGGTCGAACGAGTCCTCGATCCCCATCTCCCGCTGGACCGGCGTATTGACGATCGCCAGCCCTCCCTGCGACATCACGGCATGTCCGCCAAAGACCGACGACATGTCGATCACGCTGACATCGGCCCCGCCGCGGCCCAGTTCCAGGGCCGCGCACAGCCCGGAGATCCCTGAACCGACGACAATCACCTGCTTGGGGCGATCGACGGCCGTCGCTCCGGCCCTGGTGCGTTGCTGGTCGGTGGAGTCGGCCGGTGCCGGTTGCAGCGCAACAAGTGCGATCGCGCACGCGCCCGCCCCCAGCAGCACTGCCGCCATTCGCGCTGAACTCATGCTGTCTGCTCCTGACGAACGCCGAGCCAGAGTATGCCGCGGGAGCCGGCCACCTGCCAGCGGCGGCGCGTCACGATCCGCACAACCGGACAGGAGTCCCCAGCCTTGGGAAGGTCGCCAACTCCCCGCGATCACGATTGACGCCGCCGGAGACCGATCCATAAACTAGCATTGATTCGTGGCCAATTTCCCTCAGGATGAGGACCCTCCGCATGATTCGCATTCCGCTCGGCAGCACGCCCCGCTACTGCGACGGCATTTCCCGTCGCTCGTTCGTCCAGGTCGGACTCGCCGGTCTGGGCGGCTTGGCGTTGGGAGACGTGCTCCGGGCGCGCGCCGCGGCTGCCAGCAGCGGCAAAGACACCTCGATGATCCTCATCTGGCTGGACGGCGGACCCAGCCACCACGACACGTACGACCCCAAACCGGACGCTCCCGCCGAATACCGCGGCATCTGGCGGCACATTCCGACCAACGTCAGCGGGATGGACGTGTGCGAGCTGTTCCCGCTGCAGGCGAAGATCGGCCACCTGTATTCGATACTGCGGTCGGTCCATCACGACAACGGCGATCACTTCACCGGCGGTCACTGGATGCTGACCGGCCGCGGCGGCGTCAGCGGTGCAAACACGCCCCAGCAGTACCCGTTTTTCGGCAGCATCGCGGGAAAAGTGCTCGGCGCACGCCAGCCCGGGATGCCGGCGAACGTCTGCATTCCGTATGCGATGAGCATCGGGCTGCGGCCGGGGTATTTTGGCGGACACTATCTCGGCGTCGAGCACAACCCGTTCGAGACCGACGGCGACCCGAACTCAGATAACTTCCAGGTCACGAACATCAGCCCGGTTTCCGGCCTGACGCTCGATCGCCTCAGTGATCGCCGTACGCTCAACGGCACGCTGGACCAGGCGCGGCGCCGGCTGGAAAAGACCGGACTGGCGAACTCGATCGACCAGTTCGATGCCCAGGCGTTTGATCTGGTGACCGGCTCGGGTGCCAGAGAAGCTTTCAATATCTCCGCCGAAACTCCGGAGATGCGCGAGCGCTACGGGCGGAACAGTTGGGGGCAGAGCGTGCTGCTAGCGCGGCGGCTGGTGGAGGCCGGCTCCACGGTCGTCACGTGCCACTTCGGCGGCTGGGACACGCACTGGAACCATCAGGGCGCGATGGAGTCGTACCTGCCGCGTGTTGACCGGGCGGTCCATGGCCTGCTGACCGATCTGGAAGAACGCGGGATTCTCGACAAAACGCTGGTGATGGTCTGCGGCGAGTTCAGCCGCACGCCCCGCATGAACGACGGCGGCAATGGCGGCCCGCCGCTCAGCCAGGGGACTCCCGGCCGTGACCACTGGGGAGCGGCGCTCTCGGTGCTGATGGCCGGCGGCGGCCTCAAAGGAGGTCAGATTATCGGCGCCACGAACCGGCTGGGCGAACATCCGGCCGAACGCCCGCTCTCGCCGGGGGACGTGCACCACACGATCTATCACGTGCTGGGTGTCGACCCGCACATCGCGTTCCTCAATCCGGCCGGACGGCCGGTGCCGGCGATCGACCATGGTGAGCTGATCCGCGAGCTGGTGTGAGGCGAGCAGAGCGCTGAGAGATGAGTGTTTCCCGTCCCGGACGCTGGTAGCGTCCGGGACGTTTTTGTTTGGATGACTTGATTTGTCATTAGTCAATTGTCATTTCTCATTTGTCATTGAGCTCTCTGCTGAAGTCCAATGACAAATGACTATTGACGAATGACCAATGACAAATCTTCTTTCGCGGAGTGACCATATGCATCGCAGGCATTTCTTCGCTCTCGTCTCCCTGGCCATCCTGCATTCGGCCGCAGTTGCTGCTTACGCCGCCGAGTTGAAGGCCGGCGCTGCGCGGATCGACATCACGCCGCCGCTGGAATACGCCTGCCCGCTCGGCGGCTACGGCGAACGGATGAACCGCCCCGCCGAAGGGGTGCACGATCGCGTGTTTGCCAAGGCGCTCGTCCTGTCCGACGGCACCCGAAGGTTCTGCCTCGTCACGCTCGACATGGTCGGCCTGTCCCCGGCGATCAAGCCGGCGGTCGTCGAGCAGCTGGGCGGCGAGGGTTGGAAGGCCGCGCAGGTCATGCTGCTGCCGAGCCACTCGCACACGAGCATCGAGATGAACGCCGTCAACCCGGCGAACACGTTCGATATCCCGCAGATGGGGATCCACAACCCAAAGGTCTACGAGTTCCTCGTCGAGCGGCTCGTGCACGTGATTCGCGATGCCGGCCAGGAACTGGTCCCGGTGAAGATCGGCACGTCGGCAACGCAGATCCACGGCTGGAACCGCAATCGCCGCAAGAGTCCCACGCTCGACGAAACGCTGACCGTCAGCCGGATCGATAAGCTCGACGGCAGCCCGCTGGCAGTGTTCGTCAATTTCACGGCGCATCCGACGTTCATGTCTGGCCGCGACATGCAGTTCTCGGGGGACTGGCCGGGTCATCTGCAGCGCACGCTGGAATCGCTGATCGGCGACAATGTTCTCGCCATGTATTCCAACGGAGCGGAGGGGGATCAGTCGGTCATCGCGCGGCCGAATTCCGGCGACAGCCGCTATGAGAAGGCCGAGCGATATGGCCGTGACCTCGGAGTCGTGGCCTGGAAGCAGTGGGAGCAGATTGAGCCGCAGCGGGATGTCGAGTTCGCGTTTGGCGCGCACACGATCAAGCTGCCGGAGCGGACGTGGCATCCCAATTTCAAAGAGACCGGCGGCGCGGAGTACGGTCTGACCGAGGACCTGCTGAAAGTGATGCTGCCGGCGCTGTTCCCCTCGGAGGTGGAAACCGTCTCACTGCGCGTCGGCGATCTCCTGATTGTCGGCGTCCCGGGCGAGATGACGGCCAGCCTGGGCCTGGAGGTGAAGGCCAACGCAGTGAAGAGATCCGGTGCGAAGTGTCCGGTGATCGGCGGACTGGCCGATGTGTGGCTCAGCTACATCATGCGGCCGGAGGAGTACACGAAGGGGGGCTACGAGGCGAGCGTCAGCTTCTACGGAGAAACGCTCGGGCCAACGATTGCGAGCGGAGTTGTGGAGTCGGTGCCCTGAACGTGTGACGATCTCGCGCGAGATTTGCAGGTAGGGTGGGCTGTGCCCACCACTGAAGCGAGTCGACGCTGAATGACTGGTGGGCGGAGCCCACCCTACGAGGCTACGGCGGAGTGATCGAGATTGATGAGGACGTGCGCGAGGAGTATTGGGTCTCGATCCGCGAAATGCCGGAGCGCAAGCACCTCAACGTCATCAAGGAATAGTCGCTGACGATCCCCGCGGGAGCCTTCCGCTCCCGCCCGGCACGACGCCGGCTACTCCAGCGCATCGAGCAGCTTCTGCGCTTCTTCAGCCTCGTCTGACTCCGGCGCTGCCGCGATGGCCTTCTCCAGATAGTCGCGAGCCTTTGCCGGATCCTTTTTGTGGAACAGCTTCGCCATCTTCAGGCAAGACGCCGCCTTCTTCACGTCGCCGGATGTTGCGTCCGTTGAGGACTTGTCCGCGGCGGTGGCGTCCCCATCCGCTTCGGCCTGCGGCTCGTCGGCGGTCGGCGCAGCCGCGCCGGGTTTGCCGGTCTTGGCGGCCAGTCGCCGCTCGACCATCGCGATCTGATCCTCTGCGAACTTCCCGGCCGGCGAATCAGTGCCCGCAGCCACCACTTCCTGGTAGATCGCCAAGGCGTCCTGCCACTGCTTGTCCTTCTGCAGCCGCGCTGCCTCTTCCAGCTTTTCCGCCTGCTGCATCAGGCCCTTGTGGGAGTCGCTGTCGGCCAGTTTCGACCAGACAGACTCAATGTGCGCCCGGGCGGCCTGATGGTCGGTGAAATCGCGACGCAGTTGCACCAGTTCGATCGCCGCCTGTGCCGGCTGCTTGTTGTTCGTGATCCTGGCCTCGGCCTTGTTGGCCGCGGCGATGGCCTGCGACTGCAACTGGTCCGCAAGCTCGGACAGCGCCACCGCCGCGGCGGCAAAGCTGCCGGAGCCGTTGTTGTCATTGACGATCTGGACCGCCTGCGCGAACTTCCGCCGCTTGAAGGCGGCCTGGGCGTCGCGGGCCGCTTTCTGCAGCGTGTCCAGTTTGCGTTCGTCCAGAATCGTTCCGGCCGATTCCAGCCGGTTCTGCAGGAAGGCCTGCATGTCGCGCGGCTTGCCCGATTCCGAGTACAGCAGCTTGCCGTCGCCACGGACGACGAACACGGCAGGAATTCCGTCTTTGTCGAACTGAAAGGCCCTTTGCAGCACCGGCCAGTCGGCCGAATCGGTGTCGACTTTCACGACGAAGAACTGCTGCACGAGCGGCTGGATCGCTGCGTTCTCGGCCAGTTCCTTCGCCATCTGCCGGCAGTACACGCAACTTTCATTGCCGGCGATGATCAGCGCGGGTTTGCCGGTGAGCCGCATATTGGCAATCAGCGTGTCGCCGTCCTGTGCGATGACCTGTAGGCCGTCGAATGCGCAGATCGCCAGCGCGATCAAAGCCGAGATGAGGTTTCGCCGCATGGTGTCCCCTTTCGGGACAGAGACCATCGCACTCCGCGCGAGGGATTTACGATAACTCGCGTTGTCGCGACTGACAATGCGGGCCTGCGACGAGCGGTCCGGCGGCCCTGCTCAGAAGTACAACTGGCACCGCAGCCAATACAAATCGTTGTGTCGCGAGCGCAGGTCTTTCGCTTCGTTCAGCAGCACCGGGTCGGCGTACATCGCGTGTTGCCAGTCGAACGTGATCCGTACGAACCGGTTGAGATACCAGTTCCAGCCGATATCTGTGATCGCCGCGCGGTTCGTCCACTTCGTCGGGTCGGCGAGACCGGCGGTGAAGATGCGGTTGCCGATGTCCAGCTCCGAGTACCGGCCGAACAGTTCCAGCGCGCCCGGCCCGAACCCCGTCGGCGACGTGAACGGCCGCAGCGGATTCACCGGCCCGCGGCCTTCGATCGTCTCACCCGTGACGAACCACCCCAATGTGGCGTCATACCCTGCGACCGGCACGGTCACTGACTTTGCCGCGGGGTCCGGTTTGGCGGTGAAACTCGCTGTGTACCATTCAGTCTCCAGCGACAGACCTCCTACATACCAGGCCGCGTGTGCGGCCGCCTGCGAGCGGTTACCGAGCGAAATCGCGGTGGGGTTGTACTCCAGGAAAATTGATGACGCCGCCTGCGCCGCTTCGTCGTTCTCCGACGTCTGCAGGGAGGTCCGCAGCGGCAACGGCGTGCCGGGATCGACCTGCTGGCCAGCGGCGAACGATCCGCCGAGATTCAGAAACCGCAGCAGCGGCAGCGTCTCCGAGTGCAGCCACGGCCGCAGGTTGACGTAGGCCAACCCATCGCGCGTGCTGTTCGTGTCAGCCAGCCCTGCGAGCTGGCCAAATGTCGCGCCGATGGCGTATTGCAACTCGTCATCAAACAAGCGTCCGTGGGCGACGACCTGCGACTGCCGCGCCAGCCCGAAGTTCAGGGGAAACAACCCCCGCTCAGGAGCGATGTAATACTGCTCCAGGTGGTCGTACCACGCAAAACTGTAGGGGACGAGTGCGCGGCCGACGCGAACCTGGAAGCCGTCGTTCACGTGAAAGTTGACGTTGGCGTCGAGGACGTCGAACACACCCTCGACGCTCCGCTGCACCGACAGCTCGTATTGAAACAAGTCGGTGAGCTGGCCTTCGAAGTAAAACCGGAACCGCGGAATGTAGAGCCCGCTGCGCGCCGGCTCCTGGTCGGTGGGAATAAACAGCTTGCCGTCGACCTGGTTCAGCACACGGATCCGCAGCTGGTACTGCCGGTCGGCCGTTTCCAGCCGGAAACCATCGCCGAAGTTCGCCCGCAGCGGATAGTCCGGTTCGTCTGCGGTCTCCTCAACCGCTTCAACGAACGGCTCCTGCTCGGTCTGGAACGCCGTCTGAGCAATGGAACCTGCGACGGGCGCCGGCAATGCGAGTTCGTCAGGCGTTGGCGCCTGAGCCAGCACCGGGATCGTTCCACAGACGGCGATCAGCAGTACGCACAGTCCCGCTGGCCGCCAGAACGACGGCACCAGATTCAAACAGCGGCAGAAGCATGCCGGCGCCAATGGCGCAGTCTCAGGGATGGGAGTGCGTGTTGGATCAACTCGATGCGCGCGACCGACGGGCGGACCCTCAGCGCATTACTGGTATCGGCTGTCAAGCGGCGCAAACTTTGACGATTGTGCCGAATTTGCGGCCAGCGAACCGGGCGCTTGATGGATCAAGCCAGTTCCGGCAATGGCGCTGCGGCATTCTCGACCAGATATTGCGGGCGGCCATTCAAATCAGTCAGCGTCGTCCGCTGTACGTCGATGCCCAGGTGCCGGAACAGCGTCGCATAGACCTCGCCGAACGTCACCGGGCGATCAGTCGCCTCCCCCGCGATCCGGTCGGTTGCGCCGATGACCTGCCCCTGCCGCATGCGCCCCCCCGCCAGCAGCGCGCAGTTCACCTGCGGCCAGTGATCGCGGCCGACGATGTCGCTGATTTTCGGCGTCCGGCCGAATTCACCCCAGATCACAACCGCGCAGTCGTCCGCCAGTCCGCGGACGTGCAGATCGTCGAGCAGGGCGCTCACGCACTGATCGAAGATCGGGAAGTCCTCCTTCTCGCGATTGAAGATCGTGTCGTATGAGCCCCCGTGCCAGTCCCACTTGCTGTAGTTGAGCGTGACGATTCGCACGCCGGCCTCGATCAGCCGCCGCGCCATGAGCAGGCTCTGCGGGACGCGGGGCGCGCCGTTGCCGTCGATGAACACCGTCGGATCTCCCTTGCCATAACGCGCGATCGTTTCGGGATCCTCGCGCGAGATGTCGAGCGCCTCCGCCAGTCGCGACGACGTCAGCAGTCCCATCGCCTGCTCGGTGAAGGCGTCCATCCCCGACATGCGCGCCGTGATGTCCGCATCGCGTCGCAGCCGGTCAAAGCTTCGCAGGAGCGATGTCCGGTCGCCGAGCCGGTCCAGCGTCACGTCCTTGAGGACGAGGTTGTCTCGCGCGGCGTCCAGAGGCCGGAACGGAGAATGCGCCGAACCGAGGAAGCCGGGTCCGGGTTCGTTGTATGGTGGGTGACTGCACGTGTAGCACACGCTGACGAACGGCGGAGCTGCGGGATGCGCCGGCCCCTGCACCTTGGCGACCATGGAACCGAACTGCGGCCAGCCGCCGGCCGGGGTCGCCTGTTGCGGATGGTGTCCGTTGAACACCTGGATCGCATCATGGTCCGCCTGGTTGCCGACGAGCGAACGAATAATCGTGAACTTGTCGGCGATTGCGGCCAATCGTGGAAACGCTTCGCAGATTTCCATCCCCGGCACGCGGGTGGCGATCGGCCGCCACGGCCCGGCGACTTCGCGCGGCGCATAGGGCTTGAGGTCGAACATGTCCTGATGCGGCGGTCCGCCAACCAGGTAGATCATGATGACCGACTTGGGCGAGCGCGGTTTTCCAGCGGCGGCTTCGGCTCGCAGTAGACTCGGGAGCGACCAACCTCCCGCCTGGCCGAGCGCCGCCAGCGTGCCGATCTTCAGCAGACTGCGGCGAGAGAGTCCGTCGCAGAACGGTCGCGAATCCGGACAAGACTGCAACGTCAGCATCAGCCGTGCTCCGCCAGCAACAAACCTGCTTCACCATCATGGCGAACATCAGCAGGCGTTGATGTGATCTTTGTAACACGTCCACGCTCTACAGGCCACAGCAATTCCGCACATCAGTCCGCTCACATCGGTCGTACGGGGCCAGACGTTGATTGCCCTGCGGGGCGCGCACGGATGTAATGCCATGTGCGTCGCCGCAGCAAAACCTCGAGGCTTGCGTCGCTGGCTGTCAAACTCCTTTGGGAACGCAGCATGACTGAACCATAAATTGTGCCGCATCCAGACAGTTCGCTTCCCAAACGCCGGGGCAAACCAACCACTCCCGGCGCTCCCCCGGCCGACGTGTTCCTCCGGCGCCAGTCGTCCAACACGTCCGGGATACTCCTGATCCTCGGCGGACTCGCGCTGATGGGCTTCGCCCTGATCGGCTTCGTCATCTGCCTGCTCGTGCGAGTCAATCAGGTCACGCTGCAATCGATGACGACGATCCCGATCCTGCTCGGTCTCGGCGCGATCTTTCGCGGCTGGACCTCCATCCGCAGCCCGTCGGAAGTCATTGTGGATCAGGACGGCATCACCCTCACCGGCGGACCAGGGGGCCGCACGATCGCCTGGGAAGACATTGGCCTCGCTTCGGCCGCCGATGCTCCGTTGGCCCACAAGCGACGGCTCACCCTGTTCGATAAGCGCGGCAAGGCGCTGGCGGTCATCAGCAACGACTTCGACGACTTCGAAAAGCTGGTCAGTCAGGTGCGCAGCCACATCGAAACTCAGCCGGAGAACGTGTCCGGGAAATTGCAATTGAGCAAGGCGCGCCGGATGGCGCTGTTCACCGGGGTCATCGGCATCTTGTTCGCAATCGGCGCCGGATTTATCGCCTTCGACACCTGGAACACCAGGCGCGGCAAGGAACTGCTCGCAGCCAGCGGTGTCGAAGGAGCGGGGAATATCCTGCGCCGGTTCGTCGCCCCCGACGGCACGACACATCGCATCGAATACCAGGTGACGGGCGACAACGGCCAAATCGCCACCCGGAACGTGGAGGTCGAACGTGGCTACTGGGGCCAGCTCGAGGGGGCTGCAACCGTTCCGATTCGCTACGTCCCGGCCGAGCCGCAGTTCAGCGACCTGTTGAGCGGCGAGATTGAAGAGGACATTTACGGCCCGATCAGCGGCTACACACTGTGCGCCGGCCTTGCGCTGATGTCGCTGTTCATGGTGGGCGTGTCGGTGATGCAGTTCTACGGCTGGGATTTCGGCACGGATCCGACGACGAAAAAGCTGGGCTTTCGCAAGATCGGGACGTAAAGGGCGGCCAGCACAAGCACTCAATCACCTCTCCTGGATTGGTGAACCGTGATGGCTGTGACCGTGATCGCCAGTTAGTGAATCTCGATCAACCGTCAACCGCCGACCTTCCTCAGCTTGATGTTCTTGTACCAGCAGTTGCCCCCGTGGTCCTGCAGGCCGATGTAGCCCTTGTGCGGGTGGTCGCGATACGCCGATTCGGGAAACTTGTGCTGCGAGCCGTCCGGCCGGTAGCCGGCTTTGGTCCACTGGTCGAAGTCGGCCGTCGTCACTTCTTCTCCGTTGATCTCCACAGTCACTTTGGCCCCGCGGCACGTCAGCACAAGGTGATTCCATTCGCCGACCGGTTTCATCGCGTTCTTCTTCGGCTTCACCAGGTCATAGATCGCGCCGGTATCGTGAAACCCGGCCGTCGTCGTGTCGTCGATCGCGATCTCAATACCGTTGTAGCCCACGTCGCGGCCCGGCTGGGGTGTAAGTGAATGCGTCCGGAAGAAGACCCCACTGTTGCACTTCGGCGTGAGCTTGAAATCGAGCGCCAGTTCAAAGTCTTCGACGGGTTCCTTGTAGACGAGCATGTAGTTGCACGGATGCGGATTGAGCCCATCCGCCTGGACGTTCGACTGCGACACCGGTTCCGACTTGATCGTGATCCAGCCATCGGTGGTCTTACCGTCAAACAGCAGCTTCCAGCCGGCGTCCTTTTCCTTGTCCGTCAGCACATTGTCCGCTGCGGTCGACGAGACACATAAAGCCAACACGACGACAAACGAAACTAGTCGATTCACTGTGATGTCTCCGGTTTCTGCTTCCGCTTTCCGCTCTCGCTACAGCGTGTAGCCCGACCGATATTCCGTGTGCACGTATTGATTGAGTTCCGGTGCGTTCGTGATCTTCTGATTCACGCTGTCCCAGTCGAGCCGGCGACCGGGGGCACGCAGCGATAATACGCCGAGCAGCGCGATTTCCGTCATCGGACCGGCGTAATCGAAGTTCGAGACCGCCGCCGGGCCCCCTTTGCACGCGGCGACCCATTCTTCGTAGTGGCCGGCCGAGCGCGGCATGGTCTTGGGCACCTTCGCGGCGTCCTCGTGCAGTCCCTTGGGGAGCAGCTGCGGCATGCCGCCGTGCGAGCTGTGATACATGACTCCCTTGCTGCCGATGTACAGCACGCCGTTGTCCGGCAGCCGCTCGCCGTCGGGCATCGCCGCCGGCGCGGCGGGCATCAGGCCGCCTTCGTACCAGGTCATCCGGACCGGCGGCAACTCGCCACGGGCCGGGAAGTCGTAGTAGATCATCGCCGCCACCGGGTAGGTTTCGAAGTTCGGCTGGTTGTCGGCCAGGAACGAGCCGTCGAGCGTGGTGCGCGACTCGACGTGCGTGGGCGCGCCGAGCTTCAAGGCCCACACCGGGTGATCGATGATGTGGCAGCCCATGTCGCCCATCGCGCCGGTACCGAAGTCCCACCAGCCGCGCCACAGCATCGGGCAATACGACGGGTGATACGGCCGCTCGTGGATCGGCCCCAGCCAGAGGTTCCAGTCGAGCGTGGCGGGGACGGCGACCTTCTCTGTTGGGCGCGGGATTCCCTGCTTCCAGAGCCGGCCGGCGCGGTCCGACCAGACGTGCACCTCGCGGACCTCACCGATGATGCCCGCCTGAATCCATTCGTTCGTCAGCCGCGATCCTTCAGTGGCGTGCCCCTGGTTGCCCATCTGCGTCGCGACACCGGCCTTGCGTGCGGCTTCGGTTACGGTGCGGCACTCGTGCAGCGTGTGTGTCAGCGGCTTCTGACAGTAGACGTGCTTGCCGGCCTTGATCGCGGCCATCGTCGCGACGGCGTGAATGTGATCCGGCGTGCCGACAGTGACGGCGTCAATATGCGCCGCCTCTTTGTCGAGCATCTCGCGAAAGTCCTTGTACCGCCGCGCCTGCGGAAACGCCTTGAACGTGCCGGCACGCTGCTCGTCCACGTCGCACAGCGCGACCACATTCGCGCCGAGCTTGGCAATGGTGCTGATATCGCCGCCCCCCATGCCGCCGGCGCCGATTCCTGCGAAATTCAGCCGCTCGCTCGGCGGGAGGAACCCGGCCCCGCCCAGGACATGCCGCGGCACAATGCTGAACGCGAATGCCGCCGCGGCGGACTGAGCCACAAAGCCGCGTCGAGAAATGGACTGAGACTGACGGCGCTGTGCCATGATTGATCCTGCGTTACGAGAGAAACGTCTTCATGCGAAAGTTGGGAACCACGGAATACACGGACGAAACCGAAAGGGATCAACCGCGAAAGATGCGAAAACGGCGAAAAAGAGAGAGACGCTTTGAATTTCTTTTTTCGTTCCTTTCGCGCCTTTCGCGGTTCGTACTTCTTGGTTTTCCTCTTTCCGTGTATTCCGTGGTTCCTCTTCAACGTCCGGCGTTTCGCATTATGCCGGATCGGCCTCTTGAATGCGCGTGATGAACTCTTCCGACAAACCGGCGGCGCGGCGCGCTTCGGACTGAAACACGTCCCCGCGCGCTTTCGACGCGCGCAGCGGCCAGTGCAGGTGCGAGTTGAACACGTCCCATTCTGTCTGCTGCTCCGGTTTCATCCGTCGCAACCACTCGATCCCGAATGCGACGTGCCGGATTTCATCGTCATGGATCGTCCGCATCAGCGCCGCGCTGCGGGCGTCGCCCACGGCGTCGAACTCGGCGGCGAATTCCAGCGTGTGGTCGAGGTTGCGGGCCTCGAACACCAGCGGCAGCCCGGCGACGTAGTCCAGCGGCGACTGGAACTCCATCGCCTTTTTCCAGATGTAGCAGTTCACCGGCACGTCCCCGAATTCGAGTCCCAGTTTGCGGGCCCGTTCGACGTGCATCCGCGTGTGCCGCTGCTCCTCCTCCATGATCCACACCATCCCGCTGCGGAACTCCGCCGGCGCCTCGGGAAAGGCGCACAGCGTCCACGCCATCACTTCCAGCGCCTGCAATTCGTGATTTGCCATAATGTGGTGTGCGACCGCCCGCCGCTGCGGATCGCGCAATGCCTCGCCGCGCGGCATCGCCGGCGCTCGCCGTGGGGGCGCAAACTGCAGCTTGTCCGACCGGACGGGTTTCACATGCCGCACTGCCGGTCCCGGTTCGATATCGGTGAGCACGTCATCCGGTTGCTGGAGCTTGAGCTCCAGTTCGGGACTCAGCAGTACGCGCTCCGCGAATGCACGAATCTCCATTGAGGGATCTTTTCGTCGTGTCCGTCGTGCCGTTGTGGTTCTTCCTGCTGCCCACAATCGGGGTTTTGTTTTCTTCCTCAGATCATTCCGAGCCAATGTGCAGCAGAACGACCAGGTTTAGCCACCGAGATCACCGAGGTCACAGAGTGAATGCATTTCCGTAAGTTCTCGGTGACCTCTGTGACCTCGGTGGCAATTTTTCCTGGTTGCGGACATAGGCAGGGCTGGGAATTAATCAGGAGTGAACCACGACGGCACGACGAGCACAATGACAGGAGTGTCGAGCAACCGACGTTGGATTGATGCAAGGGCCGTGAACGGCAAGATTTATGCCGAATGCGCAATGCTGAGAAGCGTCCGGCAAATCCTTGTCAGCCCGCGCCGCACCGGTTACGCTCTTTCGACCGTTTGCAGGACAGCCACGCGATGCAGGATTCTTTGCGCGATCCGAACCGGATCGTCATCACCGGCGTGGGCCTGACTGCGCCCAACGGCGACTCGCTCGCCGACTTCCGCGCCGCGCTGCTGGCCGGAAAGTCCGGCGTCGTGCCCTATGAGACCCGCTATATCGGCTCCGTCCTGGCCGGCGTCTGCAACTTCGACGAGTTTCGCTACCAGAAGAAGAAGGAGCGCCGCCGAGGGACGCGAGCGGGCTCGATCTCGATCTACTGCGCCAACGAGGCGGTGCAGGACTCCGGCCTGAACTGGGACCAGGTCCGCAAGGACCGGACCGGGGTCTACATCGGGATCACGGAACACGGCAACGTCGAGACCGAGAACGAAATCTACGAGATTTCGAAGTTCGGCTACGACACCAAGGTCTGGTCGCATCACCACAATCCCCGCACTGTCGCCAACAACGCGGCGGGCGAAGTCACGCTGAACCTCGGGATCACCGGCCCGCATCTGACGCTCGGTGCCGCCTGCGCCGCCGGCAACGCGGGGTTCATCCAGGCTGTCCAGATGCTGCGGCTCGGCGAGGTCGATCTGGCGATCGCCGGCGGTGTGTCCGAAAGCATCCACACCTTCGGAATTTTCGCCTCATTTGCCAGCCAGGGGGCGCTGGCGAAGCACGACGACCCGACCAAGGCGTCGCGACCGTTCGACAAGGCCCGCAACGGCATCGTCGTCGCCGAAGGGGGAGCGCTGTGCACCGTCGAGCGATTGCCGGACGCGCTCGACCGCGGGGCGAAGATCTACGCCGAAATCGTCGGTTACGCGATGAATTCCGACGCCATGGATTTCGTGCTCCCGGTCGCAGGCCGGCAGGCGGAATGCATGCAACTGGCCCTGCAGCGGGCCGGCATCGATCCCCGCGAGATCGATATCGTCAGCAGCCATGCCACGGCGACGGAGCAAGGGGACATCGAGGAGTGCCAGGCCCTGGCGACGGTTTTCGGGGAGCGACCTTCGCTCGCCATCAACAACACGAAAAGCTTTATCGGCCATGCGATGGGCGCCGCCGGGGCGCTCGAATTATTGGGAAATGTCCCGGCCTTTGCGGACCGGTTGGCCCACGCTACAATCAACCTCGACGATCAGGACGAACGCTGTGGATTGCGGCAGATTGTCGCCAACAAGCCGCGTTCCATGGAGCGGGTCGAGTATCTGCTCAACAACTCGTTCGGGATGCTGGGCATCAATTCGGTGCTCATCGTGAAGAAGTTTCCTCACGAGCATGGGGGCGTTTACGAGTAACGTCTACGAGTAAACGGTCAGGCAGCCGCGGGCCGAGTCTCCGACGGTTTCGCCTCACCGCTCCCGACACGAGACATGCGGCCCCACACGGCCGAACGACCGCAGCCACGGCATGAGGCCGTCGGAGCGGGGGAACGCCGGCGTCGGGCGTCACACCTGGGGAAATCTCTGAGATTGGATTGTACGGAGTAGAGTGAATGGCACCGGCGGACATCCGGCATGTGATTTTGGACATCCTCGAGCGCATCGCCCCGGACGAGGATCTTTCCAACCTGAACGACGGCGTCCCGTTCCGTGAACAGATGGAACTGGACAGCATGGATTTCCTCGACATTGTCATGGAACTCCGGAAGCACTACCGCATCCAGATCCCGGAAGCGGACTACGAGCACCTGATTTCCATGAGCAGCACGGTCGATTACCTGTCGCCGCTGCTGAAGGACGCGCCGGCCGGAGTGTGACGGGCGCTGGACGTGCGCATTCGCCGATGGCCATCGTGAAGTGATCGCCGCCGACGTCCGGATCACGCACCGTGCGCTACCACACGCTCATCATCGGCGCAGGAATGTCGGGGCTCGCCGCCGGCATCCGCCTCGCGTACTACGAGAAGCCGGTCTGCATTCTCGAGCGGCACACGACGATCGGCGGACTCAATTCGTTCTATCGTCTCCGCGGCCGTAACTACGACGTCGGCCTGCATGCCGTCACGAACTACGCGCCGCCGGGAACGAAAACCGGTCCGCTGGCGAAGTTGCTGAAGCAGTTGCGGCTGCGCTGGGATGACTTCGCGCTCTGTCCGCAGCTCGGATCAACAGTGGAGTTCCCCGGCCGCCGACTGCATTTCACGAATGACTTTTCGGTCCTCGAGAATGAAGTCGCTCGTGAGTTCCCCAGCGAAAGTGAAGGCTTCCAGAGACTGGTCGCGCACATCGAGGCGTACGACGAGACCCGCCTGGATCAGCCCACCGTCTCGGCGCGCACCGTGCTGGCAGAGTTCCTGCGCGACGCCACGCTGACCGACATGCTGCTGTGTCCGCTGATGTTCTACGGCAGCGCCCGCGCCGACGACATGGACTTCAGCCAGTTCTGCATCATGTTCAAGAGCATCTTCCGGCAGGGTTTTGCCCGCCCACTGGATGGAGTGCGCCGCATCCTGAAGACCCTCGTCCGCCAGTACAAAGAACTCGGCGGCGAACTGCTGCTGCGTCACGGAGTCCGCGAGGTCGCCGTCGAAGACGGACGCGCGGTCGGCGTGGTGCTCGACGATGGTCGCCAGCTCGCCGCCGAGCACGTGCTGTCCTCCATCGGCTCAGTGGAAACGTTAGGCCTGTGCCCCGGTGCTCCGCACCTGCAGCAACCGCAAGGCGAGATCTCGTTCAATGAAGCAATTTTCACGCTCGACCGCCAGCCAGCCGAGCTCGGGCATCGTGATACGATCGTCTTCTACAACGAAGCCGAACGGTTTCACTATCGCCCTCCAGAGGAGCCGCTGGACTTGTCCAGCGGCATCATCTGCAGCCCGAACAATTTCGATTACGGCGACGCGGGACAGGTGGAGGGCTGCGTGCGCGTGACGGCGCTCGCGAACCCGGCGTACTGGTTCGGTGCCCGCGAGGAGGAATACGCATCAGCGAAGCAGACCTGGTGCGAGCGGATGGCGGCCGCAGCAGTGCGTCACATCCCGGATTTCCGGCCGTACGTCGTCGATACGGACGTGTTCTCACCGCGAACGATCAAGCGGTTCACCGGCCATCTGCAGGGCGCCGTCTACGGCGCCGCGGCGAAAATCCTCTCCGGCGAGACTGGCGTCCGCGGTCTGCACCTGTGCGGCACCGATCAGGGTTTTCTCGGGATCATTGGCTCAATGCTCTCCGGCATCACGATGGCCAATAACCACCTGCTGCGTGAATGACGCGAAGCGGTTGCCGTACCGGGAGGGCGAGGCTCCTGCCGAGCCGGAACGGTTGAAATGCTCTCTTACCATCCCGGCTCTCCCGAATGGTCGAGATCGCCGCCGCAAGCACCCTGATGCATCGGTCGAAAGTCTCCTTCCGCATAGTGGAGCGACCCGGTATTGCATGCTATAACTCCCGCGTATTAGAACGACTTCGATCACCACGAGTTGTCAGGACTGAGGAACGTCGATGGCCCGTAAGACCGCCAGCCGCATTCAGAAGCGTAAGGAAATCGAAGCCGCCGGCACGCGCGGTGCCAAGGGAGAAGCTGCCGCCAAGAAGCCGGCCAAACGGACCCGTGCACCCTCCCGCCGCAAGGCCAAGGCCGCAGAGCGCAAGCGGCTCATTTGGGGTGTGTTCAGCGGCAGCCTCAAGGAAGAAGCGCGGTTCCCGTACGATCAGCGTGCGGCAGCCGAGGAACGGCTCGAACAATTGCGTGCCAAAGGCAAGAAGAACTACTTCATCCAGCCGATCAAGGAAGTGATTACGGCCCCCGCTCCTGCGGCCGCGGAAGCCGATTAGCCGCACGGCGCCCGGCGGTCCGCAGCTCTCAAGATTGACGAACTGACGCCTTCCAGGTTCGGGTCGCGCGCCCGCGGACCGTCATGCCGAACTCGCTTTACAGTTCGCTGCTGCAGCCCGACCTCCGCCAGATGGTCGTCGAGAACGACGACGTCGGACTGCACGAATTCTGCGATGCGTTGCTTCCCAGCGTTGCCGCCGAAGTCCTCGAAGACGTCGAGCCCGACGCCGCCTGGAAAGTCCTCTCGCACTGCGAGCCGACGCGACAGGCGGAAATTTTCCAGTACCTGACGCTCCCGGCCCAGGTCGAACTGGTCAACCAGATCGATCACAAGTCGCTCTCCCGAATCATCGAGCAGCTTCCGGCCGACGACCGTGTCGACCTCCTCGAACGGCTCGAACCGGGACGCGTCGAGGAGGTGCTGCCGCTGGTCGCGCAGGCCGAACGTAACGACATCCGCAAGCTCCTCTCCTATCCGGAGGAGAGCGCCGGCTCGATCATGACGACCGAGTACGCGTCGCTGCCGGCGAATATCACCGTCGAAGATGCGTTCAAGCGGTTGATGCTGCAGGCGCCGCGCGCCGAAACGATTTACTACGTCTACGTTGTCGATGAGAACCGCCGGCTGATCGGCTGCGTGTCGTTCAGCCAGTTGATCCAGTCGCGCCGCTCGGCCCTGCTGCAGGACGTGATGGAACAGGACGTCATCAGCGTCCGCGTCGACGAAGACCAGGAATCCGTCGCCAACAAGATCACGAAGTACGATTTCATCGCAATCCCGGTCGTCGACGATCAGAACAAGCTCGTCGGCATTGTGACTCACGACGATGCGGCCGACGTGCTGCGGGCGGAAGCCACCGAAGACGCGCAGATGCTTGCTGCCGTCTCCCCTCTCGAAGACAGCTACCTCCAGACGCCGTTCATCACGCTGGCCTGGAAGCGTGGCATCTGGCTGGTGATCCTGCTGGGAGCGGCGTCGCTGACGGCCCGCATTCTGCACTTCCTCGAATCGTACTACTTCAACGAAGTCGAACTGCGGAACTGGATGGTGCTGTTTTTTCCGCTTGTGCTCGCCAGCGGCGGCAACGCCGGTTCGCAATCGGCCACGCTCGTCATCCGCGCGATGGCACTGCACGAGACGGACGGCAAAGTCTGGCAGATCGTGTGGCGCGAGTTCCGCGTGGGTCTGCTGCTCGGGACACTGCTGGGCCTGCTCGGCTTCACCGTCGGCTACTGGCTCACCGGTACCGGCGACAAGGCCGCCAGCGTCGGTCTGAGCGTGTTCTTGGTCGTTTCCCTGGGGACCGTGTGGGGTTCAGTTTTGCCGCTAGGCCTGAAACGCTTCGGGATGGATCCGGCTCTGATGTCGAATCCGCTGATTGCCTCGATCAGCGATATGCTCGGCGTCGTGACGTTCTACTCGATCGCGTACAAGCTCGTGGAACTGGCGGCGCGCTGACGCTCCCTGATCGAGCATCACGCGGCCGAATCCCGCCATGCCGCCGCCTGGCCGCAAACGTCGAGCATCCGCTCGCGAATCAGTGCCAGCAAGTCAGCCTCGCGGCCCCGTTTGGTGAGCGGTTCCAATTCGGTCCATTCGAGCGTCCGCCCGTAGACGACGCGAATCTTGCCGCGCCGCAGGTACAGACCGCCGCGCGGCAGCGCCCGGCCGGCGCCCGCCACTCCGACGGGCACCACGGGCGACCGCGCCATCCGCAACAGCGCGATGAATCCAGGCTTGAGCTCGCCGAGCTGGCCATCGTTCGATCGCGTCCCTTCTGGGAAAATGCCGACGTAGAATCCGTCATTAATCCTGCGGACCGCTTCGCGAATGCTGGCCGAACTGGCGGAATCGCGATTGATCGGCATCACATACGTCATCCGCAGAATCGTGCCGATCACCGGGACCGCGAACAGATTGTGTCGCGCCAGGTAACTGATCGGCCGCTCGACGGGCAGCGCCACCAGAAACGGGTCGAGAAAGCTCTCGTGATTGGCGACGACCAGCGCGCCGCAGTCCGGCGAAGCGTCGTACCCGCGCGACCGATAGTCCAGCCAGAACACAAAGATGTTCCGCAGCCAGAAGCGGCAGAACCGCCAGAACTTGTTGGGATGCCGCGGATCACTGAGGTCGGCGGGGCGGCGATCTTCCGGCGGTGCGGTCGTCACAGCGGCTTGGCAATGGGAGTCATGCTGACGCGGGGGGCTGCGCCGGACGATTCCATGACGCTGATGTGGATCGCACTTCCCTGCTCGCCGCGCAATTCGGGATCGACCACGAACTGTACCTGCCGCAGATCGCCCGCTGCGCCGCGGACGTTCAGCAGATCGCGCGGCGTGATGCGCATGTTCGTGCCATTCTGCCGCTTGAGTTCGGCTGTTGCCAGCGCAGCCAGCCGCTCGGCTTCCTGTGGTCCGCCGACCTGCGCCACGGCGGCAACATTCTGCAGCCGGTGCAGGATGGCGCACACCCGGATCAGCTCCTCCACGCCGGGGAACCTCGTGCGCAGCAGGTCCGGAGTCGGACAGTCGAAGCTGTGGGTGGCGCCCGCCAGTGCGATTCGCACGCTGGCAATGGGTGCATTGCGCACGCGCCAGTCCTTCCCCGTCCGCTCCGCTTCCGCGCTCAGCCGCCGCGTCAGGGAATCGGTCGTCAGTTCCAGCATCCGCTGGCGATCGACAATGTCATCCAGCAGATTGCGCAGCTCGCTTTCCGCGAGCCTTCCGCCAATGTCGGTCTTTGCGCCAGAATCCCGAAGGACGACCTCTCCGCAGCGCTGAATCCGCAACGATCTCGAGTGCGCCGGCACGGACGACGACAGCTGACGTTGTTCGGCGACACGCAGCTCGATCACGACGGCCTGCGGATCCTCCGGCAATGCCCATGACGGCTCGGCGGCCTCGGCCAGGCCGGCCGGCAGCAGAGCCACCCACACCAGATAGCGAACGATACGCATGCCTCTGCTCCCCTGCACGCTGTTTACTGCGACGCTCGTCCTTTGTGAACCTGCCGATTGAACTCGTTGGGATCGAATTCGTCCGGGCGGTTCTGCTCCAGAATGTCACGCAGGAATTGTGTTCGGTTCTCGGCAGGCTTGGGCAGACTCGATTGGGCCGGCTGTGGACTTTGACCAGGTGTTGGCGGCGCCATGGTCCTGTCAGCCACCGGTGTGGTAGCTGCTTCGACCGCCGCCGGCGCCATGGCCGTAGCTCCGATCGGACGCGGAGAAATCGGGATCTCCAGCAAGAGCGGCGACTCGATCTCAACCTCATGGGCGGTCGTCTGCACGCCGGACTGTGTTGACCCCGTCGGTTTCGACGAGAAGGCGGCGTGCTTGACGCCGCTCGCCGGTTCATCGCCCCAGAGTCGCTCCCCGGACGAGCTGCTGGGGAGTTCGGGGGCGATCTGCGTCACCCAGGCGCGAATCCGCTCCAACTGAGTGGCGCCGGCTTGTCCAAAAAACGCGTTGCGATGCGCCGCGCTGCCGTCCTGCGGCGCCCGGAGCAGCGGACTCTGATTCGGCGACTGCGGGTCGACCATCTTAAGTACGGCTGCCAGATTGGTCTCCGTCTCCAGCCGCTGTTGCCGGCGTCCGGCGCGAATATTAATCAGCTTCAGGTTGTTGTTGGCCGCGCTGCCGTGACAACGGGCATCGCCGCAGCGGTTGACGAGGATCGGTTGCACGCGCCGCACGAATTCCGCCTGAGCGGCGGGCGTCAGGCCGCTGCTGGTCTTGTGCTGCGCACCTTGTTCGGCAAGTAATTTCAGGTTGCCGCCGACCTGCTCCGGGCTGATTTCGGCGATCTTTTTCAGCAGGTCCACCGCTTCGATCCGGTTCGGCTCAAGCTTGAGGGACGCGGTCAACTGTTCGGTGGCGTGCGCATAGAGTTTGTACTCGTAGCACCACTGCGCGAGTGCCAGATGGTCGCTGGCGTTCGGTTTGTGAAGCGCGTCCCGCTGCTTGACGTAGGCGTCGTCCAACGACGAAGCGGCGAGCCGAACGAGGTTGAACGGGATGACTTCGCTGCCGGACCCGCCGTCAATCCTGTAGCCGCCGGGGACTTCCGAGACGTTACCTTCGAGGACGCGCCCGTCGAACAGGATCAGCAGACGCGGCGGCTGCGAATCCAGCGTAAGTGCATCCTCGGTGGGCACAGCGGATTGTGCGGCGACCTCGATCGCCGCCGCTGCGCAGACCAGGGCCAGCCCGCACAGCACAAGACAGAGCCGCCGGCGTCGGGCGCCAGCGAGAATGGGCATCCGCGTGAAACCATCCATGGTTGTTCCCCGTCGTATTGCACAGCGCAGGCCGGAAGGCCCTGCGGGGTCGTCGCGGGGCGGGAAGCATCGCGAATTGCCCAGTTTACGTCAACAGGGGTTGAACCTGTGGGGATCTTCAGGCCGAGGGCACTCGTTGCCGACAGGTGAAAAGACCAGAAGTCGTGCGTTACGATCACATCCATGAAGGAGTTTTTCGCAATCTTCTTCGTCGCACTGTTCGTGGGCGGCATTCTTTGGAGTCAGTGGATTTACTGGACCAAAATGTATCCGCTGATGGACTCACGCGGCGCCATTCCGAGGAAGTGGCTTTGGCCTCCCATCTGGCCGTACAAGCGAATCTGCATCGCCGAAAGTCGCTCGCTGATCCACTGGGATCATTATTGGACTGGCGTCTGGATTTCAGTTCTCGGTTGGGGTGCCCTGGCCGTACTCGGGGCGATCACTGCCGCCAGAAACTCCTGACGCAGCCATGCCCATCTTTTGCATCGATTCCCTCGACGACCGGCGGCTCGATCCGTACCGCAATTTGCGCCGTTCGAACAAAACCCGCTGGAGCGGGCAATTCGTCGTCGAAGGGCACCGCGTCGTCCGGCGGCTGATCGAGAGCGGGCTGGCGATCGACTCGATCGTCGTCACTGAAAGACGCGAGCATTTTCTGGACGATATCCTCCCGGCGGACGTCCCGCTGCTCGTGCTGCCCTTCGAGATTGCCACGGAACTCGTCGGTTACAACTTCCACCACGGTGTGATGGCCTGCGGCATCCGGCCGCCGGACCCGAAGCTGGGCGATTTGTTACTGCGGATGCCGCAACCGCCGCTGATCGTCGCCTGTCCGCGGATGACCGACCCGGACAACATGGGTGGGCTCATCCGGCTGTGCGCCGGGTTCGGCGTGGGCGTGCTGTTGTTGGGGAGCGATTGCAGCGATCCGTATTCGCGCCGCGTCCTGCGAGTGTCGATGGGGACGGCGTTCGCGTTGCCGATCATCGAGTCGCTCGACCTGGCTGGCGACCTGAACCGGTTACGATCGCAGGCTGGGTTCCGGCTGCTGGCGACGGTTCTGGACCGCGAGGCGAAGTTGCTGGCAGAGGTCGAGCCACGCCGGCCGAGCGTGCTGCTGCTCGGCAACGAATCCGATGGCCTGGCTCAGGAGTGGATCAATCTCAGCGACGAGCGGGTGACGATCCCGATGACAGCGGCCGATTCCCTGAATGTTACCGTCGCTGCGGGAATCTTTTTGCACTGGCTGCGATTCGGCAGTGACGAATCGACGCAAAGGCGCTGAGTCGCAAAGACGCGCAGAGTCAAGTCATTTTGTGGCCATTCAGCAAGAACTGTGGCGTCATGGTTGACGGCTCACCCCGGGGATGCAGGCGGGCATCACGCGGGAACTGCGGACGATAAACGGCGGTACGAGGAAGTGATGGTGTAGGCCGGACCGCTCCGCACCACGCCATCCCGGCGAGTTAACTTGTTGTGCCCGTGACGCAATTAGTGGTGGTGGGCAGCCATGTCCGCTTCGTCCGAGTACCAAGAATCGTTGTGCGGGACAATTGCCTGGTCGTTAGGGCCGAGCTTGTCGGTGTCCACGGTATATGTTGGGCCTGGCCCCCCCAACGGCGTAAAAACATCGAGCAATGAGACGCCCCAGCCGCCCCAGTCTTTGAAGCCGTCGATGCAGCAGCCAGCACGATCGACGCGATGCCGAGAAGCAGCGATAGGATGGCCCTGCGCATGGCAACCGTCCCGCTGGAGAAGAAGGCGGCGACTCCCTTATTCGAAAGTCGCGGTATGACACAAGGTCGACTTTCTGGACCGACATGAACTGTGTGCCGGTTCCGGGATTCCGCGAACAGGTTTTTCATGCTGAACCACTCCCGACCCATCCTCCCCTGCCGGAATCGATGGCGGGTTGTCTGGCCGCGATTTATAATCCGCAATCAATTCCTGGCGTTTGCCCCGCAGGGTATCGATTCCGAGTCCGGGGGCGAATCCTTTTGTACGAGCTGTCGCCATGTCAAATCGCTGGCATTACCGCATCAATGGCCGGGACGTGGGCCCCGTGGACTTTGCCACACTGCAGCAGATGGCGAGCGAGGAGCGGTTGTTTGTGGACGACGAAATCCGGCCCGAAGACTCCGAGGAATGGGTAGCCGCCCAGACGGTACCGGGCCTGTTTGCAGAGTCGGCCGACGAAGGTGACCTGGATTCGATGCTGTCGGGAGAGTTCGCAGCGCCGGCTGCACCGGTTCGCACAATCGGCTCCGACGCCTGCTACTGTCGGACGCGGACCGAAGAACTGGGGCCGATGTCGTTCGAGAGGCTGGCAGGACTCGCGCGGACGGGACGGCTCGGCCGGCGGGACCAGGTGCGCATCGGCGCCCAGGCAAACTGGGTCGAAGCCCGCTCAGTCGCGGGGTTGTTCGAAGAGCCGAAAAAGGCAGCGCCCCAGTCCTCGCGGGCTGCAACTGAGCCGGCGCCGCAGGCCGATCAACCGGTCGAATCCCTCGACGACTTCCAGGTCGTCGCCGACCCGACCGCGGGCAAGCCGCCGGCCCGGCGTGAAGAGTTTGTTCCGGCGGCCAGGATGGAGGACGATGTCCGCCTGGTTCCGGCCCCGCTCGTCAGCCCGTCGAGTCCGGCTGCCGACGTCGCCAATGAACCGGAAGTCCCCAACACGCTCGCACAATGGCACTGCCGCGTTCTGGGACAGGAGGTCGGACCAATCGGGTGGAGCGATTTGCGCGAACTCGTGGAGTCGCGACAACTTGGACCGAACGACCGGGTGCGGAAAGAGAACTCGATTGCCTGGGTCCCGGCGGCGACGATCGACGACCTGTTCCCCAAGCGCGCCAAGCCCGACAAGAAGAAAAAGAAGCAGAAGCTGTCGGAAGACGAGGTCTTCGACTACCTGCAGCCGGACGAACCGCAGCCTGAGGATGAAGTCGGGTCGCACGTCGCCCCGCAGCGGAACTTCAGCCGACCATCCCTGGCCACGGACGCGGCGTCTGCACCGCGAGCGGCCATCGGCCAGCGGTGGCACGCGGGCCGACCCGAACAGACACGGCGACTCCTGCCGGCGCCCGCGCGGCCACGCCGCCGCCGCCGCCAACGCCCGAGCGCCCCCGTCACGCTCGGGCGCCGAAGGAAAAGCCGCGGATCGGCAATCCCCTGAGCGGACTGGGTTCGGGGCTGGCAGGCATGGTTGAAAGGCGGGGGCGGACTGTCGAAGCTTGGGATGCTGCTTGGTGTCGTGGCCGTCGTCGCTGCTAGGAGCGGGGATCTACACCGTGATGCCGGCATTTTCCGCAGGCGCTGGTGATTTCTACGGCGATACCGCGAAAATCTGGAAGAAAGCACAGGACCTGAAGACGGCCGACAAGAAGCAATGGTCATCGTTTGCGGGTGTGGCCTTGGAACGATCGCAGTCCATCCGGTCGCAATTGAACAACCTGCCGAAGCGGAAACAAAAGGAACGGCTGGTCGAGTTGTTGCTCATGTGTCATCGCGATTGCTTGCCCAAGATCCTCAGCGGCACTCCCAGTGAACACGCGACGGAATGGGACCAGATGCAGCAGTACATGTCGGAAGCGCAGAAGTTGTCAGGTGGTTGAGCCAACCGCCGATGCATCCGGAACGCACCAGCGCATCGATCGTCGATTTCCACGAATGGCGACTGTAAAGGACGTTGCCGACGTACTGGCCCGCAGGTGAATTGCGGTTCTGAATCGGGAGCCAGTGCGCGGAGAGCCGATTAATCTCGGCCGAAGCCGGAATTTGTTGATCTGCCGCCGGTGGGTGATTGGCGGGCGTCGCACGCCACTTTACAATTCATCCATCTCGCCGGACGCCGCAGTCCGGACCTCGCCGCAACCTCTCCGTTCAACTTGGACGACTGGGCAACGCGCCATGCCGAGTCTTTGGTATTACCGGATCGGCCCGCAGGAATGCGGTCCGCTGGATTTCGCGGAATTGCAGGCGTTGGTACGCGAAGCTCGTATCCCTGACAATGCCGAGATTCGCGCTGAGAATACGAACGATTGGCGCAATTTGCAGGCTGTGCCCGAGTTATTTCTGTCGGCGGCGAACGTCGATGACCTGAATTCCATGTTCGCGCAGGCCGAAGTCGGCGAATCGGCGGACAATGAAGCCGCCCTGGACGGCTGTTTTTGCCGTCTGCACGACGAGGTTCTGGGACCGATGTCCTTTGAACACCTCACCAGCCTGGCGCGCATTGGGCGGATCGCGCCCCATGACCAGGTACGGCTCAGCCTCCACGACGAATGGAGAGTGGCCCGGTCGATTGCGGGCCTGTTCAGCGAATCGGAGATGGCCGAGTTCGCCGCCGCAGACGCCGCTGCCGAGGCCGCCGCCACACTGGACTCGTTGGAGGTCATCGGCGATCCGGCGCCGCGAAAACCTCGTGCGCGACGCACCGAGCATGTTCCGGCAATGCCAATGCTGGATGACGAACGTCTCGGGGATCAAGAGGTTGCGGATGAACGAGCTGTAGTCGTCACCAATGGCTCAGAAGCCGCACAGAGGCCGCCGAAGGACGCAGCAGAATCTGCGGATCAGTGGCATTGTCGTGTCCTGGGACAGGAACTGGGTCCGATCACCTGGTCCGACATGCAGGCGCTCGTGGAGTCTCGCCAGTTGGGACCGGGCGACCGCGTGCGTCGCAGTTCGACAGGAAACTGGGTTCCTGCCGGGATGATCGACGGACTATTCAATTCTGCCAGCGCATCTGGGGCGACGCCCGTCTCGACATCGCATGTGGCGCCGCAACGTGGTCTCGCCGCTCCTGGCACGGCGCCAATTCCTTCGGGGATCAGACGGACTGAGATCGGCGGGCGATTCTGGCAGCCATTTAAGAGGCCCAGCCCCGCAGCCGAAAGCCACGCCAATTCAGCGGCAGCTGCCCCTGGCAAGCCTGTTGCTCATGCTCCCGCCCAGCCAACGACGCCCGTGGCAGCGAAGGCTGTGGCCCCTGCCGCGAAAACGTCGGCATCGACGGCCGTTGCACCGGCGATTCCGAGTCCCGCGCATGTCCGTCCTGCGCCTGCGCCCGTCAATCCGGCTCCCGCGCCGGTCAGTCCGAGTCCCGCGCCGGTCAGTCCCGCTCCGGCCTCCAGTCCGTCGGCGGCGACCAAGCCCCCGGTTGCGCCGAGTCCAGCTCCGCCGCGTCCAGCCCCTGCACGTCCGGTGGCCGTGGCGCTGCCGCGTCCTCGGCGGCAGTTTCGGAATCCGTTTCGGGGCCTGGGTTCGGCGATCGGCGGGGGCTTCGGTCGGGTATTCGGTGCGCTCGGATCAGGGATCAGCGGGGGCGCTGGCGGGATGTTCCGCTCGCTGGGGTCCATGGGATCGAAAGGAGCCGGCAGTCTGGCGTCGGCCTGGAAGCCGCTGGCCGGCATCGTCGTGGTGGCCGCCGTCGCCGCCGCGTATTTCTTCGTCCCGTTCTCGTTCTCGTTTTCGACGGTCGACAAAGACGCGACGATTTATGCAAACACGCTGCGAATCTGGGAGACCGCGCAGGGACTGAAGGAGAAGAGCCGTCCCGATGAGTGGAAGACCTTTGCCATCGTCGCCCTGCCGCAATCCACGTCGCTCTCGAACGAACTGCAGGCGATGCCGGAAAAAGATCCCATGCTCGATCTGATGCTCAAGTGCCACCGCGACTGTCTCGCGAAGATCCTCAAGGGGACCGCCAGAGACAACCCGGAGGAATGGAGCAAAATGGAAGAGTACATGGGCGCGGCCAAAAAGCTCGTGCCGCCGAAGTGAGGCCCGGGGCCTGTCGGCAGCGCGGTCACCGCTGCCTTGGCTTCGTCGGCGAAATTCGGGCCCGTCCAGGATCCGCTGTCAGATAGGTGCGGCTCGTCAGTGCTCGCGCGGAATCTGGGCACCCAGTCAGCGGTAGTGTCCTAATTTGAATTATCTTTCATTGCGGAGTTTTCGGACGACCACCACACCGAACTCCACGAGCACGAGCGCATAAGCCCAAATCGGCGCGAACGCCGCCGTCAGAAGCATGAGCAGAATCGCCGTCACGGTGACGACAATCCACCACGGATAACTCTCGTCGGGCATCATGGGGCGGCATTCTACCACAGCGCATGATAAACCCCGCCACTTCGGCGGGGTCCGGCCGTGATATGATGCCACCATGCCTGCCACCCGCCCCCGCCGGATCATCAAGCGTGCCGTGATGGCGCTGGCGGTCGTGGTGGCGCTGCCGGTGTGGTACGTCGGCAGCGTTATGTGCTTAGGTTTCGCGATCGGCGCTGGCTGGGTCTCGACGTCTCCGCCAGCCATCGTGATCGCGGCACTCATGCCGATTGACTGGTATCTTCGGTCCCGGTATCCCGGATCAGAATTGATCCAAGCTGGCTGCGACTGGAGCCACGAGCAGGGGCAGCACTATCGCTTTCGAGGGGATCAGTAGCCAAGTAACCCGCGTCCCGAATTCCGTCCATCACCCTTGATGAGTCAAGTGATTTGTTACCCAAATTAGGACACTACTCAATCAGCGCTTGGGCCGCTTCTTTTTGCCGTCCCGCTGCTCTTTACGCGACCCGGCGCTCGCCGCCTCATTCGTACGGCCAGTCCCCTGACGCTTGGCCTCGTCCGCAGCGGCCATGATCCGCTCCAGCCAGCCGGGCTTGCGCGGCTCTTCAGGCGGGGACGAGCTGGGGGTCGCCGTCGTCTCGATCGGCTCGGTCAATTCCACTTTTTTTTCATCGAGTTTCAGGTAGTCCACCAGCTTGCGCTCGCTGATGCCCCACAGCGTCGACGTAATGAAGTACACGCACAGGCCGGCCGGCACGGGATAAATCATGTACCCGATGAAGATCATCATGTAGTTCATGAACTTGTACTGCATGGCCTGCTCTTCCGTGGCCGGCGGAGGCATCATGATCTTCTGCTGTACGATCCACAGGCAGATCGTGATGATCGGCAGCAGGTTGAAGTGCGTCCAACGCAGCAGCGGCAGCTCGCCGCCAAAGCTGAACAACTGGTCGGGCGCCGCGAGATTTTCAATCCACAGGAACGGCGCCATCCGCAGGTCGACGTCGAAGCTGAGTGCGTTGTACAGCCCGATGAAGATCGGCAGTTGCAGAACGAGCGGCAGGCAGCCGGACAGCGGGCTGTAGTTGTGCTTGCGGAACAGTTCCCGCTGTGCCTGCCAGAATTTTTCGGGCTCTTTGGCGTATTTGGTCTTCAGCTCCTGCAGCTTGGGCTGCAAATCCTTCATCTTCTTGGCGCCGGCCGCCTGCTTGCGCGTGATCGGGAACATGCAGGCCCGGACGATCACGGTCAACAGCACGATCGCCAGACCGTAAGGCAACCACAGTACCTGATGGAAGAAGTTCAGCGCATACACCATGCCGACGCTGACGAACGAGAACCAGCCGAACGTAATGATGCCGCGGGCATTGAGCGGCGTCAGGAGTTCCGGGCGTTTCGGACCGAGAAACAGGCGAAAGTCCTGCTGTTCCGCGCCGCCGGCGGCGAGCGATAGTTCGGGGGATTCGAGACGGACGCTGATGTCGGTCCGTTCCGGGTGCGTAGGATGGACTTTGCCGACCAGGTCCGGGCGGACCACGGCGAACGCGGGCTTGGCGGTCTGGTCCCCCTGGGGGAACAAGACCGCCCCGAAGTACTGCACGTCGACGCCCACATAGGCCAGCGGCTCGCGCCAGGCGTCGATCAGCGTCGGATCGTTTTTGGCTTCTTCGTCGGCTTTCTGTTTGACGTATGTCCGGGCCGTGTACTGCACCGGGCTGCCGGGTTTCTCAGCGGTGCCAACCTTGATTTCGATGAATGTCCGCGTGTTCTCAGCGTTTTCGAGTGGCAGACCGTGACCTTGCAGCACATAACTGACCTGCCGCGGCTGGTCGCCGAGGTTCTTGATTTCGAGCGTTACGTCGACCAGGTAGCCCAGGTAATCGCCGTCGCGATCCTGCGGGTTGCCTTTGTTCAGCTTGTACGACTTGCGGACTTCGAGCGTGCCGTCCGGCGACGGATAGCGGAATTCCACGGAGGCGGCGTCCTGCCGGACGACTTCCCAGACAACCGTGCGAAGTGTCTGGTTGTAGGGCTTGAGCAGCGCGTCGATCGCCGCGACATCCGACTCGAGCGTCCGCTGGCCCGACTGCAGGTTGTTTCCCACCACTTCAAGTGGCCGCCGCTTGCCGTCGGCGGTGATGAATCGCGGATCGTTGAGGGTTGCCGATGCAATGCTGGCGCCCTGCGGATCGATCTGCAGTTCCATGAAGAACCCGGAATCGGGTTGCAGCGAGCCGAGAACGACCGGCCCCGGGTTATTGAAAGCCGTCAATGCGGGCGGTTCTGCGGGCTTAACGTTCTCGTTGGCGAGAGCAGCGGCGACCGCGTCCTGCGGCTGCGGCTCGGCGGCAGTGGCAGGTTGGTCGGCAGGGGCAGGTTGGTCGGCCGGCTTGACCTCTGCAGGGGCCGCGGGAGCGTTCTTTTTGGCGACCGCAGGCTTCGGAAACGCGTTGGGAAACAGCAGCGGACCCAGCTTGAACCAGCCGAGCATCAGCACTGTCGACAGCAGGACAAACGTAATGAACCGTCGCTGTTCCATGTTGGCTCCCGGCCCGTGGGTCTACGGGCGGCGTCCTTTCAAGTTCCGGGCGGGGATGTCCGCCGCGGGGATTGTGGCGGGAATGCCGCGCCGACACAACGGCTTCCCGCGAACGGGGATCATGGCGAGTCCGGCGCGCACCACAAATTCCGACGGTCAGCGTCCTTCACGGAGCCGGTCGCCGAGAAAATTGTCGAGTTCGGGGACCTTGTAGATCTTCGCGATCGTTTTTTCGAGATCGTAAGGGACTCGCCGGTAACGGACCGTCTGGCCGTCGAGCAACACGTAGCAGGCCCTGGGGTCTCCGTCTCGCGGCTGGCCGACCGAGCCGACGTTCAGCACGGCCTTCTCTCCCGATAATTCGTAACGGAGGTCGATTTCTTCGGGAGATAAGAAACTCAAACTCTCCAGAAACACTCCGGGGATATGGGTGTGCCCCTGGAAACAGTACTTGTCGACGAGCGCGAAGATCCGCTCCATTTTCCGCTGATTGTAGATGTCTTCGGGGAAGACGTACTCATTCAGCGGATTGCGGGCGGAGCCGTGGACGTAGAGGATGTTGTCTTCCCGGCGCACGCGCGGGAGCTCGCCGAGGAATTCCCAGCGGCGTTCGTTCCCCTTGGCGTCGCCGGTCTCCAGCACATTGCGGGTCCAGAAAATGGCCCGTTCGGCCCCGGCATTGAAGCCCTCGGGATCGAAGAGGGCTGCCTGGTCGTGATTCCCCAGAATCGTGGCCGCGCAGTGCTTCATTACGAGATCGAGACACTCGCGCGGGTTGGGACCGTATCCCAGAATGTCCCCCAGGCAGTAGACGTCAGCGACGTTCTGCTGCTGAATGTCGGCGAGCACGGCTTCGAGCGCCTCGAGATTGCCGTGAATGTCGCTGATGATCGCGCGCACCGACCGATTCCCCCCCTCCCGCGGCCCGCAATGCTGCAAACGGCGCAATTCTAGGACCGGCAAGAGTCTAGAGCAGGCCAATTGCGAGGGTCAAGTTGCTGTTCCCGAATTGCCGCGGGGCTGCCGATGTCCCTAATCACTCTAATCGGAACCATCGGCAGTGTGCCATCGGGGTCTCTCGGGTTCCAGCGACCGCGACAGGGCGACTCGGTGTCTGGCGCCCGCACAATCCCCCTGTTCGTAAAGAACGCGACTCCGGCCCAAAACTCAACGGCCCGCCGAGGAATTGCGCAACGGTAAGTGTAACATCAACCGCCCCCCTCGCCGAATCCTGCCGAGAACCAGGCGGCGACCACCCAGAAAACGCTCCAGACGATGCCGGCCGCAAGCGCCGCCTGGGGTGCGCGTCGGCCCTGAAACGCGCGCACGACGGCCGCTGCTGCGAGAATGAGCGCTGGTCCGAGCAGCGGCAGAATAAACCGCTCACCCGCGGCAATGGGAACGTACCAGGCGAACATCAGCCACGAGGCGGCGCCCCACACGACCAGCAGGCCACCGGCCGCCGTCGGTCGGGCGACGAGGAGTCCGATTGCAAACACCGCCAGCGGCAACCCGAACAGCAGTCGCGCGTCATCGAGCGGGGCTGGTCCGAAGCTGCGCAGGATGATGTAGGCCTCCCAGATCAGACCTGTGGCTTCACGGCGAACAGCGTCGTAAGCCGAATGAGTCACCCACCAGGCGCGGGCGGCCTGCCCCGTCGTCCAGTGCCGATCAACCATGCCAGCCAGGTCGTCATAGTGGTCCGCAAACAGCAGCAGCGAGTTCAGATTGTGCACCGGGTTACCGAAACGGATCGTGTTGCGGACGAGCAAAGGCAGACTGACAATCACAAACGCCGCGAGAGCGCAAGCGAGCGGCGGCAGCATGGCGCCGATGGAGCGTCGCGCGCGAAATGCCGTGAGCATGAGCCAAGCGCCATACGCAACGAACAGGACCAGGCCGGTCCCCTTGGTCAGCCAGGCGAGGCCGAGCAACGCGCCCCCGGCCGAGCAGCGCGCCGGTGAAATCACCGAGTCGTCAGGACGTCGAGGCGAAGGCGTGTGCATCAGCCAGGCCAGGCCGCACAGCAACACCAGCAGGATCTCGCAGACAATCCGGGTCGAATACAGGCAGAATGCAGCGTTCGTCCCCAGCAACACGCTGAACAGCCCGGCGGTGTAACGATCAAACCGGCGGGCCGTCGCCCCGACGAGGACGACGAAAGTCGCAACACCGAGAAGGACGCTGAGCCACTGGCCGCCGCGGACGCTGGGGCACAGCGCGAGCAAGCCGAGGTACAGCGGGTGCCGGTTCGCTTCTGCAAACTCGCCGGACCAGAGCGCGCGCCACAGCCAGGGGAGGCCGCCGTGATCGTGGATCTCTTGTGCCGTGAGCAAGAACGCTCCCTGGTCATCGTCCCACGGATTCTGAGAAATCGAGAGTAACCGCGCGACAAGTATCAGGTACGCGACTCCGCCGACTGCCATCAGGGCCGCAGCGATCTCACGGGGAATTGCCACGGGCGCGCCTTGCAGCCGATTCTTTGAGGCGTGCCACACGTTCCAGAGCGGCGCTTGCCAATGGGTGGGGCCGAGGACAAGGCCGAGGGCAGGCAGGGCGGCGAGTGCCGCGATCGCGGCTGCGGCGACCGCGCCGGGAGAGTGTCCTGCGGCGCCCAACTGTGCAGCGACGCATGCCGCCCCCCCCAGGGAGAGCCCCAGCAGCAGAGCGGCGACTCGAAGCCACCGGGCGGCGGCGGGCGTTACATCCGGCACGTTGGTGAAGGCCGTTAGAGTCAGCATCCGGGGTCGACAGGACCGGAATGGCGGCCGGCGCGTGGCCGGATGGCCTCAAATCTTGGTCGTATGCTGGCACAAATGCCAGCCGATCGCACGGAAATCATCGACTTCAGCACCCCTTGCTCGTGCGAGGAAGGGCGCGCCCGCGTCGACCTGGTCACCGGCGAATGCAATCTATGCGGTGGCATCGTGCTGCACGAGGATCCGCCGGCCGTCGACGCCCCCCGCGCCGTGGTGCGTCCGGGCGCGATAACGGAGTCGCCGATTCGCAAGCGCGACCCCCTGGCGCCGGACGCCTTGATCGGTCAACGCCTGGGACACTTCCGGATCATGAGCCGGATCGGCCTCGGCGGCATGGGGGCGGTGTACCGCGCGATGGACGAATCGCTGCAGCGGTACGTCGCGCTCAAGGTCATCGACGACCCGCAGGCGGATGACGAGGGGCATCGGGTCGCGCGACTGCTCCAGGAAGCCCGCGCCCAGGCACGCGTCAATCATCCCAACGTCGTGCACATTTACTACGTGTCGCGGAGCGAGCAGCAGCCGTTTCTGGCGATGGAACTGGTGCACGGTTTGACACTGGCCGACCGCTTGCGCGAAGGCCCCCTGCCCTTTGCGGAAATCATCGAAATTGCCCTGCAGACCGTGGCGGCGCTGCAGTCCGCGGCGCTGTTTGACATCGTGCACGGCGACATCAAGCCGGGCAACATCCTGCTGTCGGACGGTATGACGGTCAAGTTGTCCGACTTCGGATTGGCGCAGCGGCTGTCGCAACTGACCCAGAATCACGACCGCATCGCGGGAACCCCCAATTACCTGTCGCCGGAGGCATGCCGCGGTCAACCGACCGACATCCGCAGCGACATGTACGCCCTGGGAGTGATGCTGTTCGAGATGACGTTCGGCCGGTTGCCGTACACATTCGTGGGCGACCATGCGAATGCGCGGATTCGCGCTCACTGTTCGGGGCGAGTGGAGTATCCCGAGCGCTGGCCGGAGCACGTGCCGGAAGACTGGCGCGCACTGCTGGAACGGTTGCTGGCGAAAGAGCCGAGCGACCGCTTCTGGACGTACGATCTGCTGCTTGATGAACTGCACGCACTGCGGCCGATCTCGCGACCTCAGGCCGGAAGGCTGGTGCGGACGATCGCCTGGATCGTCGACGTCACGCTGGTCTCGGCGATGCAGCGGTTCATCATTGGACTGTTCGCCGGCGGCGCCGTCGGTGCGTACCTGGCACAGCATCCCGCGCTGGCGGTTGCGGCGTCCTTGAGTGGATTCGCGGCGCCGGCGGTCGTGATGTACCTCCAGTCGCTGTGGCGGATGTCGCCCGGCAAGGAACTTCTGCAAATTCGAATTGTGGACGTCCACGGCCTGCCTCCGAAAGCGGGTCGGCTGGCTCTCCGCAGCCTCCTCGCCATGTTGCCGATCTGGCATTTGCGCTGCACACGTTCTGTGACGCCGCCGGGTGGCCTCTGTTGGCCAGGCTGGCGGGTGTCGCGACACTGGCAACCGTCGCTGCCGACGCCCTCTGCGGGCTGTTTCGCCGGGATCGGCGGACGCTGCACGACCTTGTGGCGGGAACGCAGGTGGTCCTTGGGACTGATGCGGCGCCAGGCCATGCGCGATCAGATGTCCCTGGTCCATTGTCCATGGTCCACTGACCGACGAGTCGAAATGACGCGGAGGACGGTGGTCGCGCAACCGTGAGCGATCGGGCGAGCACACGGTCAATGTCGTCAAACAGGTTTCATGAGGAAGCCGGATGGCGCCGCCGTCGCCAGGGATGCCCGAACCGCAGCAGCTGGACTTGCTCGTCTCCGCAATGCGGGCGGAGTTCGCTCAATTTGCGGCCGATGAGTTACGCCCTCTGCGGGTCGAGATCGAGCAACTCACTGAAACGGTCCGCGGCAACGGCAAGCCGGGCCTGGTGCAGCAGGTGGCGATCCTCGAAGAGCGGCAGCGCGTCGCGCACCGCGATCGCCGCGCGGACCAGACAGCGATCGAGCGGCTGCAGCAACGCCTGTATATGCTGGTCGCCGGCGTGGCGCTGGCGCTGCTGGGCGCCATGCTGAGTTTCGTGCTGCGGTGACCAGGGCTGAGGGTCAAGGGCCAAGCGATTGGGTGCCACTGGCTCTGCCAGTGCGACCCACATCGATGGTCCTATCGGAAGCGAATTGGCGAAGCCGGTGACCGCTCCGATTTCCCTCGATTCGCAAAGAATGGACAGAAGAATTGAGGACAGAAAAATCGCCAAAGTCAATGCGACGATTTTTCTGCCCCATCATTTTTCTGTCCTGTTTTGAACGTGTTTGGCCTTCCTCGAATTGTCCACAGCAGTGGTGCGACGCTGCTGCGGAGCTGCGATGAATAACGGGCCTTCCGATCACACCGGCTCGGCAGGAGCCTCGCCCTCCCGGCGTTGAAGCCGCTTCTGGTGCCGAGTGCGGCGGCGCGCGTGGACCCGCAGTTCCCGCTGGAGTCGGGCAACTTGGGCCGCGGCAATCGGTTGCAGGCGGTCGCCGTGGGTACAGGCGGCGGACCGAACGCCAATGATGTCCGCGACTCGCAGACTGCGGCGGCGAAGATCGGTGGGGTGCAGCCTGCCGGCGATCGCCAAGAACAGGTCGCCAGCGCGGGCCAGTGCGGCGAACGCGCGCAGGTCACGTGCCGCAAAGAGTTCGAGGATCGAACCGCCGGACTTGTTATACGTGTCGATCAGGACACCGCGACACCCCGTCCTCGCAGCGGCGAAGATGACGTCGTTCACAGGAGGCGCATCGGCGATTTGCGCATCCCCATAAGCGACGGCGACCCATGAAAGGGGACGGCCGGCGGCGTGTTCAAAGGCGGTTCGAACGGCGAGCCAGTCGGTGACCCAGTCGGCATGGCGAGCGCAGCCGGCAAGACCGAGTTTGGCAAGCGCGAGATGCGAAGGCAGCACGGGAATCGCACTGGCGAAGCCGGTCGCGGATGTTGGGGGAACGGCACTGGCAGAGCCAGTGGCACCTGTTACGGGATGTGCATTACCAGCGCCAGCGGCACCCAGATCACCGCTTGGCGTGACCCAGTCCCGGACTTCTCCCAAAGCGGCGCTGACCGGTGCCCGGTCGCCAGCACATGCGACGATGTCAGCGACGATGTTTGCATCAGCCATGCCGAGCGGACCGCGCCGCGGTTCCTTCACGTCGATGATGTCGGCGCCGCCGGCCAGTGCGGCGATCGCCTCGTCGGCGTTGCGCACGCTGACGAGGAGCCGCGGTCGGCGGCCCGTGCTCCCGTGCGGATCGCGGCTGAACGGCGCAGCCACGCCCTTCCTTTCGTGAAGGCCGCGCCACGCATCAACGACGTCGTGTTTCCCGTTCAACAAACCATCAACCATCAACCCTCCGTCCAACCATCAACCCTTCTTCGGCTTGCGCAGCGGCTTGCCCGCCAGTGCGCCCGTGACGTGACCGCGGGCCATTGCCAGCGTGCCATTGACAAACAGGTACTCGACGCCGGCGGCGTACTGGTGCGGATCGTCGAATGTCGCGGTGTCGCGAAATGTCTCAGGGTGGAACACCACGATATCCGCCGCCTGACCGGTGCGAAGATAGCCACGATCACGAAGGCCGATGATGTCGGCCGCCAGCCCCGTGGCGCTGCGGACCGCCTGCTCCAGCGGGAGGACGTGTTCGTGAATGGAGTAGAAACCGATTTTCCGTGGAAACGTGCCGTACGTCCGTGGATGCGGTTTGTCGGCGCTGGGAAGTTCGGCGCGGCCATCGGACGCGGTCGCGACCCACGGGAGCTGCATCAGTTCGCGAACCTCGCCTTCGTCCATGCTGAAGTGGACGACGGCCGCACCGCCCCCGTTGATGATCTCGAGGACGAGATCGAGTGTTGAGAGGCTCTCGGCTTCGGCCAATTGGACGAGGTCGCGGCCGATGTAGTCCGGACGAGGAGCGTAACGGGCGATCCGGATGGCGCGACCGTCCTCTTTGCGGGCGAGGGCGTCGGTGATTTCGGTACGGATGCGGGGTCCGAACTCGGCGTCGGCCAGGCGCTCGAGCAGTTTCTCCCGGCCTCCCGCACGGGCCCAGGCCGGGAGCAACGTGGCTTCGAGCGACGTGCTCGAGGCGACGTAGGGGTATTGATCGGCCGTGACGACCTGGCCGGAGGCGCGGGCCTGTTCGATCACTGCGACGGCCTGGCGGGCGAGTCCCCAGGCGTCGCGACCGGAGGCCTTGAAGTGCGACAGGTGCACCGGCAGCTTTGCGCGACGGCCGATTTCCAGCAATTCATTGACCGAGATCAGGAGTTGCAGCCCCTCGTCGCGGACGTGGCTGGCGTAGATGCCGCCATGCTCGGCGATGACCTCAGAGATCGCGACCAGCTCGTCCGTGTCGGCGTACGCGCCAGGGACGTAGATCAGCCCGGAGGACATTCCCCAGGCGCCGTCCTGCATGGCGACGCCGGCGAGCCGGCGCATTTCGGCGAGTTCGTCCGCCGTCGCCCTGCGGTCGTCGACGCCAACCACCTTCCCACGCAGTGAACCGTGCGCCAACAGATGCGCGATATTGGTTCCGGCGCCAAGCTGATCGATCTTGGCGTAGTAGTCGGCGACGTCCACCGGGCCGAAGCCGCAGTTGCCGGTGACGACCGTCGTGCAGCCCTGCGTGAGGAAGTTCGCGTTGAGCCGATACTTGGGATCAACGATCTGTTCGTCGCTATGGTTGTGCAGGTCGATGAACCCGGGCGCGATCACGAGGCCCGTGCAGTCGATCCGGTACGGCGTGCCGCTCGTCTCGAACTGCCCGACGGCAACGATCGTGTCCCCCTTGATCGCGACGGAACCGGCGACGGCAGGTCCGCCGCCCCCGTTGAGAATCAGCCCGTTGGCCAGGACGACATCGGCGGCAACAGGCTCGGCGGCGCGAATCGCGGCGCTGAGCCAGGCCCAGGACAGGAATGCGATGAGAACAGCGGGCCGAATTTGCATGCGTCGTCGCCGTGAGGGCGGCGGCGAGTGTATCGGCTCTGGCGGCTGGCTGGCAAAGTCACTGAGCGGGCGACTCAGGTTGCGTCGCGGCCGTCTGAAGGCGGAACTCCAACAAGCTGAACCGCCGGCGTGGCTCACCGCAGGATCGCGGTGCGCGCAGTCAGCAGCCCGGCTGGTCAATCCGTCATCGAGTGCCGATGACGAGTTGGCCAACCGGGCTGTTCGAATATGCTGGCTGCCGTTTCTTCAGAACGCCGGCTGTGCGACCGACGCCTGATCCGGCATGGGGGTCAACCCCTTCGGCGAGTAGTAGGATTCCGCCCCGGGGGCCGGTGGCGGAGTCTGGTTGGCCGGCGTGGGGGTCGGCGAACCCATCATGACCGGCTGGTCGAATGTGGGATACGACGGCATGCTCATCCCGCCGCCGCTGCAACCGCAACTGCTCTGCTGCGGGAAGCTCATCGGCATCCCGCCATACGAGGGCATCGACCCGCCGCATCCGCAACCGGAATCCATCGACTGCATCGGCATGCCGTAATCCGGCATGTGACCGCCGCCACCGCAGCAATCACAGCCGCCGTGGTGATAGTCGCCGTCGTCGTCGTCGTCCCACTCGTGCTGATCAACGCACGCATCGCGGTGGCGGTGGTGGTGGCGGCCGAACAGGCAGGAATCTCGCCGGTGCCCGCCGTGGCATCCGACGAGCGACGTAGCGCAGCATGCCACGATCAGAATGGTGGCGGAAAAACGCATGATTTGCTCCGGAGGGGGGAACAGCGGCGACCTGAGGCCAAAACGGAGGGGGGCCATGAGGACACGGTCGCCAATTCTGTGATCGGCATCCGGGAGCGGCCGACTTTAACGATTAGGCAGAATTTTCGGGTCACGCCGGCTTTGCGGTGTGCGAGCCCCGCCTCTGAGCTGCAAAATGGCGGCGTCCTCGGGACGCTCATCCGTCCAAAAGTCAACGCCAGAAACTACTTGCTTTGCGTCCGGTCAGGCTTAGAATTGGGGTTGGCCTGTCGCCGACCGCCGAAACTGCGGTCATTTCTTCCCCAGGTTTCCTAACCCTGCACAATACGTAAGTTAGGCAAGGGTTGAACTTGCGGACGTTCCGTGCGGCGAGGCCCCCGGCCGGGTCGATTGTCGAGAAGTCGGTACGCGACGGTTCGGCTGGAGACGGAATGGTTAGCGATTAACGGAAGGGTACGGCCCGAACGTCCCTGGACCCGGAATCACCCCGAATTGCCTGTTGGAGTCGCGCGATGTCGTCTACGCCGAAGAAGTACCTCAGTCTGGAAGAAGCGGCTGCGCAGCTCAAAATCACGCGCGACCAGCTCATTCGATTGCGGGAGAGCGGCGATATCCGCGGGTTCGCCGACCGCGGGACTTGGAAATTCCGGCTGGAGGACATTGAAGAGTTCGCCCGCACGCGGCAGTCGGATTCCAATCCGGAAGTGCCGATGTTCGGCGACTCCGGACCGATGGTCATCGGTGACGAACTCTCCGAGGGTTCCTCGACGGTCCTCGGGGGCGGGAAGGACGTGGGAGATGAGCCAACCGTCATCCGCAAAGGGGATGCGGGCGCCGCCAGCGACAGTGACGTCAAACTGGTGGGCACCGATTCCGACAGCGACATCACGCTGGCGTCGGGACGGGATCCGTCGTCGAGCGACAGCGACGTCAAGCTGATCCCCGAGCCCCCCAGCGACAGCAGCGACGGCAGCGACAGCGACGTGCAACTGATCGACCCGGCGGCGGCCGGCGAAGACTCCAGCGACAGCGACGTAGCGTTAATCGGCGGCCAGGATTCAACGGTGGCGCTGGACCTCTTGCCTGACGACAGCGAGCAGGCGTCGGTGCTCTCGGACGATTCGGGACTGGCGCTGGACTCCGGTAGCTCGCTGACGCTGGCGGCGGACAGCGGCATCTCCCTGGAAGCGGACGAAGGCATCACGCTGGACATCGGCAGCGACAGCGGCATTTCGCTCGAAGGCATCGGCGACAGCGGCATTTCTCTGGAAGACAGTGCGGAATTCGGCGGCACGGTCCCGATGATGGACGCGATGCCGGCGATGGAAGGGGTCGACGAAACGAAGTTCGAAATCCCCGCGGTGCAGGACGACTCCGCCTTCGATCTGAAGATGAAGTCCAAAGGCAACGACGACACCGGTGTGATCGACTTGCAGGATTCGGGTCAGCAGTCGCTGGACGACGCGGTGTTCGACGTGGATTCGGACGACACCGGTGCGAGCGAAGAAGAGCTGGAGGTTTCGGCCGACATCCTGGGCGAAGACGACGAACTGGAAGACCTGGACATCTTCGACGCCGACGAGGGGCTGTTCGAGGAGTCGGGCGCCAGCCAGGAATTCGCCGCGCCGGTGGCCGGTCGGGCGATGGCGGTCGAGCACGAATGGGGCGGCGGGGTCGTGGCGGCGCTGGTGGCCTCGTCGGTGCTGATGGTGGTGGCAACGATCATGTCGTTCGACCTGGTGCGGTCGATGTGGCAGTGGCAGGAACCGACGCCGATCACGAGCGCCTTGCTGGGAGTCTTCGGCGGCGGAGGCTGAGACCGAATTGCGACAACACGAACATGAGCACCGGGTCCGCAAGGGCCCGGTTTTTTGTTGGCGTACGAGTCGCCGTCGTCGATCGAAAGGGCGAGGTTCCTGCCGAGACGTGCGTATGGGAGGGCGAGGCTCCTGCCGAGCCTCAAAGTCAAAGCGGGCTCCATCTCGCCGATCGACGCGCCCTGCCCGTTTACGCAACGAACTGGGCTTGCGTGCCGATGCCGGCGTTCTACAATTCGCCCCCCACGATCAACGAACTGCGACCGTCGCAGCGCAAGTCTTCACCATTAAGGAACTGATCGGACGATGGCACTCAATCGCAAGGTGCTGGAACGGCAACTGGAACGGGCGGACGCGCAACTGGCCACGTGCGAGAAGAAGCTGGCCGCGGCCGGCGTGAAGAAAGAGGATCTGTGCTCGACGGCGGCGTGGCGGCGCAGCGAATCGCGTCGCCGGCAGATCCGGCGGCGACTGCGGGCGGCCGACGGCGTGCAGAGCCGCGGCCCGGCGGCATCTGAGGGCGATGGGAGCGAGGAATAAATCCGCTCGTCTTTCGAGCCACGGGGTTGATCCCCGTGGCATACGCTGTCGAGCGGCCGTTGCGGCGCTAAGAACTGGACGCCGTCGGGCGTCGCGAGAGCTTCCAAGATTCGTTCTTGTCCAGTCCTCTCTGAACGGCTGCGACTGCCGCAGGGATTGCGGCGACGAATCTGCGTGTTGACGGGGGCGCATTGCGACGGGCGCTTGCTCATCCCACCGCAGCGTGATGGGGCGCCACTGATTGATAGAGGCCCCTCGTTCTCGTCCTCGACTCAATTCCGCGGGACCGAGAAGACGTGACCAAAGGGGTGTCTGGGCAGTGACTGCTTCGCCGTCGGACAGTTCCCTTGGGCACGGTTGGGCCCTCGAACTGCCGTTGCTGCGAGTTCACAATCGGGAGTTGGGGTACGAGACCGGTTATTCTGTCGGGGAAGCTGGCGAATTCGTGAAAGATGAGCCCGCCGGCTGTGTGTAAATCTGCAACAAGGCAGATTCCTCCGGCGCCGACATGGATATCCCCAACACTCGCGCGAGTCTGATCCTGAGGCTGCGCGACCCAGCGGATGCCGATGCCTGGGACCAGTTCGCCGCCATTTACGAACCGCTGGTCTATCGCCTGGCGCGGCACAAAGGGTTCCAGCATGCGGACGCTCAGGAACTCGTTCAGGAAGTGCTGCTGGCCGTGTCCGGCGCCGTCGACAATTGGGTGCCTGATGCGCGGCGCGGTCGATTTCGCGACTGGCTGTTTCGCATCGCGCGAAATCTGATGATCAATTTTCTCACGCGCCGCCGGCACCGTCCGCTGGGTAGCGGCGACACCGGAATTGCCGAGTTATTGAATCAGCAGCACGACCCGCACAGTGGCGAGTCGTCGCTGTTCGAACTGGAATTCCGCCGGGAAGTGTTCCATTGGACCGTCGGTCGAGTCCGTCCTCAGGTTGCCAATCACACTTGGGACGCATTCTGGTTGAGCAGCGTTGACGGTCTGCCGGTCCACGACGTCGCGGCACAGCTGGGCATGAGCGTCGGCGGTGTTTACATCGCGCGCAGCCGCGTCATGTTGCGGCTGCGCGAGCAAGCTCAGCAGTTCGAGCGGCTGGCGGACAGCGTGCGCGATAACGAGGCGAAGCTGGAAAGGTGAATCCGATGAACCATCCCTCCATCGTCTGTGATGAACCCCCGCTGGAAGTTCTGCTTACGGGCGACGAATCGAGCACTGAGTTTCGCCGACTGGCAGAACACATCGAATCTTGCGTGCGCTGTCAGCGACGACTGACGCGTCTGGCGGCCGACGATGCAGAGTGGAACGATATTTCATCGTTGTTGCGCGGTTACCCCCCGGCAACTGACTTCGCCGGGGGAGGCGGCGCGGCGCCGATGCAGGTCTCCCAGGCCGACCTGTCGTTCCTGGCGTTGCCCTCGCATCCGGAAATGCTGGGCCGGCTGGGCCGCTACGAGATTGAGAGGGTGATCGGTGCGGGTGGGATGGGAATCGTATTGAAGGGATACGACACGGAACTGCAGCGTCCCGTTGCGATCAAAGTGCTGGCCCCGCATCTGGCCCACAGCGGCGCAGCGCGGCTGCGGTTTGCCAGAGAAGGGCGGGCGGCGGCGGCCGTGGTGCATGAGCACGTGGTGGCGATCCACAACGTCGAAACGCAGGGAGACGTCCCCTATCTGGTGATGCAATACGTGCCGGGCCAGTCGTTGCAGTCGCGGGTCGATCAGCAAGGTCCGCTGGCGGTCGCGGAAATTCTGCGGATCGGCGTGCAGGCGGCCGCGGGGTTGGCGGCCGCCCACGCGCAAGGGGTCGTCCATCGGGACGTCAAACCCTCGAATATCCTGCTGGAGAACGACGTTGAGCGGGCACTGCTCACCGACTTCGGGCTGGCCCGCGCCGCCGATGACGCCACCGTCACGCGGACCGGTGTCATTGCGGGCACGCCGCATTACATGTCGCCGGAGCAGGCCCTCGGGGGAACGGTCGATGAGAAATCGGACCTGTTCGGCCTGGGAGCACTGTTGTACTTCATGGCGACCGGCCACCCGCCGTTTCGCGCCGAAAAGCCGCTGGCGGTGCTGAACCGCATCTGTCGCGATCGCCATCGTCCGGTCTGGGAAATCAACCCCGAGGTCCCCGACGGATTGTCGGATGTCATCGATCGTCTGTTGGAAAAGAAACCGCATAAGCGATTCGCGACGGCCGACGAGGCGCGCGCCGCGCTGTTGAAGGTCCTGGGGCATTTGCAGCAGCCGGCTACGGCCCGGCGGCGCTCTGCTTTTCGCCGCCGGCTGCGCGCCTGGCGGCCATGGCTGTTGGGTATGGCGGCACTGGCCCTCGTGGCGTCCGTGGGAATGTTCACGTCCCACGTATTCAAAACGGAACTCCCTCCGGCACCGCAGGAGCCGCCCGCGCCTGTAGCGGACCAGGATGCACAGCCGCCCGGGGATTTGCCATCTGCGGTGTCGCAATTGCTCAAGACTGACATCGGACGAACTGACGCTTTCGACAGCGAACTGGTCGAAACCCAACACCTGTTGCGGGAAATGGAAACAACCTATGCGGCGAGCGCCGGAGCCCATGCGCGATCCGACGGTGACGATTGGCATCGCGACGCACAGGAGCTCCAGCGACGTTTGTCTGTGATGGAAAGCAGCTTCCCAATGAACCCTGAATCCACAGGAGCAAAGCAATGAAATCGAGATTGGCATCGGCAATCTGTGCAATGGCGGTCGTGTGCATGTTCAGCGGGGGATCCCTCCCGGGTCAGGACCAGGATTCCGACTCTCGGTCGGAGACGGTTCTCCCTGTCGAAAAGCCAGCGACGGGCTTCGTACGAATTGCGGGCGATTCTGCAATTGAACAGTCGGACTCTGCAGTTCAGCAGGCGGTCAACAGGTATCGCGACGCAGGAGACGAAAAGGGGAAGGGGGACGCCAGACAGGCGATATCGACTGCGTTGTCAGATTATTTCGATGCCGACATGCAGCTTCGTGAACAGGAGATTCGTGACATCGAAGAGCGTGTCAAGAAGCTGCAGGCGCAGCTCGAACGGCGGCGCGCAGCCAAAGCGGAATTGCTGGACCTCCAGTTGAAAGTGCTGGTCAACGAAGCGGAAGGCCTGGGCTTCTACGGCCGGGGCGGCTCGATGGAGCGCACTCGTGGCGCCGGGCGCATGGGGATCAACATCAACAAACTCAAGGAACTGGAAGGCCGGGAGCACAAGTGACGTGCCGCAGAGTGCAAGACCGAAGCGAGCCGCGGCTTGCGAGCGTCGCATCTTGAATCGGCCAATGGTGACAATTCCTACCACGAGGCCTCCGTGACGTTCCGGCACCGCGATCCGCCGGAGTGGTCGCGGGGGCCTCAGGTGCTTGACTTACCGACTGCGCCTTATGACTTCACCAGCGCCTCCAGCCGATTTCCCGCCGCGCGATGCTCGAGGATCTCGCCGACCTTCTCCAGGATCACCGCCGCCGCTTCGGCCGGCGGCAGGCCGCCGCTGTAGATATTGGAGATCACAGTGTACTCGTAGCGGATGCCCGGGTTGCCGCTGAATGCGGCGGCAGCCTGTTGCACATCCGGGTCGGTGAGGCGATACAGGATGTAGGCGGACAGGCTGCGCGAGGCCTGGGCGTCGCCGCCGGGGCGTTCGCCAATGAGGTGCACGACAATCTGGGCGTCGAGTTTCTCGGCGATCGGCTCGGCCAGCTTGACGCGACCGTACTGGGCCAGCAGCGGGCGGCCGACGCTGATCCCGCGGCCGGCCAGGCCTTCGAGGAGCACCGGTACCAGATCGGGAATGTGGTGGTGCACGGCTTCGGCACTGAGTCCATCGGAGACGAGGACTTGGACAAGTCGCCAGCCCGAGCGATTGAGCTGCGGCGCGCGCAGCTGCGCACCGCGGCTGGGGGAGCTGAGGTGCGACTCCTTGCTGGTCGCGCCGGTGACGATGGGCCGGAAATCGGCGACTCGCTGCAGATCGTCCAGCCGCAACTCGGAGTGAATCGCCTCGCGGCCGACTTCCTGGTTGAGCCGCGTTTCGCGGCTCACGGCGTTCGCAGGGCGTGGGCCAGCGTTCTCCAGGCCGTACATCGCCGGTGTCGCGGACCAGAGTTCCTGGAATTCCTCGTCGGATTCGCAGAACTGCCGCGGGTTGCCCCAGTTTGGCCCGCGGACAACCTGACGCTGCTCGTCGTACGCGAAAATGCCCCGCGACAGCGCCCATTCAAGATACTCGGCGCCCGGCCGCTTGTTGTGGACTTCGCGGAGTGTCTGGTTGTCGTGGGCGCTCGTGTCGAAGTACGCCAACATGCGGTCGGTGTTGAGGGCGACATCCATGAAATAATTCGACCCGGCGGCGGTGAGCATCTCGGTGACCATCTGCTGCGCTTCGAGCGTGATGTCGGAGTGCAGCGTGTAGCAGGAGCCCATCCCCATCGGGCAGCCGAGGAGCTTGCCCATGAAGTGGTCCTGCAGGTTGGCGATGATCATCTCCATGCCGTCGAGGTGCGTCTCCGGGCCGATGAAGCCGGTGACGTTGTTGACCATGAACGGGTCGTAGCGGCGGGCGAGGCCGTAGCACAGGGCCTCGCAAGTGGTCATGTCGATGCCGTTGTGGCGGCCGTAGGTGAATTCGCTCCCCTGCCCGGTCTCGAAGTACATGCACTGCGGAGCAATGTCCTTCAGCGGGCCGCGCTCCTGCATCAGCCGGTAGCCGCGATCGAGGAGATCGACAGTGATGTCGAACTCGTGGAGGTTGGTGTTCTCGGTGCCGGCGAGGCTCTGGAACAGGATTTCGACGGGGGCGCCGCGCTCCAGGCTGGCCATCTGCGTTTTGATGTGCGACAGCACGCAGATCTGCGTCGGCGCGCCGGTGTGCCGGCGGATGGCATCGAGCCGATGCAGGACGCGCGAGACGCTCTCGACGGTATCGATCGCCGGATTGACGCCGATCAGCTGGTCGCCGGAGCCGAGTGACAAACCCCAGTAGCAGAGGAGCGTGATGCCGCGGAGATCATCGGTCGGATGATTCGGCTGCAGGCGTGAGGAGAGCGTGCCCGGCGCGCCGAGCGACGTGCGGGCTTTGCTTTGGACGTTGATCTTCCGTGGGATGGCGATCAGTTCGTGGACATCGCACAGCTTGGCGACGGCGGCGGCGATCACGGCAGTCAGGCCGCGGCTGAGGCGCGTGATCTCCGCTCCAGGAGCCCGCAGCAGGTGGTCCTTGAACTCGCCGACGGTGAAGCGCAATTTCACTGAAGACGTCGAGATCGATGTCGTAGCACACGCGCATGACGGAATCGACGCGGCCGTCGTTGTCCGTCAGCGGATGGTCGTAAAGATGCTGCAGCGTGAGGTCGGAGAGGATCGCGCGGGCCGATTCGCGGGCGGTGTCCGTGTCGGCGGCCAGCCCGGCATGCCGGTCGCCGGCCTTGCTGTAGTCGGCCGCGCCGAGGAGCTGCTTCAGGCCGCGGAAGGTAACGGTGCGGTCGAAGCAGCGGTGCGTATAGCTCTCGTCCGGGCGGGGAGCCGGGACGGGAATGGCGTCAAGCGGGGTAACGGGACGCATGGCTGTTCGGAAAAAAGACAGACAAGAGGTAACGGAGGGAACAGAGGCAACCGAGTCGCTGGCCAGCAGTTCGCCGCGTAAATGATATCACAGTCGCCAAGGGAGCCTAACGGCAGAAAGGCTTACAGAAGGCCGCGAAGAGCACGAAGACGCATGCAAAGAAGTATTGAACCGCGAAAATCACGAAAGCGGCGAAAGGATGACATGCGGCGCTACTGAACGGGAAGAAGTGGGACCGCTGATGAACACTGATCATCGCTAATGTTGGCCCTGGACCCAGATTGAAACTGGCTAGTCATCCATCAGCGTTCATTAGCGTTGATTAGCGGTTCCCCCTTTTTCGCTGCATTCGCGTTTTTCGCGGTTCGTCTTCAAACGTCGTTGAGACCGTAGAACGAGACAGGGACGTTGCCGCGGTGGGGGCGGCCGAGGCGGAGGTATTGTGCGTCGCGCGGGGGGACTTCGTCGATGACGATCAGGTTCAGCGGACGCTGCTGCCAGCTCGTCACGAAGTTGCCGAGCGCTTTGCCGATGTTCTCGCGGACGAGGAGGACCAGCAGCTGGTCGGCAGGGAAGTGCTGACCGCCAACAAGGGAGGCGAGTCGTTCGCCGATCGCACGCACGTCGGCAGCGGAGGGCGAGGTCATTTCGACGATCAGACAGCCCCCCCGCGAGCTGTGCCGCACGAGGTCGAGCAGTGGGAGGATGTCGTCGTCTGAAGATGCCGACTTGATCGTGCCGAAGATCGGAATGTCGCTGAGCGGGAGGAGTTCGGGACGTGGCAGAAAGAGCGTGCTGCCGGAGACGTCAGTGCAATGCCGCATCAGGCCGAGCGCCGTGGCACGACCGGCAGAAGCGGGACGATGCGAGCGGATGTGCGGCGAAAGGACTGGCGACGCGACGATCCGCTGTGCGAGGTCGATGCCGAGATCGCCGAAGTGCGTCGTGGCGGGCCAAGGGCCACCAGCGGCGTGCGCGTAGATGAGTTCCCCGACGCCCCCCGTGAACGTAATCAGCGGATCCGGCATGCGGGTGGATGACCTGCGAAACCTGGACTGCGTGAGCAGCGCTGCGATCGTGGGTGGGAAGTCGGGAGCTGCCGCCCCCGCAGAGGATTCGAGGATCGCGATCTGCAACGTGAGGAAACGGTCGAGTTCGCTCGAAAGGAGTTCGTCGCCCGGCTCTCGATGGATTCCGAGGGCGTCCAGAATCGCGCGGGCGAAATCGGAAAGCGCGACGATCCGATACGAGCCGGGCTCGACCTCGATATGCCGGGCTCCAATGAACAGGCAGGCGGTGTCGACGACTTCGCCGTTCAGGCCCAGCGCGAGATTCGTCGTTCCGCCGCCGATGTCGAGGTTGAGGACCGGCCGATCGGGATTGACCCGCGAGAGCGCCGCACAGCTGCCCATGAAGGCCAGCCAGGACTCGAGCCGCGGGTCATCGGCCGTGGCGATGAGGGCGTCGCCGAGGCGCCGGCGGATCAGCGCGACGAGCGCCGCGGTGTTGTCGCGGCGGGCCGTGAGACCGGTGAGCAGCGCGCCGCCGCCGAAGATCTGTGCGGGATCAACCCGGCCGGCGGCGAGCCAGTCGTCGAGAAACGATTCGAGTCGTGCAATGTCGAGTTGGCCGGCCGCAGAAATCGGCGTGAAGTACAGGTCAGAGCGAAAGCGGACGGCGAGGTCGCCGAACTCGGTGCGGCCGGTGCCGGCACTGCGCGTGACGTCCGCATCAGCGACGACGGCGCTGCTGGTGGTCGTCCCGAAGTCGAGGCCGATCAGAGTGACGGGTTCGGCCATTGAGCGGAGGTCGGAGGTCGGTGACGCGGTAGTCGTATTGTACAGCGCGACGCAGCCCGGCTGCTCTTTCGGCAGCCGGGCTGCTGGAGGGAGGGGAGACCTGCGGTCGCGCGGGTGGCACGGTCAGGAGACCGGCCACAGCAACGTCAGTCACTCAGTTCAGGCTCAGGGCATCGGTCGCAACAAATGCCTCGATGCCGTCCGCGGAGCGAACGAGGGAGTAGCTGCCCGCTCTACGAATCACGGTCACTTTCGTTCCAGCCGGAAACGTCCCGTCCGGCGGCGACATCTGTGCCGGGCTGGCCTTGTAGTACTCGGCGTCGGACTTCAGTGTCGCGATTTCCTGCGCCGGGCGGTCTTCGATGATGACCTTCATCTCGTTCGAGTTCGCCTTCAGTTCCGGCGCGTACATGGCGTATCCACGCGTCGGCAGAGCGCTGAACTTGCCGGGAGCTTCGGCATGCAGCCGGTAACTGACGCTGTGTTTGCCGCGCACGAGCTGCCGCAGGAAGAACGCGACCTTCTCGTCGCGGAACTCCACGTAGGCGCCCAGGCCGCCGGCTGTGTAGCCGCTCTGCGTGTCGACCGGTTCAAAGCCGCCCGCCTTCTGGTCCTCGAAGATCACGTACTCGTAGTCGTTCTTCGAGTCGATCTCCAGCTCGATCTCGACGAGATCGCCGCTGGTGACCGCATCCAGGCTGGCGAGTCCGACGCGGTCGTACTTCAGGACGCTCTGGTCGATCGCCTGCCCGCGCGCCCCTTCGCTGAGTTCTTTCGCCCCTGCACGCTGGACGAGCTTGTAGAACTTGCGGCCGACCTTGATTTCGAGGCCGGCGGCCGTGATCGGGTCTTCCAAGGTGAAGTTGGTCAGATAGGCGTTGAAATACAGCGGGCCGACCTCCGACTTCTGACCTCCGACCTGCGCAGCCAGCGGTTTGCGCCGCAGTTCGACTTTGTGCTCGCCGGACGTCAGCGCCGGGCCGTCAATTACGAACGAATTGTCGTATGTGAACAGGACCTCGGGCGTGATCTCGACCGTCTGCTTCACCTCGCCGTCCACGACGACTTCGACGAGCATCCTCGGCTCCGCTTCGCCGCTGGCGACGAGGTACTCGGCCAGCGCCTCGATGATGACGGCGGTGTCGCGGGTGCTGTTCCAGTAGGTCGCATGGCGGCGGTTGTTGAGCAGGTACTTCACAAGACCGCTGCACTGCGGATCCTGCGGATTGGTCGCCGTGAGCAGCTTGAGGTAATAGGCGTTGGCCTCGTTGACGTCGCCGTACCAGTACCACCAGTAAGAGCCGTGATTCGGCAGATCGATGTAGGTCGTCTGGTTCTCGTTGTCCGTTTTCACGAACTGGCTGATGTTGCGGATGACCATATCCCGCTGGTCGTTCGCGCCGATTTTGTGTAAGGCGAGGCCGAACATGGCCTGCGAGTACAGCGAGAGCTTGGTACGGTCGCGATACAGGAACTTCTGCATCTCGGAGTCGGTCTGGCCGGCGTCGACCAGGACCATGTAGACGAGCGCATCGAGATCGCCGGCCTGCGTGCGGTACTGCTCGCCAGGCTTCGGTTCGCGCTTCGATGCGGCGATTTCTTCACCGACTTTCAGGAGCCGGACCTGTTCGGTCTGGTACGTATTGAGCCAGGCCACGCCGCGCGGCAGGACTTCGGGCAGGAGCGCCAGGCCGTTGGCCTCAGCAAGCTGCAGGCCGTGGACGACGACAGCGGTCGTGTGCGGATAGCTATGCTCGCCCCAGCCGCTGAACCAGCCCCAGCCGCCGTCGGAGAGCTGCATGGCGCTCAGGTCGCGGACGCCGACTTTCGCCATCAGCTCGACTTCGGCTGCGTCAAACACCGGGTTCCAGTCTTTCCCGTGCGAACCCTTCGTCAGCCGCTGCCAGTCGGCCGAGCGCTGCCGGTCGTCGCCGATTTCCTGTGCGTTGAGGTTCGTCCGCTTCTCCTTAATCGCCGCCAAGTCGAGATTCATCCGCTTGAGGATGTTCTGCGTGATGACGGTTGGCAGGAAGCGGTTAAGGGTCTGCTCGGTGCAGCCGTAGGGATAGTCGGCCAGGTACGGCAGCGCATCGACCATCGCGCCGGCCAGCGTCGGCGAGTAGCGGACTTCCAGGCGCGTCTGCTCGGGTCGGCGTTTGTCCGGGACGTTCACGGTGATCGTGCCGGAGGGCTGATCGTGCCGGACGACGCCGCTGAAGGACTCGGTCTTGAGCATCCCGTGGACGAAGACCGGGAACTGCATCTGCATCGCGTCCGATTCTTCGTCGGTGAGGGCCTTCATCGTGACGACGGCCTCGCCCTCACGGATCGCTTTCACGCGCCAATCGACGCGGACTTCGCCCCCTGCGGGAATGGTCACGAGTTGAGAGTTCGTTGAGGCGTTTGCCTCTTGGCCCTCAGCCCCTGCCCCTTGACCGATCACTGCGAGCGTCCCGCCCTCGAGGACGAGCTGGACTTCGGCGGACTTCTCCGTTTCCAGGTAGTTGTGGACGATCGCCGACAGGACGACTTCGTCGGTTTCGACAAAGAACCGCGGGGCTTCGAGGCGGACGAGGAGGTTCTTGAACGTCACGACTTCGGTCGTGGCCTCGCCGACGCGCGTGCCCTGCCCCATGCCCCAGGCGCGGAGTTTCCAGCCAGTGAGGTTTTCGGGCATCGTGAGGGAGACTTCGGCGGTGCCGTCGTCGGCCGTCGTGATGGCGGCGTTCCAGTAAGCGGTGTCAGCGAACTGGGAGCGGACGGTGGGTTGGACCATTGGAGCTTCGCCTGCACCCTGCGCAACGCTCATGCCGGACTTTTCCATCGGCATGGCGCCATCGGCGGCCATTTCCCTCATCGGAGCGGCCGACGCGGGCATCGGCATGCCTCCCATCGCTCGCATGTCGCCACGCATGCCGCCGCCCATCATTCCCCACTGTCGCTTGTCGCGATCAGCGTTCGCCTCAGTTCGACCAAAATCGACCTCCTGATCCGCCGCGAGACCCCCGAACGCGCCGAGGTCTCCCATCGGCGTTTCGCCTTCCTTCAGCAGGTTGCTGAACCAGCGGCTGAGACTGTGCTCGGTGTGCGCGTAGTACGACCGGCGCCACTTCCAGAAGAACTCGCGGATTTCGGGGACGTTGGAGCCTCCGGCGATGGCGTCGACGGAGCGGTCGTACATCGCGAGGACGACCGAACCTTTGTACGGCTGCCCTGCGATGTCAGTCAGCTTCACTTTGACCTTCGCATCTTCGCCCGGCTTGTACTTGGCAGCGGAGGGATCGACGACGACGTCGAGGACGCGTTTTTCGGGCGGAACAATGACTTCGCGGGCGACGGTGTGGACTTCGCCGCCGGAGATCGTCAGGGCCTCAATGTAGAAGTTGGGCATGTCGCCGGCCGTGACGGTCAGCTCGTGCGTGGTGCTCTTGCCGTCGAGACGCAGGATTTCCGGCGCGACGTAGATTCCACCGGACGGCCGGGCGAACAGCAGGACCGTGGAGCCGACGCGATTCGTGTTGATCAGCAGCTTCACTTTCTCGCCGGGGGCGTATTCGGCCTTGTCGGCAATGAGCTCCAGGTCGTTGAACTGGAACTCGGAACCGTTGAACGTGTCGCCGGTGATCGTGAAGACGTAGCCCCCTTCGATCTCAACATCCTGCCCCTCGGCCCTCAGCCCTGTCCCCTTGACCGTATACGACAGCCGATACTGGCCCGGCTCCGACGCCGTCATCTGCTGCGTCGACTGCCCGTCGGCGTTGGTCGCGAGGTCCCATTCCTGGGCGACGTTCTCGACAGGCTGCTGCTTGGCGTCGTAGGTGATCTTCAGCAGCTTGAGCTGGCCGTCCCCTTTCACGGGTTTCCCGTCGGGCGTGCGGGCCTGGAAGCTGGCGTGGATCGTGTCGCCGACGCGGTAATAGCCGCGGTCGGTCCACGCGAAGACCTTGAACGGCTCGCGCGCGACGAGCACGCTCCCCGTACCGACGATCGTACGGCGGGACTGGTCGACGACTTCGGCCGTGATCGAATACTCGTGGTCCTCGTCGCCGTGCAGTTCTTTCGCGAGCGCGGTGTCGATCTCGACTTTCACCGTGCCGTCGGCGCCGATGGGGACTTCCTGATCGAGGACCAGCTCGGGCGGCTCGGGATTGTGGCCCCACCACGGCGGGACTGGTCCGAAGCAGCCCCAGCGCTGGAAGCCGGGGTACCACGTGTAATCCGGGGCGAACCACCAGTAGCCGTTGCCGTAGAGCCAGTCCCACGGGCGGATCGGGAACCAGCGGGCGTCTTTGCCGGTTCGCTGTACCTTGAACTTGACGGTCGCCTGCGTCACCGGCGCTCCGAAGTAGTACTTGGCCTTGATGAGGGCGGTGACTTTTTCGCCGAGCATCACCGGCTTGTCCGGCGCTTCGACGGTGACTTCATACTCAGGCTTCTTGTACTCCTCGACGCGGAAGCTGCCGCCGCCGAAATCGACAACGGTCGCCGAGTAGACGCCCAGCGGCGCTTCGTCGGGCAGCGCATATTCGCCGGCGAGGCCGCCGAATTCGTCGGTCGTGTACTCCTGCTTGTGGACTTCGACCCCCTGCGGATCGTTGATGACGACCGTGAACTTCTGGTTGGCGTAATCCGACGCGTCGGGCTGATCGTATTCCGTTTTTCGCAACCAGAACTTGAACTGCACCTTCTGCGCCGGGCGATACACCGGGCGGTCGCTGATGAAGTAGACCTTCGCGCCGCCATACTCTTCACGCTGGTAGTCGCTATACCAGACGCCGCTGAACCCCAGATGCGCGAACCGCCCCTGACGTGTGCGGGCGACGGCGATCCATTGGAACTCGGGCTGCAACAGCTTGGGATTGGCGAGAACCTGCCCGTTCCTGTCGGTCTTCTCGGCGAAGTTGCTCGTGACGACGCGGAAGCGGTTCTGGCGGTTTTCGACCTGCTCCCCCTTCCAGCCGAAGAATTCGACATCCGCGCCGGCCACCGGCTGCCCGGTGACGGCATCCGCGACGAAGTACCAGGTCTGGCCATCGAGCGGCTTCTTGACGATGACCGTGTCGTCGAGCCACAGCACGATGCGGCTGGTGTTGCCGTTCTCCAGCCTGGCTTCGACGAGATACGCGCCGGCCCGCTGCAGCGGCGTGGTGATCGTGATCCGGCGGTCGAAGTGTTCGGGACGCGGGTCGAGATCGACGTCCCACGCGGCGACGCGTTCACCGCGGTATTTCGTCTCGTTCTGCTGGACGAGTCGCTGGCCGATGTTGTCGATCTGGATCTTGTTCCAGTCGAGCTGTTGCGGACTGGACTTCAGGTATTGCTGCACGTCGGTCAATAGCTGCCGGACCTGCAGGAGGTGGGCCTCCAGATGGACCTGTTTGCCATTGCGGAATCGGTACTCGACCGTCGCGCCTTGGCCGGCCGGCTGCGTGTGCGTGTTTTCGAAGCGGCCCCAGTTGCCGATGATCTGGTCGAGCCGGCCCTGCTTGGACTTGTTGCTGTCGTCCCTGAAACGCTCGATGCTCTCCTTCCAGTAGCCGGCGGCGCGCGGGTACTGCTGGCGGTCTTCAAAGATTTGCGCTAATTGGCCCAGCGCCGCTTCGGCATAGCTCTCACCTCTTGCCAACTCCTGGAAGATGCGGATCGGGTTAAACTCGTCGGGAAGCTTGAACCGCTTCACACCGGTCGCGAGCCTGGCGATCGTTTCGTCCTCGCTCAGTGAGTGCAGCGCGTACGGTCCGCTTTCGTTTTTGTCATCGCCCGTGCCCGGTCCGCCTTGGGGAAGGACGATGCCCCACTGCTGCATCGTCTGCACGCCGAACTGACTGTGCAGGAAGCTGGCGAGCGTCCAGGCGGCCTCGGCCTTGCGCGAAGGGTTATTCTCGACCATCATCGACAGCGCCCAGCGCCAGCGCTGGCCGTCGTTCGTCGCGGCGTCCCATGAGTCGGGAACCGAATACAAGATCGGATTGCCGTCGGCGTCGACCGGCGCACCCTTCCCCTGGCCGCCGCCTCCCCAACCCCAGCGGCCGCGCCACCGCTGGACCTCGTCGTAGTCGGGTAACTGGGTGAGGTCCGTGAGCGCCTGCAGCCGCCAGGCTTCGCCGCCGCCGCGACCCAACTGCACGGCCTGTGCGAGCTGCCAGTAGAACTGCGCCACGGCGGCTTTGTCTTCGTCCTTGTCGACGAGCGGGCGGGCCTGCACGAGCAACTGCAAGGCGCGGACGCGGTCGCGTTCGGTGGATTCCGCCCACTGTCCGCCGCCGCGCTGGCTCCCGCGCTGGAACGCGCCGGCGACGACAAAGCCGTAGTGCTCGCCGTTCACCAGCGACTCGGCGGCGCGGGCCAGCAGCCGCCAGTCTCCGGCATGCACCTTAACTGCTGCTTCGCGGAAGGCATCGATTTCGTTCTGGCGCTGCAACTGCGCCAGGCACGCGAGAGCGCGGCTCAAATCATCGGCGAGCTGAGTCCCCGAGTTTTTTGGATCGAGCGTGAGGTCGCGCACGATGTCGTACGCTTCGTTGTAGTTGCCTTCCTGGAACAATTGATTGGCCTGTTCGCGACGGCCCGTGGCATCCGGCTCCGCGCCGACGAGATAGATTGACAATCCCAGCACGGCGGGGACCAGCGGCAAGAGGCCTCGCAGCATGAGAATCCATCCTTAAACGTGAGAGCGGACGCGCCCGCCGAATCGCCGGCGGTTGACGTGAAAACGGCCCGAACTCCGTATTGGACCGCGAACGGAAACGTTTAGTTCCCGGAAACCCGCCGGGATTGTAGCAGGGAGCGACCCGCGCGGGAGAGTGGACGGGCAGGGACGCAGATGGCGCAGATTTCAGAGATTTCGGCAGATTGATTTTTACGAACCTATAACACCACTTGGTTAACTCGTGAGTCGCCGGTTGTAGACGACGACGCTCAGCAGTGCGGACGATGAGCCACTGGAGTTGCAGGACGACGGCAAATTCCTGCTATACGTCCAATCCGGTTGAGGAGCACCGCGGAAGGCATCGCGGAGCATGCCGAATTCACAAACAAGCGCAATGGCCAGGAACGAGACGCCGATCAACAGGGCCAACATCCAGAGGCCACGTTCGGACTTGTACGAGCGTGCGCAGATCAGTCCGCAACCGAGTGCGGTTAGACTGATAGCGATTGCATATCCGAATTGAGTCCAGAGGGCGATGGCAAATACGGCAAAGCCGCCGAACATGATCAGCGGTGCGCGACTAATCCAATTGTCGAGTCGCTCGATGGAGAGCATGGCGATTGATCATCGTACCCGATGTCGTTCGCCGTACCCTTCACTGAATCTGCGCAAATCTTTGAAATCTGCGTGATCTGCGTGCCTTCTTGTGAGCGGATTGTGTCATGCAAAGCATGACCTACGCCACCGGCAGACAGATCGTGAACCTTGACCCGCGGCCTTTCTCGCTCTGGCACTCGATCGTGCCGCCGTGGGCTGCGATGATCCGCTTCACCGTCGGCAGGCCGAGGCCGCTGCCGTTGGGCTTCGTCGAATAGAACGCCTCAAAAATCCGCCGCTGCTGCTGCGGCTCGATGCCCCCGCCGGTGTCGATCACGTCGAGACAGACGTGTTCGTCGCGCTGATAGGCAATCAACTCCAGCAGTCCCCCTTGCGGCATCGCCTGTTGCGCATTGAGCGCGAGGTTGAGCAGCACCTGCCGCATGAGGCGGCCGTCGAGACGCACCGGCGGGAGATCGGCCGGAATGCGCGGTCGGACTTCGATGCCGTGCCGGCCGGCTTCCGGTTCATAAAAGCGGATGAAGTCATCGACGACGCGGCCGAGGTCGTCCTCGACCAGTTCCAGTTCGCCGACGCGGGCGAACTGCAGGAACGCACCGAGGACGTCGTCGAGGTGCCCGCACTCGCGCTGGATTCGCTCGATCCGCTTCAGCATTCGACCGGCGCGCGGGTCTGCCAGCTCTTCCATGTCCTCGCGCAGCAGCTCCACGTTCATGCGGATCGTGGACAGCGGATTGCGGATCTCGTGCGCCAGACCGCCGGCCAGCGTGGCCAACTCCGTGTAGTTCGCAGCCGGCGCGCCGACAATACCGTCGGTCGAGGTGGCATCAACAGGCGGCGATGACGCGCTAGTTGACATGCAACGCTCGCGCTCTGTACGACGACAAAAGGGCTTTACAGAAGGTCACAAAGGACACGAAGAAGATTGTACGTCAAACCATGCTGGTGACAGTTGAATTTGAGGTTCCGACGATCATTCGGCTCTCAATACTCTAACCTTCGTGCTCTTTGTGACCTTCTGTAGACCCATTTTACTTCTGTCGGAATCAGACGGTTTAGCGATCGCCGCCGCGATCACGTCCGCCGCCGCGCCGACCGCCGTCACGGCGTCCACCGCCGCCACTACGGTAGCCACCACTGCGGCCACCGCCCCCTTCACGGCGTCCTTCTCCGCCGCCGCCATAGCCCCCTTCGCGCCGGCCTTCACCGCCGCCGTAGCTCTCGCGACGTTCGTAGCCCCCGCCGCCCTCCTCACGCGGAGGACGGTCTTCGTCCCCCCCTTCGGATTCGACCGGCGCACCGCCTGCCGGCTGACCGCCGCCGGCGTCGAGCAATACCGCCTTGCGCGAGAGCTTCACCCGGTTCTGGTCGTCAACCGCGATCACCTTCACATCGATGCGATCGCCGACGTTCACAACTTCGGTCACCGTCTTCACGTAACCTTCGGCCAGTTCGCTGATGTGCAACAGGCCATCCTTTCCCGGAGCGATCTCGACGAACGCGCCAAAGTCCTTGATCGAGCTGACCGTGCCGGAGTAGACGCGGCCGACTTTGATCTCTTCGGTCATGGCTTCGATGCGCGCGAGGGCCTGATCGGCACCTTCCCAGTTCGGGCAGGAAATCGTGACCTGGCCGTCGTCGTTGACGTCGACCGTGGTGCCGGTCGATTCCTGCAGCTCGCGGATTGTCTTGCCGCCCGGGCCGATGAGCAGGCCGATCTTTTCCTTGTCGATCTTGGTGACGCGGATTTTCGGAGCAGAATCAGACACCGACGCCCGCGGCCGGCGGATCGTCGTGAGCATCAGGCGGAGCAGTTCGCGACGGGCCTCGTGGGCCTGCGCGAGCGTCTTGCGGATGATCTCCTCGCTGATGCCGGCGATCTTCAGGTCGAGCTGGATGCCGGTGATGCCGCGCTGCGAGCCGGCCACCTTGAAGTCCATGTCGCCGAAGTGGTCTTCGTCCCCCATGATGTCGGTGAGCAGGACGTAGCGGTCCCCTTCCTTCACCAGGCCGATCGAGATGCCGGCCACCGGCTGCTGGATGGGCACGCCGGCGTCCATCATCGACAGCGTGGCGGCGCAGACGGACGCCATCGAACTGCTGCCGTTCGACTCGGTGATGTCCGAGATGATGCGGACGGTGTACGGGAAGTTCTCGACCTTCGGCATGACGCGTTCGACGGAGCGTTCCGCCAGCGCGCCGTGGCCGATTTCCCGACGTCCCGGGCCGCGGATCGGGCGGCACTCGCCGACCGAGTACGGCGGGAAGTTGTAGTCCAGCATGAAGGCTTTCGAGTACTCCTCGAACAACCCGTCCACCCGCTGCTGGTCGCGGACGGTGCCCAGTGCGAGGGTCGCCACCGACTGCGTTTCACCGCGGGTGAACACGGCCGAACCGTGGACCTTGGGCAGCACGCCGACCAGGCACTCGACATTGCGAAGCGTCGTCGGGTTGCGGCCGTCGAGTCGGTTCCCTTCGAGCGTCAGCTCACGGCAGACATGGTGATCGAGGTGGGAGAAAGCGTCCTTGAGCTGCTGCAGCGTGCGGCCGTCGGCCAGCAGTTCGACACCGTCCGGGAAGTGCCGGGCGACGAGTTCGTCGCGCACGGCGGCGACCGCCTCGCGGCGTTCGGCCTTCTTCGCGCCCTGGCGGGCCGTCCGCAACTTGCCGTGCGCTTCCTCATGGACGATCGCGGCGAACGGATTGTCCGCCGCCGGAACGAAGTCCATCTTCTGCACGTTCATCTGGGACGCCAGGTCCCGCTGCAGCCGGCACAGTTCGACGATGCAGCGATGTCCGAACATCAGGGCGTCGGCCATCTGATCTTCAGGAATCTGATCGCCGAAACCCTCGATCATCAGGATCGAGTCTTCGCTGCCGGCGACGACGAGGTCCAGCTTGCTTTCCTTGAGCTGCTGGACTGTCGGGAACAGCACGAACTGGTCGTTGATCAGGCCGACGCGGGCGGCGCCGATCGGTCCCTTGAACGGCAGCGGAGAGAGGCACAGCGCCGCGCTGGCGCCGTTGATTGACCAGACGTCCGGATCGTTTTCCTGATCGCAGGCCCAGACCGTTGACATGATCTGGACTTCGTCGATGAACCCCTTCGGGAACAGCGGACGGATCGGACGGTCCGTGAGGCGGCAGGTGAGGATTTCCCGGTTGGTCGGCCGGCCTTCACGCTTGATGAAGCCGCCGGGGAACTTGCCGGAGGCGACCATCCGCTCGCGGTAATCGACGGTGAGCGGGAAGAAGTCCTGGCCAGGGCGGGCCGGACCGGACTGGGCCGCAACAAAAACGGCCGTCTCGCCATACTGGACGAGGACGGCACCGCTGGCCTGCTTCGCGAGTTCTCCTGTGGTCAACGTGACTGTGCGACCACCGACTTCCAAAGAGACTGATGTTTTCACTCGAAATTCCTGACTGACTGCTGAACTTTCGACTCTGAACTGATGTCTGCAAATGTCAGCATGGGACGCGCGCCAGCGGCCGGCGAGTCGAGAAAACCGGCGAGATCAATGATTGCAGGGCAGCGCGCCCTCCCAGGCCTGCGCCGGTGCACAACTCACCGGCGAACACGACAACATTCCTCTTTACAACAACACGACCGCGGCCGATCCGCAGCGGCCAATTCACAACGCCACCCCCAAGCCGGGAGCGGCCCACTATTTGCGGATGCTGAGCCGCGTAATCAAATCGACGTACTTGCCCGGATCGAGCCGCCGCACGTAATCGAGCAGCCGCCGTCGGCGGCTGACCAGCATGAGCAGCCCGCGGCGGCTGGCATGGTCCTTGGTGTGCAGCTTGAGATGCGAGGTCAACTCGTTGATCCGTGCGGTCAGCACGGCAATCTGCACGTCGGGAGAACCGGTGTCGGCATCCGTCCGCCGGTACTCCTGAATCAGGTCCGTCTTCTGTTGCTTCGTAATCGACATAACACCTGAAATCCTGTTTGCCGGCTGACGCTCCTTGGGCGTCGCCGACATCCGCTCCGGCCGGACTCGATTCCGGCAACCACGAAGCGAACGTTCTTGGCCTGTCACGACTTTTGACCGCGATACTGTAGCAGGGGCGCGGGAAGAATCAACGGGACGGGCCTGTCGGTTGCCGGTTCTCTGTCGTCCGGATAATCGTCAATGGTCAATTGCTGATAGTCAATTGTTCAATGCCTGTGTGAGCCTGGCCGTCCGTCCCTTGACCCTTGGCCCTAGACCCTCAGCCAAAAACGACTTGTGTCAATTCCGCATTGCCTGCTACAAGCCCGGCCCGGTTCACTCGTGGTTCCCAGGATGGGAGAGTCCGATGGCACGGTATGCCTCACGAATGGCAGGTCTGGTGGCGGCGGTTCCGTTCCTGGCCGCAATCGTCGCCCACTGGGCGCCGACGGCCCTCACGCCGATTGCGGCCGCTCCGGCACGCCCCTCGCTGGCGTTTGACCAGTATCTCGTGGACCTCCGCGAAGTGAGTCCCCGGCCAGTGGTGCCGGCCCACTTCAACTTTACGAACACCAGCGGCAAGCCGATCCAGATCACGAAGCTCGTCGCCAGTTGCGGCTGTCTGAATCCGCAGCTCTACCGGAAAAAAGACACCTATGCGCCCGGCGAGCGGGGGCGGTTCTACGTGACGATGCGGACGGCCAACGAAGAGCCGGGTCCCCACTCGTATTCGGTCACAGTGAAGTACGACGACGGTCAGCCGCATGAGGAAACCGTCCAGTTCCGGGTCGTCCTGCCGAAGCTGAAGGTCAACGTCGAGCCGGCGGAGGTGTACTTCTACCAGTTGTCGGGGGCGGACGACGAACGCACGATTTACGTCAGCGACCGCCGCGGCAAGAACATTGAAGTCCAGGGAGCGGCGTGCACGCTGGAGGGGGTGAAAGTCGACGTCCTGCCGCCGGAGACCGATACGGACGGTTACGCGCGCGTGCCGATCAAGGTCTCCGTGCCGGGAACCTATGCACCGGGCCGGCACATCGGGTACATCACGATCGCGACGAACGATCCAGAGTTCGACACCCTGCATGCAGCGATCCTGATCGAGGGGGCGAAGGTGCAGCAGGCGAGCGCAGAACGTCCATCGCCGTGAAATGAAGGTACGCAGAGAACGCAGAATTCAGAGATTAGCGCAGAAAAAAATTGGAAACTACGACGACACAGCGGACACAACGAGAAAGACTGTCTCCCTCTTTTCGTCGTGTCCGTTGTGCCGTTGTGGTTGATTCTTGCCGCACCAATTCGCGTTCATTCGCGGTTCCTTTCTTCTTCCGCGTATTCCGCGGTTCCTCTCTTGGCTGCAACCAAGGTCATCGCTTCTAGGCCGGGGCGTTCACGCCGGGTTCAGTATGGCTGTTTAACGGCCTGTTGAGCCTCGTTCTCGAGGCTTCTCGCAGTATTGCACGCTCAGCAGCGAGAAGCCCGGTGAACCGGGCTCAACCCCGTTATTTGCACTCGCGTAACCCGGCGTAAACGCCGGGCCTAATACAGAGTCACCTCGTCCGTCATCCACATAGAACTTAGGAACGAGCGATCTGCGCAAATCTCTGAAATCTGCGCGATCTGCGTCCCTTCCCCCTCATGCAAATAGGGCGGGGACGACCTGACCCTCGCTGAGGCGGTGCGGGCGGTTCTGGGAGTCGTGGATCATCGTCTCCGGCTCCAGGCCGAACGCGTGGTAGACCGTCGCCGTCAGGTCTTCGGGCGTCACCGGGTTCTGTGTCGGATAGGCGGCGATCGCGTCCGACGCGCCGTAGACCTGGCCGCCGCGAATGCCGCCGCCAGCCAGGACGATCGACTGGCACGCGCCCCAGTGGTCGCGACCCTGTTGCGGGTTGATCTTCGGCGTCCGGCCGAACTCGCCGACCATCACGACCAGCGTGTCGTCGAGCAACCCACGCTGCGTGAGATCTTCCAGGAGTGCGCTGTAGGCGAGGTCCAGCGGCGGGAGGCAGTAGTTGGCCTTCAGCATTTCGTATCCGGTGAGGCCACCCAGCGAGCCGGTGCCGCCGTGGTTGTCCCACACATTGGCGACGTTGCCGTCCGGGCAGATGTAGTACCAGACCATCGTGACCAGCTTCGTACCGGCTTCGACGAGTCGCCGGGCCGTGAGAATGGCTTCGCCGTACTCGTTGCGACCATACGCGTCGCGAATTGCGTCAGGCTCCTGATTGATATCGAATGCGGCTTTGGCTTCAGGCGCGGTCAGCAGGGCGAAGGCCTGTTCGCGGCAGCGTTCCAGTCCGCTGCGCGTGCCGGCGCGGGTGAAGCGCGCAGATTGGGCAGAGCGATCGGCGGCGTCAACGAGCTTGAGCAATCCATGTCGCGCCTGGAGCCGGCCGACGTCGAGGCTGGGCGGCAGCTCCATCGAGTGGGCCGCCTGCTCCTCGACTTCGCCGGGGGCTGCAGCTCGAGCGGATCGTATTTCGACCAAGGGCGCCGGCATAGGTGCCGGTGTAGATGACGCCGTCATGACCAATCGAAGCGCGGGACCGTGACGCTGGCCGGCATCACGCTGGGGGGGCTGAACTGGAACGCGACACGATCGAGCCCATGTTCGGGAAGTCGCGGCGATTGCGATGGCCCTGCGGGACGGCGAGCGTATTATCGACCTTGCCGGTCAGCGTGATAGACGCCGACCTCGTGCTGGTTGCTGATGCGCGGACGAGCGGACGACGTACATCTTGTCCGCCCGCTGCGCCATCCGCAGTTGATCGGTGAAGTAGACACCGGGGACGTTCGTGGCGATCGGGTCGAAGCACGAACGGACGCCATCCGGAGCGTGGGGTTTGGGGTCCCACATATCCATCTGCGGCGTCCACCCAGAGGTAAATCAGAATACACGACTTCGCCGTGCCACTGCCGATCAGCGGGCTGCCACTGGCTCTGCCAGTGCCGCTTTCGGCATTGAGCAGCCCGGGGAGCGTGATCCCGCCGATCGCGGCCTGGCCCAGTCGCAGCAGAGCATCGCGGCGGTGCAGCATGGCAGTTCCTCGCGGCGGGACGGGTTCAATTTAACGCGGAAACGGGAAATCGGAGATCGGTGGACGTTGATGAGTGTGAAAAGTACTAACGGTGCGAAGATTTAGGTCCGAAGGACCGATACGATATAGCCGCTGGCGGCGTAAGCCGCCGGTTGGGCGCCAATACGGATAAACCAGCCTGAATGACACCCTTCGCACGAGTGTGTCGCCCCCATTTGGGGCTAACGAGCGATGAACACCGTTGACCGTGGGCTCACGCCCACGGCTACGACGTATCGCCGCTTCGCGGCTGTTTGCGGCGTTAGTATTATTCTCATGCTCGCGCATTGGCAAATTTGCGATTTCTGCAGTGACGCTGCAAATCGCGTTGCTGGTCATTGCCGTCGCGTCGGACCCGCTTTCGTTTGGGCCGGCATGCTGGATCCTCTCCCGGATCAACATGTCAACGAACCCGGTTCACGGCCAATTGTTTGCCTGGGTATACCGGCCGGTTGCGGGGTGGATTACGCACCAGCGGGGAGACACGCGCGGAAGTTCTTGGACGGGTGATTTCTCTCGGCTTTCCGAGAGACGTAAAAGCGCAAAATCGCGATGACATGGATGCAATTGTGTGGGTGACTCCAATTCATGGATTCACCGTCTTCTCACTGCCACGTGAACCAACCCCCGCTCCTTCAGAACCGTAGTCCTCTCAAATTGACGATTGAGCCGGTAGAATGCACAAATGCACGAACCGAGGAAAGCCGCAGGCCGTTGCTGGCCACGGTTAAGCGGACGGCAGGGGTCGTGCTTTCACTGGCCTTGTACCTCGCCGTATGCTCCCTTGTCGCTGAGGCTTGTTCTTTCTTTCCAGCGCGCAGCCGTTGACAGTACCGGCGTTTCTCGCGCTGTGTACGCACCTGTCTTCCTTACGCGCGTGCGGAACTTCCTGGAACTTCGTCAGCTCAGGGGCTACGGACATGTGGGTTAAGGAGCATTTCCGCCAGTCCAGGAGCGTCATTCGCCGCGACGTGCCCCGTCCTCGGCAAGCGCCGGCCGTTTACCAAAAGTGGAAAGTGCCCCCATCGGAATCCGATCAACAACGAATCCGGCGTCCGCGGCAACAAAATCGGCTGCTCGGAACGTCAAGCATGAGAAAAAGCCACGGGGATCAACCTTTCGTGGCTCGCCGAGTCTCGATTGTTCCGGGGGCTGACGCCCTCCGGCTCAGGTGCTCTTACGCCTCGCCGAGCAACCCCTTATTGAGCCGCTCCAGCTGCCTCGGCTCGATCTGCTGCACGCCGCCGCGCGTCAGGCCCATCGATTCGCCGATCTCCTTGAGCGCGCGGCTCGCCGTCATCGAGGCCGTAACGCATGCGGAGGATCAGGGCTTCGCGTGAGTCCATCGTCTCCAGCAAGCGCGAAGACGTGCTTGAGGCTGTCGTTGTCCAGCAACTCGTCTTCAGGCCCCTTGCGACGCTCGTCGGCGACGAGGTCGCCGAGCGACCAGTGGCTTTCGAGGCATCCGCCGGGGTGGTGTTGTAGAGCTGGATCGCCTTCTTGACGATCTTCAGCTTCTTGGCCGGCAAGGTGCCCAGGACGCGGGCCACTTCCTCCGGCGTCGGCATGCGGCCGAGTTCATCGTGCAGCCGGGCGGTGGCACGACGCCACTTGGAGAGAAGCTCGACCATGTACGCCGGGATGCGGATCGTCTTCGTGCGCAGTTGATCAGGCACGCTTGATCGACTGCTTGATCCAGGCACCGGCGTACGTGCTGAACCGCGTGTTCATGTCGGGGTCGAACCCCCACGGCCGCGGAGCAGTCCGGTGCCCTTCGATGAGGTCCTGCAGCGGCAGTCCCTTGCCGACATACCCCCGGGCGATGTTGACGACCAGCCTGAGGCCATGACCTCCATGCGGTCGCGCGTGGACTGGTCGCCTTCGTCGATGCGGTGGGCGAGTTCCTTCTCTTCGTTGGCGGTCAGAAGTTTCGTTTCATTGATTTCTCTGAGATAGGTCTCAAGGGGTGACTGGACGGGTGGTGCCGGACACGACTGCGAGTCGTCTTGCGCATAATTGCGAGAAGGTCCGTGGTCCCGAGGTGGAGGGCGGGCTGAGCAACGGAGTCGTTCCGTGGACCCGCGGGCCTTGTCTCATCCTTGTGAGTACCGAGTCATTGGTCGAAGCGCGGCCTGGCAGACCTCTCCCTCGAATCAAGTAGACTGGAGAAACGCGGCAAGCTCTTCCGGCGGTCAACAGACGACTGTGCCGTTTGTGAGGGTTATGCCGAGCGGCATAAGCGCTTCAACGGTCCTCTGTTTGGACAGACGCTACCGCTCAACATCGGCGCGCCTACGACTCAGCGTGCCCCATGACCAACAGAGGAAGGTTTGCCACTGAGGACACAGAGATCACCGAGAGCGAAGGAAGGTGTCCTTATCTCTGTGAACTCGGTGATCTCTGTGGCTAATGCCTTTCACGATACGGTGGGAAAACACAAAGCCCACGGACGGCAGTCCGTGGGCTTGGCATTCACACAACTTCAACTCGTGGCGCGGCGTTACTCCGCATCCTCGTCGTTGTCGCGGACGGTACCCATCGAGAACAGCGGACCGGAACCGGCCCCGGTGCCCCCCTTGAGTTCCTCGCGCGGAGTCGCCGCCGCCGGACCGCCTGCGGCGCCGCCGGCCGCTTCCGCCTCCGGTTCGGCATCCATGCGGCGCGAAAGTCCGATCTTGCGGTCGTCTCGATCGACCCGCAGGATCTTGACCTCAATCTCCTGTCCGATCTGCACTTCGTCTTCGGGATTGGCGACCTTGTGGTCCGCCAGTTCCGAGATATGCAGCAGCCCTTCGAGCTGTTCTTCCAGTTCGACGAATACGCCAAAGTTTGTGATCTTGGTGACCTTGCCTTTGACGATGCTCCCCGGCTGGTACTTGTCCGGGATCCGGGTTTCCCACGGATCGTTGTCGAGCTGCTTGAGGCCCAGCGCGATCCGCTTGCGGTCGTCGTCGACCGACAGCACGGTGCACTCGATCTCGTCTCCCTTCTTCAGCATTTCGTTGGCGTGGGAGATCTTCCGGGTCCACGACATGTCGCTGACGTGCAGGAGGCCGTCGACTCCCTCCTCCAGCTCGATGAAGGCGCCGTAGTTGGTGAGGTTGCGGACGATCCCCTTGACCTTCGTGCCGACGGGGTACTTGGCCGCGACGTTGTCCCAGGGGTTCGGCTGGGTCTGCTTCATGCCCAGCGAGATCTCCTGCTTGTCGGTGTTGATGCCGAGGACGACGACCTCGACCTCGTCACCGGTATGCACGAGCTCGTTCGGATGATTGACGCGCTTCGTCCAGGACATCTCGCTGATGTGGACCAAGCCTTCGATGCCGTCTTCCAGCTTCACAAATGCCCCGTAGGACATCACGTTGACGACCTCGCCCTTGACGCGCGAGCCGACCGGGAACTTCTCGGCGATGTTCTCCCACGGGCTGGGGAACTTCTGCTTGAGGCCCAGCGCGATCTTCTCGCGGTCGTGATCGACGTTGAGGATCATGACCTCGATCTTGTCGTCGATCTTGACCATCTCCGACGGGTGGCCGATGCGGCTGTAGCTCATGTCGGTGATGTGCAGGAGGCCGTCGATGCCCCCCAGGTCCACGAACGCGCCGAAGTCCGCGATGTTCTTGACCGTGCCGGTGCGCAGCTGGCCGACCTGCAGTTCGGAGAGCAGCCGCCGCTTCAATTCCGCACGCTGGTCTTCGATGAGCTTACGCCGCGAGACGACGATGTTTTTGCGGGCTTCGTCGATCTTGAGGATGACGCACTCGATCTCGCGGCCCATGTACTCGCCGATGTCGGACGGGCGGCGGATGTCCACCTGGCTGGCCGGCAGAAATACGTTCACGCCGCGGCTGCCCGAAGCGGTGGCGTTCTCGCCGATGTTGACCAGCAGCCCCCCCTTGATCTTGCGGACCACTTGCCCTTTGACGACGTCCCCTTCTTTGCGCTTGGAGACCACTGCCTCCCAGTCGCGGAGCCGATCGGCCTTGCGCTTGGAGAGCAGCAGCAGGCCGAAGTCGTCCTCGATCTCCTCGAGGAGCACGTCGATCTTTTCACCGACCTTGGGTTTGACTTCGTCGCTGCCCCATTCGTCCAGCGGAACGGTCCCTTCGCTCTTGTAGCCGATATCGACGAGGACGTCGTCGTCGGTCAGCCGGAGGACGATGCCGGTGACGATTTGATTCACATCGAACGAGCGGGACGTGGCGTCGTACACCAGGTCCATCTCGGACTCGGCCGACTCCAGATCGGTCAGGGAGTCGCCAAAGCGATTTTCGAGCTCGTTGTCGTCGACTTGAAATTCACGAATGAGGTTACGATCGACCATGGTTGTTCTTGTCACCAAGTCCGGCCGCTAGTCCGGACTCCTCTCTGCAGCGGATGGACGGGTGTCAGCGCGGGCGCTCCGAGAGCGTCCTGAAATCGCCTGACGAAACAGACCCTGAGGGGGGGCCGAGGAATATATCAGCTTGCAGCATCGGAGGATAGGGCAAGCGAGAGGGTCAAGGGGCCGCGGAGCGCGAGACACGATTCGCGTAGGAACCTGTAGTCGGTCCGGCATTCATGCCGGGTCGATTGGCTCACCGGGTCGCTGTTGAGTCGCGTTTACGGGACTTCTCGCTGTTGTGACTTCAACCCGCGGATGCCACGCCCTTCCTTGTTGCGGAGAGAGTGCCACCGCACCGGTCCATCGAACGTCCGCCATCGTCTATAGATTGGCTCACATCTGCCGGATCGTCATGCCGCCGTCAATCTTCAGCACTTGTCCGGTCGCGTACGGCAGGTCGCCGCGCACGAGCATGGCCGCGGCGCGGCCGACGTCGTCCGGCTCTCCCCAGCGGCGCTCGAGCGTGAGCCCTTCGGCGATCAGCCGGTCGTACTTGGCCTGGACGGGCGCCGTCATGTCGCTGCGGATGACTCCCGGCTGCAACTCGTAGACGTCGATGCCATGCTCGGCCAGCCGCGCGGCCCACAATCTTGTCGCCATGCCGGTGGCGGCTTTCGTGAGGCAGTAGTCGCCGCGGTTGACGGACAGGATCTCGGCCGAAACCGACGAAACGTTGATGATGACGCCGCGAAACTGTGGATCAGCGGCACGCTGCTCGACCATCCACCGCGCGGCAAGCTGCGTCAAAAAGAACGGTCCCTTGAGGTTGACGTCGAACACACGATCGAAACCGGCTTCGTCCGCTTCCAGCAGGTCTTTGCGGCCCGGCGAGGTGATGCCGGCGTTGTTGACCAGCACGTGCAGTCTGCCGAAATGCGATTGGGTCTGATCGATCATTCGCTGACGGTCGTTGGCCGAGCCCACGTCCCCCTGGCAGTAGAGGACGTTGCGCCCAGTCTGGCGGAGGGCTGTGAGGACGTCGGCGACGGCAGCCTCATCGCGTATGCCATTAATCGCCAGATCACAGCCGCCGGCCGCCAGATGTTCGGCGATGGCCCGACCGATCCCGCGCGTGCTGCCGGTAATCAGAGCGACTTGGTTGTTCGACATCTGCAAAGACGGAAAAACAGTAGGTAACAGAGGTCACTGAGGTAAACAGAGCGCTCGTCGGCCAAAGACCACAAAAACGTGCGAACAGAAGGTCACGAAGGGCACGAAGAGTGTTGATTTGTTGGGGTCAGTTTCGGTGATGCGGCAATGTTTGTCAGACCAAGCATTGCAATTGCACGTCGCCTGCTGTTGTACTTTGTGTCCTTCGTGACCTTCTGTAAACCCACTCTGCAAGCCCCGCTTCTCTGTTCTCTCCTCTCTCCGTTACCTCTTGTTTCATCGGTTCATGTCAAGGCGGGCCCGAAGAACGTGTAGTCCTTCCCCTCCGCCAGCCGCGACACATACAGCGCAGCTTCGCGCAGGTGGTAGTCGCCCCACAGGCAGGCTTCGCCGCACGGGATTTTGCGGCCGTGCGGGATGTGGTCCCAGCCGCGCGGGCGGTGATAGATCGAGTGCAGCAGCAGGCCGTGGTGATTCGGATCGGAGGACAGATACGGCTCGCTGAGCAGCGTGCGGAGGGTCGTCAGCCCGGCCTGGACGTACCGGCGGCCGGCGCGAGGCAGGTCATCGCGCTCGCCGGCAAGCCGGCACCCGGCCGGTTGCGCGTCGGGATGGTTGATGAGGTACCGGCCGAGACGGATCAGGCCCTGACAGGTGATTGCGGCCGCGGAACTGTCGACCGGTTCGTGATCATTGAACGGGTCGGCTGGCCGATCGAGGTAGTTGCCCAGGTGCGCGAGCCCCGGCGCGCCGGTGTCCCAATAAGGAACTCCATCTGTGGGGGTGTTCTCGATGAAGTAGTCGCAGGCCACAGAGCACGCGCGGAGCATGTCGGTTTCCAGACTGGTGCGGCCGCCGAGCGGGTCGAGTTCGTTGTCGGGAACCGTCTCGAGGAATTCGAGCTGCTCGGCGTACCCCAGCACGATCCAGGCCAGCCCGCGCGTCCAGGTGGTGAACGGGCTGTAGCCTTGCTGCGTGGACGGGCACCGATACGCGCCGTTCTTCGTGTTAAAAATGCTCTCATGCACGACGCGGCCGGGGACGTCATACGCGTCGCGCTGCCCGCCGTAGTACACGTTGTACATGGCGGTCGTCCGCGCGTGCTCCACGAGCCGCCACAGCAGGCTGATCGGCCGGTCCCCCTCGCCCATCAGCTTGTGGCCGAGCTGATGCGCGAGCGCGAGCGCCCGCAGCGAACGCATGGTGTCGGAGAACAGCGAGTGCGGGCCATTGAACGAATAGATGAACCCCAGCCGGTCGTCTGTGTTCGTCCAGCGTGCGGCCTGGACAGCGCCGCTGAGTTTCAGGGCGAGTTCATAAAAGTCGAGCTCAGATTGATTGCGCGGAATGCGCCCTTCGAGGATCAGCCGCCGCAGGTTGCCGTAGGTGCTGACGTTGTTGAACCCGTGGTCGTGAACGCCGATGTGGCTCACATGCGGCGCCATGTGCTCGACGGTGGCCCGGCGGCCTGACTCCAGAAACCGCTGCTCCCGCGCGGCGTCAAACTGCAGGATCGCCGAACCGAACTGGAAACCCTGCGTCCATTCGGTCCACCCCTGCGCGGTATAGCGGCCGTCGACAGTAAACACCGGAGAGCCATGCGCAGGATGCCAGTCGCGCTCCAGCGCATCGAGGCAGACAGCCGATCGCTCCCACATCCGCGCGATGCGTGTGGACAGGTCGGCGGGGGAGAGAGAAGCGTCGATGTGGAGCATGGAGGCGGCGCAGGGGGATTTTCGATGTCCGATTTTAGATGTTCGATTTTGGTTTTTGAATTGGTCAGGTTGAAGCCATCTTGACTGCTTTGGGGAACGGACATGTCACTGCCATTCCCCAGTCCCTGTTCGCCAGTCCCCCTGCTCCGTACGATCGGGGTGGGACTGCTCTTCCACCACGCCCTCCATGTTTACGGCCGATAATTGCCTGGCGCTGCTGAACTCTGCTGCTGAGGATGGGCCTAGTGCGCGCCGGTGGCTGACCGAGATCGGGTTCAGCGACGCCGAGACCGCCTTGCGTCGGCTGCGCAGCCTGGCGCAGACCAGTGACGAGCGATCAGCACTGGCTGCCGTGCTTCCGGCCCTGTTTGCGGCGCTCTCGGAGGCGGCAACGCCCGATGGGTCGCTGACGAATTTCGAGCGGCTGACGCAGGCGTCGCCGCAGCGCGACGAGTTGTATCGGTATCTGGGCCGGCATCCGCGGGCGATCGAAATCCTCGTGCGGTTGTTCGTCGGCAGTCAGTTCCTTACTGAGATCCTGCTGCGCTCGCCGCACTATCTGCATCGGCTTGTCGAGCATAAGCGGGTTGCCGAAGTCAAATCGCGGCCGGAACTGTACGAGGAAGGGCGCGCCGCGGCCGCGGCAGCCGCCAGCTACGGCGAAAAACTGAATGCCTTGCGGCGATTCCAGCAGTGGGAATTGCTGCGGCTGGCGGCGTGTGATGCGTTTGGGCTGATGGACCTGAAAACCGTCACGCTGCAGCTCGCGCTGCTGGCAGACAGCCTGATTCAAAACACTCTCGCGGCCGCGGTCGACGAGCTGCAGTGCGACGCGAGTGACTTCGCGATCCTGGCGTTCGGAAAACTCGGCGGCGAGGAACTCAATTACAGTTCGGACATCGATCTCGTGTTCGTGTGCGCGGCCGATGCCGAGCGGCACTGGGCATTGGGGCAGAGGGTCATCAAGGCGCTGTCGGAGGCTACGGCGGACGGCTTTCTGTATCGCGTGGACATGCGGCTGCGGCCGTGGGGATCATCGGGTCCCCTGGTTGCGACGGTGGATGCGTACGAAAGCTACCTCCGACAGCACGGGCGAATCTGGGAGAAGCAGGCGCTGCTGAAGGCGCGGCCCGTGGCCGGAAATCTCGAGATCGGCGCGACGCTGCTGCGGCGTCTGGAGCCGATTGTGTCTGACGTCGCTCCCGAGGCGGCGCGGGCCGAGATTCGCGACATGAAGCGGCGGATGGAGCAGCAACTGGATCGCAGCGGGCGCGGCTGGGGGGAAGTGAAGACCGGCCGGGGCAGCATCCGCGACGTCGAGTTCGTGACACAATATCTGCAGCTCGTGCATGGCCGCGAATTGCCGTCCGTGCGCTCCGCGAACACTCTCGACGGACTTGTGCGGCTGGCCGATCACGACATCCTGCAGGCGGACGAGTACCGGCAATTGACGGGTGGGTACGTTGTCCTGCGCACCATCGAGCACGCGCTGCAGCGCATGCACAATAAGCAGGCGCACGCGCTGCCGGACGACGCGCGCGAGCTCGACTACCTGGCGAAGCGCCTCGACTTTCCGGGAGGGCGCGAATTCGTCCAGTATTACGACCAGCACCGCCGGGCGATCCGACGGATTTTTGAACGGCGAGTGCTCCAGACGGAGGAGACGCCGGACGCGGCTCCTCAGACCACGAGGGCCGCGGTCGCGACCCATTTAGGTGATGCGGCCAATTCCTACGCAGAGCTCTTCAACGGCGACGACGTTGTGCGGCACCTGAAGCTGCTGGAGCAGCTCGGCGCTGGACAGCGCGTGACCACGCAGCCCAGGCGGCTACCGGACGGCGCGTGGGAGCTGACGGTCGTCGGGTATGACCAGCTGGGCGACCTGTCGCTGATGTGCGGGTTGCTGCTGGCTCACGGCTGGAATATCGAATCCGGCTGCGTGTTCACCGGGGCCGACGTCGAGACGCTCGATCGTGTCCGGCTCGAAGAGGCCGTGCGACGTCGCAAGTACGTCAACGTGTTTCGCATTCAACCTGTCGCCGCCGGCGATGGCATTCCGGACTGGGACACGTACGAGACCGAATTGCGCGAACTTCTGAGGCTCGCCGAGGAGGGGCGCGGAGCAGAGGCGCAGGGACGTCTGGCACGGCAGGTGGCGGCCGCGATGCCGCCACAGCCTGCAACGACCGGCGGCGCGCTGTTGCCCGTGGAGATCACGATCGACAACCGGGTCTCGGACGACGCGACGGTGATGCACATCCGGGCCGACGACACCACCGGATTCCTGTACGAACTTACCAGCGCGCTGGCCATGCGCGGCGTGTCGATCCAGCGCGTCTGGATCGCATCCGAAGGTCCACAGGTCGTGGACACGCTGTGGGTCGTCGATGCGGCCGGGGAGAAGATCGAGGACGTCGACCGGCTCAACGAGCTGCGGGCGGCAGTCGTGCTGATCAAGCACTTCACGCACCTGCTGCCGCGGTCCTCGAACCCGGAAGCGGCGCTCGTCAACTTCCGCGAGTTCGTAGGAGGGCTGTTCCGACGCCCCGGCTGGATGCAGGATCTGGCCGACCTGCAGAACTCTGAAGTCCTCGACGCGCTGGCCCGGTTGCTCGGCGTCAGCGATTTCCTCTGGCACGACTGTCTCCGCCTGCAGCACGCGAACCTGTTCCCCGTCGTCGCGGACATTGCCGGATTGCAGCAGCCCAAGTCGCGCACCACGCTTGCAGCGGACCTCGACCGGACGCTGGCCGCTTGTCAGTCGGCGGAAGCCAGACGCGATGCGCTCAACGACTTCAAAGACCGCGAATCCCTGCGGATCGACATGCGGCACGTCCTGGGTCTGCAGGACAAGTTCGGAATGTTCTCGCACGAGCTGACCGACCTGGCCGAAGTCATCGTGACGGCCGCCCTGCGGATGTGCGATGCCGAATTGCGCGCCACCTATGGCACGCCGTTGCGCGGAGACGGCGCGGTCTGCGGCTTGAGCGTGTGCGCGCTTGGCAAGTGCGGCGGCCAGGAACTGGGATTTGCGTCGGACATCGAGCTGTTGTTTGTCTACGACGCAGACGGCGATACGAGCGGGCCGGACCTGATTTCGAATGCCGAGTACTTCGAGCGGCTGGTCGAGGCCTTCCGCAAGACGATCCGCGCGAAACGCGAGGGGATTTTCGAGATCGACCTCCGCCTGCGGCCGTATGGCAAGGCGGGAGGGACTGCCATTTCCTGGCAACTTTCGAAAAGTACTTAACCCGGATGGACCGGCCTGGCCCTATGAACGGCAGCGCTGGTGAGTTGCGGCCGATCGCCGGCGATGCGGAACTCGGCGAGCGGATCGTCGCGGCCCGGGACCGCCTATTCCGGACGCAGGTTCGAAGTGACGGCGATGCGTGGGCGGCGAGAAGCAACTGCTGCAACTGGTCCGCGCCGGGACGTTCAACGCTGCCGTTCTCCCGGCGGGCTGGTCGACTGTGAGTACCTGGTGCAGGGCTTGCAGATGACGTTCGGCCACCTGTCGCCGGAACTGCGGACCACAAATACTCGTGCCGCACTGCGGGCGCTGGAATCGATCGGCGTCCTTACAGAGGCCGAGCGTTTGCAGCTCCGCGACGCGTATCGGTTCCTGCGGCGGGTGATCGACGCCCCGCGCATGAAAGTGCGGCGACGCGCGCGACCTGGCGGTCCCGCCGGTGGGCAGCGACGAATTCGAGTTTCTGGGCGCGGCGGCTCGGCTACAGCGGGCGTAGGCGGAATTCAATCCCGAGCTGGAACGACACGTTGGCGGTGCAGGAGATGAGCCGTCTCCTCGATGATCTCCCGCTGCCGTCGTCGAACCACCGTGCCGGACCCTCTGCGGGTCCAGGACAGTGAAGTCTATGTCCCACGCGGTCGGCGGTAGAACGGCAGCGACACGACCTCCTCCGCCTGGGCTGGCCGCGAATGTCAATTGCAAGCCTTGTCCCCGCGGCGGACAGATGCGGTGCGACGTAGGCCATCGCAACCGGTCTTTCCAGCGTCGGTGAAAATGTACCGGACGTTACCCGGCCGACCGCTGCTCCATCTTTGAACCGTCGCCCTCGCGCGCGATCCGCCGGCCGTCAAGTTGTGCAGGCCGACGCGACGCTGCGTCACCCCCACCGCAGCACGCTGCGCGAGTTGCAGCGCGCCACCGGGCGCTTGCAGCTTGACGCCGAACTCGAGACCCGCCGTCAGCGGATCGATCGACTCGTCAAGCTCGTGGCCGTACAGCGGCATCGCGGCTTCGAGTCGCAGCGTGTCGCGGCACCCCAGTCCGCACGGCGTGCACGGAAGCACCGGGCTGTCGATGAGCGTCTGCCACAAGCCAACGGCCGACGCGGTGGACGATCAGTTCGAAGCCGTCCTCGCCGGTGGCCGGCAGCTGAGGATCGCCGGGCGACGCCGATGACGATCTCTTCGGCGGTATAGTATTTCATCGGGGCGAACGGCACGCCGACCGCCGACTCCACGACCGCCGTGCCGCTTGCGGACCCTGAATGGCAACCATCGGGTGATCGAACGTGAGATCGGTCACTGTGGCGTTGAAACCGGCGCGTTGCTGCTCGATCCAGTCCAGATCTTGCCGCGGTTCGACGCATTCACGACCAGCAGGTACGACTGGGCGAATCGATAAACCAGCACGTCATCCAGAATGCCGCCGTCCTCGCGACAGACGAGCCGCATAGCGGATCTTGGCCAAGCTTGAGGCCGGCGACGTCGTTCGTCAACAACTTGTCGAGGAGCCGCGTAGGCGTCCGGGCCGGTGAATCTCAGCCGGCCCATGTGGGGCACATCGAACAGACCAACCCCGCGACGCACCGCCTGATGCTCGTCCGTGATCGTCGTGTACTGAATCGGCATGTGCCAGCCGGCGAAGTCGACGAGGCGGCCGCCATGGGCGACGTGCCAGGGGTGGAAGGCGGTGGTCAGCATAGGAGCCAGGAATCAGGAAATAGGAATCAAGGTTCTGTTCGAGGTCCAAGTTGTCAGTTGCGAACCAGTTGTCGATCTCGTCGTCCGATTTCCAAACTCCTGAATCCTATTTGCTCTCCAGCGAGACGCACACGATCTCCTTGTCGCGCGGGCGAACAGGCAGCGCTGCGCGAACGCGGATGGCTCCACACGACAGCCGCGGCCGAAGGCGTCAGCCGTCGGCTCAAGGACATGGAACCGGCCGTGCTCGTGGTAGCCGTTGCGGTCGATTTCCGCGACCGCCAGGTCACCGTTATCGGCGAACAGGAACCAGCGGTCACCGTTCTTGACTTCGAACACCGTGCCGAATTCGCCGGCCGCTCAAGCTTGGTGGCGGCGAGAGTTTCCAGAGGCGGTCTTCGTCGGCAGGTCGACCGCGCGCAGCCAGCCCCTTGTCGTCGCAGCCGAAGATTGTGTTATCAACGATCAGAATTCCAGGTGACGTCGATACCGACGTGCTCCCGGTTCCAGCGCCACAGTTCTTTCGGTTTCGCGGCGTCGTCAGCCAGCTCCAGCAGGACGCTCTGATGCGCACACCGGCGACGAACGCAAAAGCCGCCCTGTTGGGCCGGGGCGGCGATCGACATGCCAAAATCGGGCTTCAGCGGTACCGACCACAGCACCGCCGGTTTCGGGGTTGAGGCCGTGAATCTCACCGGGGAAGCCAGATCAGCAGCTGCGGTGTTTTCGTGCCGGTCGCCATCGTCGGCGGGCAGTAACCGATCTCCTTGCCGCTGAGCCGCACGCCAGACTTCTTTGCCGGTCTTGCTTCGAATGCCACGACGCCCGAATCGTCACCGCCGACGAGCGAAATCAGCAAGTTGCCGTGAACCAGTGGATGCGCTGAATGACTCCAGTACGGGGTCGCGGCCCCGTATTCCTGTTTCAGGTCGTGTTCCCAGGCGAGATTGCCGCCGTCAGCTGCACAGGACAGCCGACCTCTGCGCCGAGGGCGTACACGTGGTCGCTGTCGACGGTCGGCGTCGTGCGCGGGCCGGAGCCGTAGGAAATCGAGTACGGCTGGTCATAGCCGTGTTCCCACCGGACTTCACCAGTGTCGGCGTTCAGGCAGACGAGTCGCTCTCGACCCGCCAGCTTGTCGGACGTACCGGGATTGGCGGCGACCTTGCCATCCGTGAGCTGGTAATCGAGGACGAACACCCGGATTGCCGGCGACCGCCGGCCCGGCGTAACCGAGGCCGACCGGCGCGCCATTTGACCGTCAGTCCGCTCTCGGGGATATAGCCGATGACGCCAGTCTCCTGCCAGACCTTGTCGCGATGCGGACCCATCCACTGGGGCCAGTCGTCAGCGTACACGGCGACTGAGACCAGTGAGAGGAGAACCGCGGAAGTGGTGAGACAGCGACGCAGCATGGGGGTGACCCTGTCCGGAAGTGTCGAAGCATTTGCTGATCGCATCTAGTGAGGACTGGCAATCGGGGAATAGAGACTGGAAGAGCGACTCATGGCTGACTCGATGTTACATTTTGCGGTGACCGGCCGCCGAATCCGCGATACGGCGTGCTGGTGGACCTGGATTGTGAGGTTCCCATTGGCAGCGTGGTGATGAGAGAGCCGGCCATGCCACAGGACAATGAACAACTGCAGGAGCGAATCGACGCGCTGGAGCGCGAAGTCGCGGAGTTGAAGCAACGAGGTACCTGGCGTGGAGTGCGTAGGCGATCCGATATCGAGATCTGCGGTCTCCCGCTGTACGTGATTGCGACAGGTCCCGACCCCGATAAGAACGAGATGCGGGGGCATGCTCGCGGAATCATCGCGATCGGCGACATTGCGACAGGTGTGATCGCCGTTGGCGGCTTTGCCCGCGGGATTGTCGCAATCGGCGGGCTGGGAGTGGGTGTGATTGCTCTCGGCGGCGGCGCGATCGGGCTGCTGGGTGCGATCGGCGGCGGTGCGATCGGAGCGTTTGCGTTTGGCGGCGCCGCCGTCGGCTTCGTCGCCATTGGAAGTGTTGCGATCGGGTACTATGCGTGTGGCACAGTCGCCCTTGGAAAGCACGTCATCGACATCGTGCAGCAGGATCCCGCGGCTGTGCGTTTCTTCGGGCCCGTCATTCCGAAGTGGCTGGGACTGTGATTGATGGGGGTCGCCAAACAACTCCGATCGTTGCCGGTGTGGCTGGTCGCACAGGGCCTCCTGGTGGCGGTTCTGTTCGTTGTTCTCTGCAGGGTGTTCTTTTCGGGCCAGTCAGAGCCGGCGGCACTGCGACCGCCGGTGTTTCACGACATCAGCGCGCTCGACGACGGTGACGTCGAGCAGATCGATGCCTGGCTGCAGGAACAGGTGGCGCTGGCCCAATATCCGAGCTTAAGCGTCGCGATCGTGTGCGATGGCCGAGTTGTGTACCGGCGCGCCTTTGGTTTCGAAGATGTCGAAGCCGGGAGGCAGGCTACGCCGGAAACCTCGTATCACGTTGCCTCTGTGACGAAAGTTTTCACCGCGGCGCTCGCGGTCCTGTTACATGAGCGAGGCGTAGTCAATTTGGACAAGCCCGTCGTCGATTATCTACCGGCGGGTGTGTCGATCAGCACGACCCCCAAAGTGGGTGCGACAATCACGCTGCGGCAACTGGCGTCGCACACGTCCGGCCTGCCGCGTGACCTCGGCACTCCGGTGCAATCGGTCGAGGGCCGCTATGCGCTCGAGCCACAGTTGCTGTACGGCCAACTGGCCAAGGTCAAACTGGTCGATGATCCGGGGACTTCATGTGCATATTCGAACCTGGGGATTGGATTGCTGGGGCTGGCCCTAGAGCGCGCTGCCGGCAAGCCGTACGACGAGCTGCTCATCGAACTCGTCTGCGCTCCGCTGCAACTGCAGCACACGGCAATCCAACCCACAGATCAGCACCACGTGGCGAGGGGCTATAGCAGCGAGGTGCCGCGGCGCCCGGAAGAGCATTCGTACCGGAATCGCCTGGCGGCTTCTGGCGGTTTGATTACGTCCGCGCCGGACCTCGCGCAATTCCTGCTGTCGCAGATGGAGCCGGGAGTATTCTCGCGCGAAGCGCT
>JAXMBS010000006.1:0-117515 GCA_046349775.1 Planctomycetaceae bacterium | reverse complement strand
TTGCTGATCCAAAGTGACAATCAAGATGCAGCGTTCGCGCCGCAGATCACGGTCCGACAACGGCCGTCGCACCTAACTCGACGAACGACCCGTCCGTCTCGCCGGCGGCGACTTTCTTGAAGTTCGCCACTTCGATGCGCTTCCGCGACTTTGCGGTCGCCTCATTGACCGACGTCCAATGCGAAAACTCCTGCTCATTTACATACTTCAGCTCGTAAAAGACCGGGTCGTCCAGCAACCGAACCGGCCGTAGAACCATCCACCTCTCCGTCGCCCAGGCTTTGCGGAAATCCTGGACATAGGTCACGTGCGCAATCTGCGGCTCCTCGTTGACTTCGCCAACCGCCGCCAGATACCGCCCCTGCGGGGTCCGGTAGACCGTCTGTCCACGCACGATGACACCACTTACATCTTCGGCCACGATACGTCTCAACAGCTCGCGAAACTGCTCACGCATCGGCGGGACCACGACCATGTCCGCATCCCATTTGCACACGTGGCGCCGGCCCACTCGCGACAGGCAGTAGTTGTAGTAATATGCCAGCGAACGCACCGAATTCCGCGGCGTAGAACGGTGCTCGCTTCCGCATCGGGCCACCGAAAACGGGTAGGAATACGTGCGGATCTTTCCCGCAGCGTCGTGTTCCCGACGATACTCCTCGACGATCGCCGCCGTCCTGTCTGTACTTCCATTGTCGATGAACACCACTTCGTCGAAGACGTCGTATATCGATTCCAGGCACTGCCGGATCTTGCTCTCTTCGTTCTTCGCCCGAATCATCGCCGAGATTCCCGGCGTGTCGATCGAACGCGGGATCGTGAACTCGTAGTCCCGCTCCCCCTCGAGGTTTGTGTATCGCCGCTCCCGGCGACCAAACCCTCTGCGAAACATGAGCTCGTATTCGGCGCGCCGCACGGCAATGAGTGCGCGCAATGGCAATCGCTTGAAGAACGACATCATTGGCATTGACTCCCGCTGGGAGTCACGAAAGAGATCATTTGATCCTGTCCCGGCCAGTTCACCCGGCATTCGTCGTCTGGGCCCGGAATACCAGAACGTTGTTAAAATAAAATCGCGCTACTCCGCCCGCTTCGCGCCACTCGTGACGAAATCGTTCCGTCAGTCCCCTGTCAATTGGAATCCACACGTCTTGAACTTCTCGATCCAATACTCATTCGGCTGTTCATTCGTGATTCGTCCCGCCCTGGCCGGGGACTGCCGCTGAAAACACAACGACAGGCATAAGACTCGCAATGGACGCCACCACCGTGTCCGCAAATCGCGCGTCGACGTGCTCCGCGACCTCAAAGCAACAGCTCGGCGGTATCGATTCCCCCAAGCGAAGTGGCAGCCACAAGTCCAGCGGTGCGACGCTGATTCCCACCCGCCGGCTTGCCAGCTTGCGCTGCATCCGGTATTCGAATCCTGGACAGTGCACCCGCAGTTCGAAACTGCTCCAGCAGCAGGCCGCTGCCGCGACCACGACGTCCACGACGGAATCGGAGTGCAAGGAGTCGCCGACATCGACTCCTGCATCACCTACGCATCCGCTGAAACATTTCCAGGCGCCGCGCGTAAAAATCCGCATCGTAGTGCCATTGCTCCGGCAACATCCGTCGCAGCCAGTTGCGTGCCGGCTGTGCTAGACGCCAGTCAGCCGACTGACGCCAAAGGAATAATAGGCCAGTCGCTGCCCAGCACCCGCTTAAAGAAGGTGCTCGCCCGCGTGATTTCATGGCCGGCAGCCCCTCGAATACAACGGCGAGATCACGTAATGGAGGCAATTTCGATGAAGGATTCGTCGACGTTGCCCGCCGCCACGCGATTGTAGTTTTCGACTTCCACCCGTTTGCGGGACTTCTCCGCGGCTTCGTCAACAGACGTCCAGTGCGAAAACTCCTGCTCATTCACGTACTTGAGCTCGTAGACCGGGTCGTCCGTCAGGCGGACGGACCAAAGGACCATCCACCTCTCCGTCGCCCAGGCCTTGCGAAAATCCTGGATATATGTGGTGTGGGCGATTCGGGGCTCTTCGTTCACTTCATCGACCGCCGCCAGGAGCCGACCGTCGGGAGTTCCGTATACCGTCTGGCCGCGAAGAGTGACCCTTTCAGAATCTTCACGCACAACCTGGGCAAGAAGTTCGCGGAATCGCTCGCGCATGGACGGGACCACAACCATGTCGGCGTCCCATTTGCAGACGTGCCGCCGGCTGACGCGCGAAAGACTGTAGTTGTAAAAGTACGGAACCGCGCGGGTCGAGTGCGATTCAATGCTGCGAATGCTCGCTGCCATACCGTGCGATCTTGAACGGATAAAGTAAAGGTGCGAATCTTGCCCGCCGCGTCATCGATCTTTGCAAAGTCTGCGACAATCTTCACCCAGAATCTGGTCGGTGCTGCCGTTGTCGATGATCACCAGCTCGTCGAAAAGATCGTAAATCGACTCCAGGCACGTGCAGATCTTCCTCTCGTTCTTGATCCGCAGCATCGCGGTGACTCCCCGCGTGTCGATGGAACGCACGGCATCGTGAACTCATAGTCCCGCTTTCCTTCACGACGTTCGTGTATCGCCGCTCGCGGCATCGAACCGCCGCGAGCAGCAGGTTCGTATTCCGCGGCGCACGGCAATGAGTGCGCAGCAGCGGACGCTTGACAAACGACATCATCGGTGTGGATTCCCGCTGGGACTATGACACTTCGAACCGGCGCAGTCTGAGGCCCGCTGCCGACGACGGCGGCAGCCGCCGGCTTCCTGGTTCAGCTCGAACTCCTCCGCCACGCGTGACCTGACCCACTCCCGCAGTTCCGGCGTCCATTGCGGACGCCACGCTCGATTGGCCACCTTCTTCAGGACCGGCTGCAACCAGTCCAGTGCGCTTGCCCAGACCTTCGACCAGCCGCAGCAGACGGTGCACCGACCGCGCCGAGCCCGCGGCCGACGTTTTAGTCCGATGAATTCCGCCCGCAGTGTCCGGGAAAACGGATAGCTCGACTCCACCCCCAAAAACTCCGCACACCGCTTTGCAGTCGACAGCGGTTCCCGGATCCAGCGTTTCGACGACTTGCTTCCGGATCGCGCTCCACCTTGCCTACGCCTGCTCGTAGGCCGAATACTGTCGCCAGTAACAGGTCGCGTCGACGTACTCAGGATTGTCGCGGACAACCGCTACCGGCATCACCGGCGCCGTGGTCCACACCGGGCGTCCTCCACCCACTGCGACTCCAGCCGAGCAGACGGCTCTCATACCACATATATCAGCTTCGCCTGCGGCGCGTATTTCGCCAGCCGTTCGACGGCCTGCGGGTACACCCCACTGATCGAATACTGCGTCGAAGCGTCGCCCCATACCCGCTTGCCGGTTTCCGGCGTAAAACACTGCTCATACTGATCCCAGCCCTGGTTCCAGTACGTCGTGAAAACTTCGGCTCCTTCGGCTGGCTGATGCAGATCCTCCGGATGCTGGTCCAGGCCCGCCAGGAATGTCGTCCCCGCCTTCGCCGCGCTGATCAGAAAAAAGTCGGGAATATGCTGCATTTGTGCGCGTGTTCATTGCGATTCCGCGCTCCGAATCTGCCGCCACGCCACGTTGCGCGGGTGGATCGGAAATCCGTACTCGTCGCGGCAGTGCCGGTCGCCGTGCCGCCTCGCGCTGATGCTGGTACAGGAGCTTCAGCGTCGCATATCGGCGACCGCTGTAGTGAACGAGATCCGCCAGGACCGGATGCGAGTTGGCACTGTGGGCTGCTTTTTCTGCCGTTTGCCGAGCCGCGCTTGGCTCATGTAATGACGGAAATGGTCATCGCCAGACTCGACCGTGGGATCGATGCCGCCGATCTCGTCGAGCTCGGCGACGCACGAACTGGTTGCAGCCGGCCCAGCAACTGAAGCATTTGGACCGGCCGCACGCGATCGACGGCCGCCGCGCTGCTCATGTAGGCCAGTGACCCCCTTCTGGGACGGCGCCCGGTCGAGATACCAATCACAATTTCGTTCGTGTCGAATATGGACGTTCGTCTCCAGGATCGTGGACTCGCAGGTGAGATCGTCAGTGTCCTCACCGGGCGAATGACCCGCGAGTCGGCATCGGTCAGCCAGGCGTACTCCGCCGTGGGGGCGATTGCGTTGTAGGCAGCCTGCCAGCGGTAACCGACCCCCGGCGTTTCGCACCAGACGTACTTGGCATACAGTTCTTGATGATGGCCGCCGTGTGGTCGGTGCTGCGTTGTCGGCGATGACAACCTCGCACCGCCGTCCGGCACACGCAGACATGTCAGTGAGACGAGCGTGGGCAGCGGCTCCACTTCTTCGTTGTAGGCCGGAATCACGATCGAGACCCGCGAGACATCGCTCCGAACTTCCGGATGACGACGTCCCGGATGGGACAGCAGAATTCCTGGAGCTCGTCGGCGGACAGGGCGGCCGGACTCTGCTCTCCGAGCAGGCGGCGGCTTGCATCGCCTCTGCGGCGAGAAAGTACGCGACGTAGTCAGCACTGCCACTGCCGCCACTGCGACAGTTCCGGCCGCTAGGAGTTTGCGGCAGAATGCCTGCCTCCCAGACGGCAAACAGCAGCTTGCGACACTGCCTTCACGGGAATCAACTGCAACATGTCAAACGTCTTGCTCGTCTACGACGGACCGAACAGAGTCCGGTTCCCGCTGGTACGCACTGTGATACGGCTGTCGCACCCAGCCCGAAGGGTGCGTCACTCTCTGCTGAGGCCAATTCCGTCCGCCGGAGTCGTTGCATCCACTCCACCGGCCAGTTCGGATTCATGAACGGCTTCTCGAACCAGAGAAACAATGGAATCGATGCGGCGAATACGAACGGCACTAATAGAAGGGTCGCCAGCATAATGTCGCTGTCGCGAGAATTGGTGAGCGCAATTCGAGAGAAGATGAAGACGATCGGCAGCGTCAGCAGTCGCCCGTGATACAGATAGGTCGTGTAACACATGCCGCCGGACTGCGCGATCATGGGCCACCGCAGAACAACCGAGATCCAGCGGCTCTTGAGCGCGCACAGCAGCATGGCGCCGAAACATATTGGCAGCAGTAATTCACGAGGCAACCGGTCGCCGTGTGCGACGAGACCGACGGCTGCGGTCGCAGCACAGAAGCCGGCGTCGGCCCAGCTGGCCCGGCTCACGAACCAGGCCGGCTTGGCCACGTAAATGCCTCCGGCTCCGACGCCCGCCAGAAAATAGTGCAGATACTTGGCCAGCGTGTTCGTTGTCATCGACGTTGTCGCCACACTGCTTGCACAACCCATGATCGCGATTGGAAGCAGCAGACACGCCAAACGGCGCTTGCGAAACGCCAGCCAGCAGAGGATCGGCGCCAGAATGTAAAACTGAACTTCGACTTCCAGGCTCCAAGCAGCGTTATTGATGGTCGAGGAATGGCCATAAACGATGTTGTGCAAATAACAGAGACTGGCGGCGAAATGCGGCAGTTGTTCAGTCAGATCGAAACGGCCCAGTGCGCAGCCTCCCAGTAGCAGGGCGGACATGGCAATGATGTAGGGCGGTTCCAAGCGGGTGAGCCGCCGGACAAAGTACTTTCGGAGCGATACTGACTGCTCGCCCAGCAGGTAGTGGCGGGCGAACGGCAATGACAAAATGAAGCCGCTGATACAAAAGAACAGCAACACCCCTTCGACGCCGAATTCGAAAGCGGGCGAAGTCCAGGAGTACATGGCCGCCAGCGGACCTGTCGCGGCACCGAGCGCCGCCGGCTGAGAGTGCACGTGCCCGCTCGCACCCACATTGCGGACGAAGTTTCCAGGAATGTGAAACAGCAGGACAGAGAGTATCGCTATGAATCGCAGTCCATCGATTTCCGGAATGTACTTGCCGGACGTGATGATGCGTTTGAGGTTCATATCGCGGCCCGATCAGCGCTGATTCATCCGCGCTTCGGCGATCTTCGCCTTCACGTGAAACGTCTGTACCATCTTGAACATGGCGTACGTCAGCCCCGCACGCCCATCCAGAAAACCCAGCCGGAACAGATACACGTATGCGAACCGCATCCACGGAGATCCCGGCAGCCGCAGAAACGTTCGCTTGAGCCAGCGCCGACGCTGCGCCTGCGTGCCCCACAGCGACGGCCGCAATTCCTCGTCCTTGCCGTACAGCTGGACGTGAGCTTCCCACGTCGAATACTCGTTGTGTTTCTCGATGTACCGGTGGAGGGAATTCCAATTTTCGTGCCGGACCGGGCTGCTGAGTCGCTGCGTCAATCCGTCGACGACGACGTGCTCGTGGATTTCCATGTCGGCCATGCGAGCGTCCTGCTGCTCGAGTCGCCGCTCGTACTTGCCCCGACCGCGGCGGAACAGGCAGCGTTTCCACAATTCCGTGTCTCCGTGCCGCAGCATGCGGCCGAGAAACACGATTTGAAACCGCAGCCAGTAACCGGCGTAGCAGTCGTCCCGGATGGCGTCGGCGATTTCCACGCGAATGTCGTCGGTGAGCAGTTCGTCGGCGTCGAGCAACAGAATCCAGTCGTTGCGCCAGGAGAAGGAGTCGAGCGCCCACTGCCGCTTTTTCGGCCACCCTCCCTGATAGTGGAATTGCACGACGGTCGCGCCGGCCGACTCGGCCATTTCAATCGTGCCATCCGTACTTTGCGAATCGACCACGACGACTTCGTCCGCCCAACCACGCAGCGCATCGAGGCAGCGACCGAGATTCTGGGCCTCGTTGCGGACGGCGATCAGCACCGAAACCGGTACGAGCGCACCTGCCGCCGGTCGGCTGGCGTCGGCGGACGGTGTGGCCGTCTGGTAGTCGGTGAGTGCGCCGCAGGCGTTTGGCATGATCAATGCGTTCCGCACTCAATGTCGGGACAAGCTTGCGGCCGGAACATGCTGCCGTTCAGCGCGGCGCGGTACATCTCGTCCAGCCGTTCGGCGATCCGGTCCCACGACAGATGCGCGGCAACGTATTCCGCGCCGCGGCGTCCTCGCTGCCGTGGATCGCCGCACAGCAGAGTCTCAAGTCCTGCACTGAGGGAATTCACATCGCCGTCGACTGTCATGCCGCATCCTGACGCATCGACATGCACATGGGCGCCGACGCCTTCGGTCACCAGCGTCGCCGCTCCATGCGCCATGGCTTCAATCACGCTGACGCCGAAATTCTCATCGCGCGACGGCAGCGCAAACACGTCACAGGCCTGATACGCGCCGGATTTCAACCGGCCGGAGAGAAAGCCTGTGAACAGGACCGAGTCAGACATGTCCAGCCGCGCGATGGCCGTCCGCAGCGTGGCCTCATGACCGTCATCGTGTCCGGCCAGCGCCAGCATGGCGTCGGGTACTGTCTTGCGGACTGAGGCCAGGGCTTCGATGAGCGCATCCGCCCGCTTCTTGGGATGCAATCTTCCAAGGAACAGAATCAACTTGCGGCCCTGCGCCTGTGGAAACCTCGCGTAAAACTGGTCGCGATCGTCGTTTGGACTCTGCGGCAGATCCACACCATGCGGGATACAGCAGATATCGTCCGCCGACCGCCATCGCTCGAGGACCGCAGTCTCGGCCGGCGACATGGCATGCAGACGGGCCGCCTGCTGCAGGTCTCCCTCCACGAGCAACCGCAGTAGTGCAGATTTTCCGGCGCGATTTCGCGTTCCCAGACACCACGGATCGAGCCCCCCGGCGGGACGCAGCACGTAGGGCACCCCGGCGGCGGTCGAACGACGCGCGGCGGCGCTCGTCAGATGACTGAAAATGCCGTGAATGTGGACCACATCGGGACGCTGCGAGGTTGTGCCGAGGCGTGATTTCAATGATTGAGTGCAGCCGGGAGAATAACCCCAGCGGCTCCAAGGGCGCCGACGTCCCCATGCCGGCTGGATGCTCAACTCAATCGATTGAAAGCTCTCATCCGACTGCATGCGTTCCCGGTACCTCACCGGATCGTCCCACGGTTCGGCCGATTGAATCGAAGTCGCGAGAACGGCGACCTCGTCGCCGCGGGCCACCTGTGCGCGCACCATGCCCCGTAGGGCGTTGCTCGGACCGCCTGAACGAGGATCGAGGCTATGAATCACATGCAGAATCCGCATCCGTCAGGATCCGCTCAGTTCCGGGGAGACAACGACCGGCCGGAGCGCCGATTCGGCCGCGACATTGTCCGGAATCCAAACCCAGCGCCACTGCAGGGGTGGCCATCGGTTGCCCCCGTCCGTCCGGGCCAGCTGGGGGAGTGCGTCGACAAGGCCGACTGAGAATCCCCACAACAGGGGAGTCAGGGCGGTGCCGACGACCATTGAGGACTCAACCAGGCCGTGGAACAGACTGGCCGTCAGGCAGGCAGCGCACAGATACCACATCGATTGCGCGCGGGTTGAGTTGCGACAGATGGATCGAGCGCTCCAGAGTTTCGACGCACTGGTCAACACGGCCAACAGCAGCGCGGCGGCCCCGATCAGCCCGGTTTCCACGAGCACTTGCAGGTACGAGCTCTGCACCGTAGCCCAACTGGCCCTGCCTTGAAAGGTGAACCAACCGATGCCGATCAGGGGACTGCTTTGAAATCTGCCGAACGCGAATTTCCAAATGCCTGACCGAGTGTCCTTCGTCATTTCTGTGATGGCGCGGGCGTCTTCGGCAACATTCAGGAACTCAAACGCCACAAACGCGCAACCGAACAGTAGTCCGATGGCCATTATCAACAGGCCCGGCCGCTTCGCCAGCGGCATCATCAGGATGCCGCAACCGATAAGCGCCATCATGATGCCGCCGCGACTGCCAGTGAGGAGCAGGACCATCAACAGCAACGAGAACCCGCCGATTGCAAACTTCTTGAACGCGCGCCGGGTGTCATACAGGGCCAGGTACGCACACAGAATCGCCAACGGGGCCGCAGTCTGCGAAATCGTATTGGCGTTGATGCCTCCGACGGCCAGGCGGCCGTGCGTCACCGAACCGGAAGGGTTTAAGACGTATTCGAACAAAACAACCAGCGCCGCCAGCGCTGCCACCAGCCCAAGGAATCTCAAGCCCCCGTCCAATTGTTTGAGCGTCCGCGGTGCGAGCGCGAATGCGGTCCCCGAAAGGAAGACCATGGCGAACATGCCTTTGTAGAAATAGCCCCACAGCGGCGAACCGCTCCAGGTCGGCGAGATCGACCAGATCGCCACGAAGGGCAGGCACGCCATCGTCGCCGATCGGCCGCGGAACAGCGCTCCCGACAACACTCCGATGACCACAATTATGCCGGTTGTGGCCAGCCGCGCATACTTCGCCGGTCCCGCGGAGTCGATGTCGGCAGACACCGACAGCGGCGCGCCAATCAGGAACAGCGCTGTGAATCCGAAGATGAGCTTACTGGACAACCTGTCAGATCCGCTACAGTGGGCTCAGGGGCGGCTTGCTGAAGAGTTATGACTGGGTCGCCGTGCCCAAGATCGTCGCGGGAAGCCAGAGCCTCCACGCCTTGCTCGCAGTCCTCGACGCGGCTTCGCCCGCAGGTGGCACGGCGATAGCGGATTCCGTAAAACCGGTCGGCGAATCGCATCGTCATTTCTTCAACTTCCTCGGGGCGGCGGGAAAGGTCGACGCGATCGCGATACAGCTTCAGCGGATCGTGTCCAGCCGGCATCACGCGCGGTGCGTCGTCGCGACACTCTCATAACAGCCGAGACTTCGCAGCCGCTGCTGCGGTCCGGCAGTATTGCCCCAGGATAGGCAAAGTGCCGCACCTCGACCCCCAGCTTGTCTTCGATGGTGGCCTTGCTCCATTCGGCTTCTTGCCGCAGGCAGCCAGCGTGCAGAGCGCGCGTTCGCATGCGTGTGCGTGTGACTGCCAACTTCGTGACCGGCCGCAATCCACTCGCGCAGTTGTCGCCAGGTCATGATCGGCCTGGGGTGCGGGTCGCGGTAGGAGCGGCCCTGTTCCACATACTGGGGCACGACATAGATGCAGGCTCGCACGCCGTAGCGGGCCAGTTCAGGCAATACGACTTTGTACACGGTCTGGTCGGCATCGTCGAACGTGAGCGAGAGCCGCGGGCGATCCAGCGTGTTCAGCACCAGACCGTCGACCCCCTCGGAGACACTGCACCATGTAAAGTGTTCCGAGAGAGCGTCGAGCTGATCGAGGAACCGCGAGCGCTGCTCCGACAGGACTGCGTGATAGTATATCACTCGCCAGTGCGGGCGCGACCAGTCGCGGGAGACCAGCCGGCTGAGACGCCGCCGCCAGCTGGCTGTCGCCGCAGGGCGCAGCGCGGCCATTGGCGGCATGCGCTGGGTTGCTGGCCCTGTGCCCTGACTGGTCGACATGAACGCGAGCTGTCGTTGGTTAGTGATGGGAGTAGTGGATCGAATTCAGCGCGGCCGGTCCGGCGTCCGTCCCCAACGAGACATGGTCTTCACGAACCGATCGGCAATGACTGCATACGACATCGCGTGCCGCACCGGAGCCCAGATTTCCATCAACTGCTCTCGCGGCACGGCTTCCTGCAGATGTTTGCGCATCGCCGCCGCCAGGGGAGCCGACTGGTTCGCCGGTACAACGCTGCCGACGCGCGGATCGTTGACGACGTCGGCACAACAGCCGACCATTTCCGTGATCACGACCGGCACACCGGCGGCGAGCGCCTCCAGCACGACCACGCTCCAGGTCTCATCGTTGGACGGCAGGACGAAGAGGTCTCCCACGGCGTACCATTCCGGCAACGCACCCGGCTGGATGAAGCCTTCGAATCGCACGCGATGTTCGATCCCCAGTTGCCGGGCATGCGCCTCCCAAGCCTGACGCATCGGACCATCGCCGAGGATCACCAGCGTCGCGTCCAATTCCTTCAGCAGTTCCTGCATGGCGTCCAGCAGCAAGTCGACCCGCTTGAGCGCGATCAGGCGGCTGACGAAAAGGATCACCAAATTGTCGCCAAGCCCGCGCGCCTGTTTGAGCTCGGCCTTGCGCGGCTGCAGCGCCTGCACCTGTCGATGGATCGACTCCACGTCCGGGACGTTGGGCACCCGGCACAGATTTGCAGGGTCGGCGCCGTAGTGCACTAAGTATTCACTCGAGAGCGTGCCGGTCGGCAGACAGCCTCGCGCTCGGCCGACGATGCTTCGCACGAGCGGACCTTTCACAAAGCGCCGCCAGCCCGACCGCGGCTGCCGCAGATAGACCTCGCTCATCAGCGAATAGGGAATGCCCTTCCAGCGGGCATAGGCCACTGCCGCCAGCATTGTGAGATGGTTGTACCCGCCGACGACGAGCACATCGAATTGGCCTTTCCGCAGGACGGACAGAATCTCAGAGTTCCAGTAGCACGACGCGCCGACACCAAACCATTTGGCCAGGTTGTAGCCTTGCATCGGTCGCAGACGGCCACGCTGGCCCCAGTCCTGGACCCAAGGCCGGTCCCCCTTACCCGCGCTGCAGAAAAGTACCTCCAGGTCGATGTCCGGAGACTGGCTGACCACACCCCAGAAAGGATCTCGATAGGGCGTCGGAATCGGCGAAATGACCAGCACTCGCGTCGGTCGACCGACCGTGGAGTCACCGGTGCCCGTCACGCCGGCGGTCTCCAAGCCTGATTCCATGATTGTGGTGGACATGCCGTCAGTGTGTTGTGTCACTCTTGAAGTGAGTTGAGCCCGGTTGTCGCGCCTCTCGGAAGGCTTCGGCAGCAATCCGACCACGTGGCCCATGTGCCGGGTGCAACAGACTCTGCAGTTAATCGAAGCCCGTCAGCCGCACAGCGACCGATAGACATCCCGCGTGATGCGGACGTTGGCCTCCCAGCCGAATTGCCGTTCGTATTCGGCGAATGCGAACTCACGGCCCGCCACGACCGCCGTGATCATTCGGCCAATCCCTGATCGCAATGTTTCCACGTCATCCGGCTCGGCGAGCAAGCCGACTTCCGCACGTTCGAGCGTCTCCACGAACGTGGGCGTGGCCGAAATCAGCACGGGCCGCTGATAGCTGACGGCCACGTTCAGCACGCCGCTCTGCGAAGTAAATCGCCGGCTGTAGGGCAGCGCGGCCCAGTCGCAGGCCGTGAACAAGTCGGGAATCTCAGCATCGCTGATGTACCGGTTGTCAAACGTCACAGCCTCGGTCAGTCCCAGGCGCTGGGCCATTTCGCTGTAATCGGCGACGGTCTTATGAGCGTCTCCCGCGACCCGACCGGCAACGACGAGATGCACCTCGTCACGATAGGGACGAAGCGCTTCGAGCATCAGGCCCAGATTCTTGTCATCGCGGATGTTTCCGAAGAAGAGTGCGACCTGTTTGTCGATCGGCCAGCCGAGGCGTTGCCGCAACTCCTGTTGATCGGCGCTCGGCTGGCCGTAATTGTACGGTCCGTGCGGTACGATGTGGATCCGTTCCTCGGGGACCTTCGCAAAGTCGACTAGATCTTTGAGCTGGGCCCGGCTGTGGACAAACAACGCGTCGGCGCGGCGGTAAAATTGCTGGAGCTGTCGGTCTTCGTAAGCCCGTGAGACCATCGCTTTCGCCCGGCGGACGTCGTGCGCCGTTGCCACGACCCGTGCACCAGACTCCTCCAGCCAGCGCCGCCAGAGTGGGTACGTCAGATGGTTGATGTTGCTGAGGTGCACCACATCGGCGCGCTGTTCCCGCACCCGACGCCACAGTCGCGCGGGATTTATTGCCTGTGCTGCGACGAACCGCAGCTTGCGCCGCACGGGATTCGAATGCGTGAACACTCTCAGCCCCGGCCAGATCCGATAGTCGGCCGACTGCAGCCATTCATAACTGGGCAGACAGACCAGTTCGGCTTCCACATCTTCGACTTGCTGGAACTGCTGCAAAATCGCGTGGGTGTACCGTCCGATTCCACTGCCGGGAAAGAACAGGTACCACTGCACGCGCAGCCTCGCGGAGGACGATGCGTTCCGTTCCTCAGGACGGCTCGCATCGTTCGCCGTTGCAACGCCCGGCGATGCAGGGACTTGGTCGATTGTGCCGGTCATCGTCAGGCCGAGTGTTGCCGAGGAACCCCGTCAGCTCCGAACCGCGTGCGACTCGTGCTCCATCCCGAGTTCCTGCTGAAGCTGCACGATCACGTCGTTCAGGATGTCCTCCAGCCGCAACCCGGGAACGTACCCCACGGCCTTGTTGATCTTGGTCAGGCTCGGCACTCGCCGTAACATGTCCTCGAAGCCGCTGCCGTATGCTTCGCGGTACGGAATGTGGCGGACCGTCGAGGAGCTGCCGGTCATCGCAATGATCCGCCGCGCCAGTTCATTGATCGTGACCTCTTCGTCGTTGCCGACGTTGTACAGTTGCCCGCGGGCCTCGGTGCTGTCGAGCAGCCGACGGATGCCCGTCACGGCATCGCGGACGTGGCAGAAGCAGCGCGACTGCTCGCCGTCGCCGTAAACCGTCAAAGGCTCATTCAACAGCGCCTGGCGGACCAGCCGCGGCACCACCATCCCGTAGCGCCCGGTCTGCCGCGGTCCAACCGTGTTGAACAGCCGCACGAGCACCACTGGCATCCGCACCTGGTGCCAGTAGGCCAGCGCCAGGAACTCGTCGAGCGCTTTGGCCGACGCGTACCCCCAGCGGCGAAAGGAGGGCGGTCCGATCACGCTGTCATCCTCTTCCGAGAACGGAGTCTTTGTCGATTTGCCATACACTTCGGAGGTAGACGTAATCAGCACCGGCGTGCGATATCGTGAGCACGCGGCGAGGACGACCTGCGTCCCTTCAACGATCGTCTCGATCGTCTCGACCGGCTTGTCGATCACCAGTTGCACGCCGACCGCCGACGCCAGATGAAACACGCCCGCCGCATCGCGCACGCACTCATGGACCAAGGCCGAATCCTTGACGTCGCCACAGACGACCTTAAGGCGCCCGGTCGCCTCCAAAGGCGCCACGTTTTCGTAGCGCCCGGTCGAAAAATCGTCGAGGATCAAAACTTCATGGCCGTCGGCTAGCAGCGACTCGCTCAGATGCGATCCGATGAAGCCCGCGCCCCCGGTAATCAAGTACTTCATGCCTGTGCCTTCGTTCGACTTTGCAATCCTGCTTGTGTGTCCGCCGCCGATGAAATCCGTTCACTCAGCGTATCACGAAATGCATCCATTGTCGGTTTTTGGCCGGTCGCGCGCCGATAAATGTCCATTAATCCCGCAACATGCCGTTCCGGACTGAATTTCTCGCGGATCAGCTCCAGCCCCGCACGCCCCATCCGTTGATTCAGTTCCGGCGATGTCAGGAGCGTACGAATTCCGTCCGCCATCGCCGCCGCGTCTTTCGCCGGCGAAAGCAGCCCCGTCACTTCCGGAATCAGCCACTCCCGCACGCCGCCCACGTCGCTCGCGACGACCGGCACACCGCATGCCAGCGACTCCAGTCCCACGATCCCCAGTGTCTCCGGACAGATTGAAGGAAAGCACACCACGCTGGCAGCGCACATCGTGGCCTGGATCACGTTTCGTTCAGCCCAAGGGCGCAACTCCAGCCGATCGGCACAGCCGCTGTCCGCCGATAGCGATTTTACGCGCCGCCGATTCTCGTCGGAGAAATCGCCGATCATCACGCCTCGCACATTCGCCGGAAGCCTCCCCAGCGCCTGTACAAAGTACCGGAAGCCTTTAATGGCCGTGATCCGGCCCAGAAACAGGATGGTCGGCTGCTCTGGATTTGGACGGGGCGCCGCCAGCGGTTCGAGCGGACAAAAATACGGTAACACTGACGACTGCTCGCGCGGAAAGCCGGCCTGGACAAATCGCTCCATGGCGGCGTGACTGGGGGTGATTAATCCGGCGAACCGCCCCCAGTTGCTCGCCATCCATCGGACGCGACGGTAATACGCAATGGCGTACCGCGGGCGGATTGTCAGGCACTTCTGACGCAGTGTGACTCCAAAACAGGCCGGGCCGCAACGCCGCGTGCAGATCCGTTCCGTCCGCTTGTAGAACATACTCGACGCCGGACAGACGTAGCGAAAGTCGTGCCCCGTCACGACGGTCGGCGCCGAGTTCAGGCAGGCATCGATAGCACCGACGTTATAGATATTGTGCAGGTGTACAACGTCCGGCCGGAAGTCCGCAAGGATTCGCGACAGGGCGCGCCTTCCGGCGTCCTCATGCCGTTTTCCCCCCTGCGACAGTTCCAGAACCTGCGCCGCCCGATCCGCCAACGACGGGTTCCCCTTGCCGAACACGAACATCTGCTGGTGGCCGAGGCGCTCAAGGCGCGGCATCAGCGACAGCAGGTACGTTTCGATCCCGCCGACCGACGCCAGATGATCGTTTACGTGCAGGATTCTCATGAAACGGCCGACCGTCCGCGTTCCGAATTCGATCGTCGCGTAGCCTGTTCCCAGCCGATGGACAACAGGTACTCTCGCCACGCTTGCCGATCGCGATCTTCAAACACCAGCCGGTCCAGTATCCGCATCAAGTCGTAGTGCGCCGCCAGTTGGACGCCGACAGGCTGCGACGAAGGAGTTCGCGCCAACCCGCGCGCCGCATTCCACGGCAGCACCCGAATGAATTGGTTGAGCACCGTCCGTACGCGTCCGTGCGACGACGAGCGAATTCGGTGAATCGCCCGATTGCGGATGATCTGCCGCATCCGCTTCGACTGTGCCGCCGCCGTCGTCGTGCTCGAACCGTTGTAATGATACACGACGCCGCGACTGCAAATGCCGACTCGATAGCCCGCAGCCCGCAGCCGCCGGCACAGGTCATAATCCTCGTAGTAACTGCCGAAAATAGGATCGAACGGTCCTGCTTGTTCGAGCGCCGACGTGCGCACGACAAGTGCCGCCGCCGATACTTGCGGCACGTCATAAAACTCGGCGAACTCACCGCGCTGAAGATCTGCGAGAATTCGGGACAGGCGGACGTACACGCCCGGAAGCCGGCGTCCCAGTCACCGTCGTCATAGGTTCTGAGCGGCGGCGACGCCGCCGACGTCCGGCCGAGCCGCGAGACGCTCCACGCACGCGTCAAGCCAGCCGGCCCCGCTGCGCGTGTCCTGGTCGAAACAAACGTAGTCGCCGCTCGCGCCGCCTTGTACCCAATCAAAATTGTTGGCTTCGGCGAACCCCAAGGACGCGGCGTCGCCAGCACGTACGTGCCCGGAATGGCCTTTGCTGCCGATTCCAGTTGCAGTTCCCGCTGTTATCGATCAGCAGCAACCGGTCGTGTGGATTCCAGGATTCCGCCAGGGCCGCACGCACGCAGGCAACCAGGCGTCCGCGTGATAGGCGGCGACAATCACGATGGTCCGCACGGCACCCGCGAAGGATGCCGCACGAGATGCTTCGGCATTGGGAGGCTGGTCGCTCACGCATAGGGCCTCCCGAGGAAAGGACATGGCCACTCCGGCTTGTCGCCCCGTTCGCTCGTTTGCTCGATGCGATGTCTTCCCGGAATCTCTGCCGCGACGCTGGCCGCGATCGCACGCAGCAGGCCTGATAGCGCTCCGCGGTGTACTGTTCGCGGGCGGTCTGTCGGGCGGCATTCGCGAGGACGCGTGCGAACTCCTGATCGAAGAATTCGCAGCAGCGCGCCGCACAGAGCCGGCACGTCGCCGTATGCCGCCAGCAAACCGGTCTTTCTGTCCTCGATCGTTTCGCGGATGCCGCCGACGGCCGTCGCAACGACCGAGTTCCGACCGCGAAGGCTTCGATCACTGTCCGCCCAAATGGCTCCGCCACCGACGGCACGCGAACTGGCGTCGCGCCCGATAGAACGGCATCACGGTGATGTTGCCGAGGAACCCGCACTCGATCGGCCAGGCCCAGCTGCTCGGTCTGACGTCGCAATTGCGTTTTTCGTAGATTTAGCTTCGCCGGTGCCTGTGATTGCAAATACGCAATCCGGGCGCTTTCAGGCGATCAATGCCGCCGCTTCAAAGAAGAACAGGTGCCCTTTCATCGGCCGAGGCGTCCGGGAACGCCGATAAGCGGAACGCCGGGGAGTAGTCGAATCGTGCGCGACATTCACTGGACGTTTCCGGCGCCCTTCGGAAAAGTTCTGACCGACGGCGTTCGGAACGCGATCTCCACGACGGACGAGATCAGTCGACTTTCCAGGATGTTCTCGCCACCGACCGTGAAATCGCCACGCGGCGTAGCGAAGCTCTTGAGCAATCGTCGCACAGGCAGGCGACCGCCGCAGGCTGGGATGTGCATCTCGCCGCCGACGTCGTCAAACAGTTCTCTAATATGCCAGACGCAGAACGGCAGTCGGCGACGGCGCTTTAGCACCACGACGCCTGCGAGGCTCGCAGCGTATTTACGTACACGACGTCCGGCCGAACTTCGTCGATCAGCGCTGAATGACTGCAGTTCCGCCATTCAGCGAAATGCGCCCGTGCGGATCTCCAGCAGGTTTCCTCCCCGCAGCCAGTTCTTGTGCGGAACAACATGCAGCCCCGCTTGACCTAATCAGGTATTCCGCGATCATCGGACCTTCAAAGCCGAAGGCCGCATCCCGACATCCCAACCAATAACCGGAACCCTTCGACCGCCAGGTGTCCGCTGATGGTCGAACCGGTTTGGTCGGAACTGTGCTGAACGAACAAAACGCACAGCACGTCCTGGCCTGCGGTTGCAGCGGGCGTCGTCGTGGTGCAGGTCTTCACAACTTCCAGCACGTCGTTCTTCACGAGCTACGCGACGGGGATTGGCTCGGCGGCCGGCGGCGTCCGACTCCGGCAAATGGATGCCAAGAACTTCGTCCACATCGCACCACATCTGTCGGACCTGCTCTCTAATCGTCTCTCCGGCACGCCGGAGTTCGCTCACCTGCCGGCTGCGGCGAAGTTCGTCGATCGCCCAGCCGACGACTTCCCGGATCTCCCGCTTCATCGCTGCCCGGAGTCAATCGGCACTCGGAACAACCGTAGTCCGCCAGCAACATGTCGTATTTGTGGCTCCATCCGATGGCAATGCTCGGTACACCCTGCGACAAAGCACTCACGAGAGCATGAAATCGCGATCCGATCACGACCTGGGCCGTCCCCAGGATACCCTTCAGTTTCCGCGGATCCAGTTCCCGAGACGGCTGTCAGTGCCCGTCCGTATTCCGCCTCCAGCGGCTTGACCAGCGACTCGTCGACCTCTGCGTCATGTAACAGGACGTAGGGCCGCCGTCACGCCGCTCCAGTTCCCGCAGGCGGGCGGCCAGAAACGGGATGTATTGCTGGCGTTCGGTCGCTACGACTTTTCGATCATGCGGTGATTCGGCACGATGCAGGCTTGGTGGTGTTGCGGTTCGAAAGCCGGCGGCAGTTCCCCGGACACCAGGCACGTGAAATCCGGCGCCCATCCGCACCTTGTCGCTGTCTCCCACCAAGTCTTGCAAGTGCGCCAGCGACGCCGGCTCACGCATAAATGCAGTCCACATGTTCGAGGACCATTCGCATTCCGGACTGAAGGTGCACCAATCGCCTCGGCGGTCCCAGCAGCTGCGGCAAGTACCACCGGTTTCCCTGTCTTCCACCGCGCGCTTCGCGCACCGTGGTAGACCCCGCTTCTGTCCCAACTGATCGCTGAACGCGAAACCCGAAGCATCGACGACCGCCGCAATCTCTGATTCCGCGACCAGCCCACGTCCCGGCCGGACGAATTGCCCTGAGTGCCGCAACCACCCGCGCCCGGCGCGGCTCACCGACTCAGGTGGCGTCAACTTGGTGCGCGAGTCCGTAACGCCGTCCGCGCTTGCGATCCAAACTGCTCCAGAACCGCGAAGTGCGTCGGCCGCTGGAGCGCCAGATTAACCAGGATCGCCGCCAGCATCAGTTCGGCGCCTTTGTTGGCTGTCGAAACTCCGGTGACTTCGAGGAACATCAGGTAATCGCGAAGCGTTCGCACGAAACTTCAGTCAAGCGACGGACGGGCGACTTCGGCGGCCGCCTGCGGTCGTATGCCGCACAAGGTCTGAACCCGGATCCAGCGCCGTCTGAATCGATTTCGCCAGCGGTGGAGAAACTCCGTACTGCTTTGCAGTCCACTTTCCAATCGGACCAACCACGGCCACAGTGCGGGTATCGTCAGGCCAGAGCCACAGTACTCCCAGGCAGCTCCCACGACGGCCAGTAGCCCGCTGGAGCCTGACTCGTACAGTTTACCGTAGTTCGGCGTTTTGATTCCGAGCAGTCGCGCGGCCTTGCGGTACGGTCGGGTGGCGATCTTCATCGGGATCTTCCTTGCGACTGCACGATCTCATCCGGCGTCATTTCGTCTACACGACTGAATCGCGCATCCCGGATCGCCAGGTCCAGCGGCCTCCTCGTCGACGGCAGTCCGCACGACCATCATCGACAACCCGGTCTTTTCTGTGGCCGTATACCGCTTCAGCCAGGGATCGCCGAAGGAAATGTCCGCGAGTTACGCGGTCAGGTCGGTGCATGTCAGACAACGCGGGGAAAAAAATATCGATGCATCCACGACGTGTAGGCGGCCGCCTCGGTAGCGCGTCTTGGCGGCCTGCCAGCTTGTTCAGTGTTGCGATCCGTCCGTCATGGCAGAGCGTCGTCTTGCCCGGCCACCCGTCGCCGCCCGCAGCGCAGTTCCTTGGCTCGTCTTCCTTTACTCCCGCTTTGCTGGACGAACCGCGTTCACCATCGTCCCCGCCGCCGCAAAACAGTCCCAACGTCAGTACGATCCGGTTGCGGTACTTCTTGAAGACCTGCTGAAACTTGCGCGCCCCGTGCACGTGGCAAGAAAGTCCCACGAAGGCGTATCGTCCTGGCTGTCGCATCACGGCACGCAAACCGACTCCGGACCGGGACAGTATTTCGAACCTTTGGCTGCAATGATTTCCTCACGTGTCCGCGCTACGACGACTTCACTCTCGTGCGGCCGCTCCGGAGTTCATCCGCAGGACAATGGCGCGTCGATAAAACCCTGCTCAGCGATATGCCAGCAGCGGTCGCAGCGCTTTTTCTGACGGCGACGCGTGGCAGACGTCCTGATCGGCCGCGTGCCCGACATACGTCCTCCACCACCCCGACGTCGATTCCGCTCCGGTTCGCGTCCCAGAACCGCGGTTCAGCGTGGGAAAATCGACTTCCACTCCCGGACAGACCCGCAGGCAGACGTCGCAGCCACTCACATGCGGACTGATTAACAGCAGGATCAACTGACCGTTCGTCGGCGACTCCCCGATCTCGATGCACTGCACCGGACAAACCGGTTCGCAGACACCGCACCCCATGCACGGTGACCCGTTGACGATGTCTTCAACATTGCCCCAGGCGCCGTCCGCTGCGGCCTGGTGTCACGCGATCCGCACGCTCTGTCAACGACCGATCGGTCAACGCTTCCGGCATACGAACAATTCGTTGGCTGCAGAAACAGGCCATGCCGGCAGACGAGATAGGGATCAAAGTCCTGGGTGCGGCGCGCAGACGCGTCGATCGACCGCCTCCAGCCACTGCTGGATGTCGAGTCCGGCCACAGACGCACATGGTCGCTCTGATAGAACCTTTTCAGCCCTGTCTTCGGGCGTCACAACCTGCATCCTCCAGCGTGGTCTGCCGCCAGATCGGCACTTGGACAATCACGGTGCCCGCGGCGATGCCGGTACATTTCACGCATCGCCTGGGCATCGGTCGGAATGTAGCTCCAGCACGTTCGAGCACCAGATCAGCGAGAAGGACTCGTCCGGAAAGGTCATGGCCGCCTGCGTCAGATCCATCTGCATCATGGCCGGTTCTTCGAGGTCGATGCTCACATATTCCGTGGAGGCGCGCGACCACGGTTCGGTAAAGCTCCGGTGCCACATGCAACGTCTTGGGTGCGGCACCCGCTGGTCATTGATGACTGTTGCCAGATAGGCGAGGCGATGACGCTCGAGCGCGCACTTCGGACAACGGGCATCGTACCGCCGTTTCCTGGGGATCCCGTGCGGATGGAACTGCAAACCGACCCAGTCACAGAGCGGGCATTCCGTTCGAACCTGACGCCAGGACACGGGCCACCGCACGCCGCTTCAGCTTCTGCAACAACCGCATGTTATGCGTTTCTGTCGTCGTTTCTCGGACGCCTGCAGACTTAAGGCCTGGTTTCGGCCGTCTTCGGCGTCAACGGTGTTGCTCGAATTCACCGTCGCCGGCTGGTGTGGGGAGAGGGCGTCAGCGACCACTCCACTTCCGGCGCCCATCAACCAGTGATTTGCCCCCGGCAATCGCGCCAGTGCCGGATCATCCCCGGCGACGACATGCAGCGACAGGCCGCCGAGAATCTGATCCAGCTTGTTCCACTGAGACTTCACAAGCTCCAGACGCAGCGGGTATTCCCCGGAAACAGCCGGCAATTCTGGGCCGCTCGCCCGCATGGTCAGTTCGCCTTGCAGGTCAACGTTCACGCCGTGCTGAACGTGGTTCGCCAGCGTGAATAGACGGTCCCCACGGGGACTGCAGATTTCGATGAGCAGTCGCATCTGCGGAATGCACTCAGATGACTCGACGCACTTCAAATGTGGCATTGCCCCCAGCCCGCACTGCCGGCAGCACGGTCCCGTCGTCGCCGACAATCCGAATCTGCCGGAGGATCGATACGACCCAGCGACACGGTCCGGATGTTCGCGGAGGTCGACGTCGGTACCGCAGATGTCCCTTTCGCAAGGTACTTGTCGATCACATTCGAGACATCGCCGTCGGCGATCACGCGCCCGTGGCCCAGGAGGACGGCCCGCGTGCACAGCGGTTAATCGCCGCCATGTTGTGGCTCACGAACAGCACCGTCCGTCCGGAACTGGCGACGTCCTCCATCTTCCCAAGGCACTTGTTCTGGAATTCGACGTCTCCGACCGCCAGCACTTCGTCGATGATCAGGATCTCCGGCTCCAGGTGCGCTGCCACGGCAGATACCAGCCGCACGCTCATTCCCGATGAGTATCGCTTCACCGGAGTGTCGAGGAACCGTTCCACGCCGGAGAAATCCACGATCTCATCGAATTTCCAGTCGATCTCGCGCTGGTCATGCCGAGGATCGTGCCGTTCATGTAGATGTTTTCGCGGCCCGACAGTTCGGGATGAAACCCCGTCCCGACCTCCAGCAGGCTGGACACGCACGTCCCCGCAAGCGCACAGCCCGAAGTTGGTTCATTGATTCGGCTCAGAATCTTCAGCAGCGTCGATTTGCCCGCGCCCGTTGTGGCCGATGATTCCGACCTCTCCCTGCCGCACCGTGAATGTCACGTCCTGCAAGGCCCAGAACAGGTCGTCTTCATTTTCTTCTTCTGCCGGACTGCCGCCGGCATTGCGATCGGTAGACGTGTTCAGCCGTTTGAGCTGCCGCCAGTTTCGGACAGGCGCCGTCACCCATGACGTCGCCAATTGCACCAGCGAATCCGGAATTTCCTCCTTCAGGCCGATCCGATAGGCCTTTGACAGGTTCTCAACTGTGATAACGGGACGCGACACGATTCTTCGTTTTGTCGTAGTCGAACTCCGCACGCGGTGCGGCGTGGGGTGTTTGTCTGTTGGACCTGACCCGGACGGCCCGTTCCGTACGGCCATGTGGGCTCAGGCAACGTCCGCGAACAGCTTTCGCGGCTGCGAGTAGATGCAGCCGGTGACCGCAATCATGCAGGCCGAGACGGCGGCGATGCCGATCAGATCCCAGGGCATCGGATGATCACCCAAAAACGCCGCGCGGAATCCTTCGATCACCCCGACCATCGGGTTGATTGCGTACAACTGCCGGGCCGGAACGCCCCAACCTTGCATCCCCGGAAGGTACGTCCCAAGTCGTACCACTCTGGTAATGCATAACTCGAATAAATCACCGGAGCCCTTGAACTGTCGGGAAGTTCGCGCGTACTTGACGTCACGGTATTGAATGGCGAGCGGTCAGCCAGATTCCCAACCCAGCGACCGAGATCACCATCAGCAACACCAGCAGCGGCAGCAGACCACGTTCCAGGTCGGCGCTGCCGATAGATCACCAGCATGATGCACAGCATTGCCAGAATGGAAAAGTCGACCAGTTTCGCTGCCACGGCCGACAGCGGCATCACCAATCAGGGGAAATACACCTTCGGCGAGCAGACGGACGTTGCTGACGAGGCTGTCCGTCACGATCGTGACGGCACGCTCGCGAAGTAGGTCCAGGAATGAGCGACCAGGCTGAACAGCGAATACGGGCCGCCGTCGGATTTGACCTTTGCAGCCGAACACGACTGTGAACACCAGCATCTGGAACAGCGGCTGAATCAGCGGCCCAGCCGATGCCCCAATGCGGCGCATTGCGCCTGGACCTTGATGCTCCTCCACGTGAGAAAGACGAAGGAGTCGCGGTACGCATGCAACTCGCGAGGTCGAACTCCGCAGCAGCCTGCAACGGGGCGGATGACGACTTCTCGCGCGTCTTCATCGCCTGCTGGCACAACGTCGTCCAGGTGGGCCGTCTCCTGAACGATTGCCCTTTCTGGCGCCGGAGGGTTCGACGTCTGCAACGTTGCCATTTCGCCGACAGGGTTCACAGTTGGGCCGCGTGGTCTTGAACCAACGGCGGCCAATTGCATCAGGCTGTCGCGCTGCTCGCGTGTCTCTCTCGGTCTCGGCGCGGTTTGCATCAAGACCTTGATCAACGGCAGCCGCTCGGACACCCCACAACACGCATCACCGGACGCCCCGACGTGCGATCGTAGAACGTATTGTCACCGATCTGGTACCAGTAGACGGCGTCAGAATCAATCTGCCGTTCTGCGCTTCCGCGTACTGCGCCGTGCGGACGTTATGTTTGGGCTGCTCCGAGGACTCGTCGTGTCCCGGCCAGCGCAGCGGCCGAAGTTCATGGCGCACGCGCGAGAACCCGCGCTCGTCATAACACAAATCGGGCGGATGCGGCGTCCACTGGTCCTTGGAGTACCAGCAGGCCAGATGCACCGAGCAGCGCCGGCCGCGGCTGTTCTTGTACGACCGCGTCACCGCCCTCGGCGCCCCAACACGTTGAGCACTTTTGGGTCGATTTCGTAGTCGTCGCCTTCCGCCTCGATCGTCGATCTCCTGGCTGTGCCCGGGAGTGCGGCGAGGTCCTGCCGCAGCCGCCGCACGACGCGGCTCTTTCTGGGCACAAAAATAGTCCACGCCCCCTGCGTCGCTGCGACGAGCAGCAGCGAGGCGACGATCCAGAATATTCGTGGTCCGCCCATCGTCGTACGGCTCCGCGGCCAGTTTGAGAGTCACCCGCGGAGGCCGCACGAGTCGGAGCAGATTCGCCCGCGCGGGTGATCGCGGCCGCCAGCGGCGCGACCGTCGGCCTCGACGCATCATGCAGCATGTGTGCCAGACGCTCCTCCAGTTCGTCGAGCAGCGTCTGGCCATTCGATCGAGATTGCCGCTGGCGTCCCGTGACGTCCGCTCCGCCGCGATCCGGATGTGCCCCACCCAAGCCGCCATCAGCGGCATCTCGAACCGCCACAAACGATCGTCGGCGATCCGCGACGTATTTTCCCACTTGGCGTGATATCCCTCACGCAAAGAAGGTGCATTGACGTCCAATTCGATCCGCTGCAACGAAAGGTCGCCGGCGGCCTCTGTCAATGTGACCCACAGCAGGCTCCATTCGCGTCACCGCAGCCGGACGGCGGCTTTCGCCCGACCGGCAATCGACTCGAGCGTCGTCCGCTGACCATCGACGCCGCCAATGACTGCAACCGCGCTTGTCAGCAATCGCAATTCCGAATAGCCGAAATGCGGGTCGAGACGAAGAACAGGACGAGCATACCGCCATCACCAGCGGCGAAGCTTTCGTTCTTCCACCACAAGCTCGATAACGCGGCGATTGCCGAGAGCAGCAGCCGATCCCGACAACGACGACGGCGGTCAGGCCCCCGAACCTGTCCGTAGGCAATGGTGCAGGTGCGCTGATCCGTACTGAAGATGCTGCGACCCGTCAGCTTCCGACGGACGATTGCAGCACCCGAGATCGAAGAAGGGATAGCCATCAGGCACACCGGAGCGGCCAGGAGCACGGTGCCGGGGCCTTTGAGCGATGATTGTACCGATAGCGCACCGATCCAGCAGACCAATCAGCATGCTCCCGGCGTCACCGAGGGAAACACGGTGGCTTTCGGGAAATTGTACCGCAGGAACCCCAGCAGGCTTCCCGCGAGCGCGCCGCTGCGGCGATCGCCTCCGCCGGATGCCCTCCGATCTGGCACATCAGGGCCAGCGCCGCCACCGAGGTGATTCCCAACGTCGCTGCCAACCCGTTGATTCATCAGCAGATTGACGGCATTGATCGCGCCGAGCAGCCACAACAACGTAAACGGGACATTCAGGAGCCCCAGATCGATGAATCCCGAACAGCACGACGCGATTGATGAAGCCAGGCGAACGCCATAAGGATGGCGGCTGACAGCAACTATCCGGCCAGCTTTTGACGGCCGCGCAGGGCCGACAAGATCGTCAATGATGCCGATGAGCAACAGCACGAGCGACGAACCGGCCAGCCCCATATGAGTCGATTCCGTGACCAGCGACGGCGTCTGGCGCCGGCACCGTCACCACCAGCACGATTGCAATGTACGCGGCGATCCCGCCCGCCAGCGCCCCGCCGGCTGCGCATGCAGCTTGCGATGATGATCCGGATGGTCACCAGACCGTACGCACGACACTGCTTCGCCACTGCCGGAACCAACAGCAGGGAGAGCAAGCATGCCGCACAGAATGCAATTCCGACGCGGTGTCGCACCGATACGCTTCATCCGTTCAAGATCACACGCTCAGTCCATCGCCGGCGGCCGCCGGCGATACCCGCCAACTCGCAGCATTGCCTCAAGCGATGCTGCTCACCAGGCGGCTCTCCGTAGTACACGTCGCCCGGCACCGATCACGACTCCTCCAGAATTCGAACTTTGTGACTGCAGCAACTGGCACGCGGAACGCACCTTCGGCAACTCGCTGACGTCCGCAGCAGCAGCGAAATCCACGACGCCGTCGGCGTGCCGCGCACCAGCCGCGTGTCGACCACCGGCAGCACCGGCGGGCCGTCCACAATGATGAACTCGAAATGTTCTTTGAACGCCTGGAACAGTTCCCCGTGCGGGCATCCGCCAGTTCGGCGATCGCCCGTTGGCGGCTGGCTCCAGCCGGTATGAGCCACAAGCCTTCCGTGCCCGTTTCCTGCAGGTATTCCGCGTAATCGCTGAGGTCCGGGCTCGACAGCGAATTCCCAAGCCCCGGCCCGATCGGTATCTGGTACACCTGATGCAGCATCGGTCGCCACCCAGGTCGAAGTCCACCAGCAGCGTCCGGCGGCCGGCCGACGCGAGGCTTGTCGCCAGATTGCCGCCAACGTCGTTTCCCTTCGCCGGCCGTGCGCTTGGAGATCATCACGACGCGGTGGTCGTCCCCAGACGTGCGGCACAGCAACGTTGCGGCAACACCATCGACCGCTTCCGCCAGACGGGCATACCTTGCAAACGCCTCCGTCCCGTCACGCAATAGCGGCACCGTCCCCAGGACATTGATCTGCAGTCGATCGCTGACATCCAGCGGCCGTCGTTAAGCCGCCGCCGGCGCATGTCCAGCAGCACGATCAGGGGGCCGAAACCACGACGAACGCCGCCCCTCCGAAGAACGCGGATTGCAGCAGCTTCCGGCGTTGATCGTCATCGTCCTGCATGTAGGCGATAGCATTGCCGTCTTTGTCGCCGTCGGCAGGTCGAATCCCCATCTGATCTGAACGTGCAAATGCCTCGGCCTGCGCGGTTCCGCGTGGGTCAGCTGGCTCTCAACCCGATCCATCTTGGATTTCAGCGATCTCCAGATCGTTCTCGGCCATGGCGATGTCCGTGAATCGCTGAACCTCGCTCACCAGCGACCAGCGGCACGAGTGAGGGGCGGAGCCTTGGGCGGGTCCGACTCCTTCTCCGCCAACATTTTTTCCAGCACCGCAAGGTTCGCCCGCACTTCTTCTGGCGTCTTCTTGACAACCTGCTTCTTCAACTCGAGCTCCTTGCGAAGTTCTTCGGTCCGATCGGAAATCTGTTCGCGAGTCTTCTCCTGCTTCTGCTCATTTGTCTTCTGGGCAGTGCTCAGCCCCTGACCGAAAAGGCCTTCAGGGAGCTTGGCAGCCTGCTCCTGCAGCGTCTTCAGATATCGCCGCATTGCTTTGAGATGAGGATCCAGTTCTGACGCCGCATGCAGTTCTTCATCGCTCACCAGCGGCGGCAGTTCGACGTTGGCCGCACCTTCGAGCCGGTTGAGCTCTAACTTGTTCTCCAGAATATCGCTTTGCAGTCGCTCGATCTGTTGCCTGTACGAGAGATAGTCCTGCTCATATTTCTTCTCTTCAGCCGTCAGTTTTTGGTCGGCATCGTTTGCAACGCCCTCCTTGAGGCTGGTCAAAAACCTCTGACGTTCGGCGTATTTGTCCTTATATTCGAGGTAGGTCTTCTCGAGGTTTGCAACCAGGGCCTCCTTCGTCTGCAGTTCCCTCTGCTGCAGATCCAAGTACACCCGAGTCACCTCCTTCGCCAACAGTTCAGCGGCCTTGCTTTCTTTGCAGCGTACGCGCAATTCCATGATGTCGGCGTTTTGCGGAAACGTCGCCGTGACGCACGACTTCAGATAAGCCAGATGACCCTCCGGTGGCAATTCGCGGAACTCCTGGAACTTTGAGAAGCCATTACTGTCCTGCGTCCACGCCCGCTCAAGCACGTAGAAGCCGGCGATATTCTGCACTTCCGAACGCTTCTTCAGATCGTAGTCGATGCCGGTCTGCCCCTGGTTGGCGATGAACAGCGACTCGTCCCGCGCTGGAATGTGCAGCCGGATTACGGCCGTATACTGCCGTTCGAGCAGATACCAGGCCGCCGCCGCCGCGCCGGCGCCGGAGATCAGCCCGAAGAACGCAATTGCGAACCAGCGGCGGCGCAGCGCATGCAATACGCCGCCCAGAACGTTTCCGGACGGCTCCCCTTCCGCGCCGCGCGGATCAAAATATGGCACAGGCACAGCAGTGCCTGGCCCGAGCACAATCGACTCCGGTCGCACGTGAGGCGCAGAAGCCGGTGTGTTTGGCAAGGAGAAGTTCAAACGTGTAGCTTCCTGATTACAGTTCCTAACGCGACGCGACTGACCGCTTATCGCCGCCGGGAATGACGATCGACCGTCCAGGCGACCCAGAACTTCCTGCGACTGAAACGGAGGTCAAGGGGCCGCTTTCATCCGCTGGGAACGTCCGATTCAGCAGCCACAACTCGAGCGCAACGAGCAGGCAGGCCAAAGGCATCATCAGCCAGCCTGCAAAATCGTGAAAGATCCGCTCCGCAATGTCGGCCCCGAAGTGCTCCTGCACGAACCCCGTCGAGGTGATCCGCGCGACATTTACGGCGACAGCAATTGGTATGCCGCTCAGAACAATCACCAGCCGCTCGAGCACGCCCCAGTCCACCACAAACGCAGCTCCGACAGTGATCGCGATGAAGCAAACCAGCATCCGCAGCCCGGAGCAGGCTTCCACCACCATGATTGGCGGTTCCTCGGACAGATGGATCACATTGCCAACCGACGCCGCTGGCACTCCCAGCGTTTGCAGCAGATACGTCCCGCAAACGGTCGCCATGTGTTGCAACGGGCCGGCCATACGCTCCGCGATCACTCCGGGCAACGGGATCATGAACACCAGGAACGCGATTGCAGGCCAAGCCCATCTCAGCAGAGACCAGCCCCCCAGCATCAACAGCACGCCGGCAAGGCATGGCAGCAGAGCGGCAACATCTGCGGACGGATACGCATAGTACGCCGCCGCCAGCCGCACCATCGCACTCATCAAAATCAGCAGCACTCCCGCCCAGCGTCCCCCCACCCCCACGATTGCCATACCGCGACGATGCCAGAGCAGGTACACCGCAAACGGCCCAACCAGAAAGCCGTGGGAGTAATCCTGCTCGTGAGCCCAGCGATGCGCCAGTGCAACAAGGCTGTTGCCAAAAAACAACACCACCAGGGCGGAAAGCCCGATTCCAGCCAGCCACCAGGTGCCAGCGGGGTATTGAGCGTCCTTGGGAGCGTTCACATCCTCGCTCACGGCGTTAGTTTTTGCGGGCGACTGCATGGTCCACAAGCCTGACAGCCCGGCCGTCAGCCGGCGTCAGCATCATTCTTCAATCCGATTCAAGGTCGCGCCAGGCCCTGCGAGCGATCCATATTGCCGCCTGCCGGTCAATCGACCCCTGCAAAAGCCCCGTTTCGCAGGGCGCACAGCTCCGCCCCGTGGGTTATGCACCCATTTGCCCGATCAACGTACTCGCAGCCGGAGCCCCGAGATTCACCGAACTCGGCGCTGTATTGTTCGTCACAAACAATGCCGTTTCGCAATCCGACGCGCTGCGCTGCGCACGAAAGTTATGTTCACTGCGACTGAGGGCGTTGTCAATCAGTCTCTGTCTTATGACACAATTTCTGTTCAATTTTGCTCCACTCCTCAGTCCACCGCTGCGTTTCGACGCAACCACTTCACACCATGATCCGTCAACCCACACGACCCGCACCTCCGGCGCTTTGCTGTTCGGTGATCTGCGCACTCGTCCCGGTGCATCGGCCGCAAGACGTTCAGCGAACCGGCATGCGGCAAAGCAACCGTTCCTGCCCCTCAAAGACACAAGTCTCGAGGTCGTATCGGCGCCGCATCCTGCGACAGTGTTCGCGACACACACGCATGTGCGTGCCGTTATTTCACGCGATCGACTGTCTGTATCCCCGCTCCACGAACTGGCCCGTCAACGCAGCTTGCCGATGTTAACAACTCGAGTCGCATTCGGCAATCTGCTCAACTGTGCCGTCCCATCAACGGCAGACGATACCTCTAGGACGACGATAGGCGGCTCACTGTCAGCTCACTCCAGCCACCGCAACCCTGTTGGCTGCTGCGGCCCGAAATTAGCCTCCGCGCGCCGTTAAGTCAACAAGCCAGACTGCAGGAATCTCGCTTCATTCATCGGTTCGTGCGCGCTTTCATCGGACGATTGAACCTTTATTCCTCTTTATTCCTCTTTATTCCTCTTTGCCGCCACTAACGAGCTGCATCAATCTTTTCCAGCGACTGTTGCGTTCGCGTTCGAGTTCGCCGATCCGCATCGTCAATCGAGCATGAGTACCAGCATCAACTCCCACGTGAGCGCGTGCACGACCCTGGTCACGATTCGTGTTCGACGTCGACCGGACGTCGCCGCCAGCGGCTTCGAACTCGTCGGAGATGCTCGGTTCGTCCGCAGTTCTCTCCGACACTGAATCCGTTTCCGCCAGCACGACGTCGGACTCATCTGTGGCGGCTTCGATGTCGGATGCAACAGGAGCGATCTGATCTGCAGGTGAATCGCTGGTCGAGGCAGGCGACTCAGAGACAAGTCGTGAAGCCCCTCCCACCCAGTCGGGCGCCAAATTACTGGGCGACAATTCCGGCTCGGGAACCGGGGGAGTTGGAGCAGACAATTCGGGAGTGGACGTAACTTCGCGACCCGCCACCGCGAGTCGTTCTGCTCGCAGCGCGTTCAGCTCTGCGGTCACAGCCTGGATCTGGCTCAGTTGCTCCATCACGGCGTTGTTTTGCGCCTTGTGCAGTGTCGCAAACATCTCCGTCAGCATGGACATCTGCTGCTGCGTGTGCGTGAGCAATTGCCGCTGCAGATGGGAAAACTGCTCCATCATCGCGAGGATCAGAGCATCCGAGGAACCGGAATGCCCATCCATCGCGTCTGGGCCGAGCCGCTGCGCGTGCTCGGACAGGTGGTTTTGGGCCTGAATCAGGTCTACTCGCGCCGTCTCTTCATAAATACGTGATGATCGATCGCCCATTTCTCCGGCGCGCGAAATCGCCGGGGGCGATGTTGGAAAGACGGCCGAGTCCTCGGTCGTATCGTAAACCTGGGCCGACTTCTCGGGGTGATCCTGGACCACTTCCCGGATCCGCAAGCGGAAGCGGCCGGTGCCGATTCGGTCCGCAGGGCCCACCGGCGCCATACGCACGGATCGATCATTGAGCGTCGTACCGGAGCGGCCCAACAGGTCTACAACCCAGAACCCGATTCCCGTCCTGACGATCGCACAGTGCGCTTTCGAGACGCTCGCGTCCGACAGCTTCAGATGGGAACGGTTACTCCTTCCGAGAATTGTGATCCGTCGCCGCAGAGGGCGCAAAGCGCTGTTGGAACTGCGGCCGGTGGCATTTTCAAACCACAGACGCACGTTCTCCAGCGGCTCGTTCTCGAGTTCCCAGTCGTTGGTCGCCGCCTCCAGACTTTGCGTAAACGCGGGCGCCCGCGACAAGCGCACCACAAATGGCCCGATGTGCAGGCGTGACTGCGGCGTCAGCACTCCTTCGTGCTGCAAACCGGAGCCCCAGCCGGTGCCGTTTTGGCTGTCGAGGTCGAAGACGTATAACCGCCCTTCGATCACCTGACAATACGCATGCCGGAAACAGACTTCGGGATGCAACAACTGCAGATGGCAACCCGGCGAACGGCCGATCAGCACGAACGGCTCAAAAACGTCAAATGTCTGCGACTGCCCCGTCTCCGTATTCTCCGCCATGAAACGCAGCGGACCGCGCAGTCCACACTCCGCCGCAAACGCCTCCATCGGCGAGCGCCGTCGGCGCGATTCAGCATCGGCAGCGGGGGGAGCACCCGACATGTCACGCTCTCCGAATCCAGCGACGCGAGACAACATGAGCCCGCTTCCTCCTTGCAAGCGTCGAACGTCATCAAGGCGCTGTCATTATGGAGTCGCGGTCAAACGCCTCGCAAGCGATTTTGCGCTGCCGCGACGAATGGCGGAGACACGAACAATGATTCTCCGCGAAAGTCAGCGTATTCCGCCGGCGCTATTTCAGCGCGGTTCGCCGGCTTGCCCCCTGCGCCTGGTCGTCCCGACACCGGCCCCACACTGCCAAAATGCATCAAAACCGACAAACCCGTCCGACGCATCTACCCGTCGCATTTGTGAGGACCGATCCTCGTCGATAGGACAGCGGAAATCTCCGCGCTACGAATTCGTCCTGCCGACTGCTACGTTGGTCTCATCAAGATTGCTTCCAAACCAATGATGATCTGATGCGCGACGCGTCCTGCAAACCGCTGTACTCGATTGTTTTGGCCGCCGGTAAAGGCCGGCGCATGCGTAATCAAACCGTCCACAAGGTGTGCTTCACAATTGGCGGAGTGCCGGCCATTCAGCGCGCCTTGGACGCCTATAACCGTGCCGGGGTTGTGCGCAATGTAATCGTCGTTGGTGATCTGGCCGGTCAGGTGGTGGAGACCGTCGGCAAGCAGTTTCAGAATGCCGTGTTTGCATTCCAGCCGGAAGCCCGCGGCACCGGCGATGCTGCTCGTTGCGGACTGCAGGCACTGGCCGAAATCGATCCCGACTCGCGAATTCTGATCGTCGCCGGCGACAAGATCATCAGCAACGCGGCACTGACGCGGCTAATTCGCGCTGCCGAGGAATCCGACGCCGACATGACGCTGCTGGTCTCGCCCGCCACGTGGGGAGGATCGTCCGCAGGCCGAGTGCTCTTCAGCCCCGATGGGCGGCCATTGGCAATCGTCGAAATGCCAGACATCCGTGTGCGCGCCGGCGCGTCGAACTGCTGCGTCGGCTCGAGCAGGACGGCACTTCGTTGCCGGCCTCCGACCTCGATGCCATCGTGCAGCAGCACCTCGGCTCCAAGGCCACACTCGAGCATGTTCTGGGGCGGGGAACGGAATATGGTTCCGGCGGAGTGATCGATCGCATTCTACTGAGGACCGGCTGCTTCAATTGCCGATCGACCTGTCGTTCCGCCGATACGCATTCACTCCCACGGACGCTGCAGATGCAGAGTACCGCAATGAATCCGTCTATCTGGTGCGCAAGCGCGCCATCGATTATGGCATCGAACGGCTCACGGCCGACAATGCCCAGGGGGAGTTGTACCTGACCGACGCAATTGGCGCGATCTTCAACGCCGAAGGCGACGACGGACCGAGATTCCGCGTGACGCACGTCGCGACCGCCGATCACGCGGAGGTGATGTCCTATAACAATCCCGAAGAGCTGCTGAGGATCGAGGACTATTTTCACGGGCAGCGGCGGCAGTCCCTGGCCGATTTGCGGGAACGGCTGGGAGATTCCCGCGTGAAGTCCATCGACGAGTGGCTGCAACTTTTTCCTGAGCGGGGGGACGTTCCCGACGCGACGCTCGCCGCGTTTCGCGAGTACTACGGCGATGTGCCCGGGCTGGCAGCCGGCAAGTGCGCACAGTATCGGAGCGTCCTGCTGAACTTTCGTCAGCACTTCGGATCGGAACGGCCGGTGCTGCTGGTGCGCTCGCCGGGGCGCATTAACCTGATGGGACGCCATATCGACTGGCAAGGGGGGCGCTGCAACCTGATGGCCGTCACGCAGGAAGTGATCATGGCTGTCGCCCCCCGGTCTGATGACCGCATCGAAGCCCGCAATGTCGATCCGCAGTCGTTCCCGGACGTATCGCTGTCGCTGGGCCGTCTCGTCAGCCAGTTGCATTGGGACGACTGGATGAGCGTTGTCCAGTCCAGCGGACTCGTGCGTCATCTGCGTGAATCCGCCGGCAGCTGGAGCCTGTATCTAGAGGCGGCGCTGTTGCGGCTGCAGATGGCCCATCGTGACCTGCAACTCCGAGGCATGGACTTGGCCGTCAGCGGCGATATTCCGGTCGCCGCGGGGCTGAGTTCCTCGTCGGCGCTGGTCGTTGCAACGGCAGAGTCCGCGCTCGCCCTGCATGGTCTTGACCTCACTCCGCAGCAGTTCGTCAATTTCTGCGGCGAGGGCGAGTGGTTTGTCGGAACACGCGGCGGCAGCGCCGACCATGCTGCGATGAAGTACGGCCGCAAAGGCACGATCAATCACGTGGGGTTCCACGAGTTCCAGTTGCTGGAACAGTTGGCGTTTCCTGAGACTCACGCGCTGGTCGTCTGCAATTCATTCGTCCAGGCGAAAAAGGCCGGCGGCGCGCGGGAGGCGTTCAACGCCCGAGTCGGCTCGTATCTCGTCGGAGTCCAGTGGGTTCGTCGCGAATTCCCGCAGTTCGCTCCGCTCATCCGGTTCGTGCGCGACATTTCCTGCGAGACGTTGCGGATTCCACCGGCCCGGATCTACGAGATTCTGTCGGCAGTACCCCAGACCATGACGGCGGCCGAGGTTCGCACCGCCTTTCGCGACGATGCCGACGCGTGGGCCGTCCTGGAACCCCACTTCACGCGAGCGCCCGATCACATCGAGTACCCGGTCCGAGGCGTCTTGATGTTTGGGATCGCCGAGTGCGCCCGGGCCCGCCGTGCAGCCGACTGCCTCCGCCGCGAGGACATGAGTGAGCTCGTCAATTGATGAACATTTCCACACGACGGCGAGCGGTGTTTCCGGACCGATCCTGACGGCTCGGTCCAGCCGTGCGAATTGACATCTCAGCTTCAGCGCTCAACGAGCTGCTGCGAGAATTGGGCAGTGCGGACACGGAACGCCTCGCACGCGCCCAATTGCTCCGTCAGCCAGCGCGTATCGCTGCAGCACGGCAGGAGATCGACACCCTCGGGTCGACCTCGCCCTTTCCACCGAGTGGTCGAAGGAGCCGCAGGATCGCCGGGCGCCGGACTGGGAGGCGGCAATGGTATTGGTCCGCACCGACGCGGTGTCGGCACTGGAGTAGCCGCCTGAACGATTACTACGAGCCGCGCGGCCTGCCGTCCGGCGTCATCCGCTGCAACCCCTCCGCAGGCAAGGACTGGTGACGATCAGCGGCTGACGTCTTTAACGACAACGTCAATACGATCGGATACCAGCGGTTCGTGAGACTTCCACCACGGCGGAGGACGGGCTGGTCATCTGATGGTCGTGCCCGCGTTACCATTCACGATCGGATATAACCCATCAATTTTGATCGTTGGTAGCACATCGGCGTTTCCGAGAAATTGAATCGGCGACGGATTCGGCCAGTTGTCTCGATTCAGGCAGCCATCTATCGAGAGCCTTGTAATCGTCATGTCGCGGAACCGCAGCGATGCCGGCGTGCCGAAGTTCGTGGACGTCTGATACCTGCCGCGAAACAGGTGGTCGCCGACGATCTTCAAGCCGTCGATCGTGAACTGCCGCGTGTACTCCATGCCCAACGTATTGCCGCGACCCCAGAGCGTGAGATCAGAGATCCTGCCGCGCGTCGCGGCGGGCAACGCCGTTCGGCTCGCGATCGCATTGTTGTCCTGAATGAACCATGACTGCAGGCCGATTTTGCAATTGTAGGCCGTGTTGCGGCTGAATACGCGCTGTGGCACGAATCCTGATGGGATTCCTGTCGGCGTCTGGCCGATGCTTGCCTTGTACTGCCACCATGGCGTCTGAGTGAATTCCACCGGCAGCAGCGATTTATCGACCTCGATCGGGTACCGAATCCATGTGGCAATTCCGCCGTAGTCGGGATGATGATTCAACGGCTGATTGAAGAGTGCAAAGCCGCGACCGCTGTTGTCGAAGCTCACGCAGTCCACGACGTCAACCAGCCCGCCCTGCAACCAGAAGCCCGAGCCGTCAGTGCCCCAGTCGCCAATGTCGAATCGGCCGTGGTCACTATCGGAACTGACGACGGAATCTCCCTGTCCCTTGTTCAGCGCCGCCAAGCAACGCCGCATGGCACCGCGTTCCTGCCCCTCTTCGGTGACAAACCCCGATCCGAACGTGCGAATGACAATGCAATTGTCCCACTCGCAGTTGCTGGCGTGGTTGACCATTCCCCACCCCGGCGAGCCTTCGACGACGTTCCACATTCGCCGCGACGCCGCATTCATCGGCCCGGTGCGGTGATTGTGGTCGGCATAACGGGCGCGCGGGTTTTCGTCGCTGCCGGGAATGAGATTGCCGCTGGTATCTTTGCGCGGATCCGTGGCCGGCTTGCTCTTATCCGTCCGGCCGAGGCCCTCGATCTTGGTGTACCGGATGTCATTCATGCTTGTCATGAACATCAGGTGGCCGCGATTGTTGATCGCGCTCGTGTCCCTGCTGCGGATGACGACGTTTCGCGTCAGGTTGGCCACATGAAACGGCAGGTCATTGCGCCAGCGGAAATGCCGGAAATTCAACCGGGGTGAGAACGTGATCGTTCTGCTGGTCACTGCGGTGATCGTGACGAACTCGCTTTGATACGTCGCTCTCGGATTGTCGCGTGACGCATCTGTTCCGGCGACCAGCAACTGATCTCCGACCTGCCACCGGTATGGAATACCGCTCAACTTCAGAGAATTCGAGCGCGCCACGAGATCGCCATCGACGTCCAACCAGGCGCTCTTGTCCTGCCCGCACGCCATGAATTCGCCATGACACAGGACCCCAAGACTCAGCTTCTGCCAGTCACCCGGAAGGAACGGGCCATCCAGCCGGACCGCCGAACCAGGCACAAATTCCAGCACGGTCTTCCCAGCACAGGGCATTGTCGGCATGCCGAGGCGGACCGCACCTCCCATCGGCACGTAGATTGTATGCACGTTGATCTGCGTATCGCAGTGGTCGCAGACCGTCAGTACGCCGGCCACGTGAATCCAAAGCACGTCCTCCGTGGTCGCGTGATTCGTGACAGTCATTCCGGCCGGAATCAGCACTTTGGCGCCGGCCGGGGGGATACCTGGACTCCAAGTCGTCGTATCCTGCCAACTGCCGGATTGCACGGCGCGATGCGTGGCGATCTCGGGCGGGCATAGATCCTGTCCGATGTCGGCAGCAGAGATGGTGCTACAAACTTGCAGGCAGAGAATCCCAACTGACTTGCGCAACATCTCGTCCTACACTCCGAAATGAATGGGCGACCCGCGTTGCGAGGGGGACATCATGGTTAACGTCGCCTTTGCAGTCCACCCTGATTCTCCAAAATACTATAACGGACAAGGAGTTTGGTCGGTGGACGTGGCTGCAGGAGTACGAATATGCAACAGAATCGCCTTGCGAATTAGCGGAGCATCTCCGACTTGCGTAGATTTCCAGATTTAGCGAGGCTGGGCGTTTTCACTCCATTTACTGAAGCATTAACACACGCGAATTTGGATCGATCTTTGCTGATGATACGCAGAGCCGCACAGCGAACGGATGCCGGATGTTTCGCTTCACTGATCGCGTCCCAGCCATAGAGTTGTCAATCAGCTCGGGACTGGGTGTGCGTAATCAACACCGAGTACCGACTTCGCGACAAGGTTCGTTGTCCATGGCCGGTCACCGGCGCCGCCGGCTTCATCGGTTCGCACGTCGCGCTGCGCCTGCTCGGGCGCGGCGACGAAGTCGTCGGCCTCGACAACCTCAACGACTACTACAGTGTCCAGCTCAAGCCGCGACCGGCTGTCGCGGCTGACGCCCCCTCGCAGGCTTCGAATTCGTCGAGCTCGATAATGCCGACCGGCCGGCGATGGCCGAACTGTTCCGGCAACAGTCGTTCGACGGCGTCGTCCACCTCGCGGCCCAGGCAGGCGTCCGCTACTCGCTCACCAATCCGCATGCCTACATCGACAGCAACATCGTCGGCTTCGTGAACATTCTCGAAGGCTGCCGCCACGCGCACGTGCGACACCTCGTGTATGCATCCTCCAGCTCGGTCTACGGCGCCAACACGACGCTCCCGTTCTCCGCGCACGACAACGTCGATCATCCGCTGAGCCTGTACGCCGCCACCAAGAAGAAAGCCAACGAGCTGCTCGCCCACAGCTACAGCCACCTGTACGAACTCCCGACGACCGGCCTGCGGTTCTTTACCGTCTACGGCCCGTGGGGACGCCCCGACATGGCGATGTTCCTGTTTACGCAGGCGATCCTGGCCGGCCGGCCGATCGACGTCTTCAACCACGGCCGCATGCAGCGCGACTTCACCTATATCGATGACATCGTCGAAGGGGTCGTCCGCACGCTCGATCGCCCTGCCGTTTCCAATCCCGACTGGTCCGGCGACCGGCCCGACCCCGGCACCAGCCGCCCCTATCGGCTGTACAACATCGGCAACCACCAGCCGGTCGAGCTCCTGCGACTGATCGAGGTCATCGAATCCTGCGTCGGTCGCCGGGCGATCAAGAACTTGCTGCCGCTGCAGTCGGGAGATGTTCTGGACACGTTTGCGGACGTCGCCGACCTGACCCGTGACACCGGCTTCGAGCCCAGCACGCCGATCGAGGAAGGCGTCCGGCGCTTTGTCGCCTGGTACCGCGCGTACTACGGCGTGTGAGGTCCCAGCAGCCGGATGAACTTGACCTGGAACCGGCCGTCGGGCTGAAGTTCAATGTCTCCAAGTCCTCGGTCCGACGCATCAAGCTGGAGCGTCGAGAACTCGGCAAGACGGCCCCCGCCACCACTCGCAACAGAACTCCGCAGTGCAGCGCACGATCGAACCACAACCGGTGCATGTCACCGAGCAGCCCGATCTCGCGTTACGCGAACGAAGGCCAAGCTCGGCACCGAGCTGTGCCTGCAGACGCTGTGCAACGACCTGCATGCACCGAAGCTCGCATCAAAAAAAGTCCTGATCGCCAGCGAGCGGGAACGTCCCGACGTCCGAGCGGGCGCGCCGCCCATTTCGGTCTCGATCCCGAGCGGCTGGTGTTCCACGATGAAACCCCGCCAAATCCAGTATAAACCGTCCGTTTGATCGCGCAACGCAGGGGGGCGCGGCCATTCGTCCCGCACGGCCGCTGGAAGACCACAACGTTTCGGTACGCTGCGACAACGCGGACAGCGCACTGGGCGACCTGCGAAGGCCGCCCGTCGGGTGAGCTGGGGAGTTCGACGGCCCTAATTAGGCGCAGACTGACGGCGACGCCGAGCAGCAGCACCAGCGAGGCCGAGGGCACCGAGGCCGAATATAGAGTCAATGACGCGGGTTCCGGGACGATATCGTCGATCGTAACCGATCACGTCCAGGTGGGCGGATCCTGACCGAGAGCGAGTGACCCTGACCCGCGCTGGTGAACTGGTTGAACGGATCAGCCAAGCAGACCACCACGGTAATCGTCGAAGTCGAGCGAATTCGCAAAATACGTCAAAATCGTGTTGCCGCCGTCAATCGATAAGCCCACGTTGGTCGGCGGACTGCCGCTGATGTTCTGAGCTCCCGGACCCGTATAACGAAACAGGTCATTCAGCATCAGGTCGCCTGCTTCACCAGCGAGATGCGGCCCATAATCTCTGAGACCTCGTGTTCCGCCACGCCGATCCAGTCAAATCTCCCGGCCACCTGGCGATTGTTGGGGTCGAACGTGTAGGCCTGAGCATTGGAGAACGTGAACGTGCCATCGCTTGAATTGCCGGGGTTCAATCCTAAAGCCTTGGCTTCCGCAGTCGACAACCAGAATTGGTCGTGACAACGCCGTTCGTCAGATTGTAACGTGGCCGTATTGTCGGAGCCATTTGCCTGATCGGCGGTCAGCAGAGCCTGGATCTGCGAATAATCAAATTTGCCGTAGAGAAACGTCGCGCTTTGACCAAGGCCGACGTTGCCCGCCTTTACGTTGATATTGATGTTGATATTGTCCGTGAACAGGTTCTGAAACTCGCTGATGACGTAGTTGAACGCATCATGGACGCTCAGGATTATAACCGCTGGCTGTAAAACTGGCGTCGTCGTACGTCGCATTGATGACTAATCCGCCCAGGCAGGCCGGCTGCGGACGAGCCAATCACTGTTGGCCGTCGCGCCAATAGAACCAGACGCAGTCGCATCTCATCTCGTCGAAGCCAGCGTCGAAACCTTCGCTGTCTGGCCGCCATCCTATCTGCCCCATTTTGCCCAACGCCACACAGATTCGGCGAATTCATTGGAGAATCTCAGATTATGTCGCGCGATCGGCCAGACCTTTCCGAGCCTTTCGCCCCAGTTTCTGATCCTGCGAGGACCAGAGTTCAGAGGCGATTGACCTTGCTCCTGACCGGCGTAGCAAGCCCCGAGCAACAAGAGCCGCACGTAGTCAACGCAAAAGGCCCGCAATGAACGCAGGCCCATTCACGCCAGCGTGCGACAACGGCGACTAAGGTCAACCTGCCGCTACCGAGTCAGAACCGGCGGGCAAGAAACCTGGGAGCACAAACGAACAGCACCCCGGCCGCTGGCAGCAGCCGAGGTGCTTCGTCGCGTTGGTCCCGCAATTCCACGCTGCGTCAGGCGGCCTGGCGACGACGCCACCGCAGGCCTGCCATACCGACCATACCCAACATTCCCATCACGAAGGTGGCTGGTTCAGGAGCTTCGTTGTGTGTGGTTACGGTCGCAAGATCGACATACACAAAGTCATTGCCGCACGACGGAGCCCAACGCATATTGTTGAGCGTATCACCGCCGAACACAGACAAGTCGACCTGGAGTTCGATGACGGCGTGCTGTCCCAATGTCGAACCGAATGCGTAGATGTACGAAGAGGCAGCGCCCTTCAGCGTTCCTTTGGTAAACTGAACTTGCACTTGTTCCTGACCGTTCAGCGGCGGAGTGCCGCCGTTGATGGGATCAACTTGCCAGTCTGTGCTGAGCGTCTTCCAAACTGTACCGGCCGTATGGCTGATGCTGTCAAACACGACGCCGCTGCCATCGGTCTTCGTCGTACCGTCGCTGTTGAGATTGAAAAACGAACCGGCCGAACCCAGGCCGACGCTGCTCGCACCCGCTCCCCCTTTTCCGCCGCCGACTTCGATCCCGAACAGGTCGCCGTTCGTCGCCGTGATGCGAATGTCGCCGGGAGAATAGTATGCCAGACCGTTATCCTGTCGTTGCCCCGTGACGATGACAATGTTCAGCTTGGTACCAGACACGCCCACGCCGATGAATTCGGCGTCGTAATCCTGCCCCCCCTGATTCGGGCCAAGCGTCGTACCGTGGCCATCATTACCGGGCGTGTCTTCTTTGAAATAGACGTAGCTGAAGCCACTGCCAGTCCCGGTCAGACCGGTGATCCACGAGTCAGTTGTCCAACTATCGTTCGAGCCCCAGTCCGCCAGACTGCCGTCTGCGATGAAGCTTGCATTGGCTGTCGCGCCCGCAAGGGTCAACAGCGCAGCCGCAATGCCCCGGACTACGGCCCGCGTTCCGCTTGGATTAGTCACTTGGCCCACCTTGCCCGATAACTTCCGACGTCAGCATGACCGGAACAACCGGTCACGCCGCGGCTCGCATTCAAAAGCGCTAACGTACGGGGTCCAGGAAACCATTGTCAAAGACGAAATTGGTTTTCTTGTGCATTTCCGGAAAAAGTGTTGCAGATTGCAACATCGATAGAATCCGAAGAATTCCTATAGACCGCAAATCTCGCCGGGCGAGCGGCAGCTTGCCGCTAAGAGAGCGATTGCTGGTCCGGTCGGATCGGCCGTTAGTCTTTGTGCAGCTGGTACATGCGAGTTCTGGCCGCCGTCCATTCTTGAGCGGTTGCTGTGCCCGCAGTGCCCCGATCAGCCCGCCTACCGTCCTGAGCGAGGCATGCCAAACCCCATGCCGCCCACCGGACCTCGGCCCCCCATTCCCATCATCCCCATGCCGCCCATGCCGAATCCCATCCCCATCCCACCTGAGGTTCTATGCCCGTGCACTCCCCAAGTTGCCGAATCCGCTGCCCATCATGCTGATGTGTACCGCCAGCCCCGCTTCGGCCCCCTGGAAGTACACACGGTGGCCTGCCCGAAATGCGGATCTTCCCATCTGCCGATCAGCGACCGCTGCCGCCACTGCCGCTGGTGCCGCGCGTTCAAATCCGTCTCGAGCGCGGCGGAATAATCCCGCAACCGCTGCTCCGGTCGCACAAACCGCTGGTAATTGAGACCCGTATCGCCAGCCGGATCATTGCCGCGGAACAGATTCAAATACGGGCTCGTGGTGGAGCGCTCGATGTCCGAGCCGCCGAATTGATTGCTGAACCGGCTTTGCTGCTGCCGGCCGGCGGAGACCGATGAGCGTCAAGGCCGCGAGTGCGGCCCAAGAGTGACGAGTGCAGGTTGCGAGACGAGTTTTCACAGTCGTCTTCCTTGGTCGGACGACCGCAAGCGCTGTCATCGCCCCTCGGCCGTCGAAGTGCGTGCGAGTCGGTCGACAACACTGCATCAGGCTGCCCGTCGATTGTCCATGCTGTTCGTCAACATTCCGTTTGCGGCAGCGGAGCGGGTGCTGACGGTTTGAATGTATCAAGCGTCACGACGACGGCGAAAGCCGGCAACCAGCGGACCAACAACATGGATCCAATCCACCAGGACGCGCGCATCGTACTCGACGCCCGAGAGTCAACCGCCGCTCACTCGATGCAATACACTCGCCCGATCGTCCTGATCAGCAGTTTCTTCCCGGCCACCGCCGGCGTCGCCAGGGTCATGTCCTCCTCCCAGCGGATTTCTCCTGACGCAGCACCGAATTCTGGCCCGCCCGACGACCGTCGTCGTGCCATTCTCGTCCAGGCAGAACACCTTCCCGTCGTAGGCCCAGGGGGAACTCGTGTAGGCATTGGCCCCCCCCAGCCGCTGCGGCGCATACACCAGTTCGCCCGACTTCGCGTCGTAACAGGAGAGCAACCCGCGATCCATCAGGACGTAGAGCAGGTCGCCGTACACGAGCGTCGTGGGGTTGTACGGCGCCGCCTGCTTCTGGCACCAGGCGATCGACGCATTCGCTGTCTCGTCGTCCTTTAACGAAATGTCCCCGGTGGCGCCCGGCCGGACCGCCCACAGCGGATGCCGCTTGTCCAGGATGTACCCGCTGGAGACGTACAGCAGACCATGCGCCGAGTACGGTGTTCCGATCGTGATCGAGGACGCCCCGCCCAACTGCCACAATTCGTGTCCGTCCAGATCATATGCCCGAGTCAGCCGCGAGCCGGGCGTGACAATCTCGGTTCGCTGAGCGTTGACCCACACGTACGGGGTCGACCAGTTGCTCTTTTCGTCCCGATCGACACGCCAGACCGTACTGCCGGACTGGCAATCGACGGCCTCCAGGAACGACTGGTCCTGGTTGTCGTTAACGACGTAAATCCGGCCGTCATGCACTGCGGGAGATGCGGCGGTCCCCCACTCGGCCTGAGTCCGCACCGCCGGCCAGCGCCGGTCCCAGACCAGGTTGCCGTCGAAGTCGAGACAGAACAGCCCGACGTTGCCAAAGTAAGCGTAGACACGCGCGCCATCGGTGACCGGCGTCTCCGACGCGTACGAATTCTTGATATGCAGGCCCTTTTCCGGGACGCCGCGGTGGACCTCCTTTTCCCACACGACGGCCCCGGTGTTGAGGTCCAGACAAACCACGAGCCAGACATGTTCGGCGCTCGGCCGGTCCTTGCGTTCGCCCCCGAAGTACAGTCCCTTTTTTGCTTCCTCCACCTCGCCGTAGCTGACGGCGGTCGTGACAAACACCCGCTCGCCCCAGACGATCGGACAGGACCAGCCCCGTCCCGTGATGTCGCGCTGCCAGGCGACATGTTCCGTCGCAGACCAGGTGTCGGTCCGGCCGGCGTCGGCGGCGACACCGCGCGAGCCGGGTCCGCGGAACTGGGGCCAGTTCGGGTCGTCAGCCAGCGCGGGCGACGCGAGCAACAGCCAAACTGCCAACATGCGCTGCATGAATGCCTCGAGCGGAATGCGTTTGTCCAATTCACTGAGACCAAAACAGGACGAGCCGCACTCCGCGGCTCGTCGACCTTGATTCCGATGCCTGCATCCCCCCTCAGACTTCCTTCGCCCCGATCCAGCTCATCATGCTCCGCAGCTGACGGCCGACCTTCTCGATCAGGTGCTCGCGCTCGCGGCGGCGGACGGCCTTGAAACTGGCCTGATTCGCCTTGTTCTCCAGGATCCAGTCGCGGGCGAACTGACCCTGCTGGATCTCCGAGAGAATCTGCTTCATCTCGGCTTTAGTCTGGTCCGTGACGATCCGCGGTCCGCGCGTGTAGTCGCCGTATTCGGCCGTGTTCGACACGCTGTACCGCATGTAGTTCAGGCCCCCCTGGTAAAACAGGTCGACGATCAGCTTCAGTTCGTGCATGCACTCGAAGTACGCCATCTCCGGCTGGTAACCGGCTTCGACGAGCGTTTCGAACGCGGCCTTCACCAGTGCGCTCACGCCGCCGCACAACACGACCTGCTCGCCAAACAGGTCAGTTTCCGTCTCTTCGGCGAAGGTCGTTTCAATCACGCCGCCGCGCGTCCCGCCGATCCCCTTCGCGTAAGCCAGCGCCAGCTTCTTCGACTGCTCTGAGGCGCCGGGATACATCGCGATCAGCGACGGCACGCCCCCCCCTTTGACGTACTCACTGCGAACGAGGTGGCCGGGGCCTTTCGGCGCGACCAGTGCGGCATCGACACCGTCGGGCGGAGTCACCTGATTGAAGTGGATGTTGAAACCGTGGGAGCACAGCAGGACATTACCCGGCTTCAGATTGGGCTTGATGTCCTTGACGTAGGTATCGGCCTGGACTTCGTCCGGCAGCAGGATGTTGACGAGGTCGCCGGCGGCGGTCGCCTCGGCGGCCGACATCGGCTTGAACCCGTGCTCGACGGCGAGGTCGTAGTTTTTCCCCCCCTTGCGCTGGCCGACGATGACGTCGCACCCGCTGTCGCGCAGGTTCTGGGCCTGGGCATGCCCCTGGCTGCCGTAACCGATGATGGCAATCTTTTTCCCCTTGAGGAGGGACAGATCCGCGTCGTTGTCGTAATAGATCGTGACTGGCATGGAGGAAGGTCTAGGGTTGAGGGTCCAGGGCTAAGGGCTATGGATGAGTTTGTCTGGGGGTATTCGAGTGGTGCGGCAAACCGCATTCTCGCTGCGGGCAGCACCGGCTGTCAAAACGAAGTCGAGGTCGTCGCGGCTGTTCAAGTCGCCTGGGTCTCGCCGACCGCCACGTCCGCCGACATCGAACTGCCGCGCAAGAGGGCAATCCGGCCCGTCCGCACCATCTCCAGGATGCCGAATGGCCGCATCGCCTCAATGAAGGCCTCGACTTTCCGCTCCTGGCCGCTGATTTCGATCATGACGTGCCCCGACGACACATCGACGATCCGGCCCCGGAAAATTTCGACCAGCTCCTTGATCTCGCTGCGCTGGCCCCGTTCGGTCTTCACCTTAATCAGCATCAGGTCGCGCTCGACGAATTCCTGCTGCGAGTAGTCCAGCACGCGGACGACCGTGACGATCTTCTCGAGTTGCTTGCGGACCTGGTCCAGGACCCGGTCGTCGCCGCTGACCACGAACGTCATTCGGGAGAGCTGCGGGTTCTCGGTCTCGCCGACGGCCAGGCTGTCGATGTTGAACGCGCGCGACGCCAGCATCCCGGAAATCTGCGCCAGCACACCGGGCTGGTTGATGACGAGGGCGGAAAGCACGTGTCGCATGGTTGTGCGCGTCAGGATGTCCGGCCGCGAAAATTGACGAGCCGGTCATGCTATCGCCCGTACCGCCTCCTCACAACCGACGTCGAATTTGCCGCCCGCCGTATCCCGATGGGTCTGCACATAACCACTGGCAACTGGAGGTTGTTGCGGCGGGTAGGGTTGTCCCGCAGTGGTGCCATCGGCTGCTGTCATGCAGCGTGGTCAGCGCCGCCACCGCTTCCGCTTGCGGCGAATCCCAACGCCGACCGGGACCTTTCAGCCGCACCGTGTTCGCTTCGCAACGCGGCTCCGTCGGTCCCAAGCCGATTTGCTACCTACGCCTCTGAGATCCGCCTTGTTGGCTGGGCCGCGCGAGGATCGACCACGTACTCGACTGCGCGAAACGAGGTGGAGACCGTATTCGCCAAGCGCGCCAGGTTCTCTAGCACCGCGAACCGGCGAGGGCCCCTTAACCCTCACCTTCACCTTCACACCTTCTTACTTTCGCACCTTCGCACTAGATATCAAACGTCTCCAGGAGCTTCGGCACCACGGGATCCTCGTCGCAGAAGTCCCGCAGGATACCGGCTAGCGCCTGCGCCGCTTCCGGCTCGCCGTGCACGAGAAATGCCCGGCCGATGTGGCTGTCGGCCGACATCCGGCCGAACCACCATTGGAAATCCTCGGCATCCGCGTGGGCGGAGAGCCCTTCCAGGATTTCCACGTTCGCCCGCAACGGAACTTCGTGGTCGAAGACCCGCAGATACGGCCGGCGGTCGGCGATCTGACGGCCGAGCGTGTGCGGCGCCTGGTAGCCGATGAGGACGATCGAGTTTCGCTCGTCGCCGGCCGCGTGTTTGATGTGGTGCACGACGCGACCGCTCTCGCACATGCCGCTGGCGGAGATGATCACGCACGTTCCCTGCCGCCGGTTCAGTTCGACCGACTCCTGCTGCGACGCCACATACGTCAGCAGATCAAACCCGAACGGGTCCCGGTCCTTCATGAGCGTGTTCTGCACGTCCCGGTCCATGTCCGCATTGTGTCGGCGAAAGACCGAAGTCAACCTCGTCGCCAGCGGGCTGTCCACGAAGATCGGCACGCGCGGCAGTTGCCGCTCGTTGAACAGTTCATTCAGGTAGTACACAACCTGTTGCGTCCGCCCCAATGCGAACGCCGGAATGATCACGCGGCCGCCGACGGCGACCGCCTCGCGGATGATCCGCAGCAATTCCCTTTTTATGTCGCTGGCTGGCGGATGAATTCGGTTCCCGTAAGTCGACTCGGTGATCAGCACATCGCATCCCTGGACCGGCGCGGGGTCGTTGAGCAGCGGAATGTCCCGGCGCCCCAGATCGCCGGTGAACACGATCCGCTTCACCTCGGCTCGCTCGCGAATCTCCAGCTCGGTCACGGCCGCTCCCAGAATGTGCCCCGCCTCGTGAAAGCGGATGCGGAGATCCGGGGACAACTGGTGCCACTCCTCGAATGCCAGCGGCTGGATCAGCTTCATCAGGCCGTCGACGTCATCCGGCGTGTACAGCGGCTCGATCGGGGGATGTCCGGGCTGCAGCTTGCGGGCGAGATACTTCGCATCTTCCAGTTGGATTTTGGCGCCGTCCTGCAACATCAGTTCGGTGATGTCGGCGGTGGCGGGGGTGCAGAAGACGTGCTGCCGGAAACCCATCCGGTACAGTCGCGGCAGATTGCCGCAATGGTCCATGTGCCCGTGCGAGAGGATCACCGCGTCGAGCTTCGACGGCTGGCAGTGGAAGACCTCGTTTTTCCGCCGTGCTTCGGCCCGGGCGCCCTGGAACGACCCGCAGTCCAGTAACAAACGAAAAGCGCGGGTCTCCAGCAGATGCTGACTACCGGTAACTTCACCCGCAGCGCCGAGGAAGGTGAGTTTCATACAGGGATTGTCTCGCGCGAGGGGCCAAGGAGCAAAGGAGCAGAGGGGCGAAGGGGCGTGATGCGAATCCCCCTATGCTCCTCGATTCCTCGAATCTTTGCTCCTCGTCCACCGGCACGCGCTTTGCCTTTCTGGAACGGATACGGCACACTGTGCAGGTCATTCGGCGAAAACACGAGGATTCTCGTAATTTCGCGGCGACGACACGCTGAATGCGTGCGCAACGGTGCTGAAAGGGCAGGCATGGTGCCCGCCCAATATGTTTGAGGACCGGACGGCAGAATATTCATCCACGGAGTGGAGCAGACGACGTTTCGACCCCCGGCGGCCGCGCTCGACGACGGCGACCGGAGCGGCGTCTCCCCTGCGGCTCCGCGAAGCTGCTGGCCCCTCGCCAAAACGCTTTCGATGGGAGTGATTACGAATGGGTGAGAAGTACAAGCTTGAGTACGTCTGGCTGGATGGATACCTGCCTGAACCAAATCTCCGCAGCAAGACGAAGGTCGTCGACACTGAGCCCAAGAGCGTCAAGGACTGCCCGATCTGGGGCTTCGACGGCAGCTCGACCCAGCAGGCCGAAGGGCACGACTCCGACTGCATGCTGCACCCGGTAGCGCTGTATCCGGACAGTACGCGCCGCAACGCGTTTCTCGTGATGAACGAAGTGCACCTGCCCAAGGAGCGGGGACCGCACCCGTCGAACTTCCGCGCCACCGTCCCGGACGATGACGAAGGCATCTGGATCGGCTTCGAGCAGGAGTATTTCCTGTTCCGCGACGGCCGACCGCTCGGGTTCCCGGAGGAAGGCTACCCGGGTCCTCAGGGTCCGTACTACACGGGCGTCGGCTACAAGTACGTCGGCGACCTGGCCCGCACGATTGTCGATGAGCACATCGATGTCTGCCACGACGCCGGCATTAACCTGGAAGGCATCAACGCCGAAGTCGCCAAGGGGCAGTGGGAATTCCAGATCTTCGCCAAGGGCGGCAAGAAAGCGGCCGACGACATGTGGATGGCCCGCTACCTGATGGCCCGCGTCTGCGAGAAGTATGGCGTCGATTTCGAGCTGCACTGCAAGCCGATCCGCGGCGACTGGAACGGCTCGGGCATGCACACCAACTTCTCGACCACCATGCTCCGCGACAAGGGGGGCAAGGCGTACTTCGATAAGCTGATGGCCGCCTTCGACAAGTACAAGGACGAGCACATCGCGGCGTACGGCCCGGACAACCATCTCCGGTTGACCGGCCTCCACGAAACGCAGTCCATCGACAAGTTCAACTACGGCGTCGCCAACCGCGGTGCGTCGATCCGCATCCCGCACAGCTTCGTGGCGAACGATGCGTATCGCGGCTACCTGGAAGACCGCCGTCCGAACTCGCAGGCCGATCCGTACAAGATCATCGCCCGCATCCTGAAGACGATCAAGACGGTGAACTAGGTCATCGGTTTTCGGTGAAGAGATCTGGGAGAACGATGACGCCGCTCCTGCAAAGGAGCGGCGTTTTTTTGTCCAAGGTGACAAACATCCTTTAGACCGGTTCTGGTCAGAACCTATTTTCAGTTCGTTTTTTGCAGTCGCACCCCCTGCACGCGCCACAGATCGATCGCGGCGGAGTCGACATGACCGCTGTCACCTCTTGAGAACTGAATGATCCGATTGTCGTCAATGCTTCGTGCGTGCGGCACGAAGCGATCAATTGTGGTGGGATCCAGGCGCTCCCAACCATGATTGTTCACCTGCAAATGCAGATTCCCGTCGCGAACGACGAATCGGTACTCAACCAGCAGTTCGTCATTGAAGAATACCCCAACGTACTCTTCTAGTTTTTCGGCAGACGGTTGTGCGAGCGCCACTGGTCGACAGTCCGACTTCCACCCCGACGCATCCGAGATCGTCAGCAGCATTGGTCCGTCCACCGCAGCGCGTCGAAACTCAAACACGTCCGCGCTTGTGTCCCGGGCGCGGAACAGCGTGGAACTGAGCGGTTCCAGCAAAATGCGATCTCGTACGGAATTCTCACAGCTGAGCGCTCCGTCGGAGATCGTGAAAGTCCAGATCCGCCCGTCCCCGAGTTCGTACGCGCCTGTTTTGTTCTGCAGTTCCTCAACCGGAACTGACGCGACCGGACCGTCTGCCTTCGACATCGATGCCTCCGCCGGCATCTTGAACTCCGATGCCAGACATCGATCCGCAATTCTTTTGGCATGGTCGAACGGATTCAGATCCGAGTTGCTCAGACAGATCACATTCAATCGCTGTTCCGGATAGCACACGATGTCCGCCTGGAAACCCGGCATTCCCCCAGTGAATTGAATCCGCTTGAGCCCGCGATAGTTGCCGGTCGGTTCCATGTCGAGTACGTCGCGGTTGTCGAGCAAAGTTCCATTCGCGAAGAAGCGATCTAGAAACGGGCCCTTTGGCAGTCGATTGGCGCCGAAATTCGCCAGCCACCGCATCAGGTCATCGATGCAAGACTTCACGCCGCTGCCGCCAACAACCCTGCGAACGGTCGTCCACTGTCGGTAATTGCCGTCGCGGCGCTGGTCGTAGCCCACGACGCGGCCGACGACCGGACGCGTAGGGTCGTCTTCAAGATAGGTTCGAACCATTCCCAAAGGCTCGAACAGGTTCTCGCGGCTGAAGTCCGCCAGCGACTGTCCGGTCGCTCGTTCGATGATCAGCCCCAGCAGCACATAGTCGGAACTGCTGTACGAATGCCGCGATCCTGGCGGCGGCAACGTCTTCCATCGTTCTAACAGAGCCAGAATGTCGTCCCTCGTGTAGGCGTCTTCAATGTCCCACCCCGCCAGTTGCATCGCAAACCAGTAGTCCGGAAAACCACTCCTGCCGCACCAGATGCCGCACGAGAATCGGCGGATCGCGCCTCGGCATCTCCGGCACATACTTGCAGATGTCGTCGTCCGCTCCGACCTTCCCTTGATCCATCAGGACCGCCAGCGCCGCACATGTGAATGACTTGCCGATCGACCCCAGCTCAAACAATGACGTCGGGGTGATCGGCACACCTGCGTCAAGATTCGCCGACCCGAAACCGCGCGCGACCAGCACCTCTCTCCCTCGAACAATCGCCACGGCGCCCCCGGGAACATCAGGACGATCCCACGCGCGGAATTGCGTCGCTGTTTCGCTCTCCACAGCGTCATCGGCACCCGGCGCGGGTCGCATGGCGATGGAGAACGCGATGAACAGCACCAGCAGACGGATACCCGGGTTCATGCAGCCAATGTACCGACCCTCAAATGCCAATTTCGACGGCCGCCCAACTTCGGGAATCCTGGGTACGCCCGGCGGAAGTCCGAAGCCGCGCATACGGTCGAATTCGGTCGCAGTCGGCTCTGCAAGGGATTGCGTGATCTGGATTTAACTAACAGGCCGGGGTCTGAATACTTGAGGACTCAGATGTACGACGACGGTTGCACCGCGGCCGGTGCTCGTGCAGTGCAAGTCGAAAACCTCCACTAATCCGCTACCATTGCTTCGAATCCCGATTCCTGAACTCTTCATCGTGCACGACGCCAAAGACACCGCCCGCGCTCTCGTTCGCATCGGCTACGACGGCTCGGTGCACAAGCAGTTCCGCGCCGCCCATGCCCGCGAGCGGTTCGAGAACGAGATTCGCGTGCTCCAGTATCTGGAGCAACGCGGGTGCGAGTTCGTTCCGCGCGTCCTGGGCTACGATGCGGACACGCTCGAACTGGTCACCAGCAATTGCGGCGCGCGGATCGACCATATCGGTGCCGAAAAGCTGAAGAGCTTGTTCGACGAACTAGAGGCGTTCGGCGTCCGCCACGACGACCCGTACATGCGGAACATCACCTATCGGGCCAGCGACGGGCGGTTCTGCATCATCGACTTCGAATTCGCCACGATCCTGGATCCCGCACACGCCGACGCCAGTCCAATCGCGGCCGCCGCCGCCGTTGCCGAAAATCTCCGACTGCATTGGTCCGGCATCACTGACCGTGGCCGGTTCCGACAAAACAATGAGGACGCGTTTCTGACGCTGGCGTTCAACCGCGAGGACTTCGTCTACCTGGGACGGATCGGCGAGTGTCCGGCCGACGAATTCGACTTCGTGTTCGCCGTCAGCGACGGCATGGGGGGCGAACGCAGCGGCGAATTCGCCAGTCGTTGCGCCATCGACAACATCACGCAGCTCCTGCCGCGGCGGTTCCGTCTGGCCACGCGCCACGGAAGCTCCGGACTGTTCGATTGCCTGCACGACCTGTTCCAGGGAATTCACTGGCAGCTCACGACGCTGGGAGAAAGCTATGAGGACGGGCACAACATGGGAGCGACGCTCAGCCTCGTCTGGTACGTGGCCGGCTCGTGGTACCTGGGACATATCGGTGACTCGCGGGTATATCACTTGCCGAAAGCCGGCGGCATTCGCCAGATTTCGGAGGACCACACGCACATCGGCTGGCTCCGCCGTGCCGGTAAGCTCAACGAACGCGAAGCCCGAAACCATCCGCGCCGGAGCGTGCTGTCTCAGTCCCTCGGCGCCGGCAACAAGACGATCCGCCCGCAGCTCGCCGCGGTTCCCGCCGTTCCGGGCGACAAGCTGCTGCTGTGTACCGACGGCGTCATCGAGGGCCTGTGGGACCGGGGACTGGAGGAGCTGATCTCCTCGCCATCGTCGGAGGACGCCGCGCTGCCGCCTGCCGATCGCATCGTGCGCGCCGCCGTTGCTGAATCGGGCCGCGACAATGCATCGGCTGTCGTGATTGAAATCGGCGGTCAAGCCGCGGCCGCCCTCTGAACCGACGACGTCGTGATGCTCAGACGTTCCGCGTCTCGCGGAGACGGCGCGCGAGCAGTTCGGCGCGGCTATGCACGCCGAACTGCACAGATCGCCTTCACGTGCGTATGCACGGTGTGCACGCTGACGTTCAGTCTGGCGGCAATCTCCGCTTCTGCGGCGCCGTCGAGCATCAACTCGTAGACCCGGTGCTGGGTCGGCGTCAAGAACTCGTTCTGCGTCCGCGACGCCGCTGATTTGCGGCGGGTTTCATCGTCCTCGGACGTGGAAATCGCCGACACGCTGTTTTCCAGCACAACACGATAGGGGGCCGCGCCAAACCTGATCACTTGCCCGACTCGCACCACCAGGCCATCGACCTGTTGATCGTCCACGAACGTGCCGTTCTTGCTGCCGAGATCGGTAATGGACAATTCCGCTCCCTGCAGGATCAACTGCGCATGACGCCGCGACACGGACTCGTCATTGACGACGATGTCGCAGGAATGCGATCTGCCCACGACGTATTCTCCGTCGCGCAGTGGAACGGCAAGGACTGCGTCTGCGACGCGTTCTGGAAGCAGCAACAGACGATGCATCAATGACTCGAGTGAGTTCTGCTGAGTGGATCGCAAGTTGTCCAATGTCGCAAATCCATTTGCAAGAGTGCGGAGCACGGGCGGTGGATCGTCATGCGTTGGGGTTCTCGGCGAACCACATCCACTCAAGTGTCGTGTTGCGGACATTTCATGACGGCATTCATCCCACTTCATCCCCTGAACAGGGTATGTCGGGCAACGAACCGCTCTGTAAGATCGCTGCAGGTCGAGTTGCTCAGAGTGTTCGCTTACGCGTCATCGAAGATGTGCCCCTCCGCACACGTCCCTGTGCGCTCGGTCGACATCTTGCCCATACACGCCAATCTCGCATCAGATTACCGGAAACGGGAACCGCATTCTTGCGTATTGTCAGCCAGAAATTCCTACTCAAGCCTCGCGTAGTTTTTGCCGATCTGCCGCTATTGCACATCTCATTCGCGCCGATCAGAATCGACTCCACAATTAAAGACTTGCTGTTGGCGGAGCCAACAGACACTTCGGCTCTCCGCCAGCGGCAGATCGATTGAGAGTTTTTGCACCTCTCGGAATCGTGGAGCACCACACCACGTTTCCTCCTTTCCATCCGTCATTTCATTTCGAACGGCGCTTGTGCAGAAAAAGAAGTTGTCCGACCGTTCCGAATTGCTGATCGAGATTGCGACTCCAGTGTTTCCAGCGGACGTCGATGCGATGCATCGATCTGCCGCATCGTATCTCAATGAGTGAGAAAGTCCGCCAATGCCTGAGGTCACTATAACGCTGCGTCCGAATGGTCCTTTGCTCGTGACCGGCCCCGTAAAACTGATCGACAGCGAAGGTCGCGAATTCAATCTTGCCGGCAAGGAAAAGTTCTCGCTGTGCCGTTGCGGGCAGACGAAGAACCGGCCCTTCTGCGACGGCACGCACAAGGAATGCGGCTGGGCCGCGATGGACGTGGCACCTTCGTCCCCGTAAGGTACGGGATGGCGTCAAGGTGGCCGCATGATCGACGAGGAATGGGATGACGACCGCCCGCTGGCGGACTGGGAAAACCCGGACGGCGAGGACGAAGAGGGTCTCGACTCGACGCCGACACGGGAGTGCCCGAAGTGCGGCTGCGACGTGTACGACGACGCAGAACAGTGCCCAGTGTGCAGCGAGTATTTCACGCGCGAGGAGCCTGGCCCGTCGTCGTTCCCCGTGTGGGTCCGCGCCACGGCCCTCGTTGTGCTGGCCGTTCTTGCCGCGGCCGCCTGGCATTGCCTGCTGTGACGTCCCATGATTTCGGACGCAGCGAAGATCCGAGTGCAGGTTGCTTCGACCTCGCCCTTCTCCCGGCAGTGGGTTTACGATGAACAGTTTGATTCGCCGAGCGGGAAGCAAGCCGGGGTACCAACAGCGTCGATTGTGCGCGATCATTCAATCGGCGGAGACCGTCGCGACGAGTCCGGCGGCGATTCGATTTCGCAGGCACGCCACGGCGATCCGAATTTCGTCGTAATCCGCAGTGCCGTTGAGTCGCTCGAAGATCGGCTTCAGCCGCTCGATCCCGGCGACCTCGGCCGCCGCTCTGATCGCAGCGAACTGCGCGTCGTTCAGCCACGGCTCGGGTGATAGCTGGCCTTCCTCTGCGAGGAATTCGACCAGATAGTCGCTTACCGTCGAACGCGCGCGGCCGATCCTCTGCATGACATCTTCCAGCGACAGACCTTGACGGAAGAGCGCGTCGGCCGCGATCCGCCCATCGCTCTTCGGTTTTGTCGACAATGACTCCAGCCCCGCGGGCGACGGCGCGTCATCCGCAACCCCCACGTCAGCGACGAGGCCATGCTCGACGCAGTACCGGGCTATTTCCGACATAAACGCGTCCGCGTATTCGCGGGCTTTCTGATTTCCCACACCGTGAACCGCCCGAAAGCCGTCTGGCGTCGTCGGACGGCGCCGCGCCAGGTCTTGCAGCGTCACGTCGCCGAAGACAATGAACGGCGGCACGCGGCGCTCATCGGCCAGTCGGCGGCGCAACTGTCGCAGCGACTCGAATAATCCGGCGTCCATCCCGCAGGCGAAGTTCCGGCGCGGCGCAGTTTCGGTCTTCGCCGGGGTGCGTTCGACCGGCTTCAACAATTGTGGCGTTCGCACGCCGCGCAGCACGTCCCGGCCGGCCGCCGACACCTTTAACACCGGGTAATCGTCTCCCTCCCGGATCAGGAAATCCTGGGCGCAAAGTTGCTCGATCCAGTCGCGTACGTCCGACTTGCCGTGACTTTTCAGCAACCCGTACGTCGAAAGCTGGTCGTGGCGGTTCTGGAGAATCCGGCGGTCGCGCGATCCGGCCAGAACCTGCGCAACGTAGTCCGCGCCGAAGCTTTCCTTCACGCGGACCACGCACGACAGGATCTTCTGTGCGACGATCAGTGCGTCGGGCAGAGTCTGCTGCAGATTCAGGCAGACGTCGCAGGCTCCGCAGTTGTCCAGCGAGTACGGCTGGCCGAAATGTTCCACCAATGCCCGATGCCGGCACACCGTGGAATGGCAGTAACGCTCCATCAGTCCGAGATTGGCATCCGCATGATCGGCCGCATCGGCGACGAGTGCGCTGTTCATCCGCCGCCAGATCAGAAAATCGTTGCCGCCAAACAGCAGGCAACATTCCGACGCGAGTCCGTCACGACCCGCCCGGCCGGTTTCCTGCTGGTAGTGCTCCAGCGACTTGGGCGCCCCGGTGTGGATCACAAATCGCACATTCGGCTTGTCGATCCCCATCCCAAACGCCACCGTCGCTACAACCACGTCCGCCTGCTCGTTCAGGAATGCATCCTGATTTCGGTGCCGGTCCGCATCGGAGAGTCCCGCGTGATAGGCGACCGCTTTGACTCCCGCCGCTTGTAGCGCGACCGTCAGCGCGTCAACCTCTTTGCGCGAGATGCAGTAGATGATCCCGGCTTCGCTCGCATGTCGCTGCAGCACCTCGCGGATCTGCCGGTCCTTGTCGGAACGGCGCAGCACGCGGTAATGCAAGTTCGGCCGGTCAAAATTGCCGACATGGAACTCCGGCTGCCTGAGCCGCAATTGCACGGCAATGTCGTCCCGCACGCGTTCTGTGGCCGTGGCCGTGAACGCATGCAGGGCGACGCCGGGAAAATGCTCGCGGAGGCTTCCCAACTGGCGATATTCCGGCCGAAAGTCATGGCCCCAGTTGCTGATACAGTGCGCTTCGTCCACCGCAATGAACGACAACGTCTGTGTCCGCAAAAACTCGATCATCCGTCCAGCGACGAGCCGCTCCGGCGCCACGTACAGCAGTTTGATGCGCTGCGTGCGAATCTTCTGTGCAATCCGCTGACGCTCGGCCGGCGGCAAAGCGCTGTGCACGGCGGCGGCCGGAATGCCGAGTTCCGTGAGCGCATCCACCTGGTCCTTCATCAGCGAAATCAGCGGCGACACCACAACGGCCAGTCCCGGCAACAGCGTCGCCGGCAACTGGTAGCACAGCGATTTGCCCCCACCGGTCGGGAGCACAACAACGGAATCCCTGCCGCCGGCCACGGCCGCGATCGCTTCCCGCTGGAGTGGCCGGAATTCGTCATACCCCCAGCAGGACTGCAACACCTGATGCCACTCGGGTTCGTGCGGGGACATAGAACGGCCTTCATGAATTAACTCCACGCTGCTGGGCAATAGTGTACAACGGTGCACAACGCGCGCCCAGCGTTCCGTTCTCCGGCGACGCTCGGCGACAGAGCGGATTTCAGCAAGCCCCATCTTCGACACGGGAGCATTCGGAGCGGGCGCGGAAACAGAGGCCGCGACAACGGTCAGGGACACGACATACGACAGATTGCAACGAGACTCTTTACGCTGGCGTTACATCGTGCCGTCACATTATCCTGCGGACGAGTGGAGGCCGCGTCGTGTGTGGCGCAATCGTTGGCCCGCTTGCGTCGCCGGCGCGCGCCTCCCTTTTTTCTGCGATCTGCGGATTCTCCGCAGTCTGGTCAAACCGATCATTGCTGGTAAATCGCCTTTCGATTCCCTGCGGGCGCTGAAGCTTTCCGCTCCGGCAACGTTTCGGCGGCCATCGCGGCATGTTGTCGGAATGCAACTCGCCGACATGAGTCGCACGGCCCGTACGGCAGTCGTGGTTTGTTCGCATCCGGGACGAGGTCGCCGGCGACATCGCCAGGCGACCGTCGTACGCTGTCACCTGCCGGAAATGCTTCGACGGCACGCGGGCGGCAACCCCTATGGTGCAACTCGGACTCTCGCGCGGAATCGTGGCGCTGGCGCGCAATCAGGCGCATCGCGTACTGGGCGGCGCGCTGCGCGGCGGGCATCGCATTGCCGCTTGGTCGCCTGAGAGCCGCCAGCGGCATTGCCGCGGGATCCTGGACACGCTCGGTCCCGCCCTCGGCGACGTCCGCGGTCAGGTCGGCCTGGAGATCGGCCCCGGCGACAACCTGGGAGTCTGCGCGTTGCTGGTGCAGGGCGGCTGCCGGCGGATGTACGCACTGGAGAAGTTCTCGCATCCGACCGAGATCCCGGACGGCGTCCAACTCCTGCATCAACGGATTGAAGATCTGGAGGCGCCTGAACCACTGGACTTCGCACTTTCGAATGACGTGTTTGAGCACGTGGACGACGTGGCCTTGGCCATGCAACGCGTTTTCGCGGCACTGAGGCCGGGGGGACTGTTCGTCAACAGCGTCGATCTGCGCGGGCACAACATGTTCAAGAATCCGGCCGCGCCGCTCGATCATCTGACGGCACCGGACTGGCTGTACTCGCTGTTGACGTCGCACATCGAAACCAGCAACCGCGTCCGCTGCTCGGAGCTGACGGCCGCCGCAACAAAGACCGGCTTCGAGGTGCTGCGATGCGAAGCACTGGCGCGGGCGGACCGGGCGTATCTGCACGCGGTGCGACCGCATCTGCAGTCGCGCTTTCGATCGCTGGACGACGGCGACCTCGAAGTGCTGCAACTGCTGTTGGTGTTGCGCAAGCCACAGTAAACAGCGACGAGCAGGATCCGGAAGCGGCGGCGCCCGGAGCAACGTGGTACGGTGCGTTTCTGATTCCCCCAGCGATCGTCAGTTGCCCTTATGCCGGCTACTGCGATTTCCCCCCCCGCCACCACCGCCACCGCCCGAATGAGGAGCACGGGATCCGCCCATCGCATTAGACGATCCCTGTCCCCCGCCCCCGGGAATTCCGTTGAACGGATTGAACTGTCCGCTGCCGGTGTGATTGCCGCGATCTGATCGTGAGCCGTTGTTCCCGCCCGATTCCAGGCCCGGGACGTTGTTCGATGGGAATCCGCCGGAATTCCCGCTGAAGTTCAAGGAATTGCCGGCTCCTCCGCCACCGTGACGCGATCGGGATCCGTTTCCACCGTTCGAGCCATTCAGGCCCGGAGCGGAAACCCCGGCACCAGGATTCGCGCTGCCATTGGGACTGAAATTGAGCGAGTTCCCCGATCCTCCACCGCGGCGCGAATTGTTGCGCCCCGAATTATTCTTGCCGTCCCCTTTCTCTTGAGAATTCCCCGCTCCCTGTGGCAACGGGTTAATCTGCACGTCGGGCGTTCCATTGCCGCCTTTGCCTGTGTTGTCGCGTCGCGCGTTGCGACCGCCGCTTGATCCCTGATCCAGACCTGGCAGGCCGTTGCCGCTGGAACCGGAATCCGAGTTCTGACCGGCGCTACCGCCGCGATGGCGACCGCGATTCTCGCCCTGCGACGAACCGCCGCCGGCGTCCTGATTGTTGCCCCCCGGGCCCGGCAGGGAATTGAAGGATCCGGCGTCGTTCTGTCCGCCCCGTCGACCGCGTCCGTTCCGTGCATTGTCTGCCTGTCCACCTTTGTTCCCGTTCAGGGGATCGTTGTTGAGGGACTGGTTCTCACCGCGCCCCCTGCGGTTCTGCCGCGCATTGGAACCACTGTTGCCGCCGACATCAGACAGTGAACCGCCGCCGCCCGGCGGACCGTCCGGCGTCTTGACCTTGCGACTGCGTCGATTGTCGTCGCCATTGATGCCGTTGCCATTGTTACCGTTGTCGCCATTGGCGTTGTGAACGACGATCTGGTCGCCTGCTCCCTGGTTTTTCGGCAGTTCGAGCTTGCGCCCGTGGCGCGAGCCGTCTCCGTTGCCTGTGCCAATTCCGTCATTAGCGCCGGGCAGTGCGATCGTTTCGCCGTTCTGTTTACCGCGCTGGCGTCCCTGGCCGTCGTTGCCGCGGCCGTGCCGCCCTTCGCTCCCTTCGACGTCGTGCCGCAGCGTCGCCAGTTGCACGGTCTCGTTCGCCACCCGTTTCTGACGTTCTCGCTGCTGACCGTTGAGTTTGACGAACTTCTGATCGCGATCGGTCGGATGAGCGGCGAAATCGTTCAGCGATCGGCCCAGGTTCACGTTGTTGATCTGCTCGCGATTGCGACCGTGACGCTGGAGATCGGCGACAAAGGCCTGCTGTTCTCGAATGGTGTGCCGCGGCCGGTCGTCGACGTGATCGCGGTAGTGGTCGTGCCAGCGCTGCATCCGGTTCGCGAAGTCAATGTCGTGATGACGACGGTGATACCCGTTGTAAAAGACGAACAGCGGATCGTAGCGACACGGTCGCCCGACCCAGACGCCGCCGTATCCGGCAAAGCCGAAGCTGCAGGTGTACCACGGCTGCAGGCCCCAACCGGTGTAATAGGTCGTCGCGTAGTAGTCGCCAAAGTAGTAGTGACAGTAGTTGGGACGGACCCACCAGTGCATCGACAGCGGGCCGACGTCGAGGACGACGGAGGGACAGAACGGACGGCGATGCACGTGCCACCAGCCGACGTTGGAGAAATAGACCGGCGCGAAGGCGACGGCGCGCACCGGCAAGCGATAGTCGTAGTAACCGGGCGCGAATACGAACCCGTAAGGTGTCCAGATGTAGCGATCAGGAACCCACACCCAGTCGTCGTAGGCCGGCGCCCAGTAACCGGGTCGCCAGCGATAGCCGGTGTCCACGTACGACCAAGTGCCGGGGACCCAGAATTGATCTTCAGAAGGGGCCGCAACGTTTGGGCCTTGCTCGAGCGTCGGAGGCGGTTGCGGCAGGTAATCGAGTTCGGCGTGCTCTGCGCCGGTCCAGAACCCCGAGACCCATTGCCAGCCGCGGGGAGACTGGTTCCAGTATCCGGGCACCCAGCGCTGTCCCGGCGGAACGTCGCGCCACAGCCCGCTCACCCAGATGAAATCCTGGCGATCGTCGTCCCAGCCCCAGTATCCCGGAATCCATTGGACGTTGTTGCCGTCGGGCATGGTTTCGGGAGGCAGTTCGTCGATCGGTTCCGGCGGCGCCTTGGGGATCACGAGCCCCGGCGACGGTTCGTCGTTGTATTGTTCGGCAAACGCCTCATGAATCGGGCCGCGGGTGAGCACGTCATGCTCCGCGCCCGGGTCGGACGGCGGCGCGCCGGCGTCGGCATCAGGCGCCGGTGGAAGCGGCGCGGATTCAATTGTCGTTTCCGGCGCCGGGGGAGGGAGTGTCGGCTCGGCCCGGCTATGGACCGCGAGCAGTGCAAAAGTCACCACCGAAGACGCGGCGAGAACAGCGAACGAGCGAAACCGTTCAGCGGACATAGCTGACTTCCTGACAGTAGGGCGGTCGAGAACGACCATGAACGGCCGATGACCGATACGAGGGTGCGTATTCTTCTCGCCGACCGAAGTGTGTCAATCGGAAATTGGCGTGCAATCAGTGTGCCTTTGGATCGCGAGCGGCATTTCGCACGGGATTGCCCGTGCCGGGGGCGCAATGTGTCGTCCAAGAGAGAGCGCGCCGTCATCGGGCCGACGACGAATCCCTTGGCTCTTGCCCTTCAAGCCTCGGCCAGTCATCAGCCACGCATCAAAGTCCAAGCACCGCTGGGGCAATGGATTTACGCACGATCGGCGACGCTGTGTGTAGCATCCCGTCGTTGCCCTCCGTACACTGTGGCCAGGACAGATTTGTCGCGTGCATGCGCGACCGTTCTGACTCACGATTTCCCTTCCGTTTCATTTCCGCGCCGGGATCACAAGGCCATGGCTCCTCGCGACTGGCTCCACCAATTCGTTCAGGACGGCACCATCAGCAAGGACCAGCTGATGGAGGCCCACGATATGGCCGGCAGTCTCGGCATCTCGGTCGAGGAGGCGCTGGTCAAACTGGAGTACGTGGAGCCTGGCCGCATGAACGAGGCCAAGGCGCGGGCCTACGGATTCAAGCCGGTCAACCTCGACGGCATGGAAATTCCACACTCGGTGATCGAGATGGTCCCCGAGTCAGTGGCCCGCGAAAACCTCGTGATTCCCGTCACTTTTGAGAACGATCGCCTCGCCGTGGCGGTCATTGACCCGCTGAATTTCGAGGTCGTGGAAAAGCTGCGGTTCATCCTCGACCGCGACGTCGAAATGCTGATGGGGCAGAAAGACCAGATCCTCTCAGCGATCAACCGGCACTACGGCCAGAGCCAGACCGAATCGGTCGACTCGATGCTGCTGGAATTCACCGAAACGGCGATCGACTTCACGGAAGCGGAATTGAGCCGCGCCGAGACCGAGGCCGCCGAAGACGAGAACTCCCCCGTCATCCGCCTGGTGAACCTGATCATTCAGGAGGCGGTGAACATGCGGGCCAGCGACATCCACATCGAACCGTTCGATGACCGGGTCCGCATTCGCTACCGGATCGACGGGGTGCTGATCGAGCGCGACAGCCCCCCCAAGCGGCTGCTGCCGGCCCTCGTCTCCCGCGTCAAGGTCATGGGACGGATCGACATCACGGAAAAGCGTCGTCCCCAGGACGGTCGAATCAAGACGCGGGTCAGCGGGCGGGAGTTCGACCTGCGGGTGAGCATTCTCCCGACGCAGCACGGTCAGGCCATCGTGATGCGAATTCTGGACCGGGACAACATCAAAATCGGCATCCGGAACCTGGGCTTCAGCGAAGAGAACTATCGCCGGTTCCAGAACATCATCCGCCGGCCAAACGGCATTTTCCTGGTGACCGGGCCGACCGGCAGCGGCAAGACGACCACTCTGTACAGCGCCCTGGGAGAGCTGAACCGGCCGGACCGGAAAATCATCACGGCGGAAGACCCTGTCGAGTACTACCTGCCGGGGATCAACCAGGTCGAGGTGCGGGCGCCGATCGGCCTGACGTTTGCCCGGATCATCCGCGCGATGCTGCGGCAGGCCCCCAACGTCATTCTCGTGGGAGAAGTCCGCGACACCGAGACGGCGGAGATGGCAATTCAGGCATCTTTGACTGGACACTTGGTTTTCAGTACGCTGCATACGAACGATGCGCCCAGTTCTATTACACGCCTGATCGACATGGGCGTGCAGCCGTTTCTGGTCGCATCGAGCGTTATGGCCATCATGGCGCAACGCCTGGTGCGGGTGGTCTGTTCGAAATGCGGCGAGGCCTACGAGCCCGCGCCGGATGAACTCCAACAGTTTGAACTCACCGACGATCAACTCGCCTCAGCCCGGTTCATCCGGGGCAAGGGATGCAATCACTGCCAGCACACAGGTTTCCGGGGACGCAAGGCGGTCTTTGAACTGATGGTCATGAACTCGGTGCTGCGGGAGATGACATTCCGCAGCGAACCAACGCAAAATATTCGTCGCCAGGCGCGACTGTTCGGCATGAAGACTTTGGTGGAAGACGCGGCAGATAAAGCACTTCTGGGTGTTACTACTTTGGCGGAGGCGCACTCGCTGAAGTCCGGATCAGAATGATCGCGGCTTGGCGAAACGACCGTCGCGTCAACAGAGCGCGAGCGGTGGTCAAAAGTTGCGATTAGCGGTCGGCGGTCGTGGTCATCGTCTCTGTCCGACGTGGGCGTCAGCGCGGGCGACCATGAATTGCAATGCGGGAGGCGACGATGCGGCTGCGAACTTGCGAACAGCCGTAGCAAGTCAACACGGAACTTTGCGTCGATGCAACAAGCACCTGCGGCAGCCGACTGCCAGCGGCACGCGGAAGTGGTAACTGGCCAAATGTGAAGTTGCGAACAAGTCGCCTGGGACGTGCGGAAACAGGGACCTGGATTCGAGTCGACCCCTTGTCCGGGAATAATAGAGAGCAATTCATCCCGCCCAGAGATTCGCGTTCAGGCTGACACGGAGGTTCATCCACGCAGAAGCGGCGGACGTCATATCCATAAACTTGTAGCGTGTCGCTTGCGGTGCATCGGGGAGCGGCGGTCTGAGCTGACGTTTCCCAAGTACTGTCGCAGGCAGGATGTCGGTCAGAAGACGCTTGCCAAGTCAGGCGTCAAATTGGCAGTATGTGGGACCATCAGCCGTGCGGCCGCGTAAATCTCGCGACCGGCGGTAGACCGGAGAGCGTTCAACGGACGCGGCTCCCGTCTATGTCTCTTCGCACAATGAATTAACGACAGACTCCGCTTGGCGCCGCGATCGTTGCGTCGTTGACGCGGCGCGCGGTTGGCTGCGCCGGAGTGCGCAGCGGGGCGAAAGCACCGACATGGCTTTTTTGCAGATCGACAAGCTGCTGGAGACGGTGGTTCGCGAGAAAGCGAGCGACCTGCACATCTCAACCGGCCAACCGCCCGTTGTGCGGCTCGGCGGCCGTCTGATTCGCCTGGAGACCAAGTCTCTCGAGCCAGACGACACCGTGTCGCTCATGAAGAGCATCACGCCCGAGCGCAATCAGCAGGAGTTGCAGGAAGTCGGCGGTACCGACTTCGGCATGGCGTTCGGCGACAAGGCCCGGTTCCGTTGCGCCGTGTTCAAACAGCGTGGCCAGATCGGCATGGTCCTGCGCCGCATTCCGAACGAATTTCTGACGTTCGAGCAGCTCGGCCTGCCGAACGTGATCGTCGAACTGATTACCCGTCCGCGCGGGTTGTTCCTGGTGACTGGTCCGACGGGGAGCGGCAAAACGACGTCGCTCGCCAGCATGATCAACTACATCAATGATCATCACGACCACCACATCATCACCATGGAGGACCCGATTGAGTACTACCACAAGCACAAGAAGTCGACGGTGAACCAGCGCGAGGTCGGTGTAGACGTGCCGACGTTCCCCGAGGCGCTGCGCCGCGCGCTGCGAATGGATCCCGACGTGATTCTCGTCGGCGAAATGCGAGACCTGGAGACGATTTCCTCGGCCATCACCGCCGCCGAAACCGGCCACCTGGTGTTCGGCACCCTGCACACCACGGGCGCTCAGGGGACTGTCGACCGCATCATCGACGTCTTTCCGACAAACCAGCAGGAACAGATTCGCACGCAGTTGTCGGTGTCGATCATCGCCGTGCTCAGCCAGGCGCTGTTGCCGCGCAAGCCAAAAGGACTGGTCGCCGCCTATGAACTGCTGGTCGTGACGCCGGCGATCGCCAATCTCGTCCGCGAAGCCAAAACCTACCGCATCAATTCCTCGATCCAGACCGGCCGTAAATACGGCATGCAACTGCTGGACGACGCGCTGTTCGACCTGTGGCGCAAAGGATTGTGCGAGGAACGCGACGTTGTGGTCCGCTCCAACCAGCCCGGTGAGCTCAAGGCCCGCATCGCGAACGCCAAGAAAGGCATCTTCGAGGATGAGGACGAAGAGGGCGCGGGAGGAGGAGAGGACGACGAAGACGAGTGGGAAGACGATGAAGGTTGATGGTTTATCGTTGATGGTTAATCGATTGGATGAAATCCAAAATCCGAGTATCGAAATCCGAAGGGAGGGGCAAGGTTCAAGGGGCACGGGTGCCAAAGGGACGTCGGCAATCATCTCTTTGCACCTTTAGACCTCTGCTCCTTTGTACCTTCTCTGGCCCCTGACCCCTAAACCCTCGCCCCTGCAATGGCTCAACGCCGGCTTGGACAAATCCGCTGGTAGACCTCGGCTACCTCAATGAGGACCAGCTGTGGGACGTGCTCGAAGAGCAGAAGCAGAGTCCCGGTGAGGTCATCGGCCAGGTCGCCGTGCGAATGGGGCTCGTCACGCAGGAGCAGGTGACCGAAGCCCTCGCCGAACAGTGGGGCATGGCGGTCGTCAATCTCGAGGACACCAACATCCCGGCCAAAGTGCTGGAACTGGTGCCCGAGACCATGGCCAGCATCTACAAGATCATGCCCATCTCACTGAAGGACAACGTCCTGACGGTGGCGATGGCCGATCCCCAGAACGTCGCGGCGCTCGACGACCTCCGCAACTTCCTGGGCTACGACGTCCGCGGCGCGGTGTCCACGCTGCAGGCCGTCGAGGCGGCGATCGCCCGCCACTACGCCGCCCGCGAAGACAGCATCGAGGACGTCATCAGCTCACTCGAAGGGCTGGATTCGCATGACGACGACAACGACGGCGTCTACGACCTCGGCGGCGACGAAGAACTGGCCGAGACGCAGCCGATCCGCAAGCTGCTGAACATGGTCATGCTGCTGGCGATCAAGGACCAGGCCAGCGATATCCATTTCGAGCCGTTCGAGGACGAATTCAAGATCCGCGTCCGGGCGGACGGCGTGCTGTACGAAATGGTCCCGCCGCCGCGGCACCTGGCGAACGCGATCATCTCCCGTATCAAGGTCATGGCCGAGCTCGACATCGCCGAGCGCCGTCTGCCGCAGGACGGCCGCATCGAGCTGAACGTCGGGGGCAACCCGGTCGACCTCCGCGTCAGCGTCCTGCCGACGATGTTCGGCGAGTCGGTGGTCATGCGGATCCTGGACCGCACGGTCGTCCAGCTCGACCTCAACAAGATCGGCTTCGACCCGACCACTCTCTCCCGCTTCCGCGACATCATCCGCCGTCCGAACGGCATCGTGCTCGTCACCGGTCCGACCGGCAGCGGCAAGACCACTACGCTCTACTCGGCGCTCAACGAGCTCAACGACATCGAGACGAAGATCATCACGACCGAGGATCCGATCGAGTACGACATCGAGGGCCTGATCCAGGTGCCGGTCAACCCGGACATCGACGTGACCTTCGCCAACGTGCTCCGCGCGATCCTGCGGCACGACCCGGACATCATCCTCGTCGGCGAAATCCGCGACTACGAAACGGCCGAAATCGCCGTCCAGAGCGCGCTCACCGGCCACATCGTCTTCAGCACGCTGCACACCAACGACGCGCCCACGGCCATCACGCGGTTGCGCGACATGGGGGTGCCGCCGTTCCTGATCACCGCCACCGTCGAGGCCATCCTCGCGCAGCGGCTGGTCCGCAAGATCTGCGTCGAATGCCGCACGCAGTTCGAGCCCAGCGACGAGCTGCTGCTGGAACTGCAGCTCCCCATCGAGCAGGCCCGCAAATACAAGTTTTACTACGGCAAGGGCTGCCAGCGCTGCAACAACTCCGGCTACAAGGGGCGTACCGGCATCTATGAATTGATGAACGTGACCGACGACATCCGCGACCAGGTCGTCTCGGACGCGTCGATCGACGAAATGCGGAACATGGCCCGCACGCAGGGGATGACGACCCTCCGCGAGGCCGGACTCAAATTGATTTTCGACGGCGTGACGACGATCGACGAAGTCGTCCGCGAAACGGTGATGGAAGACTTGGACTGACGTTAATTGTCAATTGTTAATGGACATTTGTCATTGGTTAAGCATGCGGCCAATTGTGCCATTAACAATTAACAATGGACGATTGACGCCAGCGTAATTGACCGCTGACAACCAGGAGTGCGGTGCTATGCCAACCTATGCATACGAGGCCATGGACAACACCGGCCTCGAGGTGAAGGACACCATCGAGGCGGGTTCTGAGGCCGAAGCCCAGACGATGATCCGGGAGAAAGGCTTCTTCGTCACGAAGATCGCCGAAAAGGGGCGCCGCAAAGGGGACACCAAGGCCGACAAGGCCAAGACTGCCGCCAAGGCCGGACCCCGCAAGCGCCGCGCGTTCTCGCTCGGCGGCGTCCGCACCAAGCACCTCACCGTCTTCACCCGGCAGCTCTCCACGCTGCAGGACGCCGGCCTGCCGATTCTCCGCTCGCTCCGCATTCTCGAAGGCCAGGCCAAGCCGGGCCCGCTCAAGAACTCGCTGATGGGCGTCATCGAGGACGTCGAGTCCGGCAATACCCTGTCGGAAGCGATGGCCAAACAGCCCAAGGCCTTCGACAACCTGTACGTGAACATGGTCAAGGCGGGCGAGGCCGGCGGCGCGCTGGAAATCATTCTGCAGCGCCTCGCCGACTTCAAAGAAAAAGCCCAGAGCCTCAAGCGGAAGGTCCGCGGGGCCATGGTCTACCCGATCGTCGTCATCATCGTGGCCTGCACGATCGTCGGCGGCATCATGTACTGGATCATTCCGAAGTTCGAGGAAATCTTCAAAGACTTCGGCGTGCCGCTGCCCGCCCCCACCAAGATCCTCATCGCCATCAGCCACTGGGTCGTCAACTACTGGTACCTGATCCCGGCGATTCCGTTCGGCATCTGGCTGTTCTTCAAGATTGTCAGAAAGAACAAGACCGGGGCCTACATCCTCGACCGCATCACCTTGAAATTACCGATCATCGGGGCGATCGCCTCGAAGAGTGCCGTCGCCCGCATGGCGCGAACGCTCGGCACGCTCATCGCGTCCGGCGTGCCGATCCTGGAGGCGCTGTCCATTGCCAGAGACACGGCCGGCAACGAAGTCTTCCGCCGCGCGTTCGACCACATCCATGCGTCGATCCGCGAAGGCGAGTCGATGGCCGTCCCGCTCAAGGAAACCCGCATCGTCGACGACCTCGTCGTGAACATGGTCGACGTCGGCGAGGAAACGGGCGCGCTCGACAACATGCTCTACAAGGTGGCCGACGTGTACGACGAAGAAGTCACCGTCCTCGTCGAGTCGCTGGTGAGCATCCTCGAGCCGATCATGGTCGTCGTCCTGGGTCTGATCGTCGGCTTCATCGTGTTTGCGTTGTTCATGCCGCTGATCGCGTTGCTCCAATCGCTGACGTAAAAGGCTGATCATTTATGGTTGATCGAAAAGGAGGAACAGAGGAGTAAAGGAGCTTAGTAGCAAAGGGAAGACACACCGAGGAAACCCCTTTGCTTCTCTGATCCTTAAATCCTCTGCTCCTCCCCCTGAATCCTCGCACCGCGGCACACCGCGTGCGTTCCCTGAACCGGTTCCTCATCTCGACTGCTCCTGATTCCCAATCTGCCGCGTTTCGCAGCACTTTGAATTCGGCAGCCACAGCCGCTGCATCGACATAATGCGATCCCACGGGATTGCCCTAGACCCTTAGCCCTCGACCCTCGGCCCTACTTCCGCCTCGGCCCTCCAGGCCCTTCGCCTTAGACCCTGGACTTCTCATGCACGCTTCCCGTCCTCTCCCTGCTCGCCGGCATCCACACCCCCGCGGCGGATTTACGCTCATTGAACTGCTGGTCGTGATTGTCGTCATTGGCATTCTTATTGCACTGCTGGTGCCAGTAACACAGGCCGTAGTTCGGCGCGGGAGGCTGCCGTCGTGTCCGAATGAGTACGCTCGATGCGGCGCTCGTCAATTTCAAGAGCAAGTATGGAGTTGACGTCCCAAGCTTCATCGTTCCGTATGAGGCGGCCGCCACTGGGATCCAGCCAACCCGGCAGTTGGCGTTCCCGACATCTCTGCTCCGCGTCACGGGCATTCATCCGGCAGGCCTGGCCGGATTTCGATTTCAGCTACGGCGGTGCGAACCAATTAGACATCAACGGCGACGGAGACATGATGATGTGCTGGTTCTGAATGGTGCCGAATGCCTGGCCTTCTTCCTGGCGGCAGAGGACAGGCGGTGGCGTGGTGGTGCGCGGCAGCTTCTTCCTCCCTGCGAAACGAACGTCGTCGACAAGAACGGGGCACGAAGCCCCCGCCGTCTGCCGGCTGCCCGATCACAGGAATCCGCTCGGCTTTTCGGCAACTCCAGATTCCGTTGTGCGCGGCGGAAATCGAGTGGGACTGCTCGCGCAGCTGGAGAGTGGTCCCACAGGGCGACTGAAGGACTTTTTCAAGACACTGATCGAAGACATGCCCGAATACTTCGATCCCCTGTCCGGCCAGCTTCTCGCCCCTATCTGTATCTCAGCAGCGCTACGGCGGGAGGGGGTTATCAGCCGAACGGGCCGGACGGTAATCAGGGCGATCCGAACGGAAATGCGGCGCAGAAATTGGAATATGCAGACAATGACTTGCCGAGCGCTGCTGAGCAAGGAATTGGCGCGCTCTATTTCTCGGATCTAGGGCTGACAGCGCCGTACAACCCTCAGTCTTATCAGTTGATTTCTCCTGGCGGCCGTGATTTCGACTATGGGAGTGGCGGGTATTACAACGGCCAGGCGTCAACCGGAGCGTACGATCGCGACAATATCACCAATTTCAAGAAAGGCCGGCTGAACTGAACCAAGGGCGGAGTGGCAAACAAGCAAAGTGGCAATGGGACCTCCGCCATCTGACTTCCGACCTCAGGTCTCCGACAATGCATTCTCAATTCCCACAACAGCGTCGCCGGTTCGCCCGTCGCGGCTTCACGATGATCGAAATGCTCGTCGTGCTGGCAATCGTTGTGATTCTGTTCAGTCTCGCCTTCCGAGTCCTGAGCGCCTCCATGGAAAACGCGCGGACGGAGGCCACGCGCGCAACGATCCGGCATCTCGACTCGGCTCTGCAGGACCGGCTCGAGGATTTCGAGCGGATCAACTTCAAGCCGCTGGCGACCAGGTTCAAAGCGATTTACGACGGCTATAACCCCGGCGCCGATCTCCCAATGGAAGTAGCGGTTCTGATGGTCAAGAAGGATCGCTTCCGTGGATCGTTCCCTCAGCGGGAAGAAGACATGTACGGATTCGACGGCACCCTGGGCGGCGGAATCACCGGAGACGAAGCCCCTCTGCTGATGTCCATGTGGAATCCGTCCAGCTCTGCCTGGAAACCGGACAGCTGGGCGGCAAAGAATTCCGCGGTGACGGGCGAGCTGGCCGAGGCGGCGGAAAGTTCCGAGTTGCTCTACGTCGCCTTGAAAAATGGGTCGATCTTCGGTCCACCGCACCCGGGACTCGATCGTATCCCCTCGCGGCACATCGGCGATACCGACAACGATGGCAACCTGGAGTTCCTTGACGATTGGGGACACCCGCTGCGGTTTTACAACTGGTCGACGCGTCTGTTCCGTCCAGTATCCGGGGCCAACCGGGAACCCGCAAGTATTGATCAGATGATGTTCCGCCATGTCGGTGTCCTGCCGGATGTGATCCCCGTACAGTCGAGCGACCCTATGGTCCCAATTGGCCGTTGTTGCCCACCGACTTCTCGCATCCCCTCAACCAGGATCCGGACGACGTAACGTAAATTCTGGTCATTGTACTCACGACACCTCCCAAATATCTCGTAACCGTCTTTAACAATGGTTATCGCCCTACTCAGGAATGAAATTTGATGAAGCTTTCAACACATTCCGGACACGTCTTCATTCCGTTGATTGTTTCCGCCGGCCTGATGGACGGTTGGGAATGTTTGAACTCGACAGGCTTCGACCGCAATGGAACGACCACTTCCACCTCAGGCTCTCGCGCCCGTTCGCGGAAGCATATCAACGAATGGCGTTCGATAGCGGAGAAGATCTCAACGGCGACGGCGTGATCGAATCGCCGGACGCTTTGTACGACGACATCACCAACAGGCAGCTGTAAGGCTTAGCTCATGTACGCGGCGGACAGACAACATCGGCGTTCGACACTCTCGCATGAGGAGCGCGCCCGCGCAGCCGCGGCGGATTCACGCTCGTAGAGCTTCTGGTCTCAATTGCGATCTTCGCATCTTGACCGCGCTTGAAGCAGGACAAGCTTTGCCGCAACGACTCGGATCGGCTGAATGCGTCCGCCCGGCTGCTGCAGTCATACTTCGAGGGCGCGCGCTCGCGCGCCATCAGCGAGGACCGGCCGCGCGGCGTGCGACTGATCCGCAGCACCACCGATCGCAGGCGCCCTCGTCGACAGTCCGTCTACATCGGGAGCCCGGGCTACGACGGCGATGATGGCTCAACCGTGCAGGTCAATCCTAGAGGGCAGACATCCACTGGTCTGGTGATGTCGTACGTGCAGGGACCGCTGAAATGGACGCGTCTGGGGCCGAACACCGCGGCGAATCCGAACGGTCGCAATTTGATCCAACCCGGCTTTCGGATCGAGATTCCGCGATTCCGGGAGCTGGTACGTCGTCTCAAACTTTGACTTTCCTGACAGTCCTCGAGAACAACCACGGCTTCTTCGAAGTCACTACTGGGAGCCACCGGAAGCGTTTGAGTACCGGTCGAAATGTTCTGACCATCTTGCCAAACACGGAGCCTGTTCCGCTGGAGAGCGCGTCATTATCCTGATGCCAGCCAGATCCTGCCCGCCTGGCGAGCCAAACGTTGTCGATGGATTTCCTGTTCGATGGCCGCGCTCGCCGATGGGCGGGACCGTGGACCAATGGCCTGATGACACTCCGTATCTCACGACACTGATGGACGTGTGGTGTCGACGCGAACTCAAGACCCCAATCACCGGCAACACGACAGCCGGGCCGTTCACCTGGCCCTACGTCCCGGCGCGGGCGCCGATCGTGCCCAAGACCGATCCTTATCTCCTGAGCCTGTTCACTCAAGCCGGACAGGTCACGACGAGCCAGGTCAATCCTGCAGACGTTCTCGTCAATGCGACTGGGACAGCGGGAACAGACTTCTGGGCCGATGATCCCTATAGCTATGCCCGCCGTGGCCGGGAGGCACAATGACACCGGTCCGACGCCATACCAGAGACGCTCTAGTGACGCGCGTGCGAGCCGCTCGCATTGGCGCCACGCTCACCGAAGTGCTGATGGCGATCCTGATCATGGCCGTCGGCGTCGTGTCGGTCTTCACGCTGTTTCCGATTTCCGTCCTCCGGACGATTCAGGCGACACAGCAGACCAACTCTAAGATCCACAAGCTGAATACGGCAGAGCTAGTCAAAGCGAACCCCGCTCTGCTGACGCAATTCCAGAATGGAACGCAGATCGCCGGGACGACCGTCAATTATCAGGGCACGTGGCGGCCAAATACGCCGTACAACGGTTCGGCTCCGCCTGCGAATCCACCTCTGGTCGTCATCCCGACACTGCAAGCGGGACAGCTTGTCCCGATTCCTTTGATTTTCTTCTACACGACGAGTAACGGCACGAGCGGCACTGACGAACCGAAATGGAACACGTTCGGCTCCGTCGTCGACGGTAGCGTTGTCTGGCAGCCGCTGCTCGATCCGACTACGTCGCTTCCACTCAGCTACGTCATCGATCCGCTGGGCTACAACATCGCCATTGATGACGCGACGATGCCCCGGCCGGATCAGTTCGGCAATAAGACGGACCGTATCACAGGGACGGCCACACAACCTGTTCCTCCGAACGGGGCCCTGCTGCGAATCCATGGGGGAGCCGCAAGCACTCTGGCCGCGATGGCCACCGCCACGCTCCTGGACAGTTGGGAGCAGGTCGTCACCGGCACGCCCCAATCGGCGAACAACACTTCCGTGACGTTTCCCGCGGCTGTCAGTCTGGCGAATGCCGGTGGTCCGATCACCCGTCTCGTGGCGACATCGACCGACGGCCAGATGACCACCTATCGGATGATCAACAACATTGCGGGCCAGCAGGTTAACCTGGCGGAGCAGATTCCCGCGCGGTTTCCCAAACTCGCAGGCAATCCCGATATCGGAACTGCCCGAATCGAGTCGCTTACGCGCCGTTACACCTGGTTCCTCACGGTTCGCAACAACGCCCAGGGGAAGCCGGACATCAAGTGCGTCGTCGTGTTCAACCGCAACTTCGGCAGCGCCAGCGAGCATGTTTACGACGCAAATTTTGGCAATGCAAATATCGATATCGATGGCGATGGCACGAATGACGGTACGCAGCACGGATTCCCTCCGGGCGCATCCTACTGGGTCAAAATCGCCTGGCCCAACACCGAACCGGACCCGCTGCTGAAGCCCGGCAACTGGTTGTTCGATGCGCACGACGTGACGTGGTATCGCGTTCAGGAGCTCTTCGAAAAGGGGACAACGGGAGGAGGCATTAATTATGCCGTGCTCCTCTTGGACCGGAACGTGCGGCGTCAATCCCTCCCGCCCCCCAGTGCAGTTGGCCAGGCGATCCTGATGCCCGGCATCGTCGAAGTGTTCAACTTGTAGGCGAGCGTTGAAGGACGAGTGTCAAGAGATAAACGTTGATGGTTTATCATTGATCGAAACACACTGACCTCTGACGTCTCACTGATCCCTGTCCCCTAACCCCTGGCTCCTCCGATGCGTCGCGGCTTCACACTCGTCGAAATGCTGGTGGCGACGGCGCTCGTCATGCTCATCATGCTGCTGTTTGCCGACGTGTTCGGAGCGGCCGTCGGCACGATGACGGCGCAGCGGGGGATCGCGAACAACGATCAGAAGGCCCGCTCGTTCACCACCGTCCTGCGGCACGACCTGGCCGGTCGGACATATCGCGCTTCTCAACAGCGCGGGGCGACGCGCCGAGATTGTTCTTGGCATCCAGGAATCTCCGCGGGATTGTCCCGTTGTCTCCTGGGGACGTCGTCGATCCGCGGCAGCTTGGATACTTGTACATTTCAGAAAACGACGTCAATGACGACACCGACGACGTCACGCAGTTCACCGCCAGGTGGTCGCATCGACGACGGAGACTGCTCCTTCCCCGTACTACGGACGAGCGGGAATCTGGCCGGCCCACCGACTGGTTGATAATCCCAATCAACCGGAACGCGATGACGGAATCATTGGTAACGGCGCGGCGACGTCGCGGATGGCGGAGATCACCTACTTTGTTCGCGGCGGCAATCTTTATCGACGAGTGATGCTGATCCGCGACCGCCTGACAAATGATCCTCCCTTCGATCCGCAGCCCACCGCCGGGGATGATGGCACCGCCGGGCCGTTTCGTTTTCCTCCACAGTATCCGCCACCGCCTCCTGCAGTTGGCCAGCCCTATTTCGACCAACAGTATACGATGACCGGCAGGTCGTTTTATGCCGACTGGGACTTCTCCGGCACGCGCGTCCAGGTCCTGCCGGATAACGGACCGGCTGGTCCCGATCCCGAGATCCCAGCGGGCCCCGACACGTACCGTTTCCAGTTCCACAGTGCGGAGTCACTCAGCAACGCGAACGGCACCAGCAACACGCCGCTGGGAATTCCCTGGAACCGATTCGGGTTCTACTCACGACGATTCAGCAACAATGCCGCCGTAAGTCGGCCCGTCGAATACCTCTTTGACTCCACGAATTCTCCCATTGCTTATATCGGCCGGTTTACCCAGGAGGAAACGTCCCACACCCTGTTCAACTGGCCCGGCATTGAATCCGGTCCTCCGTCGCTGAGCGGCCTCAATATCATGTTGCGGCAGGACCTGATCCTCTCGCCCATCAGCATCGTTTCGGTCGATGCCAATACCAACGGCGCCTACGACGCTGGCGACATCCAACTTGTGGGTCCGCGCTCCGGCGAAGACATCCTGCTCACCCATGTCGAAGCGTTCGATGTAAAGGTCTGGGATCCGGGCGCCGGTGAATGGAAGGACATCGGTCACAACACGGTCGGCCTCTATCGGCAGAACAATCCGCCAGGCACGAATCTGAACAACGCGAATCTGAATTACGGGCCTGGAGGACTGGCCGGCAACCGCGTCTACGACACCTGGCATCCCAGCATGGGAGCGCGGCCGCCGTTCCGGGCATTGCAGGTTTTGCCGAACTATTCGAATGTACGCCAGTTCGTATGGTTGCCTAACGATCCTTCCTACGCCGTTGGCGACGTGTTCTTCCCGGATGCCTTCGGAGCGGACAATGCGCCGGGCGTCGCTGGCACTGACGACGACGGCAATGGAATCACCGACTTTTCTGGTTCAAACCCAGACCTTGCCGAAATTGACGCACCGGGCAGCGATGACAATTTCAGTATCGGTTTCATCGCGACTCAGGTTGTCGGCAATAGCGGTCCCCCGCCGCGAACATGGCCGCGCCAACCCGGTACCCCGGTCTCGGACGGAGGTGTGCAGTGGAAGTGCTTCGACAATCGCTTCGGTCTGGACCGCATCCGGATCACGGTCCGTTACCGCGACGTCACCACCGGACAATCCCGGCAAGTGACGCTCGTGCATTCCCTGGTTGACTGACTCGATTCAGGCGGCTCGCCGGCCGCTCACAGATAGCGAACGAATTCACAACCCGCGGGCATGGCGGTTTGGAACTATGAAATTTCATCACCAGAGTCTCGCGCCAGCGGCTGCGCGCGGGGGCGGCGCCGTGATCATCGTCGTGCTGACCCTCCTGGCCAGCCTGGCGTTTCTCGGCTTCTTCTTCTACTCCTGGTCCGATCAGGAGGCCAAGAGCGCCCGCGCCTTCGCCTTCGAGCGCATCGAAGACGCCGAGGATCCGGACATCCTCGACGAAGCCCTGCGCCAGATCATCCAGAGCACACCCGATGGCCGTCAGCAAAGCGCCCTCAATGGCGGCGAAGGCACCGTCAATGGCCGGCGCGTCACGATCAGCGACAAATCGCTCCTGGCGCATACGGTCGGCTTGATTCAAGGGGACGGTACGCCGCTGGACGTCCGCCCCCGCAACGGCCGCGGCATCGGCGTGTATGCGACGGCGACAGATGCCAACGGTCTGCCTGTCGCGACGAATTCGTCACAGATCGATTTCGATTACAACGGAGACTATGACCCGACCAAAGCCGCAACGACCCGTGATGCGACCGGAGCAAACTTCCGCGTCAACTTTAGCGGCGTCGCCAGTGGCACGGGCGTGCCGTTCGATCTCGATGCGAACCCCCGCTTCATGCATGCGTCCGACGTCGACTACACGTACCCCGACATTAATAGCCAGTTCCTCGCGTATGAAGCCGTCGTCAAAGACGGAACGCTGACCGACAGGCGCGTCGTCATTCCGTCATTCCTCCGGCCGCAGTTGTTCCCGGACAAGCGGACCGCTCCCGGAGGATTCGCCGATCTGTACACCAATGCCGCCTTTGCCGCGCAGGTCCTCCGGCCGCATGTCTCGCATGTCAACATCGACGGCACGCCTCGCTATTTGACGGCAGTTGCAACGCCCGCCCTCAGCGGCAATCGCAACCGCGTCCTGTCGCCATTCCCGTTTACAGTGGATGCCAATTCCAACTCGGTTGCGAACGAAATGGGCATCTTCTCCGCCAGCACACAGTACGACCTGGACGTCGACGCCGACGGCGATGGCACGCTCGACTCGATCTGGCTCGACCTCGATCGCCCGATTATCGACCTCGAGGACGGTCGCCAGGCGGTCCCGATTTACTATGCCAAGATCATCGATATGGATGCGCTGATCAACGTCAACCACCATGGACACGATCCCTACGTCACGTACAAATCAAATACGGTCAGCGCCGACGCGTTCAACCACGTTTATTCTCAGTCCAACAACTGGATTCATGCGTCGGACCAGGGGGCCAGCCCGGCCGAAGTCAATCCGCTGCCCGCCCTCTACGCCGATCCCAACAATACAGCGGACATCGCCGCAGCCAATGTTTCCGCCGCAACGTTGCAGCACCACGGGATTTACGCCGACCAGTCGACCGGCCCGCCGACCAACCGGGCTGCGGCCGGCTTCAACCGCGTGCAGATTGCCAACACGGAGCTGTTTCGCATCCTCCACGGCAGTCCCGAGTATCAGAGCGACCTGACGTACGCCAACGCCAACGCCAACTCGGATATTCCCGGCCGGTACGGAGAAGTGCTGGCCCTGCGTCCGGCCCTCAATACGCCAAGCTCGCACATTTTCCCGTCGGCCGGCGACACCCGGTACGACGACGACCGCGACGACAACAACCCGGGCAACGACTGGTCCACGGCGGCAATGACAACATCTCCAGCGGCATCGCGTATCAGAATAACTTCTACGGTCTGCTGTCTTCCGCGTTGGCCTACCCTTACTCGGTCCACCCCGTGATTTCACGGGATTCTGGGGAACTACCCGCCACTGGCAGCATCGTATCGAACGTATCACCAACACCGGTTCCGTCCGCGATCTGGCCGGGTTGGAATTCTCGATGCCTCTCAATCCTAGTCGATGGCTGTATTACGGCACGCGCATGCGACGACCTCGGTCTTGACTCCCGCCGCGTGGGAGAACCTTGATGGCGGCGGCCGCCAACAACCGGACTGCCGGTGCCGTGGTCATGGGGCGAACCCCGGCGCCCGGCGACTACGTGTTCAACAACTCAACTCCTTACGACGGCCTCTGGAACGAGAACGACGAACTGGTCAGCGACGCGAACTTCCCGACGCAGGTCGATGCGCCGTTTCCTCCTTCGGAACTGGCGGCGCTTCAGCTCAGCGATCAGCAATGGCAGCTCGTCCGCGAGAACTCTCGTCTGCGCAGCTGGCGAGCTTTGCTCGAAGATTCCATGCGGGCCGCCCGATCCGGCAGCAGTTCACGACCGACTCGCGCGACCGGCTGGAGCATGAGCATCACCCGGCCCTTCTGGAGGACACGAATTACAATGGCTCGCTGGATCGGCGAGGCGAACGGCAACGGTGTTCTGGACGCTGGTCCTCGCTATAAGGAGTTCAGCGACGTCACACCCGCCAGCGGCCTCTCCCGATTCCCACCCAAGTTTGGTACGACTGGGGGAACCACGGCACAGGTCTAACGTCTCGGCACGAATTGATCCAGACTCCGTCGCGACGCCAATCGAGCCTGCCGATCACTTTCCGACAGTGACGCGGCGGCTTCGCGACGGTCGAGGAGAACAGCCAGTTCAACATCGGCGGCTCACGCAACCTGCCGGGGCAAAAGCTGAACCTCAACCGGTTGCTGGTGAACTTCGACCGCAACGGCAATCCGTTTATCGGCGCTCACGCCGCACGTCACGACGTTCGTAGCCGGCGATGCGGACTCAAGGTTATCTGCTGGATGCCGGCGGCAATGTTCAGCCTGCGAGTCACGCGAATCCGACGACCTACGATGGCGATACTCCCATTACGCGAAGCGTATTACACCATCGGGGACGCGGGGTATGTCTGATCCGCATATTCCTTCACCTCCGTCCGGCACGTTCAGTCCAGTGCCATTCGTGGCAATTGACAGTACGACTGTCCCCGGCAAGTTCGCCCAGGAGGCTTGGGCACGGTACGACCGACAACGGCTCGCGCGGGACATCTACGCCCTGCTGTATACCCTGGGAGACGCCCGGATACCGTCATTTTACATTACTACCAATCTATCCGTTCGTTGACGACTCTCCCAAAAACGGCATCACCGATGTGATCGATCAGATGGCGCAGTTTGCCGTCAACTATGTCGACGCGCTCGACCCGGACGACGTCATTACGCGATTCGAGTTTGATCCTGATCTTTCCAACGGTTGGGACACCACGACGAGCCCGTGGCCGGCCAACGCAGTCGCGTATGGAATTGAGGCCCAGCAGCTCACTCTCAGCGAAGCGTACTGGATCAAGGCGCTCAAACAGATGAGCGATTTCACTGGGACTATCTATCGCGACGACGACCAGCAGCATCAGTTTCTGTTCATCGAACTGCGGAACGCAACCCCATTTACGATTCCGCTGCCAACGGGTTCGTATCGTATCGTACGAGTTGAGTCGGACGTGGCGTTTCCGGTCACCGTTGGAGCGCGGTCGAATGCGGTGGAATTCAAGACGAATTCGGGCGGACTCAATAAGCAGGTTGGGCCCGGTGAGAACTTCCTGATCGGCACGCACGATGGCTCGATTACGGTGCACCAGGCAGGAAGTCCGAGCTTCGGGCAGGTACGCGCCGCGGACTTCTATCTTAATACCGACACGTCGACCCCGGAATTTGAAGCGAACGCTCCGAATGGCCCGAGCGCAATGGATCCGAATACGCAGCCCGCGCCTGTGCCCCTGACAGACCTCGACTTGTGCCATCCGCAGGATACCGAGTTTCATACGGACCGGACTTTGAACGATTTGACTCTGTTCGCTCCTGCTGGGGCACTCGATGTTGGGCTCGGTACGAAACTGGTGGGGGTCGCAGATCCGTCCAAGGTGGAGACTAAAACGAGTTTTGTGCTCGTTTTGGAGCGACAACTCAATCCTCATGCGGCCGGAGTCTTGCAGAAAGATCCATGGGTGGAGGTCGATCGGATGTACGTCCGGTCGGCGGACTTTGCACCGGCAACGAATGCGGATATTTCTAATCCATTGACTACTCCGCTTAGAAATATGCATAGCGGCGAGCGTCGACAGCCTCTTTCGCTCCGAAACTCAACGAATGAATCCGCTATATACACTATCACGCCACCCGCACCGGCACCCGCCCCACCGCCGCCGGATCCTCCGCAAATGGGCAACGTAGTCTGGGAGTACCGGTATGAGCAGCACAGCGACGGGACAATGCAGAATCACACCCTCGACTCACAGAGTTCGAAGCATGGACCGAACTCCCAGCAAAGTACGCCGTTCGACGTCTGGCAGCCACACTTCGATCGTGACTTTACTTCGGTCTACGATCTGCTGTCGGTACCAGTCATCTCGCCCGAGCGGCTGATCGAGCAGCTCACCAATGCGTCAGGTAAGCTCAGCGGAAAATACACGTCCGTAAATCCGGTCATTACTGGAGAAGTTGCTTCGGTGGCGGGTCAATATTTCCGCAATCCTGACGGCGATGCGAATGACAACAATGCTATCGATGGCTGGGAAACCCCCAACCGCTGGTACCGGTTGCTGGAATTCGTCGAAATCCCGCCACGGGCGAACGACACGATCCGCGATTCGCAATCTCTGCGCCGGCGCACCGAGGCACGGATTAACCTGAATACGCTGCGTCAGGAGCCGGTCCTGGCGGGCTTAGTTGATGACGCCGGTCGGGACAACCTGGGGAACGATGTCGGACAACTGGCGACACTGAGTAACCCAGCGAGACCGACACAGGACCGGCACGACACGGGCGGACCGCCTACAGGATTCGTGCGCAACTGGTTTGATCAGCTTTTGATTGCCCGAGATGGACTGGATTACTTCACTGGGTTAGCGGGTTTGGCAATGCCGAATGTGTTGAACACGTCGGGATCGCCGATGCCAGGATTGCCTTTGCCGGGAGTGCCCGGGGCGATGCCCTTCCGCAGCATGGCATATCTCGATCCGCAGCCGAATATCGACCCAAATACGATGACGTCTCCTCCGGACTTACTTGAGAATCAGCTTCAGAACACGCTTCTGCGCAGTCACCTGACCACGACCGGACTCGGCCTGTTCGACGCCCGGTCGAGCGCGGACGCCCAGCCCTCCAACAACGTCGTCGACTACTACACCACGAACCGCCTGCTCTCGAAGATCGCCAACAACACGACGAACCGGTCGCACGTGTTCGCGATGTGGGTCGGTTACGAATTGTTCGAAGCTCATCAGCCGAACGCGGCAGCGAACCCGGATGTCGTGCAGATCGGGTCGAAGATCACCGACCTGCCCGGGCATCGTGACTTCGTCGTGGTCGATATGACCCGGCTGGAAGAAGCGTTCGTCGACGATCCGAACGACACGGACGTTGTCACGGGCAAGCCGCTGCCAGGCCGGTTCGACTGGCGGAAATTCATCATTTACCGCAAAAGGATCAAATAACGTCCCGGTCGAGTCGGGGTCTCAAACTTCGCTCGGGGTCCATTGTCCATAGTCCATTGTGATGTGGCCGAAAGAGACAATGGGCCTTGGACAATGGACTAAGGACCGCCGCAGCGGCCCGGAAATTGCGTTGAAACGGCGGATTCCAGCGGAGAAACGGACCGGCGGCCCCAAAACACTCGAATTCCCTGTTGAATTCCATTCAGGACCGTCGTTCCACACGTCATAATGATTCGGCCGGGCCAAAGGGGGGCCGCTGCGAAACGCAGCAGCCATAAGGGGTTCGGGAAAGACGGCTGCGGCGAAACGCAGCAGGAGAGGAGCAAAGGAGTCGAGGATCAAAGGAGCAGAGGGGACGGAAACGCAGCCCCTTTTCGGAAAACATCCCCTTTGCTCCTCTGATCCTTAGCTCCTCTGCACCTTCACACTTCGGCACCTTCCAACTTTCGCACACTTTTCTCTCTCTCGGAGCACGACCATGCAAGTGACGCGACGCTTAACCTCGAAGCCGCGACGCGGCGGCTTTACGCTGATTGAACTGCTCGTGGTGATTTCGATCATCGCCGTCCTGGCGGCGCTGATTCTGCCCGGCATCGGCGCGGCCCGCGAAACGGCCCGCCGCACCCAGTGCATGAGCCAGATGCGCAACGTGAGCTTCGCGTTCCAGACCTACGCGACCAACAACAGCGGCGCACTGCCGTACTTGGAAACCTGGGATCCTGCGAACGTCAATGCACCGTCAACGTCCCTGCGGATCTGGGCCAGCGGCGCCGCGGCGTCGCCGGGCAGGACGGCCGCGCCCTGGAGTGTCTCCCTGCTACCGTACCTCGAATTCCAGACGTTGTATGATCGCCTCGTGACGCCGGGCACCGGCCCGGAAGCTGTGGGCACTCTGCAGCAAACGAGCATCCAGGTTTACACCTGCCCGGACGATGCCACCGAGAATATCGGCGGCAACCTGTCGTTCGCGGCAAATGGCGGGTACATGACGTCCGGCAACTGGACGGCGGCGCAGGCGGGCGGGTTGCCGGTTGGCAGCCATACCTTGAACAGTTACTTGTTCAGCTTCAACAACTACAACGCAGCCGGCACGCCTGCAAACTCACCGACGCTGGATTCGCGCGAAGTCCAGGCCGGAACAGGGTTGCTGGTTGAAGAGACCAACTCTTTCGGCTTCCGCGCACAAATCGACCGGATTCCGGACGGCCAGACGCACACGGTCCTGCTGACGGAAAACCTGCAGGCGGTCACGTGGTTCAATCCGAGCCCGACGGCGGTCGGCGTGTTTGTGCCAGTGACTGGTACGGCGCCTGGCGCGAGCACGGCTGGTCAATATGCCGACGCGATCACGGGCTCGGCGAACGGGATCGGCCCGGATCCGTCAGTCGGCGGCAAGAGCCAGTCGCTGTTCTTCGGCAATGCCCTGTCGGTGGCGGCTTATGCAGGCACGATCAACTCGAATCTCGGTGCTGCGGAAGGGACGGCGCCCCGTCCGAGCTCGAACCACCCGAACGTGGTGAACGTGTTCTTTGCGGACGGCCACGGCGGCCCGCTGTCGCAGAACATTGCCGACAGCGTCTGGATGCGGCTGATTTCGAGCGCCGGCGAGAAGTTCGGCCAGGTTGTCCTCAGCGACGCGGACTTCTAGTCAGCGTTCCGGCGAATCCGGGAGCTGACGCTCTCCGGCTCGCCGACTAATTGCGAAACTTCGTGCTCCTGGGCGGTCGTCCTCGTCGGACGGCCGCCCGTTTTCATTTAAGCCGGGGACCGACGGTCCAGTTCGTTATCTTGCTGTGTGATGTTGGCGTCGATCGATCACCTATTGTCACTACACAAGCAGCGATCCTTCGTCCGCGGCCACGGTCAGTTCTTCGCGTCGGCGACTGATCGCGCTGACCTACCCCCCCCGAAGCGCGTCCAGGCGCTGAGTAGAGTCTCGACGTGCTAGACCCAGAACAGAAGAGCTGGTCATGGCGAGAAAGCGATTTGGTGCGTAGCAAATCATCCCGAAACTGCGGGAAGCTGAGGTGCTGTTGGCCCAGGGACAGAAGACGCCTGAGGTCTGCGGACTGCTGGGAGTCACCGGCCAGACGTTCTACCGCTGGCGGAAGGAATACGGGGCCCTGAAAGTCGACCAGGCCCGTCGGCTCAAGGACCTGGAGAAAGAGAACGGCCGGCTGAAGAGACTGCTGGCGGAAGCGGAACTCGACAAGGTCATCCTGAAGGAGGCCGCCTCTGGAAACTTCTGAGCCCGGCGAAGCACCAGAAAGCCGTGGAACATGTCCGCGATGCCCTGGGGACGCTGACGTCGCCATAGAAGGCGGCAGTCAAGGCGGAAATGCGCGTGCAACTGCAGGAAGCGCCCGATACGATGGCTCCGGGTCGACCGGGGAAGTGATTGCCCTGCGGCACTTCGAGTAGCTCGACAGCGTCGAAACGGCGCACGTCTTGGGATTGTCAAAGTCCGGCGCCAGCAGCCGTTACATCCGGGCGATGAAGCGGATGAAGGAAATGCTGGCAGAGTTTTAGGAGTCGATGCACGAACTGAAGAAATCCAGGAATCAACAGACGGAGGGCCATAGATGCATAGTCTTGATTGCACGCGATTGCGCTCACGCAGGCGAACATCGACTCCACGGGTTAACGCAGCAGTTTTCGCACTGCTGATGCTGATCGGAACCGGGCTGGCCGTTCATGCTCAGGCCCCACCGGACACCACGATCCCACGCGTGCCGGACCCTCCACTGAACAGTGATCTGGTCAACTTGCCTGGCGACCTGCGGGCAGTTGTGGTGCCAGGGCCGACAAACCTGAACGAGTTCGTCAAAGATCCCTACGCGGCACTTGCACTCGGCAAGGCGCTGTTCTGGGACATGCAGGTCGGGAGCGATGGGGTACAGGCCTGCGCAAGCTGTCACTTTCGCGCCGGCGCCGATCCTCGATCGAAGAACCAGGTACATCCAGCCACGCCGTCCGTTTTCCGTCCTAATGTCCAGCTCAAAGTCGCCGACTTTCCGCTGACCAGACCTCGCCATTCCGTGCGTCCGGGGCGATCTCAATGCGCTGACAGCAGCGATGTCGTGTCCTCGCAAGGCATTCATTTTCCAGGCGATCAACTCGATCCGGATGGTTTCTCCATCGGTTCCTTGAACACCCGCCGCGTCGAACCGCGGAACACTCCCTCCGTCATCAATGCCGTGTTCAATCACCGCCAGTTCTGGGATGGGCGGGCGGAGAATGTCTTCAACGGCGTCAACCATATCGGAAACCGCGATCCCGGCGCCAAGGTGTTTCGCGCCGACGACCCCCAACAGCCGGTGGAAGTGCAGATCGCACTGGTGAATTCCAGTCTCGCGTCGCAGGCAGTTGCCCCGATTGTGAGCGACTTCGAAATGGCAACGCCGGGCCGCACTGGTCTCGATGTTGGCCGCGAGCTGACGCGGCGCAGCCTTCTTCGGGGCAAGCGAGTTGCCAGGCTTCGTCCGCTGGGCCAGCAACTGGTGTCACGCACTGATAGCGTGCTAGGTTCGATGAGCCGTTGGCCGAAGAACGGCCTCTCTGCCAACCGGTACGACCAGATGATCCAGGCGGCCTTCCACGAGCAGTGGTGGAAATCACCGAAACTTATCCAGGTGAACCCTGACGGAACCAAGACCGTCATTAACAGAAAGAATGGCGTCCGCGACGACGATCTCCCCGCGAACTACTACGCGCTTATTCAATACAACTTTACGGTCTTCTTCGGAATCTCAGTCCAGATCTACGAGTCGACTCTTGTCGCGGACGATACGCCCTGGGATCGCTTCCGGCGACAGCACCCCCTGGCGACCGACCCTGAATTGAATCCCTGGACGAACGAGGATCCGGATAACATTAGTCGCCTCGCGCTCTTCGGCGCCCATCTCTTCAATGACCGCACGAAAGGGCCGACGAACATTCGCTGCTCAAACTGTCATGAGCAGAACGAATTGACGGACGCCTCGGTCCGCCGCATCAACCTGGCGGTCAACGGACCCGTGCGCAACCGAGATGGCAATGTGATCGACAAGGGTTTCAACAATATCGGCGTGCGGCCCACATACAATGATCTTGGTGTCGGTGCCAGCGATGCGTTCGGTCCGCTTTCGTTCACACGCACACTCTTTCCAGACTTCCCACCCGCTGACTTTGACGGTGCCGCCGTGACGAAGGGCTTCGGAGTCGAGGGAGCATTCAAGATCCCGTCGCTCCGCAACGTCGCGCTGACGGCTCCCTACTTCCACAACGGCGACGTGTTGACGCTGCGGGAGGTGGTCGAATTCTACAGCCGCGGCGGCAGCGTGTTTCCTGTCAAGGAAAGCAATGGCTCGGTTATCGAACCGCTCGCAGTTCCGTCCCTGACTTCCGACGAAATCGACGCGATCGTCGCGTTTCTGGAATCTCTGACCGATGAGCGCGTTCTGTATCAGCGTGCCCCTTTCGACCACCCACAAATCTTTGTGCCGAACGGACATCCCGGAGGGTTCAATTCGACCGCTGACGTGAACGACGATGGACTTGCCGATGACATCATGATCGAAATCCCTGCGGTGGGAGCCCAGGGTGGCCCGCCACTTCCGGGCTTCCTCCAAGGCCCTTTCGGGCCCTGATGGTTCCTGCAGGAAGCTGAGCCGCTGACTAATCGCCACATCTGGTGAAGTTGAAATCGGCCCGCGGTCGCGTCAACCTGACTGCGAGCAACGGTTCGGTCGGCGCTGAGTCTATGGCCTCGGGTTGCAGCACTATGAACGATCAATCCCATTCGGAATTGATCGCCGCGCTCACAGACGAGTTCTTGGCCCGGTATCGTCCCCTCGCCGGAGTCGCCCACCGCACAAGTTCACTGCGCGATGCTCCAGTTAGCCTTGTGCGGCGGCGTTGTTAACAACTGAACCCTAACTTAATAGCTGGTACCGTCTCCGGGGCAGGTCAACTGCGCTGCATCGTTCACGAAAGTAGTCGGAACAGAATGGCAGCCGGGCGCTCACACGTTCGGATTCGCAATGACCAGCTTCCTGTTCTGGGTCCAGCACGTCGAGACTCTGCTCAACGCCTGCTGACGTTTCAGGGGACAGGTCAATGCGGCGGGTGAGATCGCCCACGCGACAGGTTCTCCCTCCAGCCATTCCTGCGCGAAGCAGTCCGCCAGTATGTCATACTCTGCGCATGTTGGGCGGCCACCTCTGCGGCGCCTCGACACACGTGCCGCAGTTCAGCGGATAGCTGTCGATTGTCGCTGGGTACGCAAAGTGGAAGCCCTGCGCCAGTTCGAAGCCAAGTTGTCTGCATACTGCAGCCTCGGCATGATGTTCGATTCCCTCTGCGACGCAACGGATCGACAACGACTTGAGTGATTCGATCAGCAATGAAATGGCCTGCAGCTCAGCGGGCGGTGTCCGGTCAATGCCACTGATCATGCTGCGGTCGAATTTTACGAAATCGGGGCGGAGCCGGAGGATCTCATTCATGCGGCAGAGGCCTGATCCGAAATCATCCAGTGCCAACTCAACGCCATGCTTTGCCAACTCTCGCGAGAATTCGCGGGCCTTTGCGAGTTCTTCGACTAGATCCTCGTGCACTTCAATAACGAGGCGCAGTGCCGGGAAGCGCTCGCGGATATCGCAGACCGAACGCAGCAGATCCTTGTTCAATTGCTCGGCAGGATGGGTATTCAGGAACAGCCGCTGTGTGGCGGGCAGCCGGTGTGCCGCTTCGATTGCCTTGCTGCGGCAGATCGCACTCAAGTTGGGGGCCTGCTCGAGCAGCTCCGCGGCTTCGAACATCTTCGCGGGAGTTTCCAGGCCGGGTACTTCACTGCGAGCAAGTGACTCGAGTCCTACAATGCAGCCTGAGTTGATGTCCACGATTGGCTGGACGAACGGCGTGACCAGCCGATCCTGCACCAGCTTCGTGAAGTTGCTCAGCTTCCAGTGTCCGGTGAAGGACTCCGAGCCGACGATGGTCGCATGACTGACCGTGTCATTCGCCGGCGCGCGCTGCGCCGTCATTTCGACGCGGAATTCCACATCCGCGAATGCCACAGTATCTCCGTCACCGGCCAACGCGGATCCCTGGATCCGACTGCGTTCGACGAAGGTACCGTTGCGACTGTCGAGGTCGCGGACTTCCAGCATCACGCCGCACGGCCTGAGAATCGCGTGCCGATTCGATACAAAGCTGGACGGGAGGACGATGTCCACGTTCGTGGCGCGTCTGCCGACGGTCAGCCCCGACACCGGAACCTCAATGTGATCGAGGTTCGAGCGGCCCGGGATCTTGCCTACGATGAACCAGTTGACGTCCGAAAGGCTTTCGGAATCAAAGATGCTGCACGACATGTCGGTCGAAGCTTCTGGTCCTGGCCGACCCAACCTTCTGATGACCGCTCGAAGAATTCGATGCTGGCGTCATCGTGGCTCGGAATAGGAAACGTCGTCACGTTGCCTACCGGATTTACCATCGCAATCGCAGCAACTCGTTAAGCGACAGAACGCCACTTGTAGGCCCGCGTTAGAAACAGTCACACTCAAGACCATATTTCGATAATTGCCGTCGTCGACGCTCCAGTGGCATGCATTTGGCGAGTGATGTCCGTGTGGATGACCGCTTTTAGGAGTCGTAGCGATCGTAGCGGCAATATCGCCGGTGCGATGCCCCCACCATCCGTGCGCCTGTCACACGACAACACCGTGAGGCCGCACAGTACGCTGGGGTATCGTCCCCCGGCCCCCGAGTCGCGCCCGCTGCACAAGTTCCCTTCCACCCGCTCCAGCGGCCTTGTGCGGCGGCGTTGTTGACAACCGAACCCCGAACTTGAAAGCTGGTACCGTCCCCGGGGGCAGGTCAAGGGAACCTGTCACCGCATCGACGCAGAATCAGGCGCTGGCCGCCGCCCGGTTCGCTCAGACGTGAGCTGACTTGTGCGATTGCTTTTGCAATCGCAATACGTTCTCGTTCGGGACGAGGGGTTATCGAGGACAGGCAGTTTCATTCGACACACCGTAAAGTACGGGGACACAGGAACACAGGAGCGGGAAGTAGACATGAGCATCAAGGTCCAAGACGAAAGCGTTGGCAAGTCCCCATTCAACCACATCGCCGGCCTGGGCCGGACGAACCGCGACTGGTGGCCGAACCAGATACGGCTGGAACTGCTGCACCAGCATTCCGCGAAGTCCGACCCGATGGGCAAGGGATTCAACTATGCGAAGGAATTCAAGAGCCTCGACTACAAAGCGCTGAAGAAGGATCTGGTCAAGCTGATGACCGACTCGCAGGACTGGTGGCCAGCGGACTTCGGCCACTACGGACCACAATTCATCCGTATGGCCTGGCATGCCGCCGGGACGTACCGCATCACCGACGGCCGCGGCGGCGGCGGTCGCGGCCAGCAGCGCTTCGCGCCGCTGAACAGTTGGCCTGACAACGTGAACATCGACAAGTCGCGCCGCCTGCTGTGGCCGATCAAGCAGAAGTACGGTAAGAAGATCTCCTGGGCCGACCTGTTGATCCTGGCTGGCAACATCGCGCTGGAGTCCATGGGCTTTAGGACCTTTGGCTTCGGCGGCGGCCGGGCGGATGTATGGGAGCCGGACGAGGACGTGAACTGGGGTGAGGAGATCGCGTGGTTGGGCGTCGACAAGCGATTCAGCGGCGATCGCGACCTGCTTCAGCCGTTCGGCGCTACCCACATGGGCCTAATCTATGTCAACCCGGAAGGCCCGAACGCCAGCGGCGACTACATGGCCGCCGCGAAGGATATCCGAGCCACCTTCGGTCGCATGGCGATGAACGATGAGTAGACCGTCGCCCTCATCGCCGGCGGCCACACCTTCGGCAAGGCCCACGGTGCCGCCCCGGAATCCCATAAGGGCCCGGATCCGGAAGCCGCGCCGCTGGAAGCGCAGGGTCTCGGCTGGATGAGCGACTACGGCACGGGGCACGGTGCCGACACGATCTCCAGCGGTATCGAAGTGACTTGGACCAGGACCCCGGCGTTGTGGAGCAACAACTTCTTCGAGAACCTGTTCGCGTACGAATGGGAGCTGACCAAGTCGCCGGCCGGCGCCAAGCAATGGGTGGCCAAGGACGCACCGGAGATCATCCCCGACGCGCATATCCCGGGCAAGTTCCACAAGCCCACCATGCTGACCACCGACCTGACGCTGCGCTTCGATCCGGAATTCGGAAAGATCTCGCGCAGGTTCTACGAGGACCCGCAGGCGTTCGCGGATGCCTTCGCGCGTGCCTGGTTCAAGCTGACGCACCGCGACATGGGCCCGCGCGCCCGCTATTTGGGACCGGAGGTGCCGAAGGAAGAGCTGATCTGGCAGGACCCGATTCCGGCCGTCGACCACAAGCTGGTCGGCGAGAAGGAGATCGTGAACCTCAAGAAGAAGATTCTCAACTCGAAGCTGTCCGTGGCGCAGCTCGTGTCGACGGCCTGGGCATCGGCGTCCACGTTCCGTGGCGGCGACAAGCGCGGCGGCGCCAACGGCGCCCGCATCCGGCTCGCCCCACAGAAGGACTGGGCGGTCAACCAACCTGCGCAGCTCGCGAAGGTGCTGAAAACGCTCAGTGGCATCCAGGCTGACTTCAACAAGAAAGCCAAGCGCGGCAAGAAGGTATCGCTCGCCGACTTGATCGTGCTCGCAGGCTGCGCGGGGGTCGAGCAGGCTGCAAAGAAGGCCGGAGTCTCCGTGAAGGTGCCCTTCAAGCCTGGACGCATGGACGCGAGGCAGGACCAGACGGACGTCGAGTCATTCGCTGTGCTCGAGCCGATCGCCGACGGCTTCCGCAACTACCTGAACGGCCAGTTCGCCGTCCCCGCCGAGCAGTTGCTGGTCGACAGGGCACAGCTCCTGACACTCACGGCACCCGAAATGACGGCCCTGGTCGGCGGCATGCGAGTGCTCGGGACCAACGTCGGCGGCTCGAAACACGGGGTCTTCACCTCCAAGCCAGGGGCCTTGAGCAACGACTTTTTCGTAAACCTGCTCGACATGGGCACGGAGTGGAAGCCGGCCTCGGAGGCGAACGATGTGTTCGAGGGGCGCGACCGCAAGTCGGGCAAGGTCAGGTGGACCGGTACGCGCGTCGATCTTGTCTTTGGTTCGAACTCGCAGTTGCGGGCCCTCGCCGAGGTCTACGCGAGCGCGGACGCGAACGAGAAGTTCGTGCAAGACTTCGTGGCCGCGTGGACCAAGGTAATGAACCTGGACCGCTTCGACCTGGCCTGATCGCCGCATGAACCGGGGACGTTCGGTCAGGGAACTCATAACTTGCGGAGGTGAGGAACACCGACTGCAGTTTCACCCAGCTGGAACTGCGGTCGGTTGCATCGTCCGAACGCACGAAGGGATTCTGCCACGGCGCAGTGGTGGATCGCACCGCCTGCAGTTCATGCCAGTGAAGCGTGCATTTCAAATGATTGCACAGGCATGGTCTTGGCGGGTTGCGATGAGCAGTGGATGCGAACCCTCTTACATTACGGAGGGAATTGCACGAACGCTTCGCAGGCGGCGCAGATTCGGGCGCACTTGTCACTCCATATCCGGCCTTTGACGCAGAGCTGATGGGATTGGTCGATGCCTGGCCGGCGCTCCTGGCCGCAATCGAGTCAGGCGTTCTGGCGACAATCCGCGCTGCCGATGAATGGGAGGTTGGACTGTGGCCCATTGGCCCGCGATCGCGTGCGCGCGACCTGAGACTACTGATTGGAACCCGAATGAGGTATCGTTTTGACGATTGTCACTGATGAATTGACGTTGCCGTTTCGGGCCGCAGAACGAACGAATCCGGTCTACAGCCGATTCCGGCTGCGGATGTTCCTGTCCGTGCGGATGTCATCATGGAATGGACAATCCTGCTGCTGCTGTCGCCACTGATTCTGGTTCCGGTGGTGCTGCTATACGGTTTTGCCGGTTGCAGTTTCCATGCGAGCGCCGGGCAACTCCCCCCGCCCGATCCGCCGACCAATCTGAGAGTCACCGCAACGGACACCGACCGCATTTCGCTGGCATGGGATTATCTCGAGCCCCCCCCATTCGAGACGACGTTCGAGGTGCTGCACAACCAGACCGATCCGCCGCTCGCTGCGGGTCTCAGTGACAAGACGTTCACCCACATGGGACTGGCCGAGGGGACGCGCACGCGTATCAAGTCCGCGCTCGTCAAACGCTGGATCAGCAGACGTCGGACTGGGTCCCCGTTCCTCCGCTGACGGCGATGACGCGTAAGTTCGACGTCGTATTCACTGCGGCCGGCATCCCACCGAACCCGCCGAACGGCGTCAACGAATCCAGCAGCACGGTCGTGCAGCGGATCAACGCTGTCTCGAAGACCGGCATTTTTGTGCGCATCACGCTGCGCGGGATCGTGAATGAGAACACCGTGTTGACGGCCGTCACCATCTCGAACGCGGTCCCCGCTGCAACGCCGCAGCCCTGGGATTCCGCCAACCCGCCGGTGCCCGTCACGTTTTCCGGTACCGGTGCAGTGACGATTACGGGAGCAGGAATCGCTGTCTCGGACAAGGTGAGCTTCACCGTCGACCAGGGGACCGATCTGCTGGTTGCGATGAACGTCGACAACGGATCCGGCCGCATTCTTCGCCGCGATCTGCAGGGAGCAATTGCATTCATTGGTAACAATCGGGCGGAGGCGACGTCGATGGACCGCAGCGCGGGCTACAACACCGACAACAACCGCGTGTATTGCATCGAGTCAATCGAAGTGGCGTAACGGACACCGCCGCGAAATCAAAAAGGTCTCCGCTTTGATGTACGCGAGTCCGATCATGGATTGGGTGTTCCTCGGCCTGCTGGTGCCGGCCGTTCTCGTTCCGATCGTGCTGTTATGCGGCTTCGCGGGGTGCCGACAGATCCTCGGGCTGGAGGATCCGATCCTGACGGTGGCTCCCCCCACGAATCTGCGGGCGGACTCGATCGGTCTGGACGGGATCACGCTGGCTTGGGACTACCTCGATCCGCCGCCCGAGCCAGTCAAGTTTGATGTTGAAATCAACAATACGAGCCCTCCGCTGCAGTCGATCGTGTCGGACATCAGCGGCAGGTCGTTTACCCATTCCGGGCTTCCGCCGGGGACCACGTTCTTCTATCGCGTCAGGGCCGTCCGCACGAGCGATCACCTGGCCTCCGACTGGGTGCCGGATCCGCCCCTGCTGGTCACGACGCTGATCTTCGAAACGGCTTTCGAAACCACGACAAACCCGGCGAATCCGGCAGCCGGAGCGGCGGTCGCCGGCGCCTGCGTCGTCCAGCGAATCCCCGGATCGGCATTGTCCCGCGGCGGGAGCCTTGTCCGGATCACGCTGACAGGACTCGCCAATCAGGAGACGCGCCTGGACTTCGTATCGATTTCTCAATCGCTGCCCACGACATCGCCACAGCCGTGGGATGCCGCAGACCTGCCCGTGCCGGTGCCGTTCGGCGGCGTTGCGATGGTCAGTCTGCAGAACGGCACGTCGGCGGTTTCGGACATTGTCCAATACCCGGTCACGCAGGGTCAGGACCTGATCATCGCCTTTGATGTCGACCCGGCGTCGCAGAACGTCCTGCGACGGACGGTCGTCGGAGCGGAGGCGTACCTCCGCAACAACACCGCTCAAGCGGCGGCCCAGGACCGGGCTCCCGGCTACGCGACGATCAACAACGTTGTGTACTGCATCGAGCGCATTGAAGTCGCCGGACCAGAGCCGCCCGGCCCGATTACCTAAGCGGGGATTCCCCAACCATCGAATCCTGGAGACACCATGCCGAATAACCTGACGGGCGGCTTCGATGCAGTCGTCGAAATCGGCTTGCGGCAGATTGACGGACTGCTGGCGCGATTGCATCAAAAAGGGCAGGACGAGCAGAACCCGTTCGTCCTGCTGCATAGTGCGCGACTCCGCATCGGGGATCCGCATCGCAGATTCCCCGACGTGATCGATTTCGGCGACTGGGTCCTCGAGTATTCGCGCGCGCAGTCGGACGTCCGTCCTCAGGACGTCCAGGGACACCTGACATCAACGGCGCCTCCGGGTGCGGCGAGCCGGATGCAGGACGTGTTTTCGAAATTCGGACTGCAGGTGGTCGATATTCCCCCCGCAGTCGTACGCGGCAAAGTTGAGGCGCAGATCTCGTCGCCGAAGCTGAGTGTTCCGGCAGGCTCAACGACCGAAATCACAGTGCATGTCAACGTCCGCGCCATTTACACGCCGGACCCGGGAACGCTGGACCTGCCGCAACCTGTCCATGGAGAAGTGCAGGCGACGTTCGAAGTGCATACCACGACGACGCCGACGGGCCGGCGACTGTCGATTCGCCCATCGCCGCAGGACAGCAAAATCGTGTTTGTTCCGGCACCCGGCGCGGGGCTCAGTGCTGCGGACGCCGCGACGCTGTCGACGCAGGTCCGCAAGGCCGTGCGGGAGAGCATCCAGCTGTTGCCGGTCGACCTGCCGGCAGGCTTTGAATTCAGCGAGTTCAGGGGCCTGGGCAGCGGCACCGGCCAGGTGCTGGCGCTGCCTCTGCAACTCTCCAATGCAGCCCCGCCGACGGGCGGCGTCCACAATGTCTCGAACGTGTTCATCGATACGGCCGGATTTGCATTTGCGATCAGCAAGGAGTTCGTGACGCACGTTTTCCAGCCGACGATCAACCAGCTGCTTCAGTTCCAACAGGATTTTGAAGTGGATATCCCATTGGCGCCGAATCCCACGTATCACTTTGCGGTGACGTCGGTGCACCTGGAGTTCAATGCCGGCACGATCGATCTTGTGATTCACGGCAAGGCGACGCACGGAGTCCTGCCCGACTTCAACAACATCGTGATCCGGCAGCGGTTTGCGCTGGCGATCCTGTTCAACTGGCTGTTCATCCGCGCGTCCGAATTCGACCCGCAGGTTTCCGGTCTCAGCATTTCGGTCGGCCCGCTGACGTACAATCTTCCCACGGGCGCGGTGAAAGACGCGGTGCGCAGTCAACGCGACCAGACACTGCCGGCCGCTGAGATCGCCATCAATCAGAACCTGCGCGATGCGCTGGCGAAGCTCAACAACGCGCTGCACGCGTTTGATCCCGCGTCGCAGGCCAACTTCCGCTCCGGTTTCTCGAATGAATCGGTCACGGGGGCCTCCAACGGTGTGGCCATCACTCCCGATGGCATCGTGGTCCGAGGCGATATCTCCGCGAGTGGATCGCCTCCGCCTCCGCATGTTGAAATTACGGCGATGGAACCGGGTAAAACCTACTGCGCGCTCAACAGTTGGATTCCGGGCGGGCAGATTGACCGGCTGGTCTGGACGTGGGTTGAGGGATCACCCGTGACTCCGTGGAGAGGAGCCGTCAAGACTCACGTGGACGAGCATCGCTACGTGCTGACGATCCCTCCGCCTCCCGTCGGTCCCGCAGGTGCTGTTTTTACGCCGCAGGTCCAGCAGGTCTGTCTGCGGCTGGAAGGCAGTCGCACGCTGGCGAACGGCAGTACGCAGCCGATTACAGGAGGCAGCACGTGCCACGTCCCGGCGCCGGAGACCGTCATGGACGTGCCTTCGTGGTGGGAGCCGGTCACAGTTCCGCACTGGCGGTCGGGAGGACCGGACGACCGACCGGCCCGCGAGGCCGTCGCTGCTCATGTGACGGTGCAGTCGGTGGCTCCCGCCAACGGATACCTGTCGCGGAACACGCTCGTGTGTTTCGTGGACTGGAACGCGGCGGCGCCTCTAAGCGTCGTGGCGGACGCACTCTCGCACGTCAAGCGGAACCAGCTCGCCCTGGCGGTGATCGTGGTGCTGCCGAAGGGGGCGTTTGATCACCGCCGCGACGAGTTGGAGCGGAGGCTGCAGTCGGAACGAATCCCCCTGCCGCTGCAGATCACCGAGGATGATGAGGGGGGGTGGACGCGCACGTTCGGTCCGCCGCGAGTGCCGGCGCTGTTTCTGCTGAACGCGCGGCGCGAATTTGTGTGGCAATCATCAGAACACCTGGACGCAAAGGCTCTCGCGCACGCTCTCGACCAGCACCTGGTTCCGGCGCCCGAATTACCACGCACTGGGTTGCGGCTGTCGGTCGCTGTCGGCCAGTGTGCTCCCGACGCGTCCTTCAGCGACGGCAACGACCAGTTTGCGATGCATCGGTTGCGCGGGCGTACGGCCATGCTGAATTTCTGGCAATCGTGGTCGGCGCCGTGTCTGAGGGAACTGCAGCGGCTGCAGGCTCTGCACTCCCGGAAGCGCGACGCGCCGTTTATCGTGGCATCTCCACGGCGGGAAGGATCGCAAGAGCGTCGAACAAGTCCGCAAGGACCTGGGCCTGGACGTTCGTCCTGGCACAGGACACCGAACAAATGATCGCCCGGGCGCTATGGCGTGCGTTGCTGGCCCACGACCATCACGCTCGATGACGACGGCGTCGTCCGCGGATCCAGTTTAAGCGCCGGTGCTCACGACGATTCGGCGGCCCCAGTGCTGACTGCGACGGCGGCAGACTGACCCAGGACGAAGGATCAACACCGCCATGTTAGCGTTACTGTGCGGACTGCTTCTGTCCCAGCGGCCGACCAGGCCGTCAGCGGTTGCCGCGCCGCCGGCTGGCCGCAAAGGCGTATGCTGCTGGGAACTGCTCGGCCAGATGCGGATTGTCCAGTCTCAGATCTGGCTGGAGCCGGGGAAGGGCTCCTTGAGTCGCCTGGCGTTGTGGTCGATCTGGTTACCGTGCGCCGCGCGCTCGTGGATTGACTCTGGCGATGCCTGCCTGTGGCACGGGCGTCGGGCCTGGCTGGGCGGTTCATTGAGTCATGCCCTGGAGACGACGCATCGCGGCGGCATTTGCGATTATGTCTGTTTGCGGTTTTGGCCGGCGTTCAACGTCGCGCACGCGGCGATCACGCTGAGCGCCGCTGGCATCGCATTACCGACGATTTCATGCCCGCTGAGGTAATTGACTCCTGCCGCGACGTCGCATTCGCTGTCGCAATTTCCGCTGACAGATTGCGGACCGTCGATGTCGCGACGATCACATCACTGACGCCGCGCGGAACACGGTGATTCAATGCAGACTGCCAGGCTTGCCCCCGGTTTTCCGCGCGATTTCCGGATCGCCGGCCACTGGGTGAATTCGTACAAGGTCCTGCTGTGCGTCGGCATGTACGTCGGGGTGCTGGTCACGCGGCCGTTGCCCAGAGTTCGGGCTATTCACCGTTGCGGATGGGACTGGCGAGTCTGACCTGCGCCATTTCTGGTTTGTTTGGGCGCCGGTTCATCACCTCCTCGTGCATGCCAGGGAGTACCTAGGTGCACGATCCTCAAGTGCGCTGTGGGATCCGCGAAACGGCGGTTGGAGTGTCTTCGGTGCCCTGTTGACCTTCGTGCCTGCGACATTCTGCGCGCGTGCGGCCGGCATCCCGTTTGCCGTCTTCTTCTGGGACTGCCTGGGGAGGCGGGATCCTGGCGGGGGGCTTCTGGATCAGGCTGGGCTGCGTATTCAATGGCTGTTGCTGCGGCCGCGAAACGATCGCTGGTTCGGAATCCGATTGCACGATGTCTGCCTGAATCTCTGGGCAACGGATTCCGGTACAGTTTCTGGAGATGGCCTGGTGGCTGCTCGGTCTCGCGATTTTCATATACCTTTGGCCGCTTCGATGCGGGCCGGCAGTTACGGCTGGGGAGTTCTGGGATGGTACGGCTTCGGTCGCTTCTGGCTGGAGCCGTTACGTGAATCGTCGGATACTGTCTACGGCATCCGCATTGACCGCGCGGATCGCGGCGATTTTGGCGATTGCCGCCGCCGTGGCACTGGTCACGTTAGACTAGAAGAGAAGAGAGGCCGTGGATATTGGAAGCCGCCGTCAGCTGATCGCAGCGAGTTAAGAACGACGTGACAACCCGCAGGCCGCATAAGTATCGCATGAAAGACGCGGACGAGCCGACTCCGAGTTGGTCGAAACCCACCTCGCTGCACGTCGTCACAACCTTTGCTCGGCGATGCAGCGACTACCGGCACATTCCCGATGGACGCTGCTCGACATGCGCAACAAGCCATTCGGTGACAGACACAGTCGAGGACCGCAACAGATTCGTCAGTGCTGGGCGATAACGACGCTCTTCGTCGTCATCAGTTGGACTGTGCCGGTACCCTCAGCGGATGAGGGGAAGCCGAGGTCTGAAATCAGGCAGACGGTCTCGCGCGCGAGGAGCCGCGTACCTGGAGAAACTGTTGAAAAGGACGCCGTTTGCCGCCGTCGACTTCGATCTGGAGGGGTTACGCCGGCATGGGGACACGTAACGAACCCCGCATTGAAGGTATCCGGCTGATTCGGTCGAAGATCGGTGAAATCCCCGTCGAATGGGTCATCGCCCCGGGGCGCGGATGCGGAACTGCGCCTGCTGTATCTGCACGGGGGCGGTTGGCCCGGATCGGGAGGAAACTACCTGCCGCTCGCGGCTGATATCTCGGTGGCGGCCAAGTGTGCGGTGTTGCTTCCGGACTATCGACTGGCGCCTGGTTTCCTGCCGGGCCGGTTTATTCGGCCGCGCCCTGGAGTGTCGCGCTGCTCCCGTACTTGGAGTTCCAGACGCTCTATGATCGTCTGACAAATCCGGCGGCCAGCCCGGAACCGCTGACCAACCTCGTAAACACGAACATTCAGGTCTACACCTGCCCTGACGATGCCAACGAAAACATCGGCGGCAATCTCTCGTTCGCCGCGAACGGCGGATACATGACTTCGGGCAATTGGACCACAGCGCAGTCGAGCGGATTGCCTGTCGGAAGCCACACACTGAACAGTTACTTGTTCAGCTTCAACAACTACAACTCGCCGACCAACACACCCACGCTGGATTCTCGTGAAGTCCAGGCAGGCACCGGCGTGTTGATCGAAGAGACCGGCGCCAACGGCTACACAGCGCAGATCGACCGCCTGTCCGACGGTCAGCAGCACACGGTCGTCCTGACCGAGAACCTGCAGACTGTGGCATGGTACAGCACGAGCCCGACCGCAGTCGGGGTTTTCGCCCCGATTCCGCAATCGGCCGCCGGCCAGTATGCGGATTCGGTGACTGCTCCGGGAGCGGGAATTGGTCCCGACCCTTCATTGGTCCCGCCCTCCCTCAAGAATCTCGCGCTGAGGCTGAATGCTCCGAACCTCGGACAGTATTCGGCGAAGATCAATGCCAACCTCGGCGCCTCCGAAGGCAACGCTCCCCGTCCGAGTTCGAACCACCCGAACGTCGTGAACGTCTTCTTTGCAGACGGTCACGGCGGCCCGCTGTCGCAGAACATTGCTGATGACGTCTGGCTGCGGCTGCTTTCGAGTTCCGGCGAGAAGTTCGGCCAGAACGTCCTCGGCGACAACTCGTTCTAAACCGACAAACGGCGAATCCGGGCGCTGTCGCCGCCTGGCTCGCCGACAAATTGCGAAACTTCGTGCTCCTGGGCGGTCGTCCTCGTCGGACGGCCGCCCGTTTTTTGTTTGTAGCGGTCAGGCGTCGGCTATCAGCGGTCAGCGAATTGCGGTCAGCCGCTCCGTCAATTAAAACCCTCTCCTGAAACAGGTTTTGACGCAAAGACGGAGAGACGCCAAGACGCGCAGAGACTGGAAAGCGGTGGATTACGACGGCCTGACTTTATTGCCGTCTTTGCGCGTCTCAGCGGCTTGGTGCCTTTGCGTCGAAATTCCTTGAACGGGGAGATTGGTTGAATGGCGCGGCCGAAGGTGATCATCACGGATTTCATCAGCGGGGGCCTGGACCGCGAGCAGCGGATCCTCGGCGATCTCGCCGACATTATCGCTCTCAAGGCGGACTACGAAGAGGAAATGGTCGGTCGCATCGAGGAAGCCGACATGCTCCTGGTCTACCACACGATCAAGATCACGAAGAAAACGATCGACAACCTCAGGCACTGCAAATTGATCGTCCGCTGCGGCGTGGGCTACGACAACGTCGATGGGAAAGCGGCGCGGGCGAAGGGGATCACGCTCTGCAATGTCCCGGACTACGGGACCGAGGAAGTGGCCGATTCGGCGATCGCGATGGCGCTGGCCCTGTCACGCGGCGTCAATTTCCAGAACCGCCGGCTGCAGTCGGAGCGGAATGACTGGACGCACCTGCACGTCATGCCGATTCTGCGGCTGCGGGGACGAAAGTTTGCGATCGTCGGGTTGGGCCGGATCGGCACGGCGGCGGCGCTCAGGGCCAAGGCGCTCGGAATGGACGTCGTGTTCTACGACCCATACGTGAAGGACGGGGTCGACAAGGCACTCGGCATCCGCCGCGCCGAGTCACTGGAGGAACTGCTCAAGGACGCGCACATCGTCAGCACGCACTGCTATCTCAACGAAGAGACGAAGCACATCATGAACCGCCAGACGATTGCGCTGATGCCGCGCGGTTCGTACCTGGTGAACACCGCCCGCGGCGGCGTCGTGGACGTGGCGGCCGTGGCGGAGGCGATCGGATCCGGACACCTGGCCGGGGCCGGCATCGATGTCCTGGAGTCGGAACCTCCTGAACCAGACAATCCGCTCGTCAAAGCCTGGCGCGATCCCAGCCACCCGGCGCACGACCGGGTGATCCTCAACCCGCACGCGGCGTTCTACAGCGAAGAAGGGCTCGAGGAGATGCGGGTCAAGGGGAGCGAGAACTGCCGCCGGGTGCTGCTCGGACAAGCGCCGCGGAATGTGGTGAACTGAGCCGTCAGCTTTCAGCGGTCAGCAATCTCCGGCGCTAAGCAGCCGGGATGCTATCGAAAGACGCTTGTGCTACGAGCCGCGGCGCCAGCGCTGATAATGCAGCGTGCCTCGGCCCGATCGCTCCCCGCTCCATTCAGGTCTCCGCCACAGGCCGAATTCCTCGTCGGCCCGCTCGCCGGCCTGGTAGTGCGACTGGTCGGCCGCCGTCCACTGCGGAACCAATTCATCATCGTAGTCCCCGATGCCGAGCACGCGCTTGACCCCCTGCACGAACAGCAGCGTCACCAGGAACAGGACTGCCATGAAGGCCATCAAAACGGGGACGAGCGGTCCGAGTTCGAACACCATTCCGGCGCCTCCCCAACCTCCAAACCCGCTCCACAACGGCCGGAACGCCGCCAGCACGGTGAGCGCGCCCAGGCTCAAGTAAGGTCCATACGGGATGTACCGGTCACGGTGAAACACCAACTGGATCGGCAGCGCCAGCAGCGCAAACGCCGGCGCCAGTACAAACGCCAAGAGCGCCGGTTGCCAGCCGAGGAAACTGCCGATGACGGCCATCAGCACGACGTCACCGAAGCCCATGGCCTCGCGCCGCAGCACCCAATAGCCCAGCAGCCGCACGCCCCAGGTCACCCCTCCGCCGACGAGCAGCCCGACGATGCTCACCAGCACACCATGCAGGTGCGGCCAGGCCGAAAACCACGGGGGCACGTTCGGCCACTGGTCGACGCGCCAATCCGGCCAGAACAGCCTCGTGAATGTGAACACCTGCTGCGAATTCTGCGACCACAGCGGGAGAATATGGACGCGGGAAAGCAGGAGCCCTCCGAGCAGGCCGATCGCCATCGCCGGGAGGGTGGAGGCGTCGGGGATTTCGCGGCGATCGAAATCAATAAACGACGCCACCAGCAGCGACTCCACGAGCACCAGGTGGTACAGGTACCGCAGGTGCAGAAAAGTCAGCGGCATCAGCGGGCCCAGTCCCGGCACGGTTTGCGGTCCGTTCTCGGCGAACACTGAGCTTTCCGAGATCGCCACGGGCCAGCCATTCGGGATTTCGCACCAGTACAATCCGAGGAACAACAGGGCATTCAACAACTCGACTCCCGGATAGCGCGGCGAAATCCACATCCGGCAGGTGCGGCAGCGGCCGCGCAGCATCAGCCAGCCGAAGATCGGGATATTGTCATGCCAGGCGATCCGGTTACGGCACCGTGGGCAGGTGGACGGCGGCGAATAGAGGCCCTTGAGCGCCGGCCAGAGGTGCAGATGCTGCGGAATTCGGTAGATGCAGACGTTCAAAAAGCTGCCGGCGACGGCGCCCAGTACGAAGACGAAGATACTGGCCAACCAGAACGGGAGGTCGAAGATCGTCACGGCCGCGCCTCCCGGAGGGGGGGCGGCAATCGCGCGAGGATGTCGTCGATGATCAGAGCCGGCAGGCGGTCGTCTGTGGCGACGACGATCGTCGCCACGTCGCGGTACAACGGTTCGCGCGCGGCCAGCAGTGAAGCAATTTCGCTGAGCGGATCCGCGGCGGTGAGCGCCGGCCGCCGGTCGCGCGTGGCGGGATCGGACGCGAGCCGCGCGGCAATGGTCTGTGGCGCGGCTTGCAGCCACACGACGGGGCCGGCGAGCCGCATGTCACGGCGAGTTTCCTGATTGAGGACGGCGCCTCCACCGGCGGCAATCACGAGGCCATCCTGCGAGAGCAGTTCGGCCATCACGGTGCGCTCGAGGGCACGAAAGGCGGGTTCCCCCTGTTCGGCAAAGATCTCGCGGATGTTGCGGCCGGCCCGGCGCTCGATCTCGGCATCGGCGTCCACCGCCGTGAGTCCGAGACGCCCGGCCAGTTCCCGCGCGACGCTGCTCTTTCCCGTGCCGCGATAGCCGACCAACGTGATCGTCATGCCTGCGTGTCGGGCTGGGTAGCGTCGGAGGGATCGGGAACGTGCCGCAGCGGGGACATGGCCCGGCGCAGCGCCGCATGCATGACGTCCATCGGCGCCGGACGCTGAACGAAGCACTCGAACTGGGCGCCGGCCTGCCGGAGAAACATTTCCACGCCGCTGACGGTCGCGCAGCCCCTCTGCTTCGCCTGCTTGATCAGCAGAGTGTTCTCGGGATTATAGATCGTGTCGAACACCAGCATCCCTTCGCGGAGCCAGTGTTCCGGATACGGCGTGTCGTCCATTTCGGGGAACATGCCGACCGGCGTGCAGTTCACCAGCACGTCGGTGAACACGCTGCCGCGGTTCTCCCAGTTGATGAACTGGCAGTCGAGCTGCTCGGCGAGCGCCCGGCCGCGATTCTTGTTGCGGTTGGTGACCGTCAGACCCGCCCCGGCCCGCGAAACCGCCAGCCCGATCGCCCGCGCGACCCCACCGGCGCCCAGCAGCAGGACTTTCAGGCCGGCCAGCCGCTCCTGACCCCGCTCGGCCAGGCCGGTCCTCAACGTGGCCAGGGCCGCTTCATAATCGGTGTTCGCCGCGTACCAACGACTGCGTTCGTCGCGATACAGGGTATTCGCCGCGCCGATCGACTTGACCGCCTCGTCGAGATAGGTGGCGTAACCGACGACGCCTTCCTTGTGCGGAATCGTCACGCTATAGCCGTGCACGTCGATCGCGGCATACGCCTGCAACGTCTCGGCCAATTGCTCGGCCGGCGTGCGGAAGGGGAGATACACGCAATTCAGTTTCTCATGCTCGAAGGCCGCGTTGTGAATCCGCGGGCTGAAGCTGTGGCCGATTGGATCGCCGAGCACTCCGAACACGCGGGTCTCGGCATCGATGGAGTCGTACCGGTACAGGTCGCGCAGCTCCTCGAATTCGATCTGGCCGGGCGCCATTTCGCGGTCTCTGCTGAACGTCGCATAGGTGAATGGCGACCCGTACTTGCCGCACAGGACGCGGCTTGTCAGCCCCAGATCCCCCATACAGAATCCGATCGTCGGGATTTCGGACTCCGCAACCAGCTTCAGCAGCGCCACATTGTCCGCCGGCGAGCGGGCCATCGTCACGATCTTGATGATGTCAGGGTCGAGCTTCTGCAGCCGCTCGTGGATCGCGTGCAGGTCGTCCGGCGTCTGCACGAAGTCGTGGTGGCTGATGATCCGCTTCGTGGTGCCGAAGCGCTTGATTGACGCCGCGAGGTCCTCCTCCAGGTCGACGTACTCGACTCCCTGCACGATGGCCTGGCGGATCAGCATCCGCCGCTGCTCTTCGGTGCCGCGCCAGCGTCCGCCGTCCGGGGGGCGCCGGCAGGTGATGATGACGGGGGTCGGGCGGTCCGCCAGCAGCCGGGCGAGATCCGGCAGGTTGCGGAGCCAGTCCAACCTCAATTCGACCAGGGGGGCGCCCCGGGCGGCCAGCGCCCGATGCTCCTCGACCATCATTTTGTGGCGCGTGCGGCCGAGGGTGACGCAGATCATGTGCACAAGACGGACGCGGCCGCACGGACGCAGGCAGCGACCGACGGACCCCAAGGGACGATTCGATTACGGTTCAGACCATTCAATGTAACCGAGCGACGAAGGGGTCTCAATTGGTTCGTGGTCATTGGTCAATCGTCCAAGGTCAGTGGCGTCGCATCAAAATCCACGTATCCGGGGGGAACGCGAGTGGCTACGATGGCGCCCAATGCGTCAGCTGCGGAGGCCGTCCACGAACCGGGAGATGGTGATGCGCGACTGGACCAGATTGCTAGTGGGTGCGCTGGGAGTGTGCCTTGTGGTGCTCGGCGCAGGGCTGATAATCCTGGAGCGACGGATTTCCGACCTGGAGGCGCAGTTGCGCGCGGCGCGGTCGGAGATCGCGGCCGCCTCAAAGTCTGTGAACGCTCCGCTGACGGTGGCGCTGGCGCCTTCGACAACGCAGCGGATTCCGGTGCAGCCGCGGCCGCCGGTCACATGGACCCCGGACGGACGTCGCTGGCAGTTGTCAGAGGGTGCTGACGGGCAGACTCCCATCATCGTCCAGCCGGACGTTACGGCGCCTGCGCCGCTGCGCGAGCGTCGACCGACCGGCGAGATCAACGGCGTGCCGTATTACGTCGTGCCGCTGGCGAAGACCAACGGATGACGCGTGGCCCGAGTCGAAACGTTAGATCCGTTCATCGGGATTCATGAGGCATGCGTCCACCATCGCACACCACGCGCGACCTGACGTTCCGCAATGGGACGGCCATCGGGATCAGCAACAAGTGGACCGGCGGGCAATACTGCTCGATCCTGACGTCGGCCGGGATCGTCGGTTGTGGCATCTACGACATGCACACGCCGGCGGAGTTCAACCAGGCCATCGCCATCGCCCGCGGCACGCCGGCGAATCCGCTGGTCGAACCGGAAGACCTGCTGGGCGCGAAGATCGTCGATTGCACTCCGCTGGCGAAGCGGTACGGCATCGTGATTGGCATGACGGGCCAGGAGGCAGTGGAAAAGATGCTCGCCGTTGCCCAGCAACAACAGTCGGCTCAGCAGTAGCTCTGCGCCCAGAAAAGAAAAACAGGAGACAACGGCGGAAACTGAGTGAGTTCGGAGAGTCTGAAGCCTCGCGAGGTTATACTGGGGCGCCGATTGAGAGTACTCAATCGGCACCTTCGTGCAGTGCTCAGTTTTCTCTATTCTCTCTGTTACCTCCTGTTCAATTCCTGATCTCTATGTCGGAATCCACGCCCATTCGCGTCCGGTACATCGATCACGTCACGATCGTGGTGAAAGACCTGGAGCAGTCGCGTCAGTTTTACGTCGGCGTGTTGGGAATGGAGGACGTGCCGCGGCCCGGGTTCGGATTTCCGGGACTGTGGTTCCAGGCGGGACCGTCGCAGATTCACCTGGTTGAGGAGAGCGCCGCGTCCGGACGGGCCGGGCTGGCAGGCCCGACGGGGACGTCGGTGAGCCGGGGGCATCACTTTGCGTTCGAGGTGGCTGACGCGCTGGCCACCGTGCAGGCCCTCGCGGATCGGGGGATCGAACTGGCGGCCGGGCCCAAACAGCGTCCGGATGGCCCGACCCAGATCTACGTCTACGACCCGGACGGCCACTTGATCGAGTTGTTCTCTCGTCCCTCTGCGGCGGCTTATTGAGGCTCCGGAAGCACCGAAATTCGCTGTGGTGGCCCGCCCGACAGGTCCGGCCGGAATTCCAAATCTCCACTGGCGATCGGTTCGGGAATTGCCGTATACTCGGACCTCGCCAGGCCCCGGGGGACCACCGGGGTCGCATTTCCGATCACGACGATTCGCACGGCCGATGTCTGACGCTCCCAAGAAGATGGTGATCGGCTCGATGGCCGTGGCCGGCATCGTGGCCCTGGCGGCAATCGCCGACCTGGTGATCGGCGTGCCGTTTACGGGAACCTCGCATTCGCGACTGATGGACATCTTGTTCATCGTCGCCGCCGGAATCGTCGGCTACCTCTCGTGGGATGCCTACCGCGATCTGCGGTAGTACGGGCAGCTTTCAGCCGTCTGGCATCAGCCCGCCAGCAGTCGACCAGCGCGAGCAAAATGCGTGCGCACGGGGTGCTGGGTGCCACGAGATTTGCCTTTGCACATTCGGTTGATCGGGCTGTGGAATCGCTCTGGCGGAGCCAGTGGCACCCGACATCCGACGTTAGACGCCATGTGTGCCCGCACATGGACTTCTATATCGGCCCGGTAGCGGTCGCGCAGGTGCTCCGGTAGAGTGCGCTGAGCACTCAACGTACTGACACTGGAGCACGTTCGATGGCGGAGAAAGCCCTGCTGGTATTGGCCGGCGACTATGTCGAAGACTACGAAATCATGGTGCCGTTTCAGGCGCTCCAGGCGGTCGGGTTCACGGTCCATGCCGTCTGTCCCGGCAAGAAGGCCGGAGAGAAAGTCCGCACCGCCGTCCATGATTTCGAGGGGGATCAGACCTACAGCGAGAAGCGCGGGCATGACTTCACACTGAATGCGACGTTTGACTCGGTGCACGTCGTCAACTACGTCGGGCTGGTGATTCCCGGCGGCCGGGCGCCGGAATATCTGCGGCTTGATGCCGATGTGCTGCGGATCGTGCAGGAGTTCGCAGCGGCGGACAAACCGATCGCCGCCATCTGCCACGGTCTGCAATTGCTGGCGGCGGCAAACGTCCTGCAGGGGCGGCAATGCACGGCATATCCGGCCTGTGCTCCTGAAGTGCGGCTCGCCGGCGGCGAATTCATCGATGCGCCGGTTGATGAGGTGGTCATCGATGGCAATCTGGTCACCGCCCCGGCCTGGCCGGCGCACCCGAAATGGCTCGCCGCGTTTCTCAAGGTCCTGGGGGTGCGGATTCACATCTAAGGACGACCTGAACAATTCTGTTGTATACTACTGGACATACGTATGCTTCCCGGTTAGGGTGTCGGTCAGTGGCTTCTCCTCTCACAAAACCGGGAGCACTCTCATGACGGGCACACGATCAATGTTCATGGGCCGCTGTTCTGTCGGTCGTCTTCGTCACTTCGACATTGTCTTCCGCACCACCGCAGCCGACCACTGCTGCGGCCGATCAAGCCAGTACAGCGAAGCCGCGCGCCCGATTGCCTAACAATTACGGCAAGCTGAGCATCACCGCCGAACAGCGGGAGGCTGTACGCCATCCAGGCGGAATATGATGGGCGGATTGACGATCTCCAGGCACAGCTTGAGCGGCTGCGGACGCAGCGGAATGATGCGCTCGAAGGCGTGCTGAATGCCGGGCAGCGTGCGAAGCTGCAGGAGATTCGGCAGGAGCGAGTTGCCAAGCGCGGATTCCGCGCGTATCGGGTATGGAGAAGAGTAGCGACGATGGCAGATGGCTTCCTTCGTCGAATTGCTCGATTGCGATTTGCGGGCCGAACTCACTTCGTTGCTGGTGCAGATTCCGGCGGGTCGCGTGTCGACGTACGGGGCGCTGGCGGACGCGCTGGGCGACCGTGTTGCGGCACGGTGGGTGGGGGAGTTCCTGCTCGATCATCCGCACGGCCCGGACTGCGTCTGTCACCGGGTCGTGCGGCGCAACGGCGATCCCGGTCTGTACATCGCAGGAGACGCGGTGGCCAAGCTGGGACGCCTTGCAACAGAAGGCGTGCCGATCAGTGACGGCCGTGTCGTACTTGACCGGCCGTTCACAACGTTCACCGGACCGGCAACGCTGCGACGGTTGACCGAGTTTCAGAACGGCGTCCGATCGCAGCTCGATCTACGGACGTTGCGACGGCCGATCCAGCGTGTCGCCGCTCTCGACGTCGCGTACTTGTCGCCCTGCCGGGCCTTGGCAGCGTGTGCCGTATTTAAGTCCGCTCCGTGGCGGCTCATGCAGACACACGAAGTCGAAACGACGGCGACATTCCCGTACATCTCGGGATATCTCGCGTTCCGCGAATTGCCCGCGCTGCTGGAGTTGTGGCGCCACGCGACGGCAGACATTTCCGTTGATCTGGCGATCATCGACGGGAACGGAATTCTGCATCCGCGTCGGGCCGGAATTGCGGCCTGCTTCGGCCTGCTGGCGGATGTGCCCACGATCGGCATCGGCAAGTCACTGCTGTGCGGGAGTGTCGATCTGACCGGCCTGCGCGCCGGCGCAACGCGACCGATCATCCACTGTGACGAAATGATCGGCCTGGCGGTAAGGTCAACCAACCGCTCGCGGCCGATCTTCGTCTCACCCGGCAATCACTGCGACCTGTCGCAACCGGCGGAAATCGTGCAGGACCTGTTCGCCGGCCATCGCCTGCCGGAGCCCCTGCATCAGGCCGATAGGCTGACGAAACAGCGCGTGCGCGAGATACGTGAGGTCCGGTGTCAGCAGCCCGGCTGGCCCAGTCTGGACGCGGCGTCCAGATAAATTGGAACAGCCGGGCAGGGATGGATTGACCGGATTGAGTGTGATCAGCCGCTCTGCTTTGGCGCGGAACGCTGATCGAGAAACGACTGCAGCATGATCTGCGCCGCCAGCTTGTCGAGCCGCGCCTTTCTCTGTTTCTTCGAGAACCCGGCGTCCATCAGCAGCAGCTCCGCCGAGGCGGTCGTCAGCCGCTCGTCGTGATACGTCACTGGCAGACCGGTCACGTGCGACGCCCACTCGCCGAAGGCCCGCGCTTCCGCGGCTTTCTCGCCTTCCTCGCCGCTGCGCATGTGCAACGGCAGACCGACCACCAAGCCCACCGGCCGATAGTCGGCGACCACTTGCGCGAGCCACTCGGCGTCGAGCCGATCGCTGCGCAGCGTGTAATTCTCCAGCGGACTGGCAAGGTTCTGCTCCGGCGTCGAGATGGCGGCGCCGACGCGATGCGTCCCGTAATCGAGTCCCAGCAGCCGTCCGGTTCGCGGAACCACTCCTGAATCCCGCGGGCCGGCTGACTTTTCCCCCTCTCCCCCGCGAGACGTTGGAATCTCTTGTCCGCTATCGGTCGGGGGAGAGGGTCGGGGTGAGGGGTCCATCAGAGCTTCCCGACGTGAGCCGATTCGCATTCCGCCCCGACGAATTGACGGAGCTGGGATTTGACTCAGTATTCCGCCTAAACAGCACTCACCACTCCACCTTCTTACAAGAACTGCTCATCGCCGCGCTCCCGAAGCAGTTCGATCAGCTTGCGGATGGCTTCTTCATCATCGCGGCGGGCAACGAGCGTGGCGTCGCCGGTGTGAACGACGATGCAGTCCTCCAGTCCCAGCGTGGCAATCAGATGATCCCCCGTGCTGCGGATGATGCAGTTCCGCGTGCCGACTCCGCGATGCAGTCCCAGGATCGTGTTGCCGTCGCCGTCCGTTCCATGCTGTCGCGCCAGCGCCTGCCAGCTTCCCAGGTCGTCCCACTCGAACGGGGCTTCCACGACGATGCTGCCGGGTTCTTTCTCCAGGATGGCATAGTCAATCGACACGGACCGCAACATAGGAAACTCAGCGGAGACGATGTCCTGTTCCCGCGTCGTTCCGAGACTTTGGGCGATCTTTTGAAGTCCGGCATACATGTCCGGCTCATGTGTCCGCAACGCCGACAGGATGCGATCGGCCCGCCACACGAAGATGCCGCAATTCCAGTAGAACCGACCAGACGCGACGTACTGCTCGGCGACGTCGCGTACCGGCTTCTCGCGAAACGACGCCACCGCGTATGCGCTGATTGAGCCGCCGCTGATGGCCGCCCCGCGCTCGATGTAGCCGAAGCCCGTGGACGAATAGGTCGGCCGGACACCGAACAGCATCAACCGTTTCGGATCCTCTGCGACCAGCCTGCTGGCAGTCTCGAGCGCGGTCTGAAAAACAGCGTCCGGCTGGATCAGATGATCAGACGGCAAGACCGCCATCACGGCGTCTGGGTCTTCGCGCAACAGCTGGATGGCGGCGAGGCCGATGCAGGGCGCCGTGTTGCGGGGAGACGGCTCGACGAGCACCCGCGCGCCGGGGACGTCGGCGAGTTGGGCATGGGCGCGCTCCGCCTGCAATGTATTCGTAACCACCCATTGACGGTCGGGGGGGATCAGCGGCCGGCAGCGGTCGCTGGTTTGCTGCAGCAGCGTGCGGTCACCGGCGAGTGCCAGGAACTGCTTGGGAACGGACCGTCGGCTCTCCGGCCAGAACCGCGTCCCGCTCCCTCCAGCCATGATCACAGCGTGCAGCATCGCGCGAAGAATCCGAAATCCGAAGCATGAAATGTGAAGCTGTCAGCCGTCAGCTTTCGGCGAACAGAAAATCCGCGGGCCTGAGGGTTCGTAATGTGTTGGCCGAGCCGCTGACAACGGATAGCTCTTCTACTCAATGCACGTGTCTCTGTCGAACCGTGTGCCGCGGGGGAGTTTTGACGCCAATTCGGCAGCGTCGAGGGCGAACAGCGGGCTGATTTCCACGCGGGCCCGCGGCGATACCTGCGTGCCGGCCGCCGTCAGCCACTCGCGATGCCGCTGCAAGAGTCCGGCCCGCACCGTGTCCGGAGAATCGGCGCCCTCGCGGTTCTTCACCGGGAGGAATTCTCGACCACGGTCGGCTTCGACCACCAGCGCCGTCTGTGCCTGCGGCAGCGCATCGAAGATGAACTGCTCGAACTTGAATGCATTCGGCTGCGAGGGAGAGATCCGCTCCCCGGATTCGCTGACGAACGGCACAGCCTTGTGCGCACGGTGGTAGGGCAGGCGGCAGCCGTCACGGACGAGGCGGTCGAGGAACGCGCGGTCGAAGACGTGCATCGCAGTGCTGCCGGCCCACAGCAGCAGTCCGCCATCACTTCCAAGCGCCGCTGCGCGATCGGCCGGCAGGTCGCTGTACTCGATGATCTCCGTGCGGCCGTCGACCGACACCATCACGCCCATGCGCTCAGTGGCCGAGGATTTCGCCACGACCTTCGTGCTCATCTCCGAGCCGTGCTGTGCGTGCAGGCCGATAAATGCGGGATCGCACACGCAGGCGGCCGGATTGTCGACCTGATGATAGTAGACGTATTCGATTTCGCGGTCGGCCAGCACCTGCAGCAGCCGCCCGTGTTGCAGCGCGTGCAGCAGGCCGCCATGTCCGTCGGGGCTGGAGGTGAGCCGCCATTTCTCGTCGAGCAGGATGCGAGCGTTGTCGTCGACGGCCGGCAACGACGCCTGCTGAAAGAATGAGACGTCGTCCGGATCGAGACCGAAGTAATGCTGCTCCTGGAAGTACCGGCGCGTGTCTTCGTGCGTCGCGCTGCTCGTCATGATGTAGTAGGGAATGCCGCAGCCGGCGCGGCGACTGCGCGCGAGCAATTGCTCGCAGAACAACTGGAACAGGGACTTTTCCGAGACCGGGCCGATCGGAAGCAGGCCTTTCGGCTGATCGAAGCCCAGTCGTGTTCCCTGGCCGCCGGCGACGAGGATTGCAGCGACCTTCCCCTCGTGGAGCAGCGTTTCGCCGAGCTGGCGGGCCTGAGCCCAGTCCTCGGCGGACCCGCCGTGCTCCGGCAGACGGGCAATTTCGCGGGGCGGCTGCGCCCGGGCGGCCCGGTCGCGCGCCGGCTCGCCGCCGGCCCCATCCCCGTCCTGACGAAGCAGCGGCGCCAGCCGCTGGAAGTCCAGGGCATGCAGCTCGGTCAGTAAGTGATGCTTCTGTGGGGGATCAAGCTCCGGCCACCACTGGAGCAGGTGCGCCTGGCCGTGCTCTTCCAGTTTCATCGAGAGGGCGCGGATGGCGTCCATGGCGGAGGGTCAAAGTCGATTTTCGATTTTGGAATTTGCCGCTGGATGGGCGGCGTCATTCGAAATCCACGTAGACCTCGCCGTTGCGGATCGTCACCGGATACGTTCGGACCGGTTCGGTAGCCGGCATTTTGATCGCCTTGCCGGTGCGGAGATCGAACTTCGCACCGTGTCGCGGGCAGGTGATCGAGCAATCGGCGACGGGGCCGTCGGTCAGCGGCTGGCCGTCATGCGTACACACGTCTTCTATGCAGTACCAGTCGTCGCCGATGTGCAGCAGCAGCGCCGGAAGCTCATCGACAATGATCGACTTCCGCCCGCCGGCAGGAACTTCGGAGACGGCGGCGACCTTGATGGATTGGGGCATGCAAGAGTAATTCGCCGGGCCGCAACGCGGCGCATGAATCGGGACGCTGAATGTGCGTCGGTCAGATTAGCAGCGCACGACACCGATTCAATCCGCTGTCCAATCTGACTCTTCGCACTTTTCCACTCTTCGTACTCTCCACACTCAAAAAAAAGCCGGAGCGAGCCTGTAAGCCGGGTTCTGTCGTGAACGGCCATGTCTCTGGGACGCCGATTGCTCGGCGCCTCGCGCGACCTACCCGGGCGTCGAATGGAGCGGACAGCTCCTCCGCCCTGCTTGGTCTTGCTCCCGGTGGGGTTTGCCGTGCCAGGCGTGTCACCACGCCCGCGGTGCGCTCTTACCGCACCGTTTCACCCTTGCCTGAGCCAGCAAAGCCGGCCATCGGCGGTCTGTTCTCTGTGGCACTGTCCCGGTCCTCGCAGACGGTGGGTGTTACCCACCACCGTGTCCTGTGGAGCCCGGACTTTCCTCCACGGCGGCGTCCTTGTGGCGTGGTCGGAAGACCCGCCATTTGGCCTGCCGCCGCAGCGGCCGCTCAGCCCGCTCCGGCAGGGTCCATTCTACCCTTTGAATCGGCCGCCCGTGAGGGATTCCCCGACGGCGGCCAACCTGAAGCCTGCACATCGTCACTTTCGAGCGCGGACAGCAGAATTTCCGGCTGGGGGCGGAGTCCTGCGGGATTTCCGGCCGATACTCTGCTGCGACGACCGGCGGCTGGCCCGACCGAGGCAGTTGAGATTGCGTCGCAGCAACGACTTCTCCGTAGCGGCCCATCGTGGCCGGTCCGATCGCAACTGCGGTGCTGAATTTGACTTGAGTTCCCGGCAGCGATAGAGTTGGATCGCGCCCGTCAGTGAACTTCGGTGCGAAATTTCGTACCTGCGGGCTGATCCTTCCGATCGGCCCGGTGACGACAACGAACCGTCGTCCGCCGCCTTCGGACGCCTGGAAATGCCGATTACGGATCAGATCGCCATGCTGGGAGAGTTGGTCCCGTGCGGAGGCGGGGACCCGATCACACTGATCAGGCCTCGCATGCTGGTGGGTCGTCGCGAAAACTGCGACATCGTCCTGGCGTTTCCGAATATTTCCGGACAGCACTGCCTGCTGGAACTGCTCAACGGTTACTGGCACGTGCGAGACCTTCGCAGCCGCAACGGCATCAAGGTCAACGGCATGCGGTGCGACACCAAGTGGCTGCTGCCCGGCGACGAGATTTCCATCGCCAAACATCGCTATGAGGTGACGTACGAGCCGGCCGCCGGCGCTCCGCCGCCTGAGGAAGATGATCCATTCGCCCTGAGCTTGCTGGAGAAGGCCGGGCTGATGCGTCGCAAGGAGCAGGAACGTCGCATTCGACTGCCGCCGTCATCGCGACATGTCGATCCGCAGAAGAACGACAAATTCTCGCCCGACGAAAACCAGGCGATGGAATGGCTGTCGGACGACGATCAGGATCCGGACGACGACAAGTGACGTGAGTCAGCCACGCAAACGCAAGATCCGCGTCGCTTTCTCGAAGAACCGGAAGAACCGGGCGCGCGCCCAGGACCTGACCCGCGAGGTACTGCGCGATCTGGAGCCGATCGAGGACGCCTCGACGTCTGAGCGAATTTCGGGCAAGGGGGCGCTGTCCCGTCGCCGAACGATCATCGCGGCAGAGGACCAGCGATCCGGCACAGCGCTGATCGACGTCGACCGGTCACAATGCGTGCCGGCCCGCGTGCTGTACTCGATCGGCGCCAACCGCTGCCGTGTCCGCACGGACAGCGGGGATGAGCGCGAGTGCACCGTCCGTCGCGTTGTCCGCACGCTCGATCGCTCGGCCCGCAATGCCGTGGTCCCCGGCGACCACGTGCTGATGCGGCCGCTCGATGCCCAAACCGGTGTTATCGAACGGGTCGAACCACGGCACGGCGTCCTCTCCCGCCATGCCGGTCGCAAGGAGCACATCATTGCGGCCAATGTCGATCAAGCCGTGATCGTGGTGTCCGCCGCGGAACCGCCGCTCAAACCCGGCGTGGTTGACCGCTTCATCGTGAGCGCCGAACGGGGCGGCATCCGGCCCGTGATCGTGATCAACAAGCTCGACCTCGTCGCGCCGACCGACTTGCAGCCCGTCGCCGGAATGTACGCGCAGCTGGGATACGACGTCGTGCTGGTCAGCGCGCTGGAGGGAGCGGGAATCGGCAGGCTGCGCGCCCTGCTGCGCGGGCGGCAGTCGGTCGTTTCCGGACAAAGCGGCGTCGGCAAGTCGTCGCTGCTGAACGCCATGGCGCCACACCTCGAGAGACCGACGAGCGGCGTCAGCATCGATTCGGGCAAGGGCCGACACACCACGCGTGTGGCGGAGATGTTGCCGCTCGAGTGCGGCGGCTGGGTCATTGATACTCCCGGCATCCGTCAGCTCGACTTGTGGGACGTGATTCCCGAAGAGGTCGAGGGTTACTTTCGGGAGTTCCGGCCGTTTGTCGCGGGCTGCAAGTTTCCGGATTGCTGGCATCTGCATGAGGCGGGTTGCGCCGTGCGGACGGCGGTCGCAGACGGCCGCATCCACCCGATGCGATACGCGAGCTATGTCCGGATCATCACAGGGGACGAGCAGCGACCTTTGCCGGGAACCGGGGGGCCTTGAACGTGTCAACGGCACTGACTGAAGAGGTGGCACTCGTGGCCCAACGGCTGCGCTCATCGGGACAGCGGCTGGTGCTGGCCGAGAGTTGCACGGGGGGGCTGGTTGCCGCGACGCTCGCCGGAATTCCGGGCATCTCGGAGCACTTGTGCGGCTCGGCCGTTGTCTACCGCAACGCGACGAAAACCGCCTGGCTGGGAATCGAGCCGAAGATGCTTGACGATCCGCAGATCGGCCCGGTCAGCGCAGAAACAACGCAGGCGCTGGCCCTGGCGGTCCTGGAACGAACTCCCGAGGCCGACTTGTCCGCTGCCGTCACGGGACACCTGGGGCCGAACGCGCCGCATTCAGCCGACGGGCGTATTTATGTTGCCGTGGCGTTTCGTGATCCGAATCGGCGACTGGCCGCCCAGATGCACTCGGTCGGCGACGTGCGGGATTCCGATCCGCTGCGGCAACGACGGCTGCGACAGGAAGCCGCCGTCCAATTCGTGCTGGACCTGCTGGCGACCGAACTGACACGCTGACGGGAAGATCGTCCGGTTATAGCGATTGCGACGCCGCATCGCCGGACGCGGTTCTGGGGACATCTCCGGCTGGTGTTTCAGACCGGTTTTCAGGCAGAACCGGCCTCAGCGCTGCGACGACCGGACGAGATTCCGTCGCAATTCCTTTTGCGTGGCGACGTTCGGATGTCACATATTACACAGTTGTCATAGAGCCCCGACCTGTAGGGTTCCAAGAGCCGCAGGCCGTCGACGGCTGCTTCCGCCAGCGAATGGTGAACTCGTTGGTCCTCAAGCGTCTGCTCAATTCGAAAACCGGCTCGCACCAGGCCAATATGACCTGGAAGTCCGCCACCGCTGCGCGCACATTGTCGCGGACGGGCGTGTTCCTGCGACGGCAACTGTGGATCTGGCCGATCGCCGCAACGCTGTTCCTGGCGGCGCTGGCCTTCGGCGTCCGGCGGCAGGTCGAATCGGTCATGCGGGAGAACCTGCGATCCGAACTGCAGACACTCCTGAATGTCGAAACGGCGATGGTCCGCAACTGGGCCAAAGTTCAGGCCGCGAACGCCACGACGCTGGCGAATGACTCGCGCGTCCGGCAGAGCGTGTATCGGCTGCTGGGCGACGAGGTTGCCAATGCAGATGCCGCGGGCGGCAGCGGAAGCGCCGACGCGCATCGTGAGCTTCGTGCGAGCCTTGGCCCGGCGATCAGCGCGTACGGCTACGTCGGCTACATCGTGGCCGACAAAAGACGTCGAATCCTGTCAGCCGCGAACGACGAACTGATCGGGCAGACTCAGATCCCCGAATACGAGGCCCTTCTTAAGCGAGCGCTCGACGGCGAAGCGTCGATCTGTCCGCCATTTCCCAGCGTTGTGGCAATGAAGGACGAGACCGGCCGGAGCCGCACCGGGATCCCGACAATGTTCGTCAGCGCGCCAATCCGCGACGAGAACTTTCAGGTTGTCGCCGCCCTCGCGCTCCGCATTCCTCCGGAGGAGGAGTTCACCGGCATCCTGGAACTCGGTCAGACCGGACGCGCCGGAGAGACCTATGCCTTCGACAAGACAGGCCGGATGGTCTCCAGCAGCCGGTTTGAAAACGAACTCATCCTGCTGGGACTCCTGCCGGACCAGCCCGATTCGCGGTCGATCCTCAATGTGCAGCTGCGCGATCCTCTGGGCGACATGACGGCCGGATATCGTCCGAAAGTGCGGCGGGCCGAACTGCCGCTCACCAGAATGGCGGCCGACGCGATCGCCGGAAACTCCGGCGTCGACATCGAAGGCTACCGCGACTATCGCGGCGCCGAGGTGATCGGAGCATGGAACTGGCTCCCCGAACATGACCTGGGAATCGCCAACGAAGTCGACACGGCCGAAGCGTTTCGCCCGCTGGTGATCCTGAAACGCACGGTCTGGACGCTGCTGGGGCTGCTCGCCCTGAGTTCGATCGCCATCTTCGCGTTCACAGTGAAAGCCACACGCCTGCGGCGCGAAGCCCAGCGCGCCGAGATCGAGGCCAAGCAACTGGGACAGTACACGCTGGAGGAGAAGCTCGGCGCCGGCGCCATGGGGGTCGTCTACAAGGGACGACACGCCATGTTGCGCCGTCCGACCGCGATCAAGCTGCTCAACGTGGACAAGGTCAACGACGCCTCGATCGAACGCTTCGCACGCGAGGTGCAGCTCACCTGCCAGCTCAATCATCCGGCGACCGTCGCCATCTACGACTACGGCCGCACTCCGGAAGGCGTGTTCTACTATGCAATGGAGTACCTCGACGGCATCGACCTGCAAGCGCTGGTCGAACAGTACGGACCGCAGCCGGAGCCGCGCGTGATTCGCATCCTGACGCAAATCTGCGGTTCGCTGTACGAGGCCCATACGCTCGGCCTCGTGCATCGCGACGTCAAGCCGGCAAACATCATGCTGAACCGCCGGGGCTGTGACGCCGACGTCGTGAAAGTCCTCGACTTCGGCCTCGTCAAAGCCCTCGACGAGAAGAAACAGGCCGGCACAACAGCTGCCAACGCCCTCACCGGCACACCGCTCTATATGGCGCCGGAGGCGATCGAATCTCCTAATTCCGTCGACGCCCGCAGCGACCTCTACGCCGTCGGCGCCGTCGGCTACTTCCTGCTGACCGGCACGCCGGTGTTCGACGCCGCCAGCATTGTCGAACTCTGCCGGATGCAGGTCGACGTTTCACCCGATCCGCCGTCGCAGCGGCTGGGAAAGGCCGTCTCCGCCGACGTCGAGCACGCGCTCCTGGCCTGTCTGGAGAAGTCACGGGCCAAGCGGCCCCAGACCGCCCGCGACCTGGCGCAGCTCCTTGCGAAGTGCGCGTCCGCCGGACAATGGTCCGTCGACGACGCCGAGAACTGGTGGAGCCGGCATGAACGACGGGGCGCTGCTCGTACTGTCTCGACGTCATCGACGGCGCCAGCGACAGCCGGCCACGACCGGACAATCATCGGCAGCCCAGCCGAACTGGACTGACGGCCAACTCAGGGTGCGCGATCCTGCGGCCCGTGCGGATCGGCGACGGGAAAGGCCAGTGCGGCCGTGTTTCGCAGTCAGGGACGCGTGAGTTTCGCCTAACCGAGCCGCTTCGCGAGCGCCGACACGACGTCCAGCATGAGGTCGAGCGACTGCCGGGCCTCCGTCTCGGTCATCGTCATCGGGGGTGCGACGCGGATCACTTTGCCGGCCAGCGCTCCGAGGAGATGGATGCCGTCCCCTTTGCCGCCCTTGCCGACGTAGCAGGCCTTCACGACCTCGTTGGCGACCTCGTTGGGCGTTCGCTCGCCGCGGGCGGCGCACTCGATGCCGAACACCATCCCCTCGCCGCGGACCTTCGCGATCAGCCCGGTCTCCTTGAGCCGCAGCAATCCGGCTTCGAAGAGCCTGTTCAGCTTTGCCGTTTGCTCCAGCACTTTGCCGTCGGCGAACTCGTCGAGTGTCGCCAGGACGGCTGCGCACCCCAGCGGCGATGCACTCCAGGTGTCGGACCCTTCGCCATAGGCCAGGCTGGCGAACACGTCGTTCCGGCCGACGGCGCAGTTCACCGGAACGCCGTTCCCCAGGCCCTTCCCCAGCACGACGACGTCAGGCTCGATCTGGTGCTTCTCGAACGCGTACATCCGCCCCGTGCGGCCGAAGTTTGCCTGTACTTCGTCGAGCACCAGCAGCACGTCATGCGCCTGGCACCACCGCTGCAACAACTGCAGATACGCGGCCGGCGGATGATAACTGCCGCCGCCGCCGATGTACGGCTCGGTGATCAGGCAATTGATTCGCTTGCCGAGACTGGACCACAAGCCTTCGAGTTCGTCGGCGTAGCGTGACAGATTGATGTCGTCGCGCATCCGGGTGATGTCGTCGATCTCCTCCATCGGGAAGCTGATGAACTTTACGCGCGGATCGCGGTCGCGATCCTTCTCGCTGCCCGTGCAGGCGCCGGCCAGCCCCTTCTTGCCATGAAAGCCGAACCGCGTCGCCAGGATCACCGTGCGCAACTCGTCCCGCCGCAGACAGGCCCACAGCGATTTCTGGACAGCCTCGGAGCCGGACGCCGCCCACAGGACCGATTCCAGCCGCCGGCCGTGCGGGGTTGCCCGCAAGCTTCCCAACAGCCGCGCAACGGCCTGCGCTTCCAGTTCAGTCATCGCGTTATAGGCGGTCAGCGTGACCGCTTCGAAGAACTCACCGCTCCCGCCTCCCGACAGATGCTCCGGCTTCCAGCCCATGTATTGTGCGAACCGCTGCATCCAGCGGCGCGGGTTGTGGCCAAGATTGGAGACCAGCACGCCGCTGGTGAAGTCGTACAGCCGGCGGCCGTCCGGTGTGAAATGAAACACGCCGGCCGACTTGCTGAACACCGCCTGCGTGGGAGTGTACGTCCGCAGAGCGATCGGCTCGCTGGATGTCAGTTGAGCTCGGGCGGTGTTGGAGCGATCTTCTCCGGCGAATTGTATCGGCTGGGTCA
>JAXMBS010000005.1:0-152508 GCA_046349775.1 Planctomycetaceae bacterium | reverse complement strand
GATTACGGGCGGCAGCGGGGGGGCAAACGTGGCCACCTAAGAGCAATGCAGGTACAATACGTCTGTCGTTGACTGATTGCGGAATCCAGCGTCGTTTCAAGGGAACCAACGCCTTTTCAATGCATCTGCGCGGCTAAGCCAACTGCCCAAAGATCGGTTTCAAAATCCTGTGCCCGTAAAGGGCGTGTGGGTTCGACTCCCACCTTCGGCACTGCACAACAACGGGCTGCTTCGACGCTGTCGAGGCGGCCCGTTCGGCGTTTGGGAAACCTATTGTGCTACTAACCATTCGAAGTTTGTTTTCTTGCGCAAGCTTTTCCCCGCCACCAACCGAGATCATGACCGGTTTTGGGCCACCGAGATCACCGAGGACACTTAGACAAAGGCATTTCTGTGTAGTTCTCGGTGACCTCTGTGACCTCGGTGGCAAACCTCTTTTGGTTGCGGCCGCGGGCCGCGCCGGGAATGGTCCTTCACAGTCCGGTTACGCACCCGTGGAAAGCTGGGAAAGCTGAAGCGCCCACCCAACCAGAACAGGCGGGGCGACCCGTGGAATTCGCTCATTCCGCAGAATCGGCAGGACCGATCTTTGAGTCACAAGGGGACAGGTTATCGCTCCGGGGGGGGCTTATTCATGGTCTTTGACTCACGCGGGTCGCGGAGGGCGCTGCGCGCGCTCGTTCCGCTGGTGATGGCGCTCATCGCTTCGCGAGCGGCGGAGGCTCAATACGGCGGGCTGGTCTCCGGCACCGGGGCCATCAACCGGTCGATGGCCGGCACGGCGACCGCGGCCCCCACAAGCGCCGCCGGCGCCCTGTACTGGAACCCGGCCACGATGATGGGGCTGCCGCAGTCGGAGTTCGAAGCCAACGTCGAACTGCTGCTGCCGCATGTCTCGAACACGTCGTTCATCCCGGCCAACGCGCTCGGACCAGGGGTGCCACCGATCGACCTGTCGGGGACACGCGACAGTGAAAGCAATGTGTTCGGGCTGCCGTCGATTGGCTATGTCTGCCTTCCGCCGGGCTCGCGGTTCGGATTCGGGTTGGGAATTTTCACCGTGGCAGGGTTCGGTGTCGACTATCCAGGGAGCACGCTGGCGCCGCCGCTGGTTGGTCCGCCGCCGCCGAACGGGTTCGGATTTGGCCCGCTGTTCTCGCAGTTCCAGACGCTGCAGATCAGTCCGTCGCTCGCCTATCAGGTGACAGATCGGTTCTCGATCTCGGCAGGGCCGACAATCGACATCGCAATGCTGCAGGCCGATCCAGGCGTGTTCGCGACGCCCAATGCCAACGGGACCTACCCGACGGCGACGCACGGCCAGACGACCTGGGGCGGCGGATTCGTGCTGGGCGCCTATTACCAGGGGGACGTGTGGTCGACCGGCGTCTCGTACAAGAGCCCGCAGTGGTTTGACACGTTTGATTACAACTCGGCCAACGAGTTGGGGCAGCCGCGTCATTTGACGTTCAACCTGAGCCTGCCGCAGATCGTGTCCGTCGGGACCGCATATACGGGCATCGATCGCTGGCTGTTCGCGGTTGATGCACGATACATCGACTACTCGAACACGCAGGGCTTTGGCGACAGCGGGTTTGCTGCCACCGGCGCGCTGCGGGGAACGGGCTGGAACAGCATCTTCGCCGTTTCGACCGGCGTGCAGTACCAGGCGACGGACCGATTGAGCCTGCGGATGGGCTACAGCTGGAGTCAGAACCCGGTTCCGGACAGGCAGTCGGTCGAAAACTCATTGTCCCCGGTCATCATCCAGAACATGATCACGGCCGGTGCATCGTGGAGCGTGACGCCGGACTGCCTGGTCTCAGTCGCGTATTGGCATGCCTTCGAGAACTCGGTCAAGGGGCCGTACCAGACGCCGGCAGGAGCGATTCCAGGCGGATTCGTGCAGAACACCGCGTCGGCCGACAGCTTCATCATCGGCGCGACGATCCGGTTTGGCGCACCACGGCACACGATGCCATCCGGCGGAAGTGGGGCGCTGTGACAAGGTTGATGGCTCTGGGGTGATCGACGGAAAGAAATCCGAAATCCGAATGTCGAAATTCGAAATGGCTGGAACCTTCGTGGTTGAGCAACGCTGCTGCAGGGTTCGGATTTCCTGCAGTCGATAAACCATCAACGATCAACCATAAACCCTCCCGTTACAGCTCCAGCGGGATGTGCGTGAGCTTCTCGACGCCCGTCACCGTGACGCGGAAGTTCTCTTCGAGACGGATGCCGGCGCGGAGATCGTCGCCGTAGAGCGCCGGCTCGGCGGCGAAGACGTCTCCTTCTTCAAAGATGTCGTCCCATCTCGGATTGAGGTGTGGAGCCTCGTGGGGAAAGAGGCCGATGCCGTGCCCCAGGTGATGGAAAAACGAGCCGGGGCGGACACGGTCGAGGCGGGCCTTAACCTCTGAATAGACGGTCTGACATCGCACTCCAGGCCGGACGGTTTCTTCCACGTACCGCAGTGCGGCGACGATTTCTTTCCACGCGGTGAGCTGTGCCTCGCTGGGTTGCCCGCCTACGCAGATGGTACGACAGTTGTCGGCATAGTAGCCGCGGTACGACGGGCCGAGGTCGAGGACGAAGAGTTCTCCCTTCTGCGCGGGGCGCGAGCGCGGCGGGCCGCCGGGCGAATTGCACTGGAAGTCGTTGCCGAGCGGATGCGTCAGCGGCTCGCCGGCCGCGGTGACGGCGGCCGCCTGCAGGATGTTGAACAGCTCCAGCTCGGTGATGCCGGCCCGGATGTGCTCCCGCGCGGCGGCGTACATGGCTGCCGTACAGTCGATCGCGCGGCGGATGAGGGCCAGCTCGTCGGGATCCTTGCGACGCCGGAGACGCCAGAGTTCGGGAGCGATGTCGACCATTCGCCCGTCGTCGTCGGCGACTGTTGCGTAAGCGCCTTCGATGCCGATACGCGAATTCCCACGATCGAGTGAAATCGCAGTGGCGAGGACGCGGCAGGCGTCCGTCGGCTGCTCCTGGCGCAGCGTGCACAGCCATTGGGCCTCGAAAGTGGCACAGTCGTCGACGGCAACGGCATCAGGTGGAGAATTGGGCGCGGCAAGGACGCAGCGGCCGTCGGCGTCGAGAGACGCGGCGGCACTCATCAGCCGGTGCGGTCGGAACCCGGTCAGCCATTGGACATTTTCCGGTTCCTGGAGGATGACGCGGTCGAGCTGCCGTTGCCGCATCCGCGCGAGCAGGCGGGACTGGCGGTGACGGCTGCATTCCGGAGTAAGATTGATTGGGGCAGTCATTTCGGATGGAAAGTGCTTGTTTGTTTCAGGGCCTGGGGTTGCAGCGAGGGGCTGGTTGCCCTTGTTGGTCGTCGGCACAGAACCAATAATGCATCAACGAGTTCCCACCTGTCCACAATGCCTGCTCCGGCAGGCCCCGCCTTGTGGAGATGAATGTGCGTCTTGGATACCTGATGTGCCAGGCACTGGTCGCCCTCCTCGCGACCGGAATAGGTCTCCCGGCTGCGGAGACTCCCGCCGCCACGCTCACGTTTGAGCATGACGTTCGTCCGATTCTGCGGACGCATTGTCTCGATTGCCACGGCGCCGCCAAAGAGAAAGAGGGGAACCTCGACCTGCGGCTGGTGCGGTTCCAGATCGCCGGCGGCGACAGCGGGCCGGGGCTTGTTCCGGGGCAGCCGGACGCGAGCCTGATTCTGAAGCGGGTGCGTTCAAGAGAAATGCCGCCGGGCGAGGTGAAGCTCAGCGAGCGTGAGGCGCAGGTACTTGAACAGTGGATCGCGGCCGGAGCGCCGACCGCGCGCCCCGAGCCGGAGCAGATTCCGCCCGGCGTGGGAATCACGCTGGAGGAGCGCGACTGGTGGGCGTTCCGACCGATCGCGCGGCCGAAAATCCCATCGCGGGCCGACACGCAGGCACGAACTCCAATCGACGCACTGCTGCGACACGCCATGCCGGCGGGACTGCAGTTCTCGAACGATGCGGACCGGCTCACGCTGCTGAAGCGCGCGACGCTGGATCTGACAGGCTTGCCGCCGACGACCGCACAAGTGCGGGAGTTCATGAATTCTTCCGCGCCGGATGCGTATGAACAGGTGATCGACGAATTGCTCGCGTCGCCGAAGTACGGCGAACGGTGGGCGCGGCACTGGCTCGACATCGCCGGCTACGCGGATTCCGACGGAGTCAGCAGTCAGGATGCCGTCCGGCCGTGGGCATACAAGTACCGCGACTATGTCATTCGGGCCTTCAATGCCGGCTTGCCGCTGGATCGATTCATCCTCGAACAACTGGCCGGGGACGAGCTGACGGGCGAGCGCAACGGCGACCTGACAGCGGAGCAGATCGAGCTGTTCACGGCGACGGGCTTCCTGCGAATGGCGGCAGATGGCACCGACGGCGACAACTCTCCCGAAGCCCGGAATCAGGTGGTGGCCGACACGATCAAGATCGTCAGCTCGTCTCTGCTGGGACTGACGGTCGCGTGCGCGCAGTGCCACGATCACCGCTACGACCCGATTCCGCAGGCGGATTACTATTCGTTGCGGTCGGTCTTCGAGCCGGCGTTCAACTGGAACGACTGGCGGACGCCGGGGCAACGGCTGCTGTCGCTGTACACCCAGGCGGACCATCAGCGCGCGGCGGAGGTCGACGCGGAAGCGCGGGTTGTGTCGCTGGAGCGAAATGCCAAGGAAACGGAATACATGGCGGCGGCACTGGAGACCGAGCTGGCCAAGTACGAAGAGCCGCTGCGCGAACCCTTGCGGGCGGCCTACAAGACGGCCGAGAAGGATCGCACCGAGGAGCAGAAACAGCTGCTGTCGAAGTATCCGGCCGTGAATATTTCGCCGGGTATCCTGTACCAGTACAACCAGGCCGCGGCCGACGATCTGAAGAAATACGACGAGCGGATCGGAGCGATCTCTGCCAAGAAGCCGGTCCATGAGTTTCTGCAGACGCTCTGGGAACCGCAGGGGCAGGCGCCGCAGGCGGCGATCTTCCATCGCGGCGATTACCGTCAACCGCTGGAGCAGGTTGTGCCGGCAGCGCTCCAGGTGCTCGGGCCCGATGGGCAGCAACACACGTTTGCTGTCGACAGCGATGCAGTCCCGACGACCGGTCGCCGGACGGCCTTTGCGCAGTGGCTGACGAGCCGCGAGAACCCGATTACGGCGAGGGTGCTGACGAACCGCATCTGGCTGCATCATTTCGGGCGCGGGCTGGTCGCGACGCCGGCGGACTTCGGACGGCTCGGAACGCCCCCCACGCATCCGGAACTGCTGGACTGGCTGGCGGACGAGTTGCTGTCGACCGGCTGGAACCTCAAGCAGCTGCAGCGAACGATCATGCTGTCGACCGCCTATCGGCAATCGTCGGTGCGCACGGCCGACATGAACGCGATCGATCCGGAGAACCGGTACTACTGGCGGAAGGACATCCAGCGGATCGACGCGGAGACACTGACCGATCGTGTGCTTTCCGCGACGGGACAACTGGACGACGCGCTGTATGGACCAGCGATCGCGGTGAAAGAGGATGACACCGGGCAGGTATCGGTCCCCGGCGACCAGCGGCGGCGGACGGTGTATCTGCAGCAGCGGCGGAGCCAGCCGGTCGCGCTGCTGCAGGCGTTCGATGCGCCGGTCATGCAGACAAACTGCGAATCGCGGCCGTCATCGACGGTGGCAACGCAGTCATTGATGCTGATGAACGGCGACTTCATGCTGCAGCAGGCGGCGCGCTTGGCCACGCACGCGGTGGCCTCGACGGAAACCGAACTGCCGGCCAACCTGCCGCCGGAACTGCCCGCGCTGCCCGCGCCGCTGCCGAGCGTGTGGCAGTTCGGCTACGGCGAGTTGGATGCGAACACGCAACGCACGGGATCCTTCACTCCGCTGCCACACTTCACCGGGTCCGCATGGCAGGGGGGGGCCGAACTGCCGAATCCTGCCATTGGTTGGGTGATCCTGAATCAGGACGGCGGGCACCCCGGCGAGAATCCGGGGTTCTGTCCAATCCGCCGCTGGACCGCTCCAATGGCCGGTACTGTGACGGTGAGCGGCACATTGTCTCATGGCAGCCCGAATGGGGACGGCGTTCGCGGGCGAATTGTATCAAGCCGTAGCGGACTCGCGGGGGAATGGGTGACATTCAATGGCTCGGCGGCGGCCACCGCCGAAGGACTGGCGGTGAATGCCGGGGACACGATCGACCTGATCGTTGACTGCCGCGAGAATGTGACGAGCGATTCGTTCGCCTGGCCGGTGCAGATCATCCTGTCTCGTGACGGCATGCAGGTCGCGCAGTGGGCGTCCCGCGATGGATTGCACGGGCCGGTGCCGACGACCACGGCGTTGCGGCCGGAGCAGATCGTGCGGGCGTGGCAGCGGGCGTATCTCCGTTCGCCGACCGATGAGGAGTTGCAGGCGGCAATCGAATTTCTGACGGCGCAGGTCCAGCACCTGCAGTTGGGCGGCTCGGCGTTGCCGGAGGGGCGGACGGCGGAGCAGCAGGCGCTGATTGACTTGTGCCAGGCGCTACTCGTTTCGAATGAGTTCTTGTATGTGGAATGACGGTGCTCACTGCTTGGTGAATGGTGAATGGTCGAATCGGGTGCCACGCCCTTCGCGGATAGCGAAGGGCGTGGCGAGCAAGGAACCGCAAACCGATTTTATGTATATGCGGTTTCAAATTCGGGAGGGCGAGGCTCCCGCCGAGCCGCTCGTGTGCAAAGTCTGTCGATCAACAAGCAATACGCGAACGAAATTCGGCAGGGTTAAATCCTCTCGTCTCAAGCATTTCGCGAGGGAGAGGGCACAACTTGACTGCCGCACTTGATGTGGAGAACAGCATGCTGCCTGTAACACGCCGGCGGTTTCTGGCTGAGAACGCGATGGGGATCGGGTCGGTCGCACTGGCCAGCCTGATGCAGCAGGAGTCGGCCAGCGCTGCGCCGAAGCTGCTGCCGAAGGACATTCGCAGCTACGACATGCAGCCGAAGCAGCCGCATTTCGCGCCCAAGGCGACGGCGATGATCTCGCTGTTTCAGCACGGCGGACCGGCGCACATGGACCTGACCGATCCCAAGCCGGAACTGACGCGGCTCAGCGGGACCGACTACCAGGGGGAGGTCGTCTACAGCTTCGTGAACCGCGCATCCAAGGCGCTGTTCGGCAGCCCCTTCAAGTTTGCCAAGCATGGCGAATGCGGCACCGAGATTTCGGAACTGCTGCCGCATTTGGCGGAGATCGTCGACGACGTCTGCCTGATCCGGTCGATGCACACCGGCGCGAACGGGCACGAGGTGTCCATCCGTTATTTTCACGGCGGGATCCCGGGAGTTCTCGGCCGGCCGACGCTGGGAGCTTGGCTGGTGTATGGTCTGGGCTCTGAGTGCCAGAACCTGCCGGCGTATCTCGTCCTGACCGATCCGGGCGGCCATCCGGTCGATGGAATCACGAACTGGTCGAATGGCTTCATGCCGCCGTTGTTCCAGGGGACCGTACTGCGGCCGCGCGAGCCGCGGATCCTGAACCTGGATGCGCCCACGCATCTGCGCGGGACACTGCAGGACCAGAACCTGGCGTTCCTGCAGCAGCTCAACCAGCGGCATCTGGCGGAGCATCCGGGGGAAGCAGACCTGGAAGCGCGAATCGCGAGCTACGAGCTGGCGGCCGCGATGCAGACAGCGGCGCGCGAGGCGCTCGACATCACGAAGGAAACCAAGGCGACGCACGAGCTGTACGGCATCGACCAGCCGGACACGCAGGAATACGGCACGCGTTGCCTGATCGCGCGGCGGCTCGTGGAGCGCGGCGTGCGGTTCGTGCAGTTGTTCCATTCGGGGCAGCCGTGGGACACGCACACGGGGATTCGCACGGCGCTGCCGGCGATCTGCAAGCGGACCGACAAACCGGCGGCGGCGCTGGTGACCGACCTCAAGCAGCGCGGGTTGCTGGAGTCGACCGTCGTGCACTGGGGGGGCGAGATCGGCCGGCTGCCGGTGACGGAGAATCACGGCGACCCCGCGACTGCGGGACGCGACCACAACGGGCAGGGGTTCAGCATCTGGGTCGCCGGGGGCGGATTCAAAGGGGGCATGACCTACGGCGAGACGGACGAGTTCGGGCATCGCGCCGTGACGAACGTCGTGACGCCGAACGATTTCCAGGCCACGCTGATGCACCAGTTCGGCCTGAATCACGCCGACCTCAAGTATCTGAGCAGCGGTCGGGAGCAGCAGATCACCGCGGGCCGCGAGGCGCGCGTCGTGACGGATGTGCTGGCATAGACGTAGGCTGGGTCTGGACCCAGCTTTAATCAGCTCAGCACGCAATGCAAGTTTTCAATTCGAATCAACGCTCCGCAAAGCTGGGTCTCGACCCAGCCTACGTGGCTCGCTGTTTTGCGACCTCTGCATGAGTCGCGAAATGGAACGTGAGCGCCTAAGCTGCCGCTGAGTGCTGACTGATCTGATTCGGTCGCGCTGAACGGGTTGCACCAGCGGAGGAGTCATGCGGACGTCAATGCTGTGGTTGCGCTGTGTTTGCGCGGCGATTTTGACGCTGAGTACCGGACTCGCGCTCGCAGTTGATCCGACGCCCGCGCAGCGGCAGTTTCAGGATTTCGCCCGCGCCGAGGCGCGGCGGATCAATGCCGAGCGGCACGCGCCGAAGACGGCCGACGAGTGGCGACGACGACGCGAAGAAATCCATGCGGCGCTCGAACGCGCGTGGGGCGGATTCCCGGACGAAGGCTGCCCGCTGGAGCCGAAAAAGCTCGGCGAAGAGCCGCGCGACGGATACCGGTTCGAGAAATGGATTTTCCAGACGCTGCCGGGTGTGTGGATGACGGCCTTCGCGTACGTCCCGGTGGGGACCGGTCCGTTTCCGGCCATCCTGCAGGTGCACGGACACTGGAAAGGGGCCAAGCAGGACCCGGTCGTGCAGTCGCGCTGCATCGGAGCGGCCAAGCTGGGGTTCTTCGTGCTGGCGGTCGATGCGTTCGGCGCCGGCGAGCGCGGACTGGGCGAAAAGCTCGGCGAATATCACGGCGAGATGGTGGGGACCACGCTGTTTCCGATCGGCCGGCCGCTGTCGGGCATCCAGGTCTACGAGAACATGCGGGCCGTGGAGTACCTGCAGTCGCGGCCGGAGGTGGACGGTTCGAAGATCGGAATCACCGGCGCCAGCGGCGGCGGCAACCAGACGATGTATGCCGGCGCGTTCGACGAGCGGTTCGGGGCCGTCGTGCCGTGCTGCTCGGTCGGTACGTACGACTCGTATCTGACGACGGCCAGCTGCATGTGCGAGGTGGTCCCGACGGGGCTGGCGATCACCGAAGAGTGGGGTGTGCTGGGACTCGTGGCGCCACGCGGACTGATGATCATCAGTGCGACGAAGGATGCGTTTCAGTTTTCAGTCGGCGAAGCACAGAAGTCGCTGGCCTTCACCGGCCCGGTGTTCGAAGTCAGCGGTCATTCGGAGAAGCTGAAGCACGCAATCTTCGACTGGCATCACGATTACAGCCAGCCGATGCGAGAGATGATGTACGGCTGGATGACGCTCAACCTGAAGGGTGAGGGGGACGGCTCGCCCATTCCGGAGCTGCCTCTGGACGTGCAGGATCCGGAACGGATCCGCTGCTTTCCGAACGACTCGCGCCCGGACGACTGGCTCACGCTGCCGCAGTTTGCCGCCCGCGAGGGACGGGCGCTGCTGGCGAAATGGAAGACGCCGGCCTTCAAGTATGAGTGGTCGGCACGGGCCGACGAGCTGCGCTTGACGCTCGTCGATACGACATTCGGCGGCTTGCCGCGCACATCAGAGCTAAATGTTCAAAAGCAGACGCCAGCGACGAACGACTCGACGATCGAGTGGTCGTTCCAGCCCGAACCGGGGCTGGCTCTCCGGGTCCAAAGCGAGCGAGGAAGAGCGATACCGCAGCGGACAGCTGTGCTGCTCAACCTCGACGGCGCCGCCGCCGCTCGAAAGAGTCCGCTGGCCGATCAGCTACGCGCAGCAGGCTGGAATCTCGTCACGCTCGACCTGCGCGCCACCGGCGAACTGGCATGGCCGAACGACGCGATCATGCGCGCGCCCGATCACAACTCGGCACAGTGGTCGATGTGGATCGGTCGGCCATTACTGGGGCAATGGGTCAATGACGTGCAGCGGCTCCTGGAGTCGCTGCCGGGGGCGATCGGCCCGGACTATGGGCCGGTCACTGTCATTGGCGAAGGACCGGCCGGACTCGTGGCGTTATGTGCGGCGGCGGCCGATGACCGGGGACGTATCGCTCAGGTCGCGGCCGTCGGGACACTGGCGAGCTACATCAGCGACGTGCCGTACCAGAACCAGCGAGTCGGAATCATGGCCCCCGGCATCGTGCGCGACGTCGGCGACGTGCCGCATCTGGCCGCGCTGGCGCTGCCGCGAAGGGTCGTGATTGCTGGCGGAGTGACCGGCGGCGGAACGGTGCTGAGCGAGGCGGAACTGCACTCTTCCTATGCAGTGACGCGTGACATCGCGAAAACGATGGATGTCCCCGCAGCGGTCGTCATTCGGGGAGACGTGTCCGACGTGTTGAAGGCGCTGGAGTAGGCGCCCGGACTCCGGCATCAACCGGCAATCCCTCAATACGTCTTGCTCGCGTCGGTCAGGAGTGAGCCGTTATTCGCAACAGGGATCAGCGGCGCCCAGCGCTGGCCGGCGACGGTTGTGCTGCGGGAGTTCGCGCGCGGATACAGGGCGATGCCGACAGTGAAGTTCCAGGCCTCGTCGTACGATGAATCCCCGCCCAGCGGACCCGACTGGTGCATGTACATCACAGACGAATACACCGACACGCGGCTGCTCAGCGGGCACACGGCCAGCGCGTTCGCGATGTAGTCGCCCAGCGAGCCTTTGCCGCCGAGCCGATGGTGTTCCGGCATGCCGATCGAGATCCAGGTGTCGGCGCCGCTGCGGCTCCACTTGTGATGCCAGAACAGGTTGAGCTGATCGTGCGGCTGCCAGCGGACATTGCCGAAAACCGGCTGATTCCCGGAGTCGCTGATGAGCCGGCACGCGCCCCACAGCCCGAATTCGTTGCTCCCACTGATGGCGTAGCCCACCTGGGCGCGCAGTTGGCTGAACGTGGGATTGTCGCCGAACACGCTCCATGTGCTGTTGAGCATCCAGTCCTGGACAACGCCGGCGCTCCACGGCGAACCCTTCCGCGCTCGGCGAAACAATCCGTAAGTAATGAACCCCTGGGTTTGCGCTTCGTCCTTGTTGCGCATTCGATAGTCGGTGCCGCCCCAGTCGTACACACCGACGGTGCCCCCCACCTGCAGACCGATGCCGGTTGCGTCGCTGAATGCACCGAGACGCGTGCCGAAGTTCGCACCGGTATGAATGCCGTTGTTCTGCCAGCTGCCGTCCGCCACGCCGCGGAACGCGTCGTAACCGACCAGCAGCGACAGCACGCTGTTGTGGACCGCGTCGCTGACCGGCGCCACACCATCGAGCGACGGATCGCCGCTGAACAACGGGAAGATGTCGCAGACTCGCAGCCCGCGCGAGTCGTCGTTGCCGGCTGTTGCAGGAGCCGGCAAATATGCGGCGGACGGGACATATAGCGGTGCCGCGAATTCTCCGGCCGCCACAGGCTGCTGATCGTCGGTCGAGGACGTCGGCAGCACCGAATCCTCGCTGACGATCTGCAGGTTCTCGGCCACCCCGATGTCTGGATCGTCCGCGAACGGATCGACGCGGAACGAGAAGGGAAGCTCGTCAGGATCGCCCGCGGCAGAGACTGCGGGCGCCGGCGCAAGAAGCAAGCACAGCGCCAGGCCGAATGGGCCGGACACGAGCGGCAGTCGGCATTGGCTGAGCGCTGCCCGCATCATCCGTGATGGTTCCGTCCGTTTGGCCTCTGACCGACATTCCTCCTGAACGAGAATCCGAGGCCTCTCATCAGAAATCGGGCCGCTGCCGCGAAACGATTGAATCTGCCGGTCGTGCCGCTCCCCTTTCGATTATCTCATCCAATATTGTCGCTACAACCGGTACGCCACGAAAAATCGAGCACGCCGTTACCCGTCGGTGACCGACGTGGAACACGCAGAATTTGCCGGGCCGAGCGGGTCGCGGTCTGTCGAACCGATCGAGTGGGAGGACGGCCCGGACGTGGCGCGTGTTGCCGCGAACTAGGCTTGCTCATTGCGGAAATGCGGTTTTGCAGGCCAGTCAACTTTGAGGTGGCGATGACACTGCTCGAATCCGCAGGGAGGGGTCTGGAGAGTGAGGGCTGTGCGGCCGGTCCTGACCGACTGATCTCGGCATCTGAGATCCGGCTGTCGGAGATCATGTCGGCGTTCTCGCTGGCGCTGGACCTGACCCAGGGCTATCCGCAGGGACACTGCATGCGGACGGCCCTGATCGGCATGCGCCTGGCGAACGAATTGCGATTGCCGCTGGAGGACTCGTCGGCCCTGTACTACGCGCTGCTGCTCAAGGATCTGGGCTGTTCCAGCAACGCGGCGAAGATTGCGTATTTGTTTGCGGCGGACGATCAGGCGGTCAAATACGCGACCCGGCTGATTGACTGGACAAAGCCGGGGGAGAATCTGCGGCACTGCTGGAATCAGTGCGAGCCGGAAGGTTCTCTCTGGAACCGCATGGTTCGGATGTGGGGCCTGTTGAGAGGGGGTCCCGAGGTCGGGCGCGAAATCAGTCAGATTCGCTGCGAGCGCGGAGCCGACATTGCCCGCCGTCTGCAGCTTTCCGAAGCCACGGCTCGCGCAATCTACGAGCTCGACGAACACTGGGACGGTCGGGGGACGCCGCAGGGACTCAAGGGAGAAGAAATCTCATTGCCGGCACGAATCTGCTGCCTGGCACAGACCGTTGAAGTCTACGTGCGACAGCACGACGTTCGGTCCACCTGCGACATCGCGCGCGAACGCTGCGGAACCTGGTTCGACCCCGCCCTCGTCGATGCCCTGGAAACGTTCGAAGGGGATGCCTCTTTCTGGACGCGGTTGTATGGCGACAACCTGGTCAACGAAGTGATGCGCAGCGAGCCGGAGGGCCGCAGGCTGCTGGCCGACGAGGACTGCCTCGATCAGGTCGCACAAGCGTTTGCCATGGTCGTCGATGCCAAGTCGCCCTGGACATATCAGCACTCGACGCGCGTGGCCACGATCGCCCTCGGCGTCGCGCGACAGCTTGGCTGCACGCAGGAGTTCGAGCGCGACCTGCATCGCGCGGCCCTGCTGCACGACCTGGGGAAGCTGGGCGTCTCGAACACGATTCTCGACAAACCCGGCCGGCTGACGCCGCGCGAGCAGGCACAGGTGCAAAAGCACCCGGAATATACCGCGTCCATTCTGGAACAGGTCGGCGCGTTCCAACAGCTGTCGCGGATCGCCGCCGGCCATCACGAGCGCCTGGACGGTCGCGGCTATCACGAAGGCATCGCCGGCGACCAGATCGCCTGGGCGACGCGGATTCTGACCGTCGCTGACATCTACGAGGCGATGTCCGCCCGGCGCCCGTACCGCGAGGCGCTCGACTGGGAGGTGATCCGTACGAATCTCCGCAACGACGCGGGGACAGGCGTCGATCCTGACTGCCTGCGGGCGCTGGAACTCTGGCACGAGCAGTGTGCACTGCTACCGCGCGTAGATGCGCAGCTCGCGGCCGTTGAGTGTGCGTGCTCGCCGGTGGAGTGTTGAAGCAGACCGCCAGCATGGATTCTGCCGCGAACAGTGGGGGGCACCCCATGGATCCCCGAACGGTTGAACTCGCAGACTCTGTTCGCCGGTCCACGCGGGTCGAACGGAACACTGTCTGAAGATTCAGCAGCGTGCAGCGGTACTGGGCACGGCGTGCTGTCTGGTTCAGCACGCAACTGCGATAGCTCACGTTGAGGCAGTTGTCGTAAGTTTAAATCCTGCAAGCGGCTATACGCTCCACGCCCCAGCGTCAGCGGGTCTGTCGCCTGCGAACCTTTGCGGATGGAATGCGAGTTGCTCTCAGAGACTGGGAGATGTCTCATTGGCCTGCGGAAGGGCGCCGTCCTTGGCCAGTCAATCACGTCCGAAGCCGGCTTTACTCCAGTTGCTGCCCAATGCGCACGGTTCGCCGTTGCAGACTTGGGAGTTCCGGGAACAAGACTCGATCCACGTCGGACGTGCCAGCGACTGCGACTTGGTCGTCAGCAGTCCGGTCGTGTCCCGCTCGCATGCCTACCTGCGATACGAACAGGACGAATGGCAACTGCTGGCGATCAGCCAGAACGGCGTATTTGTCGACGGCGAACGCGTGCAGTCGCTGACGCTCTCGGACGGGACCGTGTTTCGGCTCGCGGCGACCGGTCCCTATCTGCGATTTTGCGGAGCCAAAGAGCAGCGCAGCAGCGTCATGCAGACCGTCGTCCCCGATGATTCCATGACGACGCTATTGCTGCTGGATGCGGCGAAGCGCGACCGGCAGGTGTCTGAGATCGCCGAGGCCCCGTATTTCCGGCATCTGCAGCAACTGGCGAAGCAACTCCGACACTCCTCCTCGCGCCGTTGACAGCCTACTGGATCCAGCGCTCACGTGCCAAAGACTATCTCGGTCCATTCGTTCCGCGGGGGCACAGGCAAATCCAACACCACCGCCAATCTGGCGGTGTTGCTGGCCGCGGCCGGCCATCGTGTCGGCGTCGTCGACACCGACATCCAGTCGCCGGGGATCCACGTGATCTTCGCACGCCCTGCGTCCGAGGTGAAATATGCCCTCAACGACTACCTGTGGGGCAAGTGCCCGATCGAACAGGCCGCGTACGATGTCACGCCGGCGGCGATCGGCAATGCGGGAGCCGAACGGCCGCGGCTGTACCTGATTCCCTCAAGTATCGACACCGGTGCCATCGCGCGCGTGCTCCGCGAAGGCTACGACGTCTCTCGTCTGAACGACGGCTTTCAGTCGCTGACTCGCACGCTCAAACTTGACTACCTGCTGATCGACACGCATCCCGGCGTCAACGAGGAAACGCTGCTGTCGATCGCGATCTCCGATCTGTTGCTGCTCATCCTGCGGCCCGACAATCAGGACTTCCAGGGGACGTCCGTCACCGTCGAACTGGCGCGGCGGCTGGAAGTCCGCGAGATCCTGATCGTGCTCAACAAGGTGCCCGCCAGCAGCAATCCCGAGCAGCTGCGCAGCCAGGTGGAATTTGCCTATAAGGCGCCCGTGATCGGCGCCTTGCCGCTGTGCGAGCAGATCGCCGAACTGGCCAGCAGCGGCATCTTTGTCAACCGGTATCCCGACCACCCCGTCACGGCGCAACTGCGCGCGATCGCCGATCGCATCATGAGCCGATGACGCCGACCGGATGGCGCTTTCAGAGTCGCACCGCGGACCGATGTACTGCCATGTCTCTCGAAACCTCGCTTTCGCACGTCGATGCCCTCGTCAGCCGGATGAAGTCGGCTGCGGCGCCGTTGCGCGGGACTCTGGGCGGGCTGTACGAGCAGTTCGGCGGACTCCACGAGGGAGAGGTTGCGAACTACATCCCGGAACTCGCCAAAGCCGATCCCGACTGGTTCAGCATCAGCCTGGTGACGCAGTCCGGCGACTGTTACGACGCCGGCGACTGCGGGCAGCTCTTCAGCATTCAGTCGCTCTCGAAGCCGTTCGTCTTCGGGTTGGCGCTGGAAGACCACGGCCGGGAAGCGGTGCTGCAGCGAGTCGGCGTCGAGCCGACCGGCGAGGCATTCAACTCGATCGTGCTGGACGAGGCATCAAATCGGCCCTTCAATCCAATGGTGAACGCCGGCGCGATCGCCACGACCGACATGATTCAGGGCCAGGACTACCCGGAACGCGTCACGCGGCTGCTGCAGATGTTCGGCCGGTACACCGGGCGCGAGATGTACATCGACAACTCCGTGTTCATGTCGGAGCGGATCACCGGGCACCGCAACCGCGCGATCGCGCATCTGATGCGCAATTTCGGCATGGTGGGCGAGCGGTTTGAAGACTCGCTCGAGCTCTACTTCCAGCAGTGCGCCGTGCTGGTCACCGGTCGTGATCTGGCGATGATGGCGGCGACGTTGGCGAACGGCGGCGTGAATCCGCTGACCGGCCAGCGCGCGGTGCGGGCGGAATTCGTGAAGGACATCCTCAGCATCATGTTGAGCTGCGGCATGTACGACTACGCGGGCGAATGGGCATATCGCGTCGGACTGCCGGCCAAGAGCGGCGTCTCGGGGGGCGTGATCGCCGTCGTGCCGGGGCGACTGGGAATCGGCGTGTTCTCACCCCGTCTCGACGCGAAAGGGAACAGCGTGCGCGGCGTCGCCGTGTGCCAGGAACTCTCGACACGCTTCGGACTCCACGCGTTCGAAGCAGCGCCGGCCGGGGAATCGCTGGACCAGCAGTTCCAGTTGCGACCGGCGGCGCGATAAACGTCTCGGACGCGAATGCGCCGCAAGACAGATGGAGTACCGCGTCCCGAGAGTAACAGAATTGGAGGACGCTCGGCCGCTCAAAAGCGGAGCTCCAACATGTGATCAACGTTCCTCAACTTGGAACGCGAACAGGTCTGCATTCCGCATTCGGAACTGGAGTCGGACCCGCCGCCCGCGCAGCGATGCGAGCCCGGTTTCGTTCTTCCAGTGCAGTTTCCAGCGGAGTTCGTCGATGTTTCGAGCCTGCGCCGCATGTGCGCCGGAGAACCCTGCGAGCGGCCGCATGGTCTCGTCGAGGACGTCGACGGCGATCTCGCCATCCGCAGCGTCGACATTGATTTGCAGCGAGTCTCCCTCGAGTGCAAACGGGACCGTCATCAGCGATCCGCGTACCTCGCCGGCTGTCAGCGACACGAACCGGTCCAGCGGCAGTTTCGCCACACCGATCCCCCAGTCGCGCCGCGGTTCGAATACGCCCCCTGTGCCGTGCCGCTCGTTCGCGCCGCCGTAGTACACCCAGTGCTCGTCGCCGCGGGTGACGATCCAGTTCGCCGGCAGCAGCAGGTCCTTGTCCCAGGCGCCGTCACTGCCGCGCTCCACGAACGACCGCCCGGCGTAAATCCATTCGTAGTTCCAGTCGATCCCGTCCCGGCTCGTGCCGAGGTAGTAGTTCAGCACGTCCCGCTCGTGCCGACGAACGTGATCGGTTTCCCGCCCTTCGCTGAAATCGTTCGGCCACTCATAGATCGAGAACAGCCCGAAGTGCACTCCGTGCCGCTGCCAGTCGGTCATGGTGTAGATCTGTCGGCGTCGGAATTCTTCCGGCCCGTCCTGGTCGAGTTTCCACTCGCGCAGCGTCGTCCAATTCGTCGGGTTCCCTTTGACGTCGGGGTTCGACATCACGCGCATGCCGCGAACCTCTCCCGGACCGCCGCCGGTGCCGTAGTCGGTGCGGGTGAACAGCAGATACGCCTGTTTCTGTTCGTCCCAGACGAGACAGTTCGTGAAGTCGGCCGCTCGGTGCGTGACGGGCTGGCCGTCGTTGTACGGCGTCCAGTGAATTCCGTCACCGGAATGTGCCAGGCACGCGCCGTTCACGCCGGTCTGCGATCCGTCATATCCGATCTTGAAGCGATGTGACGGATCAGACTCGTGTTCGTCCAGCGTGACCACGCTGTTGTAATCGCCGAGCGAATGCAGACCCTGCAGCTCGCCGACGAAGTCGAAATCGATCCCGTCAGATGACTCGCTGTAGCCGTAGCGCATGTGCTTGTGGACTTCGGTCCCGGGGAGCGCCTGCGGCCGTGCCAGGCCGGGATACACGCGGCTCCACAGGCGAAACACGCCCCGCTCGGCGTCATAGACCGGCGAGGCGTAGATCGACGCCAGCAGCGGCACACGTTTCCCCTCGGCGTCGCGCTGCCAGAACCTCACCGGCTGGCCGTCGTTGGCCTTGGTCGCCGGTGCAGGACGCGCTGCACGTTCGCCGAGGTCGGCGACGATGCGGTCGTCGACAAACAGCTGGCGCCGCGCGTGCGAATCACCACCGGCCGACCGATCCACCTGTTCGTCGCGGGCGCATCAGCGGCCCGTGCGAACCGAGTAATCAGCGGAGAGGCGATCGCTGCAGCAAGTTGTGTGCACGCGGAGCGACGAGTGATCGGAGTGCAGCCGCGCATAGATGTCGTGCGTTGGGCCGATGCGGAACGTACCGCGTCGGATCGTAGCACGATCGGAGCGAGATCGTCATCGGAGTGTCGATGTGGACCCGCAGAAGGGGTCGCATGGCGATCCGGGGGGCGTCAGCCCTGGGATGAGCCCACGTCGCGAAATGCAGCACGGTCAGGAGGCCGGCCGCAACAAGGATCGGCTGCACAGCAGACCACCTTACAGCGATCGCGGCTCTGCCGACTCCCGGCACGTCTCCCAGATCCGCCGGATGTCCTCGCGGGCGGCAAAATAGGCGCGGATCACGCGCGCGTCCCACTGCGAGCCGGACCCCTCCATGAGAATCCGCTCGATTTGTTCCAGCGGCATGCCGCCGCGGTACGGGCGGTCGCTGCCCATCGCATCAAACGCGTCCGCCACGGCCAGGATGCGGGCCATCAGCGGAATCTCGTCGCCGGCGAGCTTGTCGGGATAGCCGGAACCGTCGTAGCTCTCGTGGTGACTGCGCACGCCCGGCAGGATGTGCTGCAGGTTCTTGATCCCCTGCAGGATGTCGTGCCCGATGACCGGATGCAGCTGCAGCTTGCGGAACTCGGCCTCGGTGAGCCGGCCCGGCTTGCCGAGGATCGCGTCCTCGACGCCGATCTTGCCGATGTCGTGCAGTAGTGCCGACAGGTGGATATCGTCCTGGTCGCGGGCGGCCAGGCCCAGTTGCTGCGCCAGCCGCCGCGCCACGAGGGCGACCCGTTCGCTGTGGCCGCGCGTGTACGAGTCCTTCGCATCCAGCGTTGAGACCAGCGAGCGGACGAATGCAATCAGCAGGTCTTCCTGCTCGTGGAACAACTGGATGTTGTGCAGGTGCGTGCTGAGGATCAGCGCGACGGAGTTCAGCAGGTTGGCTTCGACGGTGCCGAATTCGCGGCGGCCGATCGAGTTGCAGGCGATAATCCAGCCGACGATGCTCTCCCCTTCGAGGATCGCGGCGGCGACGAAGTTCCGCAGCCCCGGCCAGTTGTCCGCCTGCATCGACTCGTCGACATGGTTGCGGACGATCGGGCGCCGGCCGATCAGCGTCGTTTCACTGCTGAGCAGGTCCTGCAATTCCAGTTCGCCGCACGGCAGCCGTCCGTCGGAGACGAACCGCAGTGGCGCGTCCCGCGGCACGAGCAGGATGCCGCACCCCTCCGCGTTGATCGCCATGTGCAGTCGATGCACGCACGTCTGCGAGAGTTCGACGGGGTCCAGCGACACGCGCAGGTTCCGCGAAACGTCGTGCAGCAGGCTGAGTTCTTCGTAGGCGCCGTCGAGCTGGGCCGCCATCTCCTCGACATTTCGCGACATCCGCGCATCGGGAGCAGCGCACACCTGCATCTCGGCCAGACGCAGGAACCGCGGCAGCGCCTCGGCCGGAACGGCCTGGATGCCATCCAGCCAGCGCTGCAGTTCCACCTCGCTCCAGCCGGCGCTGCGGGCGGCCTCACGCAACCAGTCCGACGGCGCCGTCACGTCGCGGGGCACGAAACCGACTGCCAGCTGCTCGCGGGAATTCACGCGCGGCAGCCGGACGGCGTAGTACACCATGTCCTGCTCGCGATCCAGGACGACGTGCGGACTCTTGCCAAGCCGGAACTCCTCCAGGAGCTCAGGCTTCAGGATCGGACACAGATCGACGAAGGCGGAGTACGTGAGCATGCCGCTGCACAGGTCTGCCACGGCGAACGGCAGACCGGTGAGCTGCACATAGGCGGCCGACGGATCGGACGGCAGCGAGGAGTGTGAGCGCGCACCCGACAGAACGGCCAGGTTTGGCCCGTCCGTCGGGGGTGGAGCTTCGATCCACCGCAGCGCCGCGTGACTCATGGAATCATCCTGCTCCCGCACGGGAGGCCGAATGCCGGACCGGCGCAATGCCAAGCCAGCCGTCGAAAACGATCGCAAGCCGAAAAGACTAGGGCGCTTTCGACGGTCGGGCAAACGGTGCGGCCGGAATCGCGGGCCGGACCGACCGGCCGGCTGGTGTTTGTCCGCATGGGCCGGAAAATCGCGCTGCTGGCGCAGGCGGGAACTACGGCGCGTCCAGCGACTGACCGTTGTCGCGGGCCGTCAGATTCCGCAAAAACGGTACAGCCCGGCGGCTCCAGGCCTCTGCGTCGCCATATTGCGACGCCTCTCCGCCGAAGCAGCTGCGAAGCATGTCGGTATCGATAATGCCGGGATTGAGGGCCACAGCCGCCATGCCGCGCGGCAGCTCGTACGCCAGCGCACTCGTCAACCCCTCGATGCCCCACTTCGTGGCGCAATACGGGGCCACTTCCGGGGACGTCGACCGCCCCCAGCCGGAACTGAAATTCACGATGATCCCGCGGCCCCGCGCAATCATTGGCGGCACGAACGTCCGCAGCACGTGATACACCCCCTTGAGATTGACGTCGATCACGGCAGAAAACTCGTCCGGTGGCACCTCCCAGAGCGGCGCGTTGGGATTGATGATCGCCGCATTATTCAGGAGCAGATCCGGTGCATTACCGCCAGTGAGCAGTTCCTGCCCCCACGCGGAAACGGCCTCGTGGTCCGCCACATCGACGCTCGCAAACCGGTGCGGGGTGATGAATTCAGCCGCCAGACTGCGGATTGCTGCGGCTGACCTGCTGCAGCCCCAGACCGTCCAGCCGGATTCCGCAAAGCGAGCGGTCACGGCGCGCCCAGGCCGCGCGAGACACCGGTAATGAGGACGATCGGCGCTGCTGAATTCGACATGGAGTGATGTTAGTGAGCCGGGGGACACGCGTCATCTTCCGTGGCAGATGAACTCAAATCGACGGGCGGAATCTGAGTTTTGAAACCTGAGATGCCGCGTTGCCTGCGCACGACGTGTTGCCAAATCTCAACACGCGAATCCAGTCGAGCGAAAAGCTTGTCGAGGAACTCTCCCGGTTCTCGCAAGCGGCGCATCTGCGGAACCCATCGGGAGATCGGCGTTCAGACAAATTAACGGTGTTCACGTTTCTGAGCGCCGCACGTGTTTCGGCATTCAGATTGCTTTACAGGTCTGGCACAAAACACGACTCGACGCACCAGCCACCGGCGTCGCAGGGCGACCCGAAACACAGACCACCTCCCTGCGACCTCACTTGGCCGAGCACCCGGCGAAACGACCAATAGGATCCCTCCATGACCAAACTCGCACTGCTGTTGTATCGGGACGAGGCCGGATTCGTCGTCTCCGCCGAGCTCGTGCTGATTGCCACGATGCTGGTGATCGGCCTGATCGTCGGACTCAGCGAAGTGGCCCATGGCGTCAACAACGAATTGAACGACGTCGGCGACTCGTTCGGCAGCGTCAACCAGTCATTCCGCTACAGCGGCTTTCAGTCAAATAGGGGCAACATCACGAGTGCGGGCAGCCGCGGCGAAGGCCTGGGGATGGGAAGGGGCTTTTGATTCGCCGCCGGCGGATCGCTGGTCACCGGACCTTTAATAATGCATCCCAGGACTCGCCCCGTCTCCAAGACGGGGCGGCGTCGCGCGCCGCAGGCAACGGCAACGTTGCGACGAGTCAACATGCGTCCGTGTTCGCCAGGGGTGATGTGAACGTCAATCGATCCGCCTGTGGACGTGTAACGGCCATCTGCAGCCCGACTTAGGCCGGTTGCCGTCGCTCCTGTGCCGAATGCCGGCGCCTCCGGCACTGAGTTTGCGTTTCCCCGGCAATGACGCGTTTCACGCGTCATTGCGGTTGCCGAGGGATTCGACCAGCGCCGTTCGCTGAAGTCAGGCCTTGGCGCGCCGCCGCTGCCACGGGCTGACGCTCTATGCCGAACGAATTCATTGTACTTCGCGACCTCGCGCTCGCGCCTGGCCTCTTGGCCGCGCACGCATCGGCCCTCACTTCGGGAGTCCGCGTACCGCCGCCTCCAGCGTTGCTGGAATACTCCCAATCTTTGCGGTCGCTGCTGCGGCATTGGTGGCGTGCACTCGAGAAACCAGAGGCTGCGACGCCGACTACGGTCGTGGCGCCGCTGGCGGAAGAGATTCTTGTCACAGAGCTGACCTGCCGCGTTGTGGCTGGCGTGTTCGCGGTTTGCGACGCCCGTGGTGGACGCCGCCGTCCTGCCGCCGCGGGCCGCGCTACCCGACCCGTTGCAGGCAAACACTCTGTCCTGACGCGCCTCGTGCAGGGCCTGCTGCTCGGGCGGCGCTGTTGCGGATCAATCAGCTCCGCCGGAAAACAGAACGCTGGTGCGATTGCCTGCTCGGCAGCCTGCCGGACAACCACGCCGCCGAACCGTTCGCCGTTGAGGTCGAGCGGATGCGGCAGTTCACGCTCAGGGGGACGGCGGCCGTGGGCCGCAGGCAAGCGCGTTATCTCGCGCTGGTGAGTCTGCGATTGTCCATTCCCGGCACACTCATCGAGGACCAGGAACGATCCCGGACCCATCGGCGGCTGCTACAAACCGTCATGAGCTTCGGCCGCCGGAAGCATTCGATTCCGATGGTCTGCTGGCGGCCCCTCTGGCAGCGACTGCGCGGGCTGACCGACTCGCCGCCGTTGCCGGGGCAAATCCCGGTCGACCGCGCCGGCTGACGAATTCGAGATCCTGCGGCGACGGTTCCGACCGCATCAGCCCCAGATCGACGAGGATGAACCCTTCGGCGGGCTGGCAACCTAGGCGACGATCGTCGGGCATTTCGTCGTGCCGCGAGATACGATCTGTTGTGCGGGGGGTGCGGCAAGTTAGACTGCAAGGCGTCATGCTCCACGCCTCCGCCTCTCCCGAGAATCGACATTGCTGCGGCAACTGGCGCGTATAGACCGCGCGCGCGGCTCGTGCTGCTGCTCAACGGTTTTGGCTTCGCGGCATTAAGTTCGTATCGGGCGTCGTCGTCGCGGCCGTGCTGTCGGATCTCGCATGGGAGGTTCCACTCCAGGTGCGGATCGGATGGCTGGTGACGGCAGGGGCTGGTCGGCTCGCAGGCGTGCTCCAGCGCTGTGGCGATGTTTCGGCCGGCGATTTGATCCGCCGCGGCGGCAGCGTTTGTCGAGTCGACGTATCCTGAACTTCAGGAACGGCTCAGTTCGGCGATTGAGCTGGAGGCGGACGTCAGCGCGGGTACTGTTGCTGATGCGAGCGGAAGGTCGCCCGCCAGGCCGAGCAGGGCTTGTCGCAACTCGACCTGGCGACGCCGTTGCCGGTCGGCCGTGCGGCTCGTCGCGGGGCCGTAGGTGTGATCGCACTGGCCGCTCCTGGCGCCATGCCTGTTCTTCGGCGGTTATCGATTGCTCCTGCCGCTTTGCGACGCCGTAGCGCAACTCGAGCGTGCCGCCAACCTGACGTTTGTCGTGGTTCCCGGCGACGCCACCGTTTCCCGCGCTGACGTGGAAATCACCGCCGAGCCGCACTGGAGCATCGCCCGGACCGAAATCGCCGCCGCGTGGTTGCGCTGGAGCGACGCCTCTGGCCAGCAGTTCGAGCGGCAGATGACCTGGTCGGCGGAGCCGCGGCAGATTTACGGCAACGGTTGCCGACGTCCTCCAGCCGTTCGATTTCGAGATCACCGCAACCGCACGCGCACGCGGTCGTTTCATCGACGTCGTCGATCGCCCGGCGCTTGCTGCGGCCTCGGTGCTGATCGAGCCGCCTGCGTACACCGGCCGGGCCGTGCAGCAGATCGACGGCGTCGTCGGCGAACTGGAAGTGCTCCACGGCAGTCGGCTGCAATTGCGGCTGCAATTCACTCTCCCGGTTGTGCGGGCGGCACTGAAATGGATGGCCGATCCGGTCACGGATGCCGCCGCCGTTGAAACAGAGCTGACCGGCAAGCTCAGCGACGATGGCCTGTCGGCCGAGATCGAATTCGTGCCGGAATCCAGCGGGCGGATCGCCATCCACATGCACGATACGCTCGGCCTCGTGCCGCACCACGAACCGCAGCGCCACATCCGGCTCCTCGAGGACGCACCGCCGACAGTCCTGTTCACCGACCACAGCGCGTCGTCGCAGGCGGGGCCGCACGACGTGTTGCGATTTCCCGTCGCCGCGATGGATGACATCGGTCTGGCCGCGCTCGATCTGCATTACGAGGTCGTCGGTCAGCCCGACAGCAGCGGGCAGATCGACTCCACGGTGCCGCTGCTGGGTTTCCGGCAGGCCCAGGACAAATTCTCCCTGGATCTCGCGCCGCTGGGGCTTGCGGAGGGCGCCGTTCTGTCCGTCCGCGCTCGGGCGGCGGACGAACGCCCCGATCCGGGACCGAACGAGTCCTGGACCGAACCACAGCTGATCACGATTTCGACGCAAGCAAAATCGTCGGAGCTCCAGGAGCTGACCGAACGGCAACAGGAATTGGCGCAGACCCTGCAACAGTTGCGTGCTTTAGTAGCAAAAAACCGTCAGACGACCGAAGAACTGCACACCCATGCCGCCGAGCGGCAGCAGGCCGGTGCTCCCTTTGAACGCGCCGCGGATGTCTCAGCCGTCGCAGAAGCGGATCGCACCACTGTCGCCGAAGCCGAACGGCTGGCGGCGATGTTCGAGCTGCATCCGGTGTTGTCGTCGCTTGGCGAACGCACGCGCACGGTTGGCCGGGAGCAACTTGCAGAAGCCGCACAGCAGACCGCGAACTCACGGGACGCTGCACCGGCCGAGCAGACAAGCGCGCTGGCCGCTGCCGGCGATCGGCTCAAGCAGGCGGAAGCCGAACTGGAGGCCATCCAGCGCGATCTCGAGACGTTGGCCGACCTGGAACAGGATCTTTTGGAGTTGCAGCGGCTGGCCGACGATGCCGAGCGGCTGGCAGACGGCGTCCAGCAGTTACGGAAGAGTACGCCGCAGCCGCCGGATTCCGGCCCTCCTGCGGACGATCCCGAAGCGATGCTGCGGGCGCTCGCTGCCGATCGGTTGCGCGCGGATCACGCCGATCTCACACGACGGCTCGACGACCTGCTGAATCGGCGTCCTGAACTCATCGACGCAGCCGCCGAACATGCACTGGGACAGCTCGATGCGCTGCGCTCACAGGCCGAGCAACTGGCCGGACGAGAACAACGGCTGGCCGACAGCCTTGAAAAGGAGACTGCGCCGCAGCCGCCAACTGACGGCGACCGCGAACGGGTCGATCAGCTCGCCGCACGGCAATCGCAATTGGCCGAGCAGGCCGTCCAGGCAGCGCTTGCCGCCGCTGAAGCGGACGGGCAGGACGCGCAGTCGCTCGAAGCCATCGCCGACCAGGCGGCACGAGCCGCCGATGCGACAGCCGACGGAGACCTGAGCGCCGCCACCTCAGCGGCGCAGCAGGCGGCCGAGGATGCTTCCGAAGCGGCCCGCAGTGCGAATGCGTCAGCTGGCGACGCGCTGCGCGAATTTGCCCAGTCGCAACAGGAACTGGCGCGACAGCTCTCCGAGACGGCCGGTTCGGCTGCGGCCCGCGCCGCAGCACGACAGCAGAGTCAGCAGCGAACGGTTGAAAGCACCGCCCAACTGCAGCAGGAGTTCCGCGAGATCGCTGAAGAACTGACGGCCGATCCCCTCGATCGCGCGGAGGCCGGAGCGCAGGCGACCGAGTCGAGTGCTGCGACTGAGCAGGCGCAGTCGCTGATGCAGCAGTCCGCGGAAGCGCAGGCCGGTGGTCAGAACGCCCAGGCCGCAGACGCCGCCCGGCAAGCGGCCGCGCAACTGGCAGCGGCCGCCGGGAAGGCCGCTGCTGCGGCCCAGAATGCGCCGGACTCCCCCGTGCCGACCGAAGTGGGACAGCAGGTGGCCCAGGCATCACGGCAACTGCGTCGCGCAGGCGCCGAGTTGGAAGACGGCATGCAGTCCGCGCCACAGGCGCAAGAGGGTGAAGGATCGCAGCGGGGCGAGGGGGACTCGACGACCGCCGGACAACGACAACCTGGCGGTGAAAACCCGATGCCGAATACCGGGGACGAAGCCGGCCAGGCCGGTCGGCAGGCTGAGGGAGCATCAGGGGAGCAACCCATGTCGTCCGACCTGGCACAAGCCGCGGCGGCGCTACAGGCGGCGGCACAGCGACTGAAGCCCCGTACGCCGGGCGAACAGCAGGCGCCGGGCGAAGGGGGCACGTCGCAACAGGCCGGCACAAGTCCCCAGGCCGATTCGTCGTCGAAAGGGAGCGGCACGACCGAGTCACTACGGCTGACTGATCTGGCCAACAAGATCAAAGCCCGCTCCATGCGGAACTGGGGAGAACTGCCGGGTGAACTCCGCTCCGAGTTGCAGCAGCGGACGCAATCCCGCCCGGACGCCGACTACGCGCCGCTGATTCGCATGTACTTCAATGAAATCTCGCGGCGCAAATCGCCGACGACAAATGAGTGAGGAATCGCGAACAGAAAGACGGGACCGCTAATGAACGCTGATGGGCGCTAATCGTCGGTTGCGGATCCGCGTTGGAGGTGGCTCGTTTGAAGTCGTTGCGATCGATTGGCAGGCCTGCGATGCGAAGTTCGTTGCTTATTGTCGGGATTCTCGGATGCGTTGCGACGCTGACAGAGGCCGTCGTTGCCGCTGACAAACTGTCGGACACCGAGGAAGCGCTCGTCGACGCGTCGATCGTCAAGGCACTGCAGTATCTCGCGGCCAATCAGCAGAAAAGCGGCGCCTGGCGCAACGATTCCTACGGCGACTGCACTGCCATTACCTCCCTGTCGGTGATGGCGTTCATGGCGGCCGGGCATGTGCCGGACGAGGGAGACTACGGCGCATCGATTACGCGCGGGATCCGTTGGGTGCTCGATCACCAGGAGCCCAACGGCATGATTGTGCACAAGCGGAGCCACGGGCCGATGTACAGCCACGGCATCAGCACGCTCATGCTGGCCGAAGCGGCCGGGATGGTGCCCGCTGCCGACGCAGACCGCATCCAGCGGGCGCTCGAGAAAGCCGTGCTGCTGATCCTGCAGTCACAGGCGGTTGACAAGGACCGCCGCCACGCCGGCGGCTGGCGTTACCAGATCGACAGCCGCGACAGCGATCTGAGTGTGACGGCGTGGCAGGTGCTGGCGCTGCGGGCGGCGAAGGACATCGGCTGCGACGTGCCGGCGGAAGCGATTGACCTGGCCATCGAATACGTGCGGCATTGCAGCGTCATCGATCAGCGCGGGTTCGGCTACCAACCGGGGGGCGGGCGCACGGAGACACTCACCGGCACGGGCATCACGGCGCTGGAGGTGTGCGGCGTCCACTCGGCGCCCGAATCGCTCGGCGGTGCGGACTTCCTGCTGGCCAACCCGATTGACCGCGACACAAACTACGTGTTCTACGGCGTGTATTATACCGGTGTCGGCATGTTCAAGCTGGGGGGAAGGTTCGCCGATGGTTCACGCCGCGCGCTGGTCCAGTTCCTGCTCCCGGAGCAGAACTCTGACGGAAGCTGGGAGTCGCCGCACGGCGGAGAACGGACGCACGGCCGGGTCTATGCCACCTCGCTGGCCGTGCTGGCGCTGGCCATCGAGTATCGCTACTTGCCGATTTACCAGCGCTAGCGTAGGAATTCCGCCTGAAGGCCGTATTCCAACGGCCTGCCGCGTCTGCGAAACCGTGCAACGCCTTCTGGCAATCACCGGTCACCGGAGCGCGCATTAAGCCGCGTTGCCGTAGACCTGATCGAGCAGCAGCCGCAATTGACCTTGTGTCCCGCCGGGAAGGAAGCAGATGTGCATGCTGCCGTTGTAAGTCCAGGCGACGTGCGGGACCGGTGCGTAGACCTCCGTTGCGCTCTTGGCTGAGCCGGCTGTCGGCGGGTCGCTGACGCGATTCGGAGCAAGCACCACGATGAAGCCGCCCGAAAATGGAAACACGGCGGCGTCAGCGGTGCCGTCGCGATCGATGTCGGCGCCGCGCGGCTCGTCCGACGAAAGGCTGCGCCAGCGCCCGTCTACGACCGTCACTTCAAAGCTGCCGTCGAACTCCGGCAAATCAGCCACGTTGAAACCCGGCCGATCCAGTTCGGTCTGCCACCAGTGGAGGACGTCTTTCGCCGTCAGCGGCGCTGGTGCCGAACTCGCGCGGTAGAACGACCAGCTGGCGGCGACCAGCAGCAAGGCCGCAGATGCCGCCAACATCCACGCGCGGCGCATCTGTCGCTGCGGTGCGTCTACCACAGTCTGCGGCGCCGGTCCGGCCACCGGTGGCACAATCGCCTGCTCCAGCCGCACCCGGAGGTCCTTGGGAACCGCCACATCTCGCACGATCTGGCTGACGCGGCGGTCAAACGCGCGCCGGAATTCCACAACTTCAGCGCACGCCTCGCACTCATCCACGTGGGCAAACGCCGCCTGCAGTTCCGCATCCTCGCGATCGGCCGAATCGGGTCGGGCGGAGTCCAACAGTTCTCGCGCGGTTCTGCATTCCATGGCCAAATCCTCCCCGTCCCTGACCGCTGTTCGCCGATTCAGGCTTCGGAGGCGCGACTGGCGGCGAAATCAGGCAGCAGGCGGGATCGCAACTGCGCTTTCCCGCGCGAAAGCCGGCTCATCACCGTGCCGATCGGCACTTCCAGCAGTTCGGCGATCTCCTTGTAACTCAGGTCGTCGAAGTAAAACAAAATCAAAACGGACCGAAACTCTTCAGGCAACTCCAGGAGCGCCTCCTGCACGCTGTCGGCGTTAACAAGTTGCTCGAGTTCGGCTTCAGTGACGGGTTCGGGGGCTGTGTGCAGTGCCGACATCGGCAACGGCCGCTCCCGGCGGCGCTGTTTGTGGTGCGCATTTCGCAGCACGGCCGCCAGCCACGCCCGGGTCTTGCCGGCATCTCGCAACTGGCCAAGCTTGGTGTGCGCGGCCAGAAACGCTTGCTGCACAAGGTCTTCGGCGTCGACAGCCGATCCCGACAGCCGGTACGCAAACCGGTACAGGAACTCGGAGTGTTCCTCAATCAGCACGGACAACGGCTGGCTGGGAATCGGGCTGTGCATGCCACCCTGCAAGAACTGTGATCCTGTGACGCCGCTGTTTATTCCCGAATCGGGCCTGTCCGCTATTCGGTCCTGCACCGGCGATCTTGGCAATCCTGAAACGACCGCCGGATCAGGGCCGAAGCCGTTGATACGGCGGGAACCGTCCGCGCGTGGGGCGAATCCGCGAAATCGCGGGAGGCCCCCGGCAGCCATTTCGGGGAATACGTGACATTCTGGGCGCATCAGTCATATGTCGCAACCGCTGGAGGCAGACACCCCGAACCGGAAGCGTGAGCGCCCCACCCTGAGCCGGAAAAATCAGCGCCCCGCACTGAGCCGGAAGCGGCAGCGCCCGGAGACATCCCTGTATCGGACCGAAATTTCCAGTAAACTGCCCCAGTTCGGTTCCTTGTGCAGAACAAGCCTTTGACATCCAGTCCCCGCGCCATGCGGGTGACAATTCTCAGTTCGTTAACACCGTTTCGCGTTTCAGGAGAACATGATGCGACATTTGTTGTGTGTGTTGGTCCTTGGCAGCATGGCGATCGCCGTCTCAGGATGCTCGTCAGAGCCGGCGAAGGCGCCGCCCGCCGCACCAAATACCGACCTGGGAGCGCCCGGAACGATGCCTGACAAAGGCGCCGGTGACTCCACCGGCTCGACCACCAAGTAGCGATGTCGCCGGCGGGACGGATTTCGACTCCCTGCTCGTCGGTGCCCTTCTCACACGATGTCCTGACCCGGCCCGAATTCGGACCGGGTCTTTTGTTTCCGCCACCGGATTCCAGCAGCCAACCTAGAATTGACGACAGGTGCTGCGGCGTACGAAGTGTCCCGGAAAGTGGCAATCGGCGAGATTTCCACTTTGTCACGTCCGTTCAACTATCCGGGACACTTGTGAATTGCGCGGCGATGACGATTTCGACTCCCGATTTGCCGTCGCAATTCCTAAGATTCCGCTGCACTGAGGCCTGGGTTGGTGAAGAGCCATGCGGACAGTCGCGGTCATTGGCAGATTCGTGCGCTACGGTCTGTCGCTAATTCTCCTTGCAACGGCTCTGCCGGCCGGCGCCTGGGCGGCCGAAACAGGCTTCCTGTCTCGGACCTTCGTCGATGCCGATGGCGAGCACCGCTATGCGGTCTATGTGCCCAAAGCGTATGACGGCCGGACGCCTTGGCCGGTCGTGCTCTATCTGCATGGCGCTGGCTACAGCGGCACGGACGGACAGCGGCAATTGACCCGTGGACTGGCCGCTGTCATCCGCACCGAGCGGGACTTCCCGGCGATCGTCGTGTTTCCGCAATCGGAGAACGATGACCTGCCGCTGCTGCGGCGCTGGCTCGCCCGCTCGCCGGACGGCCGCCGGGCGCTGCAGATTCTGAACGAAGTGGAACGGGACTTTGCGGTCGATCGTTCGCGATGCGTCCTGGCCGGCTGGTCGATGGGAGGCTATGGAGCGTGGAGTCTGGCAGCAGCCGAACCCGACCGCTGGTCGGCAGTCGTCGCAGTCTCCGGCGGAGGCCAGTTGGATCTGGCTCCGCATATCGCCGCGCCGGTCTGGGCGATTCACGGGGGGGCGGACCGAGCAATTTCCGTCCAGCAGTCGCGCGACCTCGTCAATGCCGCACAGCAAGCCGGCAGACGCGCCTTCCTCACCGAATTGCCCGGTATTGGACACGACGCCTGGCGATACGCGTTCCTGTCCACGGCTGTACGCGACTGGATGCTCGCCCAGCAGCCCGGCGTGCCGGACTCGCGCCGGCTCGAGCAGGAAACCACGGCATTCGCCGCCTCCGGTCAGGCCGACGCGCTCGACGGCGAGTTTCGACCCGCGCTGATCATCCCGCGCGCGATCTCCGTGCGCGTTGGTAATGACGTGCTCCGTACGCTCGCCTGCGGCGCGCCGGCCGCCATCGATCCCCAGATGCTCCGGGGGCCGATCGACGACGTGATTTTCGACTTCACCGCCGCCGGTGAGACATTTCACGTCACGCAGGAACAATTGACGTTCGACGTGACTCTCGACCGCGTCATGGTCCAGACCGAGGCGTCCGGTCTCGTGCGGCTGCGGGCGGGACTGCACCCCCTGACCATCACGATCGGCGCCACGCACGTCCGCAGTCCGACGCGATCCGCCGACGCCGGACCGATCGCAATCCGCATGGGGGTGCGTTACCCGCTGTGGGTGAATCTGGCGCTGCGGCCGCGCGTGGCCGACGACCGGCTCCGCCTGCGCATCGAGCAGGCGGATTTTCAGATTCCGGATTCCAACTGGATCGTCAGCGAGCCGGAGACGGTCAGCGTGTCGGGACCGGATCTGACTCCGGAACTGGCAAAGATTGCCCTGCAGGGGGGCCTGTACTCCCGGCGTCACCAGATTGAGGACTGTGTCCGGAACTTCTTGCCCAAGCTCGTCCACCGGCTGGAAGAACGCCTGCAGCCGGCCGGCGTCGATCGGATCGTCGCCACCGTCTGGCCGATGCCGGTGTTCCGGCCGCGTTTGCGGCTGCAACCCGATGACATTTCCGTCGACGGCGACGGCATGTCGCTGGCGCTGAATCTGGCCGCCGCGCCGTTGAATTCGCAGCAGCGCCCCGGACAGCCGACGGTAACGGCGCCGATGGGACCGCGGGCTGGAGAACTCGCCCGCTCCCGCGACCTGGAACTGGGGATTGCTCCCGGCGTACTGCAGGCATTGTCCGGGATGATCGTCGACGCCGACGCGGCGCGCATCGACGTGCGGGACATGCCCCAGCCGCAATTTGCGCTCCTGGGGGATCGCTCCGAATTGACCCGTGTGCTGCCGGAACTGGCGCGCGGCGCCGCCGGGCTGCAGCTGCGGACGGAACTGGATTTGGCGGCGCCGTTCGTCGTTCAGCGCGGCGCAATCGCAACTCCGATTCAGTTCACATCGACGGACGATGCGGCGACGCCGGAGGGGGAGCCGTCAACGCCTGCGCTTCCTGGCGGCAATGCGGGGGAATCACTGCACGCCGATTTTGAGATTCCGCAGCTCGTCGTCAGGGTTCTCGCGCGCGACGACGACGCCCAGGCAGACTGGCGTCCCTACGCCACGTTCGACGTCCGGCTGCGGCAATCTGCCATAGTGGAACTCGCGTGCGACGGTCGCCACCCTTGTCGTGCGCAACTCTCATGGGCCGGCGAGCCGGACATCGATGTCGCCGGAGGATACGTGCACGCAACAGCATCCGCCGCCGAGAGCGTCAATCATGAGCGCCTGGCGGATCTGCTGAAGGACGGCTGGAGGGCGTGGACGAACAAGGACGCTTTGGTGCAGGGGGAGGTGCCCGATCTCACCCTCGGCGACGCCCGGCTGCGCATCCAGGCGCTCAACTGGCGCGACAGCGAAATGGTCGCCCGTTACGGCACACCGGACACCCGCATCACGAACTCGGGAACACGGCTCATCGACTACGCCGTCCGTAGTCCCTACTCAGACTGGGGATCGCGCCGCCAGCTGAAGCCGGGACAGACCGACGTCTACGCCGTGCACTCGCGCCTCATCGTGCATCGGTTCCCGGAGCCGGTGGAGAATGCTCTCGACGCCCCCGTGGGCGGCGAACTCGACCTGGCGTCGCCGGCTCAATGACTCGGTGACAGTTGCCGCTGGCTCTGCGCGTGCGCGGATACATTCCGGCGTCTCAGGACATCATACCGGCCATGCGCGTGGCACCTGTTGGCGGAGCACGATGCGTCGAGCCAGCGCCATTCACCGCCATACTCAGACGGTCGCAAAGCTGCCGTCATCGTATCGCTTGAGCGCCGGGCCGGTCCCTTCCGGCGGTCCGGCGTGCACCTGCAGGGAAACGAGCTGACCTTGAACCGTCCCCTCGGCGACGAGGAACGACAGGTCGAGCGCATCGTCCGTGCAGCCGCCGCAGTCCGGAAACGCGTTCCAGCGGAGGGCGTGCAACTGCTCGAACGCCCGCGACAGGCCGTGGATATCGTAAGAGAAGTTGACCGGCGGCAGGCGCCGTCTTCGCCCGCCGACCGCCTCCGTCTTGCCGAGAAAAATGCTGATCTCCCAGCGATCCTCGCCGCGGCGGCATTCGAAGCCCGGCCGGGCGACGCCGCGGAACGGCACGAACAGGTCGGCCGCGCGCTGCACAAATTCCGTCAGCCACTCAGGAACCTTCCGCCCCGATTGGCGGCGCGCGGCGTAGTCGTCCACCTGTCGGATGAGATGTCGAATGGCCAGATGCGAGTGAGTCACAGCAGCTCCCGAAATCGAAAAACCCGGTTGGGGCGACGTCAACTGCCGCATCGTCCCGCCGCAGTCCTCGTGTCGCGGCGACGTATGTCCAGACTCATAGCCCGTTGCGCCCGGCACCGCACACATATCGGGGCGCGCCATCGGCAAACTTCCGCAGTTTCACCTCCGCGGGCCGCCTCCGGCCGAGCGGCCGTGCGTGACGCAGGTCATGACAGCCGTGCGGAACGGAGGGCGGGCGGCCATGCCGCGAGTCGCGCAGACCTGGCATAACCGCCATTGCCGTCGCGATATCGTCAATTCATACAGCGCGCCGGTCCGGTCCCCGTACAATCCCGAACGGGCGGGTTTTCCTGCGGACTGCCGCTGCAGGTCCGGTTATGTTGACTGCGGGCTTTGGACAAGTCGTTTCTCCCCTCTGCCGACGGGCTTCCTGCAAATTTCGCTGTTTTCCAGACAACCTTGGACTGCGCCGAGTGTGGGTTTTACAATCCACTCCCCTGTCGACACGTCATTTCTGCAAGGTTGCTCCTGGCATGAGCGTGAACCCCGGCCTCAAGCGATACTTCAATGACCTGGTCTGGGCGACGCGCCTGTTCAGCAGCCGCCATCTGGTCGGCAAGCAGGTCGATCAGCGCGGCATGCGCGGCGCCGTGAACCTGGTGTTCGGCCCCACGGACGACCACGTCTGGAACTGCCAGTTCAGCGAGCGAGGGTTCCAGTTCTTTCGCGGACGCCATCCGCAGCCGGTCGGAACCGTCAGGCTGGATCAGGACGTCTTCCTGAAAATGCTCGCCGGTCAATTGTCGTACTACACGGCGGAGGTGACCGGCCGGGTGCGAGTCGAAGGTGAAGGGCAAAGCGCCTGGGTCATCTCGTCCACCGTGCTGCAGTCATTGACGAATGCGCGTTCGAGCGGCGTAAAGGGCTGGCTCAGCCGCTGGCACCTGCGTTCCATCCTGCGGCGCTCGGGCACCGGCTATGAGCTGACGCTCTGACCGCGAATGCCGGGTTCGGGCTGACCCCGGCATCCGGTGATTTCATCGACATCGCGGCGGCGGCTGCCGTGCCGGCGATGACAATTCAATTCCATGACAAAGCAGAACTCCACGCCACATGAAGTTCTCATTGCTGTTTGAAATGCAGATCTCCGAACCGACTCGCGAACGCGAGCGGCAGATGTTCCTCGACTGCGTGGAACAGGCCGTGCTCGCCGACCAGGTCGGCTTCGACGGTGTCTGGGAAGTCGAACACCATGGTCTGTACGAATACTCGCACTCGTCGGCGCCCGAAGTGTTTCTGGCCTACGTCGCGGCCAAGACTAAACGCCTCCGGTTGGGACACGGCATCACGCTGACCCCGCATCGCTACAACCATCCGATCCGCATCGCCGAGCGGATCGCCACGCTCGACATCCTCTCCGACGGACGTGTCAACTGGGGCTCGGGAAAAAGTTCCAGTGCGGTGGAGAAAGTGGCCTTCGAGAATCGCGTCGACGAGCTCCACGACCAGTGGCTCGAAGCGCTGCAGATCATCCCACAGATGTGGCAGCAGGACGTGTTCCAGTTCAAAGGTCGCTTCTACAACATCGCCCCCACCCAGGTGGTCCCCAAGCCGGTACAGCGGCCGCATCCCCCGCTGTACGCCGCCTGTTCTAAGCCGGAGTCGGCCGCTTCCGTCGGGGCGCTCGGCATTGGAGCGCTCAATTTTGCGCTCGGCACCGACGAGTTCCTCACGCAGAAAGTCGCGGACTATCGCCGCGCTGTCGGTGCCGCGCAGCCGACGAATTTCCAGAAGAACAACCGTTTCGCATGCACGCCCCCGACGCTGGTCCTTCCCGACGATCGCGAAGCCTGCCGGCACGGGTTCCGCGGCGCCAGGTTCTTCGCCGAGAGCATGGCCACCTACTATTTCGGCAGCCAGCGTCCGATCGGCCGGCTCAACGTGCCGCGCGGATTTCTTGAAGAGGACGACCTGCAGGCGGCGATGGCGTTTCGCGGCGCCAGCGGTTCGCAGTGCAATGCGATCATCGGCGACCCGGCGGCCGCCTGCGAGATGGTCCAGCGGTTCGTCGAGACCGGCGTCGACGAACTGATCTGCGTCATGCAGATGGGCACCGTGCCGCACGAATTGGTGCTGCAGTCGATCCGCACCTTTGGCGAGCAGGTGATTCCCCGGTTTCGATGACGCATCGGGCCGACGGGGGCAATCGTCTGCAAATCCGAAACTCGAAATCCGCAATCCGAATCTGGCATTTCGGATTTCGATATCCGGATTTTGGAGTTCCTCAACTGCTGGCGCTGCGGTAGTGCCGGAGCGACCACTCAAAAACACGCCGGGCGATGAACAGCCCCGCCAGCGTGAACAGCGGCCCGATGACCACTGCCTGCCACGCGTGGTCCCGCAGCGTTCCCAGCAGCACCTGCGAGGGGACCGTGATCACCAGCAGGATCGGCATCACATAGGAGAACCCGAACCAGATCACCTGCGCCAACGGATGCGTCCCGTGGTAGAAGTCGCGGGGATAGCGGCCGAAGACGGTGATGTAGAACCAGAAGTCGTACAGCCCCTGGTTGCGGCCAATCCAGATGCTGGTGCTCGCCAGCACGATCATCAGCGCATAGAAGAACGCGACGCCGACGCCCACCAGCAGCAGATACAGCGCGACGTGGACCGCCGTCACGCTGACGTCGGCCTTGTCGAGCGCGTACCACAAGAGGCCGCCCGCCATCAGCACCTGCGTCAGTTCGGCCAGGTCGACCTTTTCGAACGACACCAGGAACTGCGTGTCGATCGGCTTGAGCAGCGCGAAGTCGAGGTCGCCCGTGCGGATCAGCTCGCTGAAGTTGGCGCAGTTTGGCATGAACAGCATCTCCACCAGCGAGTTGATCAACATCCCGGTCGCCATGAACGCGAAGTATTGCTCGCGCGTCCAGCCCTCGATGCTCGGGACGTAGGCATAAATCATCTCGAACAGCACGATCTGCGACACGAACCAGAACGTGCGGGTCACCACCTCGATCAGGAAGTTGCCCCGAAACGTCAGCTCGCGCACACACGAGTTGCGCAGGAACGTCAGCCAGACACGGCCGTAGTGCGGTCGGAAGCTCATGGGGCGATGGTAGATCCGAATCGGGTTTATCGTTGATGGTTTATCGACCGAAAACCGCAGACGCGAGCCTTTGTCGACGTACGCTCAACCATAAACGATCACCCCCCGGACGCATATTGCCGGTTTCGGCAGCCCTCTGCTACATTTCCCGCCCGTTTTGAGAGCAGGGTAGCTGCACGGGATCGTGCGGCGCAGCGAACTTTTGTCAGGGACGACACGATGGCGATGTATCGCGAACACATCTCTGTCAGCGGTCTGCTCGGGGTCGCTGTGGGCCTGGGAAGCTGGCTGTTGCTGGGCTTTACGCCTGTGCAGGGGATCCTCGCCGGCTGGTTCACCGCCATCGGCGGAATTCTCCCCGACCTCGACTCCGAAAGCGGTCGGCCGGTCCGCGAAATGTTCGGCCTCACCGCCTCGGTCGCCCCGCTGTTGCTCATCGGCCGCATCCTGTACTGGACCCATCTCCCCAACGAGCCGGAAATGGTGATGGTCCTGTTTCTGGCGATCTACCTTGGCATCAAGTACGGCCTCGCGATGCTGGTCGGCTCGCTCAGCGTGCACCGCGGTATGTTCCATAGCATTCCCGCGCTCTTGATCGCTGCCGAAGCGACCTACCTGACCTACCCAGGACACAGTCTGAAGGTCAAGCTGGTCATGGGGGGCGGCGTGGCCATCGGGTTCTTCTCGCATTTGCTGCTGGACGAACTGTACAGCGTGCAATGGTCGGGCGTGCATGTGTCGCTGAAGAAATCGGCCGGCAGCGCGCTCAAGATGTTCGGGCCGGAGTTCGTCCCCAACGTGATGGCCTACATGCTGCTGGCCGGATTGACGGTCGTGGCACTGGCGGAGGCCGGAATCATCGGTCCTGCGAACGCACCGCCGAAGCACTTTGCCATCACGGCTGAGGCGCCATCGGCCACGGCCGTCATCGACGCGGCGCCTGCGCCGCACCCGCCGGAGGAACCAATGCCCGTCAGCATCGACGGTTATCCCCAGCCGGCAATCCCCAGGCACGTCCCGGCGGCCGACACCGCCATCGTGCCGTCTACAGGGTCCGACGACGTCGCCACCCAACCACGGGACAGCGTCCTGCGGTGAACTGTAGAGGCGAGACGTTAGACGTCAGACGCCAGAACGGTACACTGAGGTTCGGCACGAACGTCTAACCTCTAACGTCTGGCCTCGATTCCCATGCGCATCGCTGGAGTGCAGATGGACGTCGCGCTCGCGAACGTCCCCCAGAACCTGGAACGCATCAGCCGGTATGTCGCCGACGCTACGGCTTCCGGCGCCAAGTTGGTGATCTTTCCCGAGTGCGCAGCCACCGGCTACTGCTTCGACAGCGCCGATGAAGCCCGCGAATTCGCCCAGCCGATTCCCGGCCCGATCACCGAAACAGTGCAGACCTGTTGCCGCAAGCATGACTGTTTCGTCGTGTTCGGCATGCTCGAGGCGGCGGGGGAGAAAATCTTCAACGCCGCCGTCCTGGTTGGTCCGCAGGGCGTCATCGGCTCCTACCGCAAAGTGCACCTGCCGTATCTCGGCATCGATATGTTCACCGCCTATGGCGACCGGCCGTTCGCCGTCCACGAGGCGGGCGGCGTCCGCATCGGCATGCTCATCTGTTACGACGCCGCATTCCCCGAAGCGACCCGCTGCCTGGCATTGGCCGGGGTCGACATCGTCGTCCTGCCGACCAACTGGCCGCCGGGCGCCGAGTGCATGGCCCAGTGCTCCATCCGCTCGCGCGCCATGGAAAATGGCATCTACTTCGCCGCCGTCAATCGCGTGGGGACCGAGCGCGGGTTCCCGTTTATCGGGATGAGCAGCATCTGTGCGCCGAACGGCGACGTGCTCGCAGCGCCCAGCGGCGTTAAGGAAGAGATCTTTTACGCCGACATCGACACTGTAAAGTCGCGCCGCAAACGCGTGATCCGCGTCCCCGACAAGCACGAAATCGACCGGTTCGCAGACCGCCGGCCGGAGCTGTACGGTCCGCTGCTTGCGCCGCATTCCTATCGCACACCGCGACAGGACCACAACGCCTGACGGCGTGTCAATGGTCAATTGTTAATGGTCAATTGTCGGTGACAACTCTACAGCACCGACTTTGCAATGGACCATGGACCATGAACAATTGACCAATTCAATCCTGGTTGCCGTCCGGCTTCCGGCCGAATCCGAACACGCGCAGCCAGCGGCGCTCGTTCTTGTCCGCCTCGTCGGCATCGGGATCCTCGTCGCGCGGATCGCGTTCCAGATCGCGCCGCAATTGTTCGAGGCGCGCCCGCTCGCGGGCCAGTCTGGCTCGCTCCAGCGACAGATCGCACTCTTCCATCCGCAGCAGTTCCTGCAGCCGTGCTTCATGCTCCTGCAGGCGCTCACGAAGGTCATCCGGCGCGCCGGAGACTTCGGCCCAGTCGATCGGCGCATAGCGGCCGGAAGAGCCGGACCGCAGCCGGCGGATCAGGTGTGAAATGAAGACGTCCCGCTCTTCGACGGCCGCAGCGAGCGTGTCGCGATCGGCGGTATCCGTATCGATCGCCGCGGGGGGTTCCAGCGGCAGGTCGCTCAGGACGTCCGCAGCGGCGTCGTTGAGGTCTGCGACCGTCGCGTCTTCATCGTTGGGATCGCTGCGATGCTGGTCGGCGCCCTGCCGCAGGAGCTGGGCCTTCATGTCCTCCCAGCCGGGGAGCTTGCTGGCGGAGTCCGTCGCGCGCGGCATCGGCTCTTCAACGGAACGGCTGCCGTCTGAACGCTCGGCCGTCCGCGGCAGCGTGACCGCGTCGTAAATATCGTCGAGGCGATTACGGACCGCTGCAAACTGCTCGGCGAATTGCGCTGCCTCCCACTGGCCGGTAAGTCGGCCCAGATATTCACTGACGTCCGCCGAGCCGGCCGCCGCATCCATGTCCGCGACACCGACGCGGGAAGTGCGGTCGATGCCGGCGCGGTGCAGCCGGTCAAGGCGATCGGCAGCTTCTTCGAGTTGCGCCGTCAGGACACTCAGCAGTTCGTCTTTCTCGTGCAGGGCATGCTGCAGGGCTGCCACCTGCTGCGAAGCCGACTCAGGAGACGCGTCTTCCTCGTCGTCGACTCCCAGCGGTGTGGAGTCCTCCGCTTCCTCCGTCAGCTCCGCGACCTCCTCGTCGGTGAGTCCATGGGATTCGACGGGTGTGACCGTGGCGCCTCCGAGCGGATCGACGGGAGAAACACGTCCCGGATTCCCAGCTGCGGGGCGTCGATCGTGGCGGCCGCAGTCGAGGTGCAGTTGCCGCTCACGTTCCTTGCGGCGTTGCGCGCGCCGCGATTCGCGTTCAAAGGGAGTACCGGTCATGGTCCGCAAGTGCCCGCTGCGCGGCGAAGGGGTCAATCAATGAGAGCTTGGCTCAACATGGGGAGTCTAGTTCGTGGAACACGCGGCGCCAGGGCGTTCCCGCGCCGCCGGGCGAAATTCGCCGCGCGTGGTCCGCGTTCGCGGCAACCTGCGCCCGGCCGCAACATCGAGAGAATCGGAACATTCGTTAGCGCAGTTTGCGCTTGCCGCTGCCGGCGTCGCTCACGCCAGGCGGCCTCCACGGCCACGGAGCACTTCGGGATTGACGACGTTTTCCGGCGTCACACCCCGCAGGACCGCGACAATCTGCGCCACCACCCGGTGGCGCAATTCCTCGACCGATTCGGCCGAGACGAACGCCGTGTGCGGGGTCACGATCACCCGTTCGTCGCGATACAGCGGGTGCTCCAGATCGGGTGGCTCCGGTTCAAAAACATCCAGCGCCGCCGCCGAGACGCGTCCGTTCTGCAGGACGTCCCACAGTGCCGTGGGGTCAATCAGAGCGCCGCGGCTCGTGTTGATGATCCGGGCGCCAGGGCGCAGCTTCGCCAGCGTCGCCGCGTTCAGCAGATGCTGGGTTTCCGGAGTCGCCGGCACGTGCAGCGAGACGTAGTCGCTGCGCGCCAGCAGCGACGGCAGGTCGAGCATCTCGCAGCCGGCGCCGTGGTCGTTGCCAGAGTGCGTGTGCGCGATGACTGTCATTCCGAGTGCTCGGGCCCTCTGGGCGACGGCGCGGCCAATCCGGCCGAGGCCGATCAGACCCAGCGTTTGAGTGGAAAGGCGATGTATCGTCGGACCGGCCGGCAGGTCGTACTCGCCGCGTTTCGTACGCACGTGAAAGAATGCGACGTTGCGCGCGAGCGCAAGCAGCAGCGCCAGCGTGTGGTCGGCAACCTCCTGAACGCAATAGTCCGGGACGTTTGTGACGAGGATGCCGCGTTCGGTCGCGGCAGCGACGTCGATGTTATCCAGTCCGATGCCAAACCGGGCGACGATCCGGCAATCGGGGGCGGCGTCGAGGACTCGTGCGGTCACGTGCGCCCAGCAGGTCGCGATGGCGTCGACGCCCTGTGCGTGCGCAACGAGTGTGGACTCTTCACCGTTCGGAGCCAGCACAATTTCAGCACCCGCTGCGGCAAGTCCGGCGCGCTCGATGTCGGTGTTGCCCCACGGCAGGTCGGTCAACAGGACGCGACCAGGATTCGGCCCCGGCGCGCCGGGACGGGATTCGGGATTCAGGGACACCGACATGGCCCGGTCGTTGCAATGTGCATGCTGGTCAGACCTCTTCCTCCCCCCTCTTCCCCTCGCACCTGACTCCACTTTCAAGAGCGCGGCGCGCCGAGCGTCACATTCAGTTGACCTCATTTCCATTTCGCAAGACGACGACCTCGACCTGCTGTCCAGCTCCGAATTTCCGCAGCGCTGGGTCAAAGTCATCCAGCCCACGATCCGGTGCCCCCCAGCCGCACGATGATGTCGCCCCTGTCAGTCCGGCTTTCGCGGCCGGGCTCCCCGGCGCGACTCCTGGATCGGATAGCCGTCGGCGTCTGCCGAGGAAATCGGAATACTGCCGAAGTATAGCCGGCTGCCGTCGCCATCGACGCCCGCCCCTGCACTTCCATCACGCCGGCCGCTCAGGGTTGTGGCGACGGCGACGACCAGATCGTCGTCGGAGTCGACGACGCTCGTCATCCCCGCATAGTTCAGCTTTCCCAGTCGTCCGTCGGCGGTGGTAGTCGCTGTGCGTCCGGTGAGATACGCGCGGAATCTTCGCCGTGTAGAACGACCGGAGTCGCTGGGGCCCATCCCCTCTGGTTTGCGCGACAGGTCCAGCTTGAGCTCAGTCGAGTACTTGTCGAGCAGCGGATTCCAGACGGGCGACGTGCCGGTGCCGAACACGGTGAGCTTGTTGGAATCCATCCGGCCGACCATGTCCATGTTGATCATGGCAATGGTCGTATCGAGCGGAAACAGCGGCTCGCGAACGTACTCGGCGGAGCCCAGCAGCCCGCGCTCTTCGCCGGTGAAGGCAATGAACACCAGCCGGCGCGGCAGTTTTTTGTGACTTTCGCCAAAGCGTCGAGCAAGTTCCATCAGGGCGGCCGTCCCGGAGGCGTTGTCGTCGGCGCCGTTATGGACTTCGGTCGAGCCGGGGGCGAGCGAACCTTCACCGCCGTAGCCGACGTGGTCGTAGTGCGCGCCGATGACGACCGTCTCGTTCGCCAGCGGACCTTCGCCGGGCAGCACGCCGATGACGTTCTTGACGCCGACCTTCACGGCTTTCAGGCTCGACTGACCGGTGGCCTTCCAGCCGGTCAGCACGGCGCTGTGCGGCTTGCCGTCCGCGTCGATCTCGCTTTCGAGCTGTGCCAGCGTCTTGCCGAGAGACGCTTGGAGAAGCCGGTTGACAGCCGCCTGCGAGACGGAGAACACCGGCAGCGATTTGCCGGCGCGGGTGCCGCCGTAACCGAAGGCGATCAGCGGATCGCCCTCCTGAGCGAGCATCTCGCGAATTTGTCGCGGGCCGACAGCCGCGTCGTTCCTTGCGCGCGGCTTCGGCCTGCGCGTGGCGTCGGCACCGGTGTCGACGAGCTTCTCGGCGGCTGCGACGATGGCCGCCTCCGCCTGCTTGTGCTGCATTTCCAGCTGTTCATGTTCGGTCGCGCCCGTGAACACGTCGTTGACGACGAGCAGCGCAGCCGCGCCGCGCTGAAACGCCTGGCTGACCTTCGTCGTTAATCCAGCGTGTCGTGACGTGCCGTGACCGACCGAGAACAGGCCGTTCTCTTTTCCCTGCTGCGGGGTCCGGCGAATCACGACGACGACCTTGCCGGTCACGTCGACGCCGTCATAGTCGTTGTAGGCCGGGTCTGTAGATTCAATGCCGTAGCCGCAGAAGACGACATCGGCGTCGAACATCCCCGCTGCACCGAACGAGCAGGTGCGGAAGTCCGTGTCGTACTTCAGCGGCACACTGTTCCCCTCCGGACCGTTGAACGTCAGCGTGTTCGGCTCGGTGAGTTCGGCGCCGGTGTTGATCTCGAATTCCTGATAGGGATCGCCCCCCGCGACGGTGACATCGAGACCGGCGGCGGTGAAGGCGCTCCGAACATACTCGGCCGCCTTTTCGAGTCCGGCCGTGCCGACACCGCGGCCGTCGAAGTCATCCGCTGCCAGCGTGCGGACGTCGCCCCGCAACCGCTCGACCTCGGCGTCGTTGTCGGCGGCACGCGTACGCGTCGCAGCTGCGGTGATGACTGCCAGGCTCAGAATCGCGGCGAATCGTCGGTACGCGTGGAGCGTCGTCCGCATGCGTGGTTCACCCATTCGTCGAATTTCGGGTTCGTGAAGGCTCTGCCCGATTGTAGGCCGGAGGGCAATCGCAACAAAGGGCCGCGCTCGACGGAGAACATTCGACATTCGGCCATTCCGACATTCTCTTTCGCTGTCCGCTTTCGGCTTTCCCTTTAGAATGGCGTTCAGATGGACTCACAAGGCACGACCAAGGACCACTGCGATGCTGACTCAGGAAGGTTGTCTGGCCCGACGACAGCGGATGTGGGATGCGCTCCCGGAAAACATCGAATGGTGTCTGATCGCCGACCCGCGGCACGTACAGTACCTGGCCGGGTTCTGGGTGCAGCCGCTCAGCTTCTCCGGGGGCGAGCGCGGACTGTTGCTGCTCGAACGGGACGGCCGCGCGACTCTGCTGGCCGACAATTTCACGATCCGATCGGCCGTGCACCCGCCGTACATCGACCGCGAAATCGCCGACGGCTGGTACGACCACAAGCACTCCATCATCAATCGCGATCACTCGCTGTTCCGCGCGCTCGAGAAAGTGGCGCCCGAATTGCACAACCGCCCCGGCCTGGTCGAAGCGGAGTGGCTGCCGCTGGCCGCGGCTGCGCTGCTGAAACTGGATGCTTCCTCAAAAATCCAGGGATCGGCCGTTTCGCCGAAGACCAACGGTTCAGGACCGATCAGCCTGGGATCGCTGCTGCGCGAACTGCGGCGCCGGAAAGAGCCGGACGAGATCGCGCTGTTGCGGGACAGCATTCGTGCCGGGCTGGCCGGACAGGCGGCGCTGCGCGACATCGCACGGGCGGGAGTCAGCGAGCTGGAGGTCTATTGCGAGATCGAAAAAGTCGTGTTGCAGGCAGCGGGCCGGCCGGGACTGGTGTACGGAGACTTCCGGTCAACGACGCCCAAAAACCCCAAAGCCGGCGGACTGCCCACGGATCACGTGCTGCAGCGCGGCGACCTGTTCATCCTGGACTATTCGGTGGTCCTCGACGGATACCGCGGCGACTTCACGAATACGATTGCGATCGGCCAGCCGACCGATCCGCAGGTGCTGCTCTTCGATCTGTGCATTGCTGGAATTGCGAGCGCGGAGCGGACGCTGCGCGCCGGCGCCAAGGCCCGCGACGTGCACGCGGCGGCCTGGCGCCCCTACGACGAAGCCGGCTACGGCCACGCGTTTCAGCACCACGCCGGGCACGGCATCGGCCTGGCGCATCCGGAGCCGCCGATTCTCGTGTCGCAGAGCGACGATGTCCTTGTCGCCGGCGATGTCCTGACGCTCGAACCGGGGGCGTACATCGAAGGCATCGGCGGGATGCGATTCGAGCACAATTATCTGATCACGGAGACCGGTTACGAGCGGCTGACGAGCCACGATCTCTCGTTGACGTAGTGCCAGCGTCCCCGCTTGCTCGATATTCGCCCCACCGAACTCGCGCGCCTCTTCTCTGCGCGACTTCAGGTACGTTTCCGCCATCTCCCGCCGAATTCGTGCCCGCAGGTCTGCCGACAGTAGTGTGTTGTGGTCTTTGCCGGGATGGATTTCGACGACCGCGTCGCTGCCCAGCCGCTCGAGCGACTCTTTCAACAGTCGTGTCGCACCGTCGAGATAAAACGTGTCCTCGCTCCCCATGAAGACGTGCAGCTTGCCCGCCAGCGGCGGTCCGAGAGCGGCCCAGTTCCGCTCCAGGATCAGCCGGATGTCATAGCGTTCCCAAGTGGCTGCCACAGTCCGGGTCAATCTCACCGGTCAGCCGGTTCCACAGCAGCTGCGGCCGGCCGTCAGCTCAGCCGCGCTCGCTGAAGACCGGCTTCAAAACTGTGCAGCTGGCCTCCCGGCCCATGCACGTGCTCCATCCACGCGAAATCGTCGTACCACAGCGCCACCCGCCCGCCGATTCGCGCCAGCGGCCGCCGCTCCCGTTGTGGATCGACATACATATTTTCCTCTGGCCGGTAGACGTCGATCCGCTGAAAGTCCCGCAGATCGACTGGATCCGGCGACGTGCTCCACACGCCACCGAACTCCTTCGGCGCGGAGACCTGGATCCACAGCGAACTCCACCCTCCCGATGAATGTCCCGTCAGGAACCGCGCCTGCGGTTTCGCCACACTCCGAAACTCTCGATCGAATGCTGGAATCAGCTCCTCGCGCAGGGCGCGGTTGACCGGCCCGTTATTGTCCGAGTCCGCGAACACGTGATGCCCCAACGGGCAATTCGCGTCCAGCATGACATGCAGGAACTCGACGCCTGTCGTCGGCTCCGCTTCCGATGCTCCCCGGCGAAGCGCATCGAAATGCGATCCGCCGAAGCCCGGCACTTCGAAAATTGTCGGATACCGCCGGCCCTGCTGCGTGTGATACGAGTCCGGCAACATCACCCCCGCCTGCACGTACACATCGCGCTGATGAAAATCGCTGAGCAATTCGGAGCGGACGCGCAGCAACTTGACCGATGGAGTCTCTTCAAACACCGGGGCGACGACTGTCTGGTCAATTCTCAATTCGACCAGATCCGGCGCCAGTTCCCCGAGCGTGACGACCGGCCCGTAGCCGTTGCCGGCACCGGTACCCACGGTCCGCACCAGCGAATTGAACCGCGCCACCGCCTGCGCACGATGCTGTCTGAGATCGACCCCCTCCCAGGCACGCGGGTACGTCAACACTTGGGGATCGCCGGGATCGAGGTCGATCGACGCCCCAGGTTGCCAGTTCACCACGTCGAGACTGAGGAACGGCTCGGTCCCGAACCAGCTCGGGCCGACGCGCGGCTCAGGAACTCGCCGGGAGAGGAGCACGAACACCCGCCCCGTAAACGGCGCCGCGCGAACCGCCGGATCGAGCGTGACACGAAATACCGGCTCTGCGCCGCTGGCGGCTGTGCCCAGTCCGATCCACAGCGCTGCCGCCAGCAACGTCGCTGTCCGCCGGCCACGCTTGCGGCTTCGACCTCCGGTCATCATTGTGGACGCCGCACGCCGAACGTCGGAATTTCGCATGTCCGCTCCCGATTCAGAATCTCGCATCGTCGCGATCGAATCCCTGTTGATGCAGTTGCAGTACGATGTGGAACAGTTGAGCAGCGCCCTCCGCGCGCAGCAAGCCGAGCTGCAGGAACTCCAGCGCGGTCTCCACCGGGTCTCGGCCGCCGTCGCCGAGCAGTCGCAGGAGCCGGTCGGTCCGGCCCACGATCCCCCACCCCACTATTAGTGTTCGGTGCAGGATTGCTATACTGCGGCCGCTCCCGCCGGCCGTTGTTGTGGCCGTCCGGGGGTGCCCCCCGGTCGGGCGGAGTTCGCAGGACGGAGCGCCAACCGCGCAGGCCAATCGAGGCGCGGGCGAACAGCACAGGTCACGCCGCACATTCGGCGTCGCACGGAGGCACATCGATGTCCGTGGAGCTTTACCATCCCGGTTTGCGGGGCGTGGTCGTCGGGGAGACGGAAATCTCCCGGCTTGAAGGGGGCCTGCAGTACCGCGGTTACTGCATCTACGATCTGGCCGAACACTCGACGTTCTGCGAGGTTCTGCACCTCCTCCTCTACGACGACCTCCCCTCTCAGGAGCAGTTGGCCGACTTCCGTACCATTCTCACGGAAGAGGCCGATCTCCCGCAGCAGATCCAATGGCTGTTCGAGCAGCTCCCGTTGCACAGCCAGCCGCTCGAAGCCGTCCGCACCGGCATCAGCCTGCTGTCGCACTTCGACCCCCAGCCCGACGACGATTTCCAGCTCGCCGCCGAGGCCCAGGCGGTGCGCCTCGTCGCCCGGATCCCGCTGCTGATTGCCGCCTGGCATCGCCAGCGCCGCGGGAATCGCCGCCGTCGATCGATCCCGATTATGGCTTTGCGGCCAACCTGCTGCTGATGCGCCGCGCGGCCGCTCGCCGACGCTGCTCGAGGAACGGGCAAGCCGAAGCGCTGGTCGTCTCGGCCGAACAGGAGTTCAATGCCGCGGCCTATGGCGCGCGTCGCCAAGCCGCGCAGGCCAACTTGTATTCGGCACTCCCGCCGGACTCAGCACCGTCATGGGGACCGCCAGCGGCGGCAATCCGCACGGGCTCTTGACCTGCTCCAACGGGCCGGCGATCCCGAGGATGCCGCAGCAGCACATCGCCAACTGCCGGCCGACGTCCTGCTGCCCGGCTTCGGCCACCCGGTCTACAGCGCGATTGCGACCCGCGGGCCGCGATCCTCGAACGCTTCTGCTGCGAGCTCGCCCATGCCCGGCACGACCAGACGCTGGAAGACGCTGCCGACGCCGTCGAACGCGCCGTCTGGGAAGCCCGCAAGCTCCCCCCAACATGGACTCGAAGGCCGCCGCGGCTGCTGCACTATCTGCAAATTCCGGCCGACCTGCACCTGCCGGTATTCGTGCGCCTGGAAAGCGCGGCCGGCTGGTGCCGCTCACGCCATTGAGCAGGCCCGCGACGGCGAAACGATCCGGCCGCGCGCTCGCTATCGCGCGCCGAAGACCTCATTTTCACGCCGCTCTACGAACGCGGCTGACACCGGTGCGTTGTCTCGGCAACGAATTCGGGTTGGGTGCCACTGGCTCCGCCAGTGCACTGTAGTTGGCGATCAACTTGCGTCGACTGGCGGAGCCAGTGGCACCCGAAATCCGAGCTGTGGATGCTGTACTATTGCCGGCTCAACATTCCGGACGCCCAGCAGTCGTGAGATCAAAACCCAGCTCGTGCTGCTGCGGAGCTGCGGCGGTGATTGTCACCGGCTCGTAGCGAACGGGGTGCAACAGCGAGGCTGCGCGCGTGGAGGGCGATCGCGCCGTCACGCTCGCTCGAGGACGCGCCGGCAAACGTCGTTCGCGCGCCGTACTGGACGTCCCCACGATCAGCGCTCCTCGGCTCGCAAACTGGATGCGAATCTGATGCATCCGTCCGGTCTGCAACTCGACTCGACCGTTGCCCGACCGCGACGCGTTGCGAGCACGCGGTAACTCAACCTGCGACGACGCGCCTGGCGTCTCCGCTGGCGATCTCGACGCGCGGCTGGTCCGAATCCGATAAATCCAGTCGACGAGTGTTCCCGACGACAACCGGCGGCCGCTCCAGACACGCCCATCACACCCGCGGACCTGACGCTGCGCGAACTGCTCCGCGAGCCGTGCCGCGCACTTGGAATTCCGCGAAAAGACGACCACGCCCGACACCGGTCGATCGAGCCGATGCGGAATCCCGAGATAGACGTTACCCGGTTTGTGGTACTTCTTTCAGATACCGCCTGGCGAGCTCGACGAGCCCTTCCACACGCGCGGGCGCGCCCTGCGTAATGATCCCCGGCGGCTTGTTGATCGCCAGCAACGGACCGTCTTCCAGCAGGATTGAGATCGCCGGCGTCCATTCGCCAGTAACGGGTTGTTCGAGGATCCGTCCCGCCGCAAGTTCCTGCAACCTGCAGGCGGATGCGCGGTTCGGTTCCCTCGTCCGGTTCACGTCAGTAAATTGCTGGCCGGTGTGGCCTGTCGCCGTGTTGATGCGAGTTTACTGCTCCGACCTGACAGGCTGAATTCCTTCGAAGTTCTGCTGGATCGTACGGATGTTGCTGCATTTCGTGGCAGTCGTTGTCTTCGCCTCGTCGGATTGGCCGCAGTTCCGTCCCGGCTCGGACGCCCATGCCGCAGGACCGGCGAGCCCCATGGAGTGGTCGGACACGCAGAACGTCGCAGCGCGTGAAGACTCCCGGACTGGGCTGGTCATCGCCGGTGATTGTCGGCGGCGCCGTGTACCTGACGACGGCCGTACCAGACGGCGACGGGCTGTCGCTCCGGGCGCTGGCTCTGGATGCCGCCACCGGCAGTCTCCTCTGGGATCAGGAGGTGCGGGCTGTCGAGAAGCGCGCCGACGATTCACTGAAAATAGCCACGCCAGTCCGACGCCCATAGTGCGCGACGGTGCGGTGTTCGTCCATTTCGGTACGCTTGGCTCGGCACGCCTCAATGCGGCTGACGGCGCCACGCAGTGGCTCTGTACGGAACTGGTATATCCCCCGGTCCATGGCAGCGGCGGGTCGCCGGTGCTATGCGACGGCCGTCTGATCGTTGTGTGCGACGGCAGCAGCCAGCCCTTCGTAGCGGCGATCGATTCGGAAAGCGGTCTCGTTGTTTGGAAGACCGAGCGATCGGTGCAACCGCGCATCAGCCACTCCTTCGTCACGCCCGCCGTCGCCGTGATCGACGGTCGGTCGCAGGTTCTCGCCCCGGGCCCGGGTCTGTTTGCAGCGTACGATCCTGCGGATGGCCGCGAGCTGTGGCGGATCGTGGCGCCGGGCTGGTCCGTCGTTCCGCAGCCCGCCGTCGGGCATGGATTGGTCATTTACAATCACGACTATGACCATCCCGAGCTGATTGCCGCCCGACTCGGAGGTCAGGGTGAGGACCGACTCGCACATTGCGTGGCGGATCAAGCGAGGCGCTCCGAGCACACCGTCCCCCTTGCTGGTCGGCGATGAACTGTACTTCGTGTCCGACGACGGCATCGTGACGCGTGGACGGCGGAGCGGCGAAACGCACTGGGTCGAACGGCTTGGCGGGAACTACTCGGCATCTCCCGTATTCGCCAACGGGCATGTGCTCTTGCTGAGCGAAGCCGGCACCACGACATGGATCAATCCACGCAAAACGTTCTCTGTCGTCGGGACAAACGAAGTCTCCAAATACACGCCGGCATTTGCCGAGGGAGCCATGTATCTGAGAACCGACGAGTACACTTATAAGATTGCACACCCGCTGACGGTGAAAACCGATTGGAGACCCGGGCATGTGAAGCTGGCGGAAGCCACCGATGTCGAGGACAGATCGCGCCACGTTGATTCTGTACTCGACGCCTTCGACCCGTTATCTGCCGCAATCAATGCGTGGTCGCCACGAGCGTGACCTGCCCGCAAATCCGGTTCGAAAATGCGTGATCCGCATCGCCGCCCCGCGTGTGGGGCATGACGAAGATCTCGCGTCCGCCGAACCGTCACCGAAGAACCGCTGCTGACTGCTGCCCAGGCCCGCCGGGCGCACAAAAACTGGCCCGAATCCCGCGGATCGCGGCCGGTCGGTCAGCAAATATCATCTGATAACTCGGTACTAGAGCGGAGTTCAAGGTGGTCTAGCGTCCGGAAGGCCCAAAATAGCGACGAATTCAGGGCCGCGGGTGCTAAACCAAAGAGCCGCTGGCTCTAATTCCGCTTGTCGTGCGGGACGACAACCGTACAACCGGCGGTGGCCTCATTGCCCGCGCTGTCGAGGACGTCGCACACAATCGAGTAAATGCGCCCGGATTTGGCTCCATCGCGTTCGGCGCGGAGCAAGATGAAGCCGACGTAACATCCGAGATCGGCATCGTATGCGAGGTCACCAGAAATGTTGACCGGCTTGGTGAAGCCGTCGGCGCCGTCAACGTCGCCAGCCGTCTTGCCGTCGCCGGTGGCGTCATCTGGTTCGTTACTGGAAACGGTGCAGTTGAGCAGCAGATCTTCCGGCTCGGTGCAGTTGTCCGAGACAGCAATACATACTCCCACCTTCCGCAGCGTGTGATTGGGGGGCCAGAGAGTCATCACATCGGTCGTACAGGCCAGCACCGGCGGCGTATCGTCGAGAGGAACGACCGATACGTCGTCAATTTGTCCCCCGAATTGGTTCACAGTCCCTGTCGCCGTGAACCTGAGCTCTGTCCACGGGAAAGCCGCTGGTAGTTCCGAGACGACAATCTCACGCCAGCCTCCGGCCGGGTCGCTGGCATCTGCCGTTGCGACCAGGACGCCATCCCAATGCACCTCGATCGTGTTGTCTCCCGGTGTTGTGGTCCGCGGCCTGTACCAGAAACGCAACTCATATACGCAATGCGGATGTGTGGGCAAATCCTGGTACACCGAGCTATTCGTGGACCTGCCGGTCAGACCACCCCGAGTTGGATCTGAGTCAAGCTCCACCTTTTGCGCTCCGCTGTGTGGTCCGGAGCCACCCACATTGCCTCGCTGGACTTCGATTCCGGCACCGGCATCAGACACCCAGCCTGGGATGCTCTGAAACACCCACCAGTCGGCGCTTGTCGAAGCGTTGCTGGAATTCGAAGTCCATTGTGGCGGATTGTTAGCGGGTGAAGCTGGCAGGGCGGGAAACTCAAAACTTGAGTTTACGACGATGTTTTGGGCAAACACTTTGCCCGACGTAACGGCGATGATCAGCGCCACCAGCTTTGCCGTGGTCCTGTACTGAGACATTTCAACAAACCTTCAGAAAGTTCTGAGCGCAGTCGACGACATGTTACCGCCGTTCGAGACGCTGCTCCATCTTCTTTGGATTGACCGATCTGGCGGCTGAAATTCAGCGCTCGCCGCTGACGCTGAGCATCGACGTCGACGGAACGGTTCGCTCCTCTCATGGGCTGCCGTTTGCCCGCAGGCATCGCGCCAATAGCTCGGCCCGACTGTGTACGCCGAACCTGGAGTAAATCGCGCTTACATGGGTGTGCACAGTGTTGACGCTCAGGTCAAGCCGGTTGGCAATCTCTGTTTCGGAAACGCCTTTGAGCAGCAGATCAAAAACCCGTTTCTGCGATGCGGTGAGTTGAACGCCGTTGCAGGAAGTATCCGGGTTCGAGCGTTTCGTTGTTTCGTCGTCGTCATCGCATCTCGACTCGAGCGATTCGCTGCTCTCCAATGCGAGCCGGAACGGAGCCGCTCCAAAGCGGATCACCTGCCCCAGCCGAACTTGCGAGGAATGAATTCGCTCGTTGCCGACAAACGTGCCATTCTGGCTGCGCAAATCGGTGATCGTTAGCACGGCGCCGTTCAACACGAGGCGCGCATGCTCCCGAGAAACTGAGCTGTCGTTGATCACAATGTCGCACCACACACCGCGCCCTACGGTGTAGCTCCCGTCCCGAAGCCTGACAGCCACCGCCGCGTCTTCTTCATCCGCCGGCAGAAGAACCATTCGGTGCATTGGCCCTCCGACTGCAAATTTTCATTTTTTTCAAATGCCGCGTCACCTGTTTAGGTGAAGACGCGACTCGACGTCCGGGTACACTCACCCCTCTGCGGCACGTCGGCAATTTCCGCACGTGATTCAGGGAGCCTGGGATTCACGTGCAACGGGCCAACTCGACGTGCTCGATGATGGTTCGGTCCAGGCGTACTTCCTGAAGCCATTGGCCACTCTACGCGAAGGCGTACACTCGGTTCAACAAGCGATCGCAGCGAGGTCAGTCAGAACGAACCAAGCCAATTGCAGGGCACAGTGCGCGGTGTTGTGTTCAAGTCCCATTGTTCCAGTTCGGGGCAAATGGTGGCCTGAACGGCGGCTTCGTCCGTTTCGTCGAGGACTCCGCAGCGACGAGCGAACAGATCGCATGTTTGTTGAGATGCTGCACAAGGCCGCCTGATTCTCGTCATGATGAGCTGCCCCGCCACGACAGGCACGTGATCGGTGCTTAGTTTCGATCGACGTGACAATCCCGGAATGGGCGCGCGTTTGGCCTCTAGAGCGTCGCGCAGCCGGTTCGTTCTGATGCGACGGACGAAGATGCGGCACGCGCGGCGATCGCGTGCGGGCAGCGGGCGCACAGTCCCATGCAAACGTGTCGGCGCGCTCTAATAGCTGGGGGCGTCGGTTCAGCGTTCACGGCCCCCACTCCTCGAATGGCTTCCTGCAGGTCGGCGGCGTTCGACTCTGTCAGCCCGGAACGAGATGCGGGCAGGACGGCACACTCGGCTGCGCTGCGACTGGGGTGGTCGGCTTTGTCCTTCCAGGCGGGAACGACGTTGGTGTGAGTCATCGTAGTCATCCTTAATTTCCGGTATGTGGTACTTGTCGCAGCATTCTCCGAGGTAAACGCGCCTCTGCACTTCTTGTGAGGTAAGCGTCGAAAGATGCCCGTTGTTTCACGATTTTCGATGCGCCCACGCAAGAACGCGCCGGATCGCCGGGGCAACGCGACGGCCGCTGACGATGCACTCGATCGACAATATCGCCGCAAGTGATCGCTGGTGCGGCGCGTGAGGTGGAACTCTCGCCGTGCATCCCCGGCTCTTTGCAGGGAACCGGCCGCTGTCGACGCCGAACAGCCGCCCGGTTAGAGTTTCAAAGCGATCCAGTCAGCGAGTGCATGGCGGCCACGAATTTCAAGCGGATGAGTCGGCAATGGCGAGCCATCGCGATGTTCCAACCTCACCTTCCGGCACTCCAGGGAAGGCGCACGCCGGGAGTCAGGCGGTTGCGGCGGACTCCGCCCCGTCCGTTCCGGATGTGCGTCAGGATGCATCGCAGTCTGTCACGTCTGCTCCACCACGAGTGACAACAGAGCACTCCGCGCCCTCGATTCCTGACCAGCACCGATCGCTCGGTCGCCAAAGCAAAGCGACGCTGTTGGTGATTCTGGCCGTTGTACTGGCGGTCGGCGCCTATTGGCTCATTCCGAAGGTTCAGCTCGCGCTCAACACGGTGTCCACGGACGACGCATACGTCAACGGCCATGCGACCTGGGTGGCGCCGCGAGTGGGGGGGAGGGTCAGTCGAGTACACGTCGAAGACAACATGCGCGTCCGTCGCGGTGACGTGCTCGTCCAGATCGACGATGCGCCCTATCAGGCGCAGGTGGCCATCAAGCAAGCCGCCGTCGAGGCGGCTGAGCGGGATGTCGCAGCCGCCCAGGCCCAGGTGCGGGGACTGATCGCGCAGGTGCGGAGCAACCGCTTCCGTCTGGAACACGCCATGGAGGAGGTCCGGCACCGCATCGAATTGCTCAAAGCCAACGTGGCGCAATGGAAATTGGAGCAGGCCAATCTGGAACTGGCGCAGCAGGAGGATACGCGCAATCAGGAGTTGTTCGAGAAAAAGGCGCTCTCGCAGCAGCAACTGGATCGGTCATCGGCCGCGCTCGAAGTCGCACGCAATCGCGTGAACGGCGCTGACCAGATTGTCCAGCAGACTCGCGCCGGCCTGGGGTTGGCGATCAACAGGGATAATCCTGCCGATGTCCCCGCCGATCTCGATCAGACGCACTCGACCGTGCGCGAGGCGCTCGGTCTGCTCTACCAGAGCGCCGTCGTGGTTGGCTTCACCCCTTCAACCTGGGACTCGACGCCGAAGGAAGCGTTCAACGAGTTCTTTCGGCAAGACCCGGAGGGGAACCTTGATCGCATCTACGGGAGGATCATGACCGAGTCTCCCGGCGTGCAACAAGCGGAGGCGCGACTGCTGCGGGCCAGAAAAGAGCTGGACCAGTCGCAGCTGGACCTGGGCGACTGCCAGGTCCTCAGCGAAATTGACGGCGTCGTGACGCGCCGGAACGTCAACCCGGGCAACATTGTTCAGCCTGGACAGTCGTTGATGGTGGTGCGTTCGCTGACGGACCTGTGGATCGATGCCAATTTCAAGGAAACGCAACTGGCGGACCTGCGGATCGGCCAGCGGGTGCGCTGCGTGGTGGACATGTACGGCGCCGAACGGGAATTCGAGGGGCGGATCACCGGGTTTACGATGGGGACGGGCTCAACTCTGTCGCTGCTGCCACCGCAGAACGCGACCGGGAACTTCGTCAAAGTTGTGCAGCGGCTGCCCGTGCGGATTGAGTTCAACGACTACGATCCGGGGCAGGCGCCCTTGTTTATCGGATTGTCGTGCGAACCGCGGGTCTACATTCACGAGCCGCTCATCGGCGACGATCCGGGCAAGGGCCAGTTTCTGCAGGAATACGTGCTCGCGGCCGGCGCCGCGAAGACAAAGCCGCTTCTGCCCGGCGCCGAGCATGGCTCCCAGTAGGACGATGCGTGTCGAGTCCGCCAGCTGACCTATCGCCGACACCGCCGCGGTTCAGCCCCTGGGTGATCGCAATTGCTGTTGTCGTGCCGACCTTCATGGAGGTCCTGGACTCGACGATTGCGAACGTCGCCTTGCGGTATATCGCCGGGAGTCTTTCGGCAGCGACGACCGACAGTGAATGGATCATCACCAGTTATCTGGCCGCGAACGCGGTGGTACTGCCGATTTCGGGATGGTTGTCGGCCCACCTCGGTCGCCGGAACTATTTTCTGTTGTCGCTCGTGGTGTTCACGATCTCGTCGGGCCTCTGCGGCATCGCCACGAGTCTGGACCAACTGATCCTGTTTCGCGTCCTGCAGGGCCTGGCGGGGGGCGGGTTGCAACCCTCCAGCCAGGCCATTCTGCTCGATTCGTTTCCCCGCGAGAAACAGGGAACCGCGATGACGATGTTCGCCGTTGCGGCGCTCCTGGCACCGATCATCGGTCCGACGCTGGGAGGCTACCTGACGGTCAACTTTGAGTGGCGCTGGATCTTTTACATCAATATTCCGATCGGCGCCCTGGCGTTTGTCGCCTGCTCGCTGGTCGTCGAAGACCCGCCGTACCTGCGGGAGGAAACACGCACGTTGCGCAGCCGCCCGTTAAACTTTGACACTGTGGGACTCGGCCTGCTGATCATCGCGATGTCCACGTGGGAGGTCCTGCTGAGCAAGGGACGCGAATGGGACTGGCTCGGCGATCCGTTCTGGCGCGTGCAGTCTCTCGTAGGACTGTTCGCAGTGTCGCTGATCCTGCTGATCATCCATGAATTGCGGGTGCCGAATCCGGTCGTCAATTTTCGCCCGCTGGCGAGCCGCCATTTTGCCGCCTGTTGCGTGATTCTGTTCTGCGCCTACGGGATTCTGTTTGGCGCCAGCACGTCTCTGCCGGCGCTGCTGCAGTCGCTGTTCGGTTACGACGCGTACGTCTCCGGGCTCGTGATGTCACCGGCCGGGCTGTTTTCGGTCCTCGTGCTGGTCGTCGTCAGCTCGCTGATCGGGCGGGGCACGGACGCGCGCTGGCTCATCGCCGGCGGACTGGCCGTCATGGCGGCCGGCAATTTCTGGATGTCCCGCATGACGCTCTCCATAGGCCCCTGGGAGGTGCTCGGCCCCCGCATCGTTCTGATCATGGGCCTGTCGATGATCTTCGCTCCCATCAATGTGGCGGCATTCCTCGATACTCCTGCACATCTGCGCGGCGCAGCAGTCGGGCTGTTCGCACTGCTGCGCAATGAGGGGGGCAGCGTCGGGACGTCGCTCGCGCAAACGGTCGTGATCCGACGCGAGCAGTTCCACACCGCGCGGTTGGGGGAATCCCTCGACCCCCTGAACAGCGTGGTTCAAGCGTTCATGACACAGGGGGAGAGGATACTGACCTCATTGACGGGCGATTCGGTCCTCTCGGAGCAGATGACCCTGCAGGTGTTGGCGAATTTGCGTCGGCAACAGGCGCTGGCGTTCGCCTATTTTGACGAGTTCTGGCTGTTCGCCGTGCTTCCGGCGTCTCTGATCCTGCTGGTTCCGCTGATGAAGCGCTCCGTTGCCGAACAGGGGGCGCATATCGGGGTCGAATAGCGTCGACCGTCCCGGACCCGTCTCAGCCGACATCCCGCGCGAACATGCAGAAATCTGCGGCTCCGGACGTTGGAAACTCGGTCCTGGCGCTTTCTGGCCAGGATTTCCTGTCACAAACGCGGGCGTCCTCCGCTCAACAAGCATCCTGAGGCAAGTGTCCTTGGGGAGCTTCGCAACCCAGGCCGTCACCACAAGCGGAAATACCGATCCGCGACGGCCTGCAACAGGAGACGTCACATGTCCGCGACACTTTCCACAGCCGTTTCGACGAACGCATCCAGCCCTAACCCTCCGACCCACCATGAGCAGGAGCGTGCCATCAAAATGGCAATCCGCGAGGCGGAACGGCGAGTCCGCGACCGCTTCCCGATGCTCAAGCATCAGACCGCTCTGGGTATGGCGTCGCTGGCGGTGGCCTATGTCACAATTTTGGGCATTTCGACGCTGTATTGCCTGGGTTATGTGCCCGGCTGGGTGTGCGTCGTGATCAACGGCATGGCGATCTCGATTCTTCGCGAAATCGAGCACGACATCATCCACAATCTGTACCTGAAAGGCCGCACGGGCCTGCAGAACGTGCTGCTCCTGGCCATCTGGCCGCTGATGGGGAACAGCATGAATCCCGTCTATCGCCGGATCGCACACCTCAATCACCACCGCACGTCGGGGCACGAAGAGGACTTCGAAGAGCGACTGATCGGCAACGGCGTCCCGTTCGGCTGGCTGCGGTTGTTGACCCTGCTCGATCCGGGGACGGCCCTGCTGGTCCGATTGCCGGAATTCCGCAAGATCCCTGGGTTTACGCTGCGAGGCTTCATGAAATCGGTCGCCCCGCTGGTCCCGCTGTTCAACATCACCTGGTACTCGGTGCTGGCCTGCAACGCGGCGAACGGCCTTGGTCACTGGCTGGGCGCCGGATACGTGGAATCGGCCCTGTTTCAGCAGGTTTTGGCTGTCCTGAATACCGCCGCCGTGGTCTGGGTGCTGCCGAACCTGGCCCGGCAGATCAGCCTGCAGATCCTGTCCTCGAACATGCACTACTTCGGTGACGTGAACGACACCATGGAAGAAACCCAGGTGCTGAACCACTGGATCTTCTGGCCGCTGCAGTTGTTCACCTTCAACTTCGGCAGCACGCACACAATCCACCATTTTGCAGTCAATCAGCCGTACTACCTCCGCCAGATGGTTGCGTCGGCCGCCCACGCGGCGATGCGGGAAAACGGGGTGCGGTTCAACGATCTGGGGACGTTCCGCCGAGGAAATCGGTATCAATCGGCGTGAATGAGTGACGTCGGGCACGTTTTCGCTGCCAAGAACCGCGAGGTTCAAAGCGGCGGAAACGTGCCCGCTCCCTTTTTTATGGCCAGAATTCCTTCTTCGCCGGCATGCTCTGCCGGCAGCTCTTTTGAGGGATTCCAAAACTTTGCCCATTCCCGGCTTGGGGCGTAACAACCGGCCGCAGCCGCCGCTTTGAATCGTGCTTGGTCAGAGAAGCGAATCACGGATTGATTCAAGTCCTTCCCCCAACACAAGATCTGACGACGGCAGGATTGAGCCATGATCACCAGCCCGACTACCACGCGAACCGAGTCCCGTTCCGCGAATCTCATGCTCGACACGGTGCTGACGCCACAAAGCCGCAAGCGCCAGATGCGAGCCATCTCGTCTGAGCCGGTCATCCGCATCCTCACTCCGCCGCCACAGCCCCGGAAGACGAAGATCGGTTTGGTCCTCAGTGGTGGTCTGGCGCGTGGGATCGCCCATATCGGCGTTCTGCAGGTCTTCGCCGACGCCGGCATCGAAGTGGATCGGGTCGCCGCGACGAGCGCCGGTGCCTTGATGGGACTGATGTATTGTGCCGGCATCTCGCCGAGACAGATGGCCGAAATCATCCGCACCGAACTGCTGCCGCGAAAGCAGCGACGCTGGCTGCCCGGTTCGGCGACCTGGCATCTCGCCGGCCTGCTGAAATCCGGTGGTCTGCGGGAATGCGTGAGCAGGCATGTGCCGGAAACGGCTCGGTTGGAGGATCTGAGCGTGCCGTTGGCCGTGACCTCGACCGATCTCGTGGCCGGAGAACCGGTGGTGCATCGGACGGGCGCTGCCCTGCAGGCGGTGATGGCCAGCCTGGCCTATCCGGGGCTGGCCCCGACCGTGGAAATCGACGGTCGGACGTTGATCGATGGGGGCGTGCTCAACAATATGCCCGGAAACTTGCTGGCGAACGCCGGGATGGATTTCGTCATCGGCGTCGACCTGGCCTCCCCTTGCAAGGTTGTCGCCCCGAAGCTGGGCTCGATGCGGATTGTTCTGCGTTCGATGCACGTCCGGCGCCGGGCGGCGCCGTCCCAGCAGGGGCAGTGGATCGACGTGATGATTCGCCCGGATGTCTCCTCCTTCTCGCGATTCGACATCTCTGAATATGAAGGGCTCATCGCCGCCGGCGCGTCCGCCGCACAGAGTGCGCTGCCCGCGATCCTGGAGCGATCTGCGACTGTGAACTGTCATTGAACTGGCGCTTGTTGACGGCGGTTCAAAGTCGTGGCGGGGGACGGCCGAAGCAATCGAGCAATGATTGCCAGAACTCAATAGGACCCTGGTTTCTGTGAGAATCTTGCCTGCAAATCGCGTATCGAACTCGCGACGGAGTTTTTGACCGCCAGCGATCGGTATCCAATGTTCGGCTTCTCGCGCACCTTCGCGTCCCGTTCCGCTTCTGAAAACGAGGTCAGGGGGCCGCTGTGCGGTTGATCAAACCACATTTGGATCCAACCCGCTTCGACCGCATCGGCCGTGGCGGGTTCGTTTTTGGGCTGCGTCTGAGTTCTGGTGATGCGTGTGGCTCGAAAAGCCGGCCAGTTCACGGTCGCCGTACTGCGGTCACAGGCGGATAGCAATCGTGCCTGTTCTGATCACCGCGGTTGGGGCGAATCAACAGCGTTGAATTCCTTGATTGAACAGCATAAATCGTTGGGCGTTTCCGTCGATTCGATACCGCGTTTGCGTATTGATGCCATCCTGTTCGACCAACTCGCATCCATTCGCACGTTCAGGATTGGCCCATTATGTCGCGCATGTGGGCCAGAATTGCGCACCGAGCACATCGCACATTGGTGCTAGCCGGATCAATGTGTGTCGCTGCATTCGACCGTTGACACGGAATGTCGGTGAACGACTCTCGCGTGTTGCAGGTCGCCCGGGGGAGACGCATCAATTCGGGAATCGCGTGCGGAAGACCGAAAATGTCGTTCGGCACGCCGGATGCTCTCCGTCACACACAACATCCGCATTTCCACAAGGGAGGTGTATGGCCATGTCCGACACAGTTGCGCTCGCGAATCGGATCGATTCCGAATTCCAGGACGTCCAGAAGCAGATCGCATCATTCCAGAAAACTGCCGAGCAGGAATACACGGCCCGCGAGCAGCGGTACCAGCAGCAGTACCTGCCGGCGGTCAAGCGGCTCGTCGAAGTGCTGAAGCCGCGGCTGCAGGTGCTCGCCGACAAATTCAAGGACAAGGTGCACGTCGCACCCACCGTCACGGACCACCAGCATGCGGTGACATTCCGATTCAATGTTCCTGTCGCCCGGATCGAGCTGACGTTCCGGGTTAGCCACGATGCCGATGTAAAGAACCTGGTCTTCGATCAGGACCTGGACGTGTTGCCGATCCTGATGCAGTTCGAGAAGCACGCGTCTCTGTCGCTGCCGCTGGACAAGATCGACGAAGCCAAGGTCTGTCAGTGGTTCGACGACCGCATCGTGGAATTCGTGAAGACGTTCCTGGCGATCCACCAGAACCGGTATTACCAGAAGGACATCGTGGTGACCGATCCGGTCGCGGGCGTCGAGATGCCGCGGTTTGCCGCCAAGTGCACGCTTGAATTGGGGGGCCAGACATACTACTTCGTCAGCGAAGAAACTCGTCGTGAGTTTGAGGCCAAACAGTCGGCCAAGTAGGCCGGGCGCCCGCAGATTCAAGTTTCCCGGGGCAACCGGAACCGTGGCCGGCACTCTCTCGGTCCTGAAAGGAGTTCGCGTGAATCGTACATGGAAGGTCGGATTCGGAATCGTCGCCGGTGTGCTGGCCGGGTCAGTGTCGGCCGCGGACCCCGCCCCGCAGGTCGCGGAGTTGCAGGGGCACTGGGAAGTTGTGGAACTCGTCGAGGACGGCAAGGTGGTGCCGCGCGCGGCGATCCGGGAGTGGCTGCCATCCGGCGGCAAGCTGGAGATCGCCGAGAACGCGGTGATCTTCATGTCCGACGGCGATCGGCAGGTCAAGTTGTTCTCGGTGGATGCCACGCAGTATCCCCGACAGATCGACCTGGTGAGCAAAGAGAAGACGGACGCAGTCGGCATTTACCGCCTCGATGACGGCAAACTGGTGCTGTGCCTGGTCGATCCGGCGGAGGGTTCACGCCCCGACGAGTTCTCGGCAAAGGAGGGAACGCATCGGATGCTGATGGTGCTGGAGCCGCGCACTGCGGCGAAGCCGGCGGCCACGCCGGCGCCAAAGCAGGAAGCGGCGAAGCCGGCGAATGACGTCGTCGCCAAGCCGTTGACCGACGAGGAAGTCGCCCGTCTGCTGAAGGGCTCGTGGCGGTACGTGGACGACATCGGCGCTCTCTACGTTACGTTCGCACCAGATGGTGCGTTCTCGACCGTCCGCGAGGTACAGCAGATACGGCTGTTCCAGAAGGCGTTTGTGCGGACGCCGGTCTCCAGCGGGCGCTGGTCGGTCCAACGCGGAACGCTGACGTTTGCGATTACAGCCTCGACACATCCGGATCGGGTGAACAAGCAGTTCCCGTTCTCAGTCCGCTCGATTTCGGACAAAGACTTTATCTTTGTGGACTACTTGGGACGCGTCGGGAAGGCGGTCAGGGTTCCCTGATGGGGACGCCGGAGTCGCCAGCCGACGCGCCAGCCGCTGCGCATGTCCGTTCACTTACTGACCGTCAACGGCGGGTCGTCGAGCCTCAAGTTTGCGGTGTTCGCCGCAAATGAGCGGTTGCAGCGCGGACTGACCGGGGTGATCGAGCGAATCGGACTGCCCGGCGGCACGCTGCGCGCCGGCGACGGTGGTGCATCGCCGACCGTCGAACAGCCGTGTCCAGCACCCGATCATGCCGCGGCCGTCGCACAGTTGGTGCAGTTTCTCGACGGCCGGATCGGGCTGAGCAACATCGCCGCCGTGGGCCACCGGATCGTTCACGGCGGGGAACGCTACATGCAGTCATCGCCGATCGACGAGGCGCTGATTGCCGAACTGCGGCGGCTCAGTCCGCTCGATCCGGCGCATCTCCCCGGCGAGATTGCGATCATTGAGGGGGTGCAGCGCAGCTGCCCGGGGCTGTGTCAGTTCGCCTGCTTCGACACCGCGTTCCACCGTGACCTGCCACGGGTCGCACAACTGTTGCCGCTGCCACGTCGTTACGCGGCGGCCGGCATTCGCCGGTACGGGTTTCACGGGCTGTCGTACACGTATCTGCTGGAGGAACTGGCGCGGATTGCGGGGCCGGCCGCGGCGCAGAGTCGGATCGTCTTTGCGCATCTGGGGGCCGGCTGCAGCCTGGCGGCGGTGCGCGACGGGAAGTGCCGGGAAACGACGATGGGCTTTACGCCGACCAGCGGGCTCGTCATGGGACGGCGGTCGGGGGACGTCGATCCGGGGGCCCTGATCCATCTGCTGCGGCAGGAACAGCTGACCGTTGACCAGCTGGATGATCTGCTCAATCACGAAGCAGGGTTGCTTGGATTATCCGAGACGAGTCCCGATGTCCGCGACCTGCTGGCGCGCGAGCGCGACGATCCGCGCGCCGCAGAGGCAGTGGACGTGTTCTGTTACCAGGCGCGCAAATGGATCGCCGCCTGCGCGGCGGCCATCGGCGGTCTGGACACGCTGGTGTTCTCCGCCGGCATTGGGCAGAACTCCCCCGTCATCCGGTCCCGGATTTGCTCGGAGCTGGAGTTTCTGGGAGTCACGCTGGATGAGGCCCGCAACGGCGCCAATGGCGCCGTGATTTCCGCGACCGGTGCACCTGTCGTCGTGCGTGTGATCCGGACCGACGAAGAAGTGATGATTGCCCGCGACGTCTTGAAACTGCTGTCCGAGGAAGGACACCAATGACTATTGCCACAAAAAATCGTGCGAAATCTCAGAACCAGCCGCGCACGCCGACACGCGGACCGCTGACAGCCGATGAACTCGGAAAGCTCGACGCTTACTGGCGGGCGCTGAACTACCTGTCGGTCGGACAGATCTATCTGCTCGACAATCCGCTGCTGCGCAAGCCGCTCAAGCGCGAGCACATCAAGCCGCGGTTGCTGGGGCACTGGGGAACGTCTCCCGGTCTCAACATGCTCTGCGTGCACCTCAACCGGGTGATCAAACGCGATGACTTGAATGTGATCTATATCATCGGCCCTGGTCACGGCGGGCCGTCGCTCGTCGCCCACGCGTACCTGGAAGGGACGTACAGCGAGTATTACCCGAACATCAGCCAGGACGCCGAAGGGATGCAGAAGCTGTTCAAGCAGTTCAGCTTCCCCGGTGGAATCCCGAGCCACGTCGCACCGGAAACTCCGGGATCGATCCATGAAGGGGGAGAGCTGGGTTACGCACTGTCTCACGCATATGGCGCGACGTTCGATAACCCGGACCTGATCGTGGCGTGCGTAGTCGGCGATGGCGAAGCCGAGACGGGTCCGCTGGCAACCGGCTGGCACGGGAACAAGTTCCTCAATCCTGCGCGGGACGGGGCGGTGCTGCCGATCCTGCACCTCAACGGCTACAAGATCGCCAATCCGTGTTTCCTCGCGCGGATTCCCAGGGAAGAACTGCAGAAGTTCTTCGAAGGGATGGGATACAGACCGTACTTCGTCGAGGGGCATGACCCGGAAGACGTGCATCAGCAGTTGGCGGGGGCACTGGATGCGGCGACCGCCGAGATTCGTCGCATCTGGTCGGATGCTCGGGACAAGGGCAAGGTCGCGCGACCCGCCTGGCCAATGATCGTGTTCCGCACGCCGAAGGGGTGGACGTGCCCAGCCGAGATCGACGGCAAGAAGTGCGAGGACTACTGGCGGAGCCACCAGGTCCCCATGGGGGAGATGCACAAGGAAGAGCACATCCGCATCCTCGAAAGATGGATGAAGGGCTACCGGCCCGAGGAGTTGTTCGACGCCAGCGGCCGGCTCATCCCGGAGCTGGCGGAGCTGGCGCCGAAAGGGAATCGGCGGATGAGCGACAACCCGCACGCCAACGGCGGCTTGTTGCTGCGGGACCTCAAGCTCCCCGACTTCCGCAGCTACGCGGTGGATGTTCCCAGCCCCGGAGCGACGACGGCCGAGTCCGCTCGCGTAATGGGGAAATACCTGCGGGACGTGATGAAGCTCAACATGGACAGCCGGAACTTCCGGCTGTTCAGCCCGGACGAGAACAACTCGAACCGCTGGCAGGACGTGCTGGAAGTCACCAACCGCTGCTACATGGCGGAGATCTACGAGGAGGACGACCACCTGTCGCCGGACGGACGGGTGATGGAGGTGCTGAGCGAGCACCAGTGCCAGGGCTGGCTCGAAGGCTACCTGCTCACCGGCCGCCACGGGTTCTTTTCGTGCTACGAGGCGTTCATTCACATCATCGACTCGATGTTCAACCAGCACGCCAAGTGGCTGAAGGTGTGCAACCACATCCCGTGGCGGCGATCGATCGCGTCATTCAACTACTTTCTCAGTTCGCACGTGTGGCGGCAGGACCACAACGGGTTCAGCCACCAGGACCCGGGGTTCATCGATCACGTGGTGAACAAAAAGGCCGAAGTGATCCGCGTATATCTGCCGCCGGACGCCAACTGCCTGCTGTCCGTGACGGACCACTGTCTGCGGAGCCGCGACTACGTCAATGTGATCGTCGCCGGCAAGCAGCCGGCGCCGCAGTGGCTGACGATGGACCAGGCGATCAAGCATTGCACGGCCGGCATCGGCATCTGGGAATTCGCCAGCAACGACCAGGGCTGTGAGCCGGACGTGGTGCTGGGGTGCTGCGGCGACGTGCCGACGCTGGAGACGCTGGCGGCGGTCGAGTTGCTGCGCCAGCACCTGCCGGAACTGAAGGTCCGGGTCGTGAACGTCGTGAATTTGATGAAGCTGCAGCCGCCGGGGGAGCACCCGCACGGACTTTCGGACCGCGATTTCGATGCGCTCTTTACCACAGACAAGCCCGTGATTTTCGCGTTCCACGGTTACCCGTGGCTGATCCATCGGCTGACGTACCGGCGGACGAATCACAAGAACCTGCATGTCCGCGGCTACAAGGAGGAAGGGACGACGACCACGCCGTTCGACATGGTGGTGCTCAACGACCTCGACCGGTTCCATCTGGTGGAGGACGTGATCGACCGTTTGCCGCAACTGGGGTCGCGGGCGGCGTACTTCAAGCAGGCAATCCATGAGAAGCTGAGCGATCACAAGCAGTACATTCAGAAACACGGGGACGACGTGCCGGCCATCAGCGGCTGGAAGTGGGGCAAGCGCGATGAAGACTTCGACGGGCCGGACGAAATCGACCGAAGGAGACAACGTCTAGGGTGGCTCACTGTTTCAGGCGTCGCGAAATGCGGGTCACACTTCGGCCGCGAACTCCACATCACGTAGAGCGGCCGTGCCACTGAATTGACTCATTACGCTCGCGAAACGATCATCATCGTTGGGCCACGTCTCACTATCCTCTGCTCGACTCATTTCAGGGTGTCGCCATGTCACGCCTGCTCCTGCGCGTGTCTGTCTCTCTCTGCTTCCTGACCCTGTGCGCTGTCCGCGCTGGATTTGCGCAGAACGCGCCTGCGGCCAATTCGGGCGCTGAAGAAGAATCCGTCCGCCAGGCGGCCATCCAATTCGTCGAAGCCTACAACGCCCACAACGCGAAGGCCCTTGCCGGACTTTTCGGTCCACAGGCCCGCATGGAAGACGAAGACGGCGAGGTCATCGAAGGACGCCAGGCGATCGAGCAGGCCTATGCCGAAGAATTTGCAGAGTCGCCGAAGACCTCGATCAGTCTGGATGTCGGTTCACTGAAGTTCCTGACGCCCGATGTCGCTGTCGAGGAAGGGGCCGTGGAGATCTTTCCGGACGGCGAAACGCTCACCGCTCGCAGCCATTATCTGGCGGTGCACCTGAAGAAGGACGGTGCGTGGCGGATCATTTCGTCTCGATCGGTGGCTCGGGAGGTGATCTCCAACTACGACCGGTTGCGCGAATTGGAATTTCTGATTGGTGAGTGGATCGACGAGGGCAACGACTCCGTCGTCGAGTACACGGCACGCTGGGATGACAACAAGTCGTACCTGCTTAGTGAGTTTCAGGTGATCGAGGACGGCGAGATCACAATGAAGGGCTCGCAGCGGATCGGCTGGGACCCGCAGGCGAAGACGATTCGCTCCTGGGTTTTCGATTCGAATGGCGGCTTTGGCGAAGGACTCTGGCAGTTTGTCGATGGTGCCTGGCAGGCGCGGGCGACCGGCGTCAGTGCCGATGGACAAAGTTCGACCGCGACTCGCACGTACACACAGATCGACCACGATCACATCGTGGTCGGCACGCGCGACCGCATCGTCGACGGCGAGAAGCTGCCGGACCTGGAGATCACGTTGACACGACGACCGCCTGAAGCGGCAGTGACGACCGCTGAATAGCGCTCAGTCTCTACCGGATTGCCACAATGCAGGAGTGAGTTCCATGTCGTCATTCGGCCGAAGTACCTGCGCGGCATTGACACTGCTGTGCGTGATCTTGTTCTGCAATCTCGATGTGGAGGGACGTGGCGGACGCGGCGGAGGGGGCGGACGTGGAGGCGGCGGAATGCGCGGGGGCGGAGGCGGTGCACGTCCCTCGCACGGGGGCGGGCGGCCCAGTGGAGGCGTGAATCGTTCGCCTTCTTTCAGTGGCAACCGCGGAGGACAGCGGCCCAATCTGGGTTCGCCCTCGCAAGCAGCGCGACCGGCGACGCGTCCCTCGCAACCGCGACCGGGCGACAGTCGTCCCGGTGGCGGGAACGTCGCCGGCGGCGGCAGCCGGCCCGGAAATGTGCAGTTTCCGAGCGGTGGTGCCGGTCGTCCGTCGACGTTGCCGTCGAATCGTCCGGGGATTGCTCAAACTCCCGGTGGTGGAAATCGTCCCGGCGCCGGCAATCGCCCGTCGCAATTACCGAGTCAGGGGACTCGGCCGAATATCGGCAATCGGCCAGGAATCAGCGATCGGCCCGGCGTTGCGAACCGGCCAGGCACATTGCCTGGTCAAGGTGGACTTCCCGGAGGCGCCCATCGACCCTCGCAGTTGCCCGGCCAGGGAAACCGACCCGGGGGCGACCGTCCCGGCAACCGCCCGAGCTGGGATGATCCCGGTCGGTTCAACAACCGGCAGGACTGGGTGAACGACCGCCGCGATCACCGCGGCGACCGTCGCAACGACCTGCAGAACCGCATGGACCAGAATCGCGACAACTGGCAGGATTGGCGGAACGACCGCTGGGACAACCGCAACGACATTCGCGAGGACTGGCAGGACTGGGCTGGAAACCGCTGGAACGATCACGCCTACTGGAATCACGGCTGCTGGGGTGGACACTGGGACAACTGGTGGCACCACATGTGGGATCAGCATCCCGTGGCCTTCGGGTTTGGACTCACGGCGTGGGGACTGAATCGGCTCAACTACTGGTTCGGCTACAGCAACTACTACAACCCGTATTACTACCAGTCCTATCCTGTCAGCGATTCAGTTGTGATCGACTATTCGCAGCCGCTGACGGTCTATGAGCAGGCGGAGTACGCGCAACCGGCGGCAACAGCGCCGACCGCGGCGCCACCGGCAACGACGGCCCCGGCAACGGAACCGAGTGCCGATCCGGGAATGGCCGCCTTTGAGGAGGGGCGCACCGCATTCATTGCCGGCAATTATGACGCCGCCCTCAAGGGCGTGAACGCCGCGCTGTCATATCGCCCCGACGATGCGACGCTGCACGAATTCCGCGCGCTGATCATGTTCGCCACCGGTCAATACCGCGATGCGGCGGCGGGGCTCAATGCGGTGCTGGCCGTCGGTCCCGGCTGGGACTGGACGACGCTCAGCGGATTGTATTCCAACATGGAGACGTACACCGAGCAGTTGCGCAAGCTCGAGGATTATACGAAGCAGCATCCGCAGGCCAGCGACGCGCGGTTCGTGCTGGCGTATCACTACATCACGTGTGGCCACACGGCGGCTGCCGCCCAGCAGTTGCAGAAAGTCGTCGCTGCGAATCCAAGGGACGAGGTCGCAACACAGATGCTGCAGATGGTCGCCGGACCGGATGGCCTGCCCGGCACGACTCCGGCGCCTCCGCCCGTGCCGACCGTCGATCGTGAGACCCCCCGGATTCCGGCAGCGGACCTTGCCGGCACATGGACCGCATCAGGCGCCGACATCGCGAAGTTCGAGTTGAAGCTGACGGCGGATGGCAACTTCACCTGGACCTTTTCCGTCGGGGGGAAGCAGAGCGTTGTCGAAGGGATTTATGTGCTGGATGGGGCCGACCTCGTGTTGCAACCCGATGTCGGTGGCGTGATGCTGGCGACGATCACGCCGCCGAAGGACGGAGGATTCCACTTCCAGAGCCTCGGCGGCGGCCCGGATGACAAAGGGCTCGACTTCCGCAAGGCGCCGTAGAACCGGATTCGGACCACGCTGAGGGCCTCGGGAGCACGTGCGCGAACCGTTCGGATCGAGCTGGGTTTTGTATCTACGATCGACACCAACTTTACGCGCATGAGCCAGCGATAGTGGCTCGCGTGCCATCATTGTCACACCGAGACTGCATCCGGGCAGCCCCAGAAGGGGCCCGCTGTGTCGGCTGCCGTTAGAATCTCAGCAATTCGCTGGATTTCACGTCCGGCACACGATTTCGCCATCTGGCGGGCCATTGGCAGACCTGATCGGCGCGATCACTGGCACATTCCCCAGCCTCTGGTGCGGACGCTCGGTGAGGTAGTGCTCGACGTGCTCCCGCACCAGGCAGTCGAAGTGCCGCTCGTCGCAGCCGATGATGTGGTCCGTGCACTCCTGCTGCAGAGACCGGATGAACGGATCGGCTTCAGCCCGCGGGGAACGCGCGATTGACCTGAATCGCGCGCGCGACTTATCGTGCATTTCATGTGCGCAACTGGGATACTGCATTCGCCATGCGTGTTATTTCGAGACTGCAGAGCTGGCGCTGGCTTCTGATTGCGACCGCTCTCTGCCTGCCGGGCTGCTCGCAATCCAATGAATCCGAGTCTGCAAAGACTCCGATTGCACGCCCTCAGAACACTCTCTTCCAAGACGCCTCAACCCAGACGGCACCGACTGGGGCGCTGCCGTCTCCTGTCACACGCCATACCGCACAGGACCGGCTCGCGCTGTTCGACGAATTGGTCGCGACCACGCTCCGACGTCACGCCTTTTCGGACCGGAAGACGGCCGTACTGCAGCTGGACTTTGAGCGGGACGCCGCGCCATTGAGGGACGAATTCCGCAGTGCTGACAGCGATCTCGAGCTTTTCCGGGCCGTGGCCCGGCTGAGCGGACTGAGGTGCGACGCTCACATGGATGTCACGCCCATCCCGGAAGGACTTGCGGTGGATGCAACGGAGTACTCTTCCGGCATCGAGTTCGCACCGGATTTCGAGCAACTCGACGCGCGCGTGTTCTGTGTGCAACGTGTGGCCCATGAGGTGCAGAGAATCGACGGTGCGCCGCAGGTCGGGGACGTGATTGTTGCGATCAATGGACAAACCTTGGTTGAATTCGACCGAATCGTCGGACCATACCTGTTGTATTCGACTCTCTACGGGCGCGCATGGGCGCTCGCCCGCGCATTGGGATCACAGCCCGCGTGGTGGCCGACGGCGCTAAATCGAGGTGAGACGACCTACCGATTAAGGAACCCCGAGCGCGGCGAGTACGAGATCCGGCAGCCAGGACTCAAGGCGGACGACGTCAGCTGGCCGTCACTCCCGAGCCGCACCTTTCCCGGATTCACAGTGTCGCTGTCGCTTCCATCGTTCGATCTCTATCGTTCTGCGCCTGGCCGGAACATCGTAGCCTTTGATTGGAAGGGATTCACGAAAGACAACCTCGTTGACGACCTCGCTCAGCTGGTCGCGTACTCGTCCGGCAACGAACTGTTGGACCATGACGTCATCGTCGACTTCACTCGCTCGCGGGGCGGTTCCGATGGAGTGTTGGCGCTGCAGGTGCTGGTGGGCCAGCCTTTCAAGACGACGTTCGGTGACCTGCGGATTTCCGACGTCATCGATCCGTTTATCGCCAGCCGCGAAGCATCGCCGCGTCTACGCGACTGGTTGCTCAATGACGTCCGGGCGGCTCAGGCTCGTGGCGACGCGTATACCGCGCCAGTGCCCTTCAAACTGCGGCACCTGCCCGTCGAATCGGACGGAATCCTGCAGCCCGCTCCGCAGCACTTCACGGGGCGGCTGGTCGCGATCTTCGGCAGCCAGATGGGCTCCCAGGTCGATCAGGTCGCCTCGATCTTGATCGACAACGGCGCATGTCACAGTATCGGCATGCCTACGGGAGGATACAGCAACAGCTGGGAATGGGAGGAGAACGTGACCTTCCCGACGACCGGTCAGCCAGTGGCGGAGTTCATCTGGTCGATGGGCCGCACCTATCGTCCCAATGGCGAAGAACTGGAGGGGAACCCGCCGGTTCCAGATGATGTCGTGCTCCTCACGACTGAGAACGTGGCCGACTACTACGACCGCCTGCTGCAGCGCGCCGTCGAATACCTGACTTCAGAATAGCTGCGGATCCGGCGACCCGCTGGGAGAACGTCGCGGGCACTCGGTGCGGTGACGACCGCTCGCTCTCCTCTCGATCTGACCTGTCCGTCGCCTGTAAACCTGCGCCGCGCGAATTCACAAAAGCAATTCAGATCCTCGATGCCACTATTCGGACTCGGAGTTCGTAAGTCCTGACTTCCAACTCGTTCTTGACACTCCGTTGCGGCTTCAAAGCACCGCACCTATTTGCTCTTCAACTTCAGATCCATGTGGAAATGCGGTCTGGGTGCCAACCCGGGTCACGGTGATCGCTGCAACCACGCTGGCTCGACGTGCGGCCTGTCTCAATTCCAGGCCACAGCCCAGCGAAACCGCCAATGCTGCGGTATAGGCATCTCCGGCGCCTGTCGTATCGACCGCGTCGACAGTGATTGCCGGAATGTGCGTCGCTCCCGCGTCGTCCAGCAGACAGGCGCCATGCTTGCCCATCGTCACGGCAACGAATCTCACGCCACGACTCTTGAGCGACTTGGCCGCGGCATCAGCAGCATCAGGACTGTCGACCGGACACCGCGAGAGGAACTCCATCTCGGTCCGATTGAGCACGCACAGATCGCACTGACGCAGCAACTCTTCGGGTAACTCGCTGATCGGAGACGGTGTCAGCACCGTTAGCACATCGGCGGCATGGGCGATCCGGAACGCCTCCAAGGTTGCATCGAGCGGTGTTTCCAGCTGGCAAAGAAGAACATCAGCTTCGCGAATGGCAACAGCCGCTTTTTTCACGTCCGCGACCGTCAAGCCAGCATTGGCGCCAGCCACGACAATGATGCGATTCTCGGCTTCGTCGTCCAACAGGATCGCAGCCGTGCCCGTCGGCAGATGGGAGTCTTGCCGGACAAAAGACGTGTCGATGCCCTCGGCCTGATAGCGGGCAATGGCTTCACGACCGAAACTGTCGCTGCCGACGCATGCGACGAGCGCAACATCGGCGCCCAATCTCGCTGCTGCGACTGCCTGGTTGGCGCCCTTGCCTCCCATGCCGATGTGCAGCGCGCGGCCCGACACCGTCTCCCCGGCTTTCGGCAGTCGCGACGTGCAAAACGTCAGATCGACGTTGGCCGATCCAACAACACAAATGCGGCATGACTTTGTCATCTGAACGCAGCACGCAGCTGTTGGTGCACCGCCGGATAATCGGTCGGCGGGACTTGAACCGGAAAGCACCGTCAACAGTAGTCGATGCGGAATGGCTTATTGGTGATGAAGACAACAACTGCATCGCCAGCGGGGCTGGCGCCATGCTCCATGACCTGACCCTCTGGAAACCACACGAAGGAACCAGGACCGAACTGCCCGGCGTGCGTGACGAGCGTTCCCTCTAACACATACATTCCGTGCGCACAGGGATGGGTATGCCGCGGATTGATCACTCCGGCCGGATATCGCACAAGGCGGACTTCCATGCCCGTGTCGGGGTCGATGAACAACTCCTTGCGAAACAACGGCCGGCCGATGCGCTCGTTCGGGCGTTCCTCCCAAGGGATGGCCGAACTGTCAACAACCGTGAGAGGCGGATTGGTCATGGCCTAAACGTCGAACTGCATGTGCAACTGACGAAGCTCATTGCAATGAGAACGTGAAGATCGAGGCGTCTTCGAGCCGGAATACAATGCGCGCCAGCGAAACTGGCGCCTGCGCAAGTTCGGCGTGCTTCCATGTAACGGGACAGTCGTAGCCAGACGACCTGACTGGAATGCAGTCGGCGAACTCGAACCCGGCGAGCGGCTTGTTATCGTCAGTGCGGAGTTCAGCCACAATCGATCCGCCGACTTTCGCATTGACCGTCAGCCGCGCATCGGCTGTGCGGACGGGTCGCGTCATCACGACTCCCGGCTCCTTGCCCGTCGGACGCACGCCGACGAGACGGTCCCGTTCGGATGTCATCAGGCCGATGCCGCAGGGATTATTCGACGTGTGATGGTTGAGTTGAAAGCCGCCGTAGTAGAACCGCAATTCGTTTTCCAATTCCACCGGACTCTCCATCGGGAGCACCATGCCGGCATCCCACGCTCCTGTTGCGCCGAGCGCCAGAAATGGCGGGTGCGTCGGCACGAAGTCCCAGTGCTCTCCGTCGTCGCTCCAGGCCAGTTCACCGTGCATCAGCCCGGTGCCATTGTCGTAGATGGCGACAATCCCGAAAAACAGATCGCCACGGCGGAAGACAGTCATCCCGTAGTACTCGGGAATCTCCGTTTCCGTCGGAATCAGGATTGTTCTCTCGTGGGTCCAGTGTTCCAGATCGGCACTGGTCTGCAGCGAGACGCGGCGCTTGTGGTATCCCGCGTAGGCTCGGTGACGGCAATACAGCAACCAGCGGTCGCGGCTCTCGTCATAAATGAAGTTGTTGTGCGTGTCGCTGTGATAGGCGATCGCCGGGTGCTCGAACAGCCGCTGAAACGAATAGCCATCATCTGACCAGGAGACAAACACCCCACCCTTCTGGTTGTGGATCGCCAGGTACTTGCCGGGCCAGCGGTCCGGTCGAGGGTTGCGGCAGACATCGATGTTCTGCGTTTTGTCGGTGCCCAGTCGAATGCAGTTGTTGTCAGTGCTGCCGTGAAAATCGAACACTCCCAGGAATGGCCGTTCCCAATTCAGTCCATCGGCCGACTCCGCGTTACAGACGTTGTAGGAGAATGGCCGGCGGTTGGTGTAGGCGTCCTGGTTGAAGACCGAATACCACATCTGCCACCGTCCCGTGCGAGGATCACGGAGGACGGATCCGCCGGCATGCGGTCCGGTCCCTTCCCACTCATGAGCTTTGGTCAGAACCGGATTCTTGCCAAAGCGCACGGGAGGAATGACAAAGCGCTCGACCAACCAGCGATCCTCAACGACGCGCGGATCGACCAGGAAATACGGCCCTTTCGCCGCAGAAACCTGGTACGCCGACGTATCATCGGCTCGGGCCAGCGTCGCCAAAGAACTCACAAGCAGGATGATCCCGAGCAGCGGCCTCATCAGTTCACCCGGAACTCGTGTGCGTCGTACCCGATGGAGCGTCGACCAGAGTCTGGCAATGGCAGCAGTGCGTCAGCCCTCCACGGCTTTAAGAATCGCGACCGCATTCTCCACTCGGTCGGCCGACGTCAACAGTTGCCGCGCCAGCTTGATTGCATCCACTCAGTCTGCGGCGGAATTGATTGGGGCCGTTTGGCCATTTGCGGGATCGTCCAATCGCCTTTCAGCATCTTGGCCTTTGAGCCTCGTCGCTTTCATCGCGAAATGCTGGCCCCTGATGCGGCTGAACGTATCCTTGTGGCGGTGAGGAGTCAATCAGTGGCAACACGCTGTCCTGCGAGGTTCGGTTTGCAACGCTAGAATGCGCTCTTCCGATTCGAAAGGAAGACGCCATGCTCTGGGTGGTCCGCCTGCTCCTCTGTTGCCGCGTCGGCATAATTGCGTTGTCTGGTCCACTGCTGCTTCTATCTGCGACGGCGCGATCGCTCGCAACTGAACCGGCCGTCGAGGCCGTCGAATTCCAGCCGCGACTGGTCTATCGCTCCGAGCGCGAGCCGCACTATGCCGCCTGGGTCTCGTTCTTTCCGGGCGACCAGGGGAAATGGTACCTCGGCTGCGAGGAAGTCAGCCTCCCCGATCCGCCGTTGCCGCAGGCCTCCCCGGAATCGATCTACGGCATGGCGTTGCCGGTCGGCTACGACAAGTCGCAGTACCTGATGGAAGCGGTGCTGCTCGAATCGACAGACGATATGCAGACCTGGCATGTTGTCTCCCGCGAGCCCTATCGGCATCACCATTCCGTCCATCAGTTTGCATCGGCACGCGCCCGTGACGGCCGGTTCCTGCGGTTCAACTGGGCATGCTATGCGCTCGACCCGGAGGTGAAGACAAACGAGATCTTCCGGACGTCGACCGACAACGGCCGAACATGGGATCCGGCTCCCCCGTTCGTGCCGGATCGATTCGCCTATTACCCGCATCGTTTACGGATGCTGCGCGACGGGACGCTGGTCCTGTGCCTGCCGGCAGGTCATCGCTGGGGCCCGAATGAGGAATACCCCATTCGGACTGCCGTGAATCTGAACGCGAACAACGACCTGCGCATGTCGTTGTATTTCAGCTTCGACAACGGCACGTCGTGGGACGGGCCGCTCCCCATTCTGGACGGTCAGAACGTCTCGGAGACCGACTTCGTCGAACTCCCCGACGGAAACCTGCTGGTCGTCAACAACAGCATCTTCGCCATGCCGGGGCGACAGTTCGTCTTTCGTGAAGGCCGGCGATTCGTGCCGGGCCCGCTGGAGTCTGTGGTCAGCGGCACTGTGCCGGAAACAGTGTGCCTGACCGCCGATCAGGTGCTTGTGGGCTGCATGCGGCCTGGCAGCTACCACTGGTCGGATGACCTCGGACAAACCTGGCAACCGCTCAGCGGCGTCGCGGGAAACGGGGAAGTCTATCAGCCGTGGATTCATGCCCTCACAGACGGCCGGATCGTCTGTGCCGGCCATCAGGGTGCTGACGACCCGATCGGCGCCGGACGCAGCCACGAGAACTCGATTCATCTGCAGACGTTTCGGCTGAAAATCAATCGTCGGACCCAGGACACCCGGCTGAGAATCACACGCGATTATGATGCCGAGGCGCGGCAGTGGCGCAACAGCTTTGTCCTGCACCTCACGCAGGATGGTCAACCCGTTCCGGGAAGAGAGCTTGAGTTCTGGTACGTCGAGCGCTACCAGCCGGGATACGATTCGTACAACGCCGTGCCGCTCGAACAGCGGATGCGCGCCGGCGGGACACTCGTACGCATGGCGACTGACGCGGACGGCCGCGCGCAGCTCCAATTGCCGGAGCGGTTCGATCAGACGACCGACCCACATCTGTCGTACCAGGTGGTTGCGCGGTTCAATGCCGATCGCTCCGATCTGACGTGCAAACCGTGCCAGACACCGCAGCTGGAGTTTTATGCGCTCGCGCGGATGGATGATGAACTCCGTCGCCCTGCGGCCGGTCAGTGACCGGTTGTTGTATTCGGCTCATGGTGCACTGGAGCAGCGGTCGTTGCTGACGATCACGATCAATGGCGAGAGGGGCTGCGCTGTCTCGCGAGACTGCAGAAGCGTTTCTGCCACGGGGCGAAGATAATTGAAACCACTGCAGGCGACAGGCGAACGTCATTCCGTCGAATCAGGAATCTCCAGGAATTCGATCGCAGCCATAAGAGTGAGCGATTGATTTGTGTCTCCAGCCATGTACTGGAACGGGCACAAATCGAGACAAGGCATGGAATGCAGCGCACCCTGGGGGTATTATCGAGCGCCTTGACCTGCCGGGTATCGAAAGGCTTGGCGCCGCTGTAAGGGAAGTATCGGCTCGAACATTACGTTTGACTGGCGGTTCAGAGTGACCGCCGCCTGTCCCGGGGAGACGCGGCCGATGTTGCATTGACGGCCGCACGTTCCAGAAGAATTGCCATGCTCCGGATCATGGGGCGCGGAATTCAGGCTTGCGATGGCATTCGTCGCCGCGAAATGTTGCGTGTCGGTGGATTGTCGCTGTTCGGCGGGTTGTCGCTGCCGCAGTTGCTTGCAGCGCGACGGGCGAACGCCAGTGGAGTTATCGGGCCAGGACGAACGAAGTCGGTTGTTTTGTTGAACCTGTTCGGCGGTCCCCCGCACCTGGACATGTTTGACCTGAAGCCGCAGGCCCCTGCAAATGTCCGCGGCGAATTCACTCCGATTGCCACTGCGGTTCCGGGCGTCCAGATCGGGGAGTTATTGCCGCAGGTTGCCGGGATTCTCGATCGGGCGACCCTGATTCGCACGTATTCACACGGCTACAACAGCCACAATCCGTACAACGTGCTGACCGGCTTTGACGGCGGCAATGATCGCGAAAACTACTTCGCGAAGCGGACCGACCACCCGGGCATCGGTGCTGTGTGCGGACACTTCGGCCTTCGGCGGCATGACCTCCCCAGCTACGTCATCATGCCGGCGTTTCCCGGCTACAGCCAGGCGCTGCGCCGCGCAGGTCCGTACGGTGGTTACCTCGGCAGCCGACACGATCCATTGTTCACCGTCTGCGATCCGCAGTTCGAGCGGAAGTCGACCGGCGACTATGACGCTGTCATCGCCGGCGGAGAGCCGGTGCTGCCGTCGCTGGGTCAGCTGCCGGATGTCACCGTCGATCGCCTGGACCGCCGCCAGTCATTGCTCAGCCAGGTCGAGGAGAGCGTCGCATCGCTGGAGTCGTCGCGCATCGTCTCCGGGATGTCCGAGTTTCAGCAGCAGGCGTTTGCCGTCCTGACCGGGCCGCGAACGCGAGCCGCCTTTGACCTTGCGCAGGAGCCGGCCTCGCTGCGCGATCGCTACGGCCGCAATCTGTGGGGATCCAGCGTGCTGATTGCGCGCCGGCTCGTTGAGTCTGGCGCGACGTTTATTGCCGTTCATTGGGAGGCCACGCATGGCAACCACTGGGATCTGCACGAGAACAACTTCGGCATGCTCCGTGCGCAGGTGCCGGTGCTCGACCAGGTCGTTGCCGCGCTCGTGACCGACCTGGAACAGCGGGGATTGCTGGAGTCGACGCTCGTGATCGTCATGGGCGAAATGGGCCGATCGCCGAAGATCAATGCCAAATCGGGGCGCGACCATTGGCCGCAGTGCGGATTTGCGCTTCTGTTCGGCGGCGGCATGCGCCGCGGCGCGGTTGTCGGCGCCACCGATGACATCGCCGCCTACCCGGCGGACCGACCGGTCTCGGCCGGCGATCTGGTCGCAACGATCTATCAATCGCTGGGGGTCGATCCGCACTCATTGGTTCATGATCTCAGTGGCCGTCCTGTGCCGATTTCGCACGGCGGCTCTCCGGTCTGGGAAGCGATTGCCTGAGCGATCACATGCGGTTGCTCCGACTGTCGGCGTCCGCGTCTGCGACATCGAAGCGGACATCGACGTCGAGTTCGCGCCGCTCAATGAGCCGTTGTGGCTGACCAGCATTCAGGCCTGGTGCTCGTGCCAGGAGAACCTGCCGGGCGTCGCTTGGATCGAGTCTAACTCGGCGGCCGATGTTGAGCGGATGTTCGGCAGTCTGTTCACCCAGCCGTCAGATGCAGACGGCGGGTTGTAAGGAAGTATCAATCCACCACCACGTCCCAGCCGAACCCCGGTCGATCACTGGGGCGAACATAGATGCCTTCGGGACCGCGCGTGACGTTGTTGTCCTCTTCAAACCGGCGATAGACCTCGCTCGGCCCTCCCGGCGCCGGCAGGAAGCTCTCGCACCATGGGCTGTTGGTGGTCGCCATGATGTAGTGCATGCCTCCCTCGCGCCAGCCGCCGTGGAGGATCACGGGGATGTCGTGGGCGGCAGCAAGGGCGCCGATGCGGCGAACCTCAGTCAGTCCTCCGCACCAGCTCATGTCGGGCTGCCAGATCTCGGCGGCATCATGATCCAGAAGCAGGCGGAACCCGTAGCGGGTGTATTCGTGCTCGCCGGTGGCCATCCGGGTGGAACTGATCGCGGACTTCAATCGCCCCATGCCGGCGTAATCGTCGGGCGGCAGGCACTCTTCCATCCAGTACACGCGATAGGGTTCAAGGGCCTCCGCCAGTTCCAGCGTGTACCGCTCGGTGAGCGCCATCCAGCAGTCGAGCATGACCTCGCCGTCCGGGCCGAGCAGTTTACGCGCCCGCTCGACGAGCGCCATGTTTTTCTCGATGCCCTCGCGCCCGTCCGCCGGGCCGTAGGGCAAGGCGAGTTTCAGCTTCGTGTAGCCGAACTCCACGTGCTGCTCCAGATCGTTGCCGGTGCAATACGCAGGAATGCGCGGCTTCGTCTCGCCGCCGAGGAGTTTCCACACCGGCTGACCGAGTGCGATGCCGATGATGTCCCACAGCGCAAGGTCGACCGCACTGATGCCGTGCACCACCAGGCCTTTCCGGCCGTAGTACAGTGTGGATCGCCACATGGTGTCCCACAGCCGCTCGATATCGAACGGGTCTTCGCCGACAAGCAGCTTCGCGAGATGATGATCGACCACGAATCCCGCCCCGGCCCCGCCGAATCCGATCCCCGTGATCCCCTTGTCCGTGGTGATTTCGACAGCGCTCGGCCCCAGGTCGTCCGCCATGAACAGCGAGCGCATCGCCTTGTACTTCGGGTAGACCGACATTGGGTTAGCGACCTCGACACCGCCGGTGGACCATGACCCCGGTGTCGGTTCATAACTCGGGGGCGGGTTCTTGGGGCGAGTCCGCACAGCCCGAACGCCGGTGATCTTGAGTCCGCTGGCCTCATCGCGGAACGGGAGCGGCTGCGGCTCCGCAGCCAGAGTTTCGGAGTTGAGTGCCGTCGCCAGTGTTGTCGCTGTGGCGAACGACGAAGTGCTCTTCAGAAACGTCCGGCGGTCCATGGTGATTGCCTTCTGCAAGTGAAGCGCTCATACGCGACACAGTTGGCGCTCTGCGAATGCGCAGCTTGCTCGAAACAGTCCGTCGTCGCCAGTGTACGGGCTTGATCGCAGTGAAACTGGCACACCAGAATGTCTTTCAGGGACCGCAGGAGAGACAGCCGGTATACTGAGTGCAATTGCTCCTCATGTGACCACGGAATTGTGAGTACTCTGCTGTATGCCAACGTTGGTTTCGGCCGAATCCGGTCCAACAGAATTGCGTGCCACTCGCCGGGAGATTCTCCTGCGGTCCGGCGGCGGCCTCGGTGCGATCGCGCTCGCGTCTTTGATGTGGAGTGATGAAGCGCGGCTGGCGCAGGCAAAGGATCCTCGCGCGCCCAGACCGTCGGCCCCCCTGTCGCCGCACAATGCGCACTTCTCACCGCGGGCCAAGCGCGTAATCTGGCTGTTCATGCACGGCGGCCCGAGCCATGTCGACCTGTTCGACCCCAAACCTGATCTGGTGAAGTATGCGGGGCAACCGCTGCCCGACAGCTTCGGAGCGGTAATGACCCGCCGCAAAGTCGCGCAGAATCCCCTCTTGGGTCCTGTCCGCGCGTTCCGTCCTTGCGGCGAATCGGGCCTGGAGATCAGCGATTTTCTCCCCGAGATCGCCCAATGCGCCGACGAGTTGTGCGTCTTGCGAAGCTGCCACGGCGACAGCGTGAATCATCCGCAGTCGGTCTATCAGATGAACACCGGCAGCATCCTGACCGGACGCCCCAGCATGGGGAGCTGGGTGGCGTACGGCCTGGGGACCGAGAACCGGAACATGCCGGCGTTTGTCGTGCTCCCGGATCCGGGCGGGGGGATCAAAGGAGGTCCGCCGGCGTGGGGCAGCGGCTACCTGCCGGCGACGTTCCAGGGAACGACGATGCGGGCCGGCCGGAACCCGATTCTGCATCTGGCGCCGCAACCCGAGATCGCCGACTTCCAGCAACGGGGAACTCTCGACCTCGTCCGCACGCTCAACGCGCGCCATCTTGCGGAACGCAATTTCGATGGCGAGCTGGCGGCGCGCGTGGACGCCTACGAGCTCGCGTTTCGCATGCAGTCCGCCGCTCCCGAAATCGTCGATTTGACCGGCGAAACTGCGGCGACGCTGTCGCTGTACGGCATCGACCGGCAGGAAACCGAGGAGTTCGGCACGCGCTGTCTGCTCGCCCGCCGGATGATCGAGCGCGGCGTCCGGTTCGTGCAGTTGTATTCGGGCGACACGAACGGCTGGGACGCCCACAACGACGTCGACAAGAACCACAGCGACATGTGCCTGCGCACCGATCGACCGATCGCCGGACTGCTCCGCGACCTCAGGCAGCGCGGCCTGCTGGATGACACGCTGGTGATCTGGGGAGGCGAGTTTGGTCGCATGCCGATGAGCGAAAAAGGGACCGGCCGCGATCACAATCCCTGGGGCTACACCGTCTGGCTGGCCGGAGCGGGCGTCAGGCAGGGCTTCGCTTACGGCGCCACCGATGCCGTCGGCCTGCGCGCCGCCGAGCACAAAATCCACGTTCACGACCTGCATGCCACGCTGCTGCACCTCCTCGGTTTGAACCACGAATCGCTGACCTGGTTCCAGAACGGGCGCGAAGAGCGGCTGACCGATGTCGCCGGCAAAAGTGGTTGAGGAAATCCTGGCATGACCTTCGCGGCGTCGACCGCGCGGCGCGAGGCGTCGTGTCGATCCAGCTCTGACCGCAGCAGTTCTGCTGTACATCACCCCGGCCGCGGCGATGCACGTGCGGATGCACCGGAAACCGAAACCGTTCCGGCTGAGCCGCCGATCGCTGCATCGGACCGCCAACGATGGGCGTTTCGACCGGTCACGCAGCCCAGCGTTCCACAGGCTCAGAATCCCGACTGGTGCCGCAGCGGCGTCGATCGATTCGTCGCCCGGCTCGAAACGGCCGGCTTATCACCGCTGCCGGAAGCCGATCGAGCCACCTGTTGCGCGCGTCACCTTCGACCTGACCGGTCTGCCGCCGACAGTCGACGAACGAGACGCCTTCCTGGCCGACCCGGCCCCGATGCCTATGACCGGGTCGTCGATCGTGCTCGCGCGTCCCCCGCATACGGCGGGCGGTGGGCGCAACTGGCTCGACCTCAACGCGGTTCGCCGAGACCGATGGGTTCAATTTCGACCGCAACGCCCGAACGCCTGGCGCTGCTCGCGATTGGGTCGTCGACGGCACCAATTCCGACATGCCCTTCGACGAATCGTGCACGCCTGCAACTCCGCAGCAGGCCATTCCACCCGAACGATGCCGCCGCGGCTCGCCGCCACGGGCTTTCTGCTGTACGGGCCGGACATGCCGGACATCAGCGACCAGCGAGAACGTCGCAGCACGTTCTTGAACGATCTGACCGGCACGGTGAGCGCGGCGTTGCCGGCCTGCAGGTCGGCATGCCCAGTGCCATGATCAAGTACGACCCGATCAGCCAGTACGACTTTTACCGCCTGCGGGCGTTCTTCGACGGGCTCGACCTCTTCAAGGACCATCCTCTGCCGGGCCACGAGCCGCCGCCGGTCCCGCCGGAGGTCCGCGAGGACTTGCAGTTGCAGGCTGCGAGAGTCGCAGCGCGCTCGGAAGAAACTGCCGCAGAACTCGGACCGAAAACCCCGATTTGCAGCCGACCGCCGACGATCTGCTCAAGCGCTCTCGGACGCGAAGATCGCCGGCGGCACGGCGAACTGTCACCAGGCAATCGACACCCTGCAGAAGTCGGTCAAGCTCCCCGACGTCCCGCGCGGCCGGATTGCACGTCAACTGGAAGACGTAACGCCCAGCCACTTCCTTGTCCGCGGTGATTTCCGTCGCGAGGGCCCGGTCGTAATTCCGGATTTCCCTCGCGTGGCGAATCTGATCGGCACTGGATTCACGCCGCAGGAGCTCACATCCGGCGGCCGACGCACTCAGTTGGCCGACTGGCTGATGCGCGCCGACCATCCCCTGACCGGACGCGTCATCGTCAATCGTCTCTGGCAGCACCACTTCGGCCGCGGGCTGGTCGAGACTGCCAACGACTTCGGCACGATGGGCAGCCGGCCGACGCATCCGGACTTGCTGGACTGGCTGGCCATCGAACTGCCGCGCCGTCGCTGGAGGCTCAAGGAACTTCACCGCTTGCTCGCCACATCGGCCGTCTATCGACTGGCAAGCCGACCTGATGTCCCCGGCGCCACGGCGGAAGAGCGGAATCGCGCCCAAGAGTCGTGGAACCATGCCAAACAGGTGGATCCCGAGAACCTGCTGTTATCGCACATGGAGCGACGGCGCTTGGACGGCGAGGAGATCCGCGACTCGATGCTGGCCGCCACTGGTCGCCTCAATCTCGAACTCGGCGGACCCGGCATCCGCCCGCCGCTGCCGCCGGAGTTGGTCGCCACACTCCTGAAGGACCAGTGGAATGTCAGCCCGAACGTCCGCGAGCATTCGCGGCGGAGCCTATATCTCTTCGTCCGCCGCAACCTGCGCTATCCGCTGTTCGAGGCCTTCGATCGGCCCGATACGAACGCGAGTTGTGCGCGCCGCAACCACTCGACGATTGCCCCGCAGGCGCTCCTGCTGCTGAACTCCGAGCTGTCGCTCGCCGCCGCTCGTGATCTGGCGGGAGCGTTGATTCAAAGCAGCGAAGCCGAAAGCGACCAGGTGCGCATCGCGTATCGCCGCACATTGGGCCGCGAACCGTCGGCGAACGAGCAGGCAACAGCCGCAGTGTTCCTGCGCACACAGGCGGAAATGCTGCGGAGATCCCGGCGTCCGCCGGCCGAACTCGCCTTGCCGATTCCGCCGCATTCCGCATCTTCCGGCGAGGAATCTCGGTCCGTCGATCCGTATGTCGATGCAGCCTTGTGTGATTTCTGTCTGGCGATTTTGAATCTCAACGAGTTCGTGTATCTGGATTGATCGCGCCTCCGCGGCGGGACATCGCAATCACACCGGCACGATCAAACCAGCGCAGCTTCCCGGTAGACCCCGTCTTCAATTCAGCGTATCATCAACGCTGATTGATCCGTTGTGGACCCGGAAAGCCGCTTGCCATGGGTCGGTTCTTGGGACTGATCGTCTCGTTTGCCCTTCTGCCCTTGCTGCTCGCGAGGCCCTGTGACGCTGAGCCGGTCCCCCCCGAATGGGAGACTGTCACCGCTGATCCGCCGGAAGTGCACATTCATGGTTCCTGGAATCGGCACTCAATGCTGATCACCGGCCGGCGGAGTGACGGCGACCTGGTCGATTTGACCGACCGTGCCGTGTATCGCGCCGAATCGCCGGAGATCGTCGAGGTAACAGCCGCGGGCGTGGTTCATTCGCGCGCCGACGGACGCACGCGGATCGCCATCACGGTGGATGGCATCCAGATCGAAGTGCCCGTGGCTATCAGCGGGATGCTTGAACCGCGTCAGTTTCAGTTCGAACACGACATCGAGCCGATTCTGGGCAGGTTCGGCTGCAATTCCTCGGGCTGCCACGGTAAAGCTGAGGGACAGAACGGCTTTAAGCTGTCGGTGTTCGGGTCCGATCCTCTGGAGGATTTTCAGCGTCTGACCCGCGAAGCGCGCGGCCGCCGCGTGTTTCCGAATTCGCCGGAGCGCAGCCTGCTGCTGACGAAGGCGAGTGGACGACTCCCCCACGGCGGTGGGATGCGGATCGCTCCTGATTCCCCTGAGTACGACACTCTCAAAACCTGGATCGCTGCCGGGGCACCGTTCGGACAGTCCAGCGATCCGCAGGTGGTTGAACTGCGCGTCGAGCCGTTGGAGCGGGCGCTGGCGATGCGCAGCACGCAGCGGCTGAGGGTCACGGCGGTGTACTCCGACGGCGAAGAGATCGACGTCACTCACCTGTCCCGCTTTCAGTCGAACAACGCTGTCGTCTGTTCGGTCGACGTGCACGGACTCTGCACTGCGGGGGAGTCGCCTGGTGATGCGGCAGTCATGGCGGGCTATCTCGGCTTTGTCCGAGTGTTCCGGGCGCTGGTGCCGCGCGAGGGCGAGGCGTCTCCCTCTCCGCCCGCACACAATTTCGTCGACGAGTATATTGATCGCAAACTGCAGAAGCTGAATCTCGCGGCATCCGAACTGGCGGATGATGCGGAGTACCTGCGGCGGGTGTACCTCGACACCATCGGGACGTTGCCCACCGCCGAGGAAGCCCGCCGTTTTCTCGCGGATCCGCAACCGGACAAGCGCTCCCGACTGGTCGACGCCCTCTTCGACCGCCCGGAGTTCGCGGACTATTGGGCGCTCCGCTGGTCCGACATGCTGCGAGTCGATCGCCGCGCTCTGGGACATGCCGGGGCCTACCTGTACTACCAATGGATTCGCGAGTCCGTGGCGGCGAACAAGCCGCTCGATCAATTCACCAGTGAACTCATTGCCGCTGAAGGTCCTTTGACCGAAGCTCCGGCTGGACACTTCTACAAGGCCGTCTCTCAGCCCGGCGGGATGGCAGCGACGTTGAGCCAGTCGCTGCTGGGGATTCGCATTGATTGCGCACAATGCCACCATCACCCGTTCGACCGCTGGAGCCAGTCGGACTACTACGGCATGCAGGCGTTCTTCACGCAGGTCAGCTTCAAGGTTGGACGGGACGGCGAAATCCTGTTTGCAGGACCGGGCGCGGACACGCTGCATCCGCGGACGCACCTGCCTGTGCCGGCGCACGCGCTGGGCGAGGCGATGCCGACGGAGTCGCCGTCCGGTGATCGCCGGCGGCAGCTCGCGGCATGGCTGACCGCGCCGCACAACCCCTGGTTCGCTCCGAATCTCGTGAACCGCATCTGGGCGCACTATACGGGCCGCGGCCTCGTCGAGCCCGTGGATGACGTGCGCCTGACGAATCCGCCGACCAATCCGGAATTGCTCCAGGCGCTCGCGTCACATTTTGTGACGCACGGCTACGACCTGCGCGAGCTCATTCGGACGATCACTGCCTCGCGCACCTACCAACTGTCGTCCCGCCCCAATTCGACCAACGAGCGCGACGAGCAGAACTATTCGCGGTCGCTGTTCAAACCGATCGATTCGGAAGTCTTGGCCGATGCGATCAGCCAGGTCACCGGGATCCCTGAGAAGTTTCCCGGCATTCCGGCCGGCACGCGGGCGATTGCGCTCTGGGACAGCGACGTCTCACATTACTTCCTGCAGACGTTCGGCCGTCCGGAGCGAACCACGCCTTGCAGCTGCGAGCGGGTCGTGGAGCCGAACGTCGCCCAGGTGCTGCATCTGCTGAATGGTCCGGAGATTCAAGACAAACTGATGCATGACGCCGGTCGCTTGTCCCGGCTCGCACGTGACCTGCCGTCAAACGATGAACTTGTTGAGGAACTGTATTTGACGATTTACAGCCGGTATCCCGACGCGCGTGAACGCAGCGTCGCAGCGCAGTATTTTCAGTCGCGCGGATCGGAGCGCCGCGCGGCAGCGGAGGATCTTGTGTGGAGCCTGCTGAATACCACGGAGTTCCTGTTCAATCACTAGCGCGGCGTGCTGCGGCGGCGAAGATGCAATTGTTGCCTCCGTCGCCGCCGCATATCGAACGATAAAAGACCGCCGGAACCACAATATTCCGGGAGATTTTGGATGAATTCGCGATCGTATTGCGACGGTGTGCCCCGACGCAGCATGCTGCGCGTCGGCACGGCTGGGTTGTGCGGAGCGACTCTGACGTTGTCCGGCCTGCTGCAGCATTCGGCCCGGGCGGGCCGCACGCCGCACGTCGGCGACGACGTGTCGCTCATTATCGTGTTCCTCCGCGGGGGTCTCAGCACCGTCGACACCGTCGACCTGAAGTCGCAGGCGCCCGCAGAGGTCCGGGGCGAGTTCAGTCCGATCGAGACCTGCGTTCCCGGCACACTCGTGTGCGAGCACCTGCCGAAGATGGCGCGGCAGATGGACAAGTTCTCGCTGGTCCGCTCGTTCTCGCACTTTGACGCCAATCACGCAACGGCGGACCACTACGTCCTGACCGGGTACCCCGTGCGGCCGGGGTTCAATTCCAATCTGAAGCCGAACAATCAACACCCCGCACACGGAGCGACGATCGCCCACAAACGCGGGCCGCGCGGCTCGGTCCCGCCGTACGTCTGCCTGCCGCGGTTGCATGCCTCGGCAGGCTCAGCATTCCTCGGGCCTGGCGCGGCCCCATTCGTCGTGAACGCTGATCCAAATGCACCGAACTTTTCTGTCCCTGACCTGATAGCGCCGCCGGTCATCGACACGCATCGCGTGCAATTGCGCACCGACCTCCGGGAACAGATCGATCGCTACAGGCAATCGGCCGAAATCCGCGCCAATCGCCCGGCACGCGCTCTCGCGACGTTTCAGGAGAAGGCGTTCGACCTGATGACGTCGTCCGCTGCCAAAGCGGCTTTTGAAATCGATCGCGAGCCACAGGCACTGCGCGACGAGTACGGCCGGACGTCGTTGGGGCAATGCTGCCTGATGGCTCGTCGGCTGGTCGAAGCGGGCGTCCGGTGTGTGACGATCGACCACACGAACTGGGACACGCATTACGCTGCGTTTCCGGTGCTGAAGAATGAACTGCTGCCGCAGCTCGACGGAGCTGTACCGGCGCTATTTCGCGACCTCTCTGACCGAGGCCTGCTCGACACGACGCTCGTGCTGGTCACGGGAGAGTTCGGCCGCACGCCCCGGATCAACAACCGTGCCGGACGCGATCACTGGTCGTCCGTCAGTACTTTGATTGTCGGCGGCGGTGGAATTCAGGGGGGGCGCGTCATTGGCGCCTCGGATGCGCTGGCGGAAAAGCCGGCCACCGATCCGGTGACGCCGGAAGACCTCGCGGTAACGTTGTTCCATCGACTGGGAATCGATCCCAAAGACGAGTTCTACGGCCCCGATGGCCGCCCGCATCAGATCGCCAACGGCGGACGGATCATTGCGGGACTGTGGTAGCCCTGGCGCCGGACCGCTCCCGGTTCAACCTCCCGACTCTCCAAAGCGGCTTCGCAGTGTTCGATCCCGGATCGCCACGATGACCTCCTTTGTGCGACTCGTCGTAATTGTCGGCATGCTGCTGGGCGTCCGGACTGGATTGACTCGCGCGGACGCGCCGCTGGCCAGCTATGTCTTTCCGGCCGGGGGACCGCGCGGCGCCGTTGTCGCCGTCAACCTCGGCGGCTGCAACCTGAATCAGGAATGCTCCTGGGAGTTTGACGGGCCGGGGATTGAGGCCAACGCCCGCCTGATACGAGTCCCGCACACGACCTGGATTGAGGGTCCGGTTCTGAGCCACAGCGATTCCCAGGCGAAGGAAGACTATCCGAAGGACTACGCCGGTCGTGTCGTCATTGCCAACGATGCGCCATTGGGAGTCCACCACTGGCGAGTCTGGACGTCGCAGGGCGTGACCTCGACGATGAAATTCGTCGTCGGAGAGTTGCCGGAGATCGTCGAACAGGAAATCGACGGTGAACCCATTCCGGTGCCGGTCACGCTGCCGGTCACGATCAACGGGCGGATCTTTCCGCGGGAAGACGTCGATATCTGGACGTTGACGGCAGCAGCCGGTGAGTCGATCACCTGCGAAGTGCATGCGGCCCGTCTCGGCTATCCGCTCATTGCTCGTGTTGAAGTGCTCGATCCTGACGGGCGGCGCATCGCGGAAGGCACGCACAATGTGCGTGCCGACACGCGTGTTCAATTTCGGGCGATTCAGCCCGGAACGTATCAGGTTCGGATCCACGACGTCCGTTACGCCGGCTCGCAATGTCACGTGTATCGACTGACAATCACACAGCAGCCATGCGTTGATGCCATCTATCCCCTGGGAGGACGAGCGGGTGCTGTGACGCCGTTCCAACTCCTGGGCCAGGGCGTCCCGACAATGCCCGTCGATGTCATGCTGGATGAGAACATACTGCAGACGTCAACTGCGTCCGCCGCCTGGAAGCGCTTTCCGATCGCCGATGTGCTCACGAATCCCGTCCTCGTCGACGTGGGTCGCCTGCCCGAATACCTGGAACCGGATGCGCCCACGTCGAACGTGTCATCGTCTGTCGAGCTGCCTGCCGTCTTGAATGGCCGCATCCGTTCCCCGGGCGAATCGGACGCATGGTCGTTTGCGGGCAAACAGGGGGAAACGTGGCGCCTGGATCTGATGGCGGCGCGGCTCGATTCTCCTCTCGATTCCGTGCTGGTTGTGCACGACGTCGGAGGCCGGGAGCTGCTTCACGCCGACGACATCGGCCCGGGGGAGACCGATTCGCAGGCAGTCTTCACCGTTCCGGCCGATGGGGTCTACACAATCCGCGTCGCCGATCAATTCACATCTCGCGGCGGTGAACGGTTTGCGTATCGCCTGTTCGTCACTTCCCCGCCGACGCCCGATTTTCAACTGCAGCTCGGCGGCGATGCACTGGCGGTGAACCGCGGTGCGGAAGCTTCGTTCAAGGTGACAGCTCAGCGAATCGGCGGCTTCGATGGCGAAATTCAACTGCAATGCGACGGCCTGCCGCCGGGAGTCGCCGCAGCGCCCGCCGTAATCGGACGGGGTTCGTCAGACATCGACTGGACGTTCCGGGCCGGTGCCAGCGCGAAGGTGCAACTCTCGCATCTACGCGTGCGGGGCCAATCCCGCATCGGTGAACAGGACGTTGTCCGATATGCAGCCTTTCCTACGCCGCGAGGCGAACCCCCGTTGGATTTTGTCCCCCTGCTCGTCGCGTTGCCGACCCCTTTCAAATACGCCGGGCGCACATCGATCGAATACGTGCCCTGCGGATCGTCGCTGCACTGGCATTTCCGGCTGGACCGAGGTGGCTTTGAGGGGCCGATCGACATCGAACTCGCCGATCGGCAGTTTCGCCACCTCATGGGCCTGACCGCACCGCGCATGACGGTCCCTGCGGGCGCCACGGAATTCGATTATCCCGTGAGCGTCGCGCCGTGGACCCTGCTCGGTCGAACTGGCCGCGCGGTCATCTCCGCGTCCGCGACGCTGCACGAACCGGACGGCACCTCGCATGAGGTCAGCTTCAGCACGCATAACGACGATGATCAAGTCGTCGTCCTCGCCTCACCGCCGCTCCTGACTGTCGACACGCCGCGAAAAACCATTGTCGCTCGACCCGGCGCGACGATCTCGCTGCCCCTCAGAATCAGTCGCAACGCCCGACTCAACGCTGCCACCGTCAAAGTCGAGCTGGTACCCGCCAGGCACGTCCGCGGCATCTCCGCGCGCCCCTGCCAGGTTCCGCCTGCAACAACCGATTGCGTATTGGAGATCCGGTTCGATGACTCAGAACTCGGTCCCTGGAACGCTCCGTTGATCGTGCGCGCAACTTCGGATTTCGACGGCGATCCCATCATTGCCGAGATGTTGCTCTTCGTCTCGGCCGGATAACCCTGCCCCGCAGCCGACAGACAGCCACCCGCCCGAGCACATAATTGCACCAGTATGCATGTACGCATTCCTCGCGCCACACTAACCGTACTCCCTTCAGAGGACCATATGGCCGTTGATCTCACCAGCCTCGCACCGAACTACGACGTCACCCGCCGAGGATTCGTCGTCACCTCGCTCGCCGCCGGCTTCGCGCTGGCGGTCAGGCCCGTCTCCGCGGAAACCATTACCACCGACACCCAGGGCCTCGAAGCCGGTGAAGTGAAGATCAAGACCGCCGATGGCGAAATTCCCGCCTATCGCGCACGACCGGCAAAGGGAGACAAACTGCCGGTGGTGCTGGTCGTCCAGGAAATCTTCGGTGTGCACGAGCACATCAAGGACATCTGCCGGCGACTGGCGAAGGCTGGATACTTCGCGATTGCCCCGGAACTCTACGCGCGACAAGGGGATGTCTCCGGGATGAGGGACATCCAGGAGATCATCGGCAAGGTTGTGTCGAAGGTGCCTGACGCACAGGTGATGAGCGATCTCGATGCCGCGGCCGTCTACGCGGCAACGAATCACGGCAACACCGACCGACTGGCAGTCACCGGCTTCTGCTGGGGAGGCCGCATTACGTGGCTTTACTCGGTCCACAATCCCAAGGTGAAAGCCGGCGTGGCCTGGTATGGCCGCTTGGTGGGGCAGTCCGATCCGCTGCATCCGAAGCATCCGACCGAGCTGGCGGGCGAACTCAAGGCGCCGGTGCTTGGATTGTACGGCGGGGCCGACACTGGCATTCCGCTCGACACGGTTGAGGCGATGCGCAAAGCGCTCGCCGCTGCAGACAAGCCGTCTGAGATTCACGTCTATGCAGGTGCTCCGCACGGTTTTCATGCCGACTACCGGCCGACGTATCGCAAGGAAGCGGCCGAAGACGGCTGGAAGCGGATGCTCGAGTGGTTCGAGAAGAATGGCGTTTAGCGCTCCGTGCCAGGGTCAATGGCCCGAGATGGAGATGACCAGATAGCTAAGGCCTGTTTTCTCCCCCTTGGGGTCGGCAGCAGATGCGGGCCGGCCCAGCGTGCCGACGATGACCGGGTAGGGCGCATCCCCTTCAATTGAGACAGGTACGCGAACGGTCGTTGCGAGCTGTTGTGCGTCCAAATTGACACGCTCGACTGCTGCCTCCGACCGACCGCCGCCGATCTCGATATCGTCAGCGACCTCTCCGCCGCCGATGCCTGCTCCGCCGCCCCCACGTGCCGAGACCTTTCCCGGATGAGTCTCAGTAGTAAACCTGATGGGCTCTCCTCCTTCATTCCAGCCCGTGATTGTGCACCGCACGTCCAGCATGGCGGACTTCCCAGCAGGGTCGACCGTGGCCGTGAACTCCAGCAAGGTTCCGATGTGCAAGGTTGTGATGACTGGTTGATACGCGCCGGAATAAGCACTCACGACTGGGACCGCAGATGACACAAAGCTTCTGCGATTCCCGTCGGCAAGATGCACTTGTTGGCCGCTGAAGCAAGTGATTTGGCCCAGATCTTTCGCCTCATGCTCCAATTTGGCCATGACCTTGCCCCCTTGCGGGGCATTCTTCCGACGTTCGAGCAGCAGGGTGTTCCAGGACTCTGTTTCTTCCGCAGATTTGGGACTGAGCAGAAACGCCCGGATCGTGACCATCGTCTGACGATTGCTTTGCTGCGACAGCGACTGCAGCAGGGCGTGAATCTCCTTGTGAACGTCGGCCGTTTGCCGGACGATCAGACTTGTCCCCAGAGCCACGATCGCGGCGCCGCCTCCGGAGTTGCTCCACGTAGCAGGTGCAATGCTGGTCTGAATGACGTTGATCAACGTGTCCAGATCGTCCGGCTCAGAAGCGGAAGTGCTTGGTACAGCGAGGCGACTGACGTCGCCGATTTGAAAGAACCCGCCACCGCCCATGCCTCCCATACCGGCAGTGCCTGACGAGGACTTACTCTCAGGAATTCGACCTTGGTCGGAAGTCGGCAGTCCGGGACGGAACGGATAGTCCGGCACGCTCTGGACGATATCGGCCACCGGGTACACCCGGACTTCCATGGCTCCGGAGTCCTCGGCCCGCAGGGCCTGATGGCCGATTGCCGTCACAGTCAGGGCTGTCAACAGGATGGTTCGGGCCGACATGCGGTGATCTCCTCGAATTGCGGGAACAGTTGTTTGGGATCAGGGCGGCGATACTAGAGCCGAACTCCGACTTGAACCGGATGCAGGATTAATTGCCGGGTCGCTTCCGCAAGTGTGACGGACGCCATGATCTGAGGATCCTGGCGTGCTTCTTCCACGATCATCCGAGATTCGGCGTCAGTTCGTGGTAACAACGCAATCCAGGGCTCCGATCGGTTCGGGCATTCGCGCGCGAGCGCAACAAGCTTGACAGTGATCTCTGGATCCGCATCCTCTCCCAGGAGCAGTGCGGCTGCAACGCGTACGTCAGCCCGTGGATGTGCAAGTGCACTGAACAATAATTCGGCCGGCGGTGCCGCCCGCCTCGCGGCTGCCAGTGCAGCCGGAAGTGTGTCCGGGACGATGGCCGCTTCAATCAGCAGGCCTTGGGCTTCCTTCTCCGGGCGTGACCCGATCTCCGTCAATAGGCGAACGCGGGCGTCGAACGACTGCGGGGCCTCGATGAGCGTCGCGAGTGTCGGCACATCCGCCAGACGAACCACTGTTGGTTCCACGATGTCGCGCGTTGTCGCGTCGAACCACAGCATAAGCAAGACCGGAAGCCATCCGGCGGCTCGATCCCGACGAGCAACCGCGCGAGGGCCGCCCGCCGTCGTCCGCGGGCTTGAGGCAGCTCCTCAATGGTTCGCCTCGCCGCAGTCTCGGTGTCATCAAACTTCGCGATCAGTCCGCTGACGGCCGCATCGGGGTCTTTCATCAACCCCACGACGGCTTGCTCCAGGGGATCTGTTTCGCAAAAGCGTCGATTCTGCCGCGCTGTAGATTCCGCCGCCTGGAACAGAGCGAGTTCCAACGGGGTCGGACGTCGGCTGATAACGCCATCGGTCTTAGCGGGCGGTTGCTCGACGGAGGGCGCGGGAGATTGCTTCCCATCATCGATGACCACGGGGGTGTCGTCGACCGGCTTAGGACCTGTGGGAAGCAGCTTCCAGACAACGAAACTGATCATCACTACGGCAGCTGTGGATGCAACTGCGGTCCAGATACCGCGCGACGGATCTTTGGCCTTGCACGATCCCAAATCAACTCCGTGCGAGACAGCTGCTGCGGCGTTGGCCCGGGCCACTGCGCGAAGCAACAGCTCGTCCAAGGGATCGCTGTGGTCGGGGGAAACTCTCGGTCGTCTGGCACGCTACGATTTCTCGATCAGCAGATGTGACAACTCCACACGCAGTCGGCTTCGGGCCATATGCAGCGTGGCGTGGACGTTCTGTGTGCTCATTTCGAGCACTCTTGCGGTCTCTGCGACGGAAAGCCCTTCATAAACCGTCAGCACGAGTACTTCCCGCTGTCGCGGAGGGAGCCGCGAGACGTGTTCGGCGATTTGTTGCCTCAGTTCGTTGGCTAACAGTGACGTCGCTGAAAAGTCCAGAACGGCTGGTACCGCCTCTGGTGGCAGCGGTTCCTCTTGTGGTCTTTTCGACTGGTCCCGAAACACATTGATGATGATTTGGAACAGCCAAGTGCGGAACCGGGAATCTCCCCGAAACGTCTGGTAATTTCGTGCGACCCGCAGAAGTGCCTCCTGCACAATGTCTTCTGCTGACTCGATCCGTCCAGTGAGCCGGACGGCAAACTGCAGTGCCGCCGGCAGATGCTCACGAACCAGCCGGTCGAGGTCATCGGCATCGATCGGGTCGTGACGCATGGAGCTTCGCGGGCCAGCCTCTGCGGCTCTGAATGAGACGACCGACAGGGCGTAATCTCAAACAGAATCCGGGCGATTTCGGCAGAACGTCTCCAATCGTACGCACGCCCCCCATCTGCCGCAGCGTAACAATGACCCGCGATCACGCGATTCGACCGGAATGGGATTCGATCGTTGGTTGGCTCGACGAAACAATGTGCGTCGATCAGGGTCTGTTGGCACTGCGTCCGGGGTGGCGCCCCATAAGCCTGCTCCGGTCACATCGACTGGAGAGCGAGTCAGCAACCTGACTTGGACGCGAGACGTCGCTTCGCTGACCCCAAATCGGCGCATACTCAGTCACTTGCGCCGAACCCGGCATGCAGGGGCTCCAGGGCCGAACATCACCTGAGAGCAGTCGCGACTCCGAAGAACTGGCCGAGGCGGGATTTGAACCCGCACGTCCCGTTGGGGACCCGGGATTTTAAGTCCCGTGCGTCTGCCGATTCCGCCACTCGGCCGCTGCGAAACGCTGCGGCATTCCGCGCTGCGTCCGGATTGTATCGCCCTTGGCGTCCAAGTGCGCGCGAGTCGGGGAGAGCGCCCGCGGCGGCAAAAGCACCACCTCACTGGCGACGAACCGCAGCCGGGCTCGCGTACAGCGGGCGCCCAGTCGCCGCTCAGGCGCTGCGGCGCAACAGTTTGATCGCCCGGATCGCTCGATACGCCAGCGAGTCCGACGAGGGATTATGGCGCACGTCCCATTGGGCCAGCGCCGCGTCCAGGTTTCCTGCGGCGCCGATCCGCGACCAGAACAGGCGGAAGTCAGCCTTGGCGGATTCCAGCCGCATCGTCATCTGGTGCGACTTGTCCTTGAGAAAGCACTCGATGTTGCTGTTGACGGTGTCGCAGTAGTCGAGGCAGACGTGCAGCCGGTTGTGGCGCGCGTTCTTCCGCATCAGGATACCGGCGGCATACGCCCGCATGATGCCGCCGTGGTAGCGGTTCAGCAGACTGTCCGCCGTCTTGCGGTCGTCGCGTCGCAGGTGCACATAGAACGCGCGGTCGCCGTACTCGCGATCCAGCCGGCCCAGCATCCAGCTCAGCCGGTTGTCCGCTTCAATATGCTGCACGGGGTACTGCATCCGCGCCGGTCCGGCGATCCGGGAACGCGATTCGTGCGCCGACGAAAAGTTCGTGATGTGCCGGCACGCTTCGATGAATGTCGTCGATCCGCAACGACCGGTGCTCAGCACAAACACGTTCATGGGCGTTCGTTTCCTGAATCTCGCAAGTCGTCGCTTGCGGACTCGCATGTGAAGCGACCCGGGCGCACCTGAGCGTCCGGGTCACTTCGGTTCGATGCTGGCAGCTTCGGCACGTCACGCCGCGCGGCGCAGCGGCGCAGGTGCAGGTAGCTTCCAGTCGGTCGGAAACGTGACGTAGTTGATCAGCACGCTCCGCCGCTCTTTCTTGATTTCTTTCTTCTGGAAGCCGTGCCAGGTGTTGTGGCCGGGCGCGAACATGTAGCCGATGTTGTTGCGGTACGGGACCGCCTTCACCTTCTCGATGTTCTCGTCGTAGATGTCCGTGCCGAGCTCTTCAGACTCGCCGCACTGGTTGACGTAGACCAGCATCGACATCAGCTTCTCTTTAATGTCCTTGTGCGGCTTGAGCCAGAAGCCCTGCCGGTCGGCGATGACCTCCACCCGCAGGTAGGCGTCACTGAGGTCGCGGCCGAGCAGCTCGCCGACACTGCCAGGTGCGGCGCCCATCAGTTCGTCGATCAGGCCGCCGAGGGCCGGGAACTTGTGGACGTTGTCGCGCTCGATGTAGCAGCGGAGCTTGCCGTCCACGCCGCCCCCGCCCATGTCGGCGGCGCGGCTGCCGTCGTAGACGCGGTGCCCGTCAGGAATCGGCGTGGCGCAGACCTCGTCGAGCATCGCCTGGGAGAACGGGCCGTGAATGTACCAGTGCCGGTACGGCCACTCAAATTGTTCGGTGCTGTGCTGCAACGCATGAAGCAGAGGCATGGCTCCCTCCCTGGAGACAACCCGTGAACGCGGGGGCGACGACCATTCGATCGCCGGATGTGGCCGCTGCTCGCGGCGCGACGGGAAACGCGAAGTGCGGGCGACCGGGCTATTAATGAAAACCCGCCGCGCAGGTCAAGATCGATCGAACCCGCCCGCCGCGGGTCTCGCAACCCGTGCCGCAGGCGCAAGTTGGCCGGGTGGAACAGTTTTGCCAGCAGGCGCCGGACGATTCTTCCACGCCCCGGCCGTGGTAAGTCTTACAAACCGGCCGATCGCCGTTTGACCAATCCCCCCTCTGCGGGCAAAGTTCTGGCGAGCGCACGCTCAACCCCCCAGGGCGGCCCCAAACCCGGCCGTACAGGGGATTACGGTCGGGTTGCCCCGAAGGAACGTCCGGCGGCGACAGACTTCTGGACGGAGTCGGCGCTGAATACCTACAATTCGTCACAGTCGGGCCGAGGCCACGCGCACAGCGAAACGGGCCTGCGGACTCCGTTGCCGCACGTGTCGGTGATCGTGACGGTCCCACGTAGTGAGGTTCCCATGGTCAATGGTGTCGCAGCAAGGTGTCTGTGTTCGGCGATTCTGGCGGCCGGCGCACTTCTAGGTTCCGCAGCCGGGCAGGATGCGACGCTCAATACGGCGCCCCCGGGTGTCCCCCGTGCCGGCGACGACTGGGCTGAGCAGATGTTCTCCGAGCGCAGCCACGACTTCGGCTCGGTGGCCCGCGGCGCCGACGTCCGCCACAAGATCCAGGTCAAAAACCTGTACGAAGAGACGATCAAGATCTCGAACGTCAGCACCACCTGCGGCTGCACGGCCGCCAAGCCCGATCGCGATACGCTCAAGACCGGCGAGATCGCCGAAATCGAAGTCACGATGAACACTGTCAAGTTCATGCGCGACAAGCACTCCAACGTCGACGTCACGGTGACGTTCGACGGCCAGACGTTTAAAATGGTGCGCATTCCCATCAAGGCCTATATCCGCCCCGACGTCGTCGTGGAGCCGGGTCGCGTGGACTTCAACGCCGTCGAGATCGGCCTGGGCGCCGAGAAGCACGTCACCATCGAATATGCCGGTCGCGACGACTGGAAGATCACCGGCGCGAAGACCGCCAATCCCCTGTTGACGGCCGAAGTGCAGGAAAAGGCGCGCGGCAGCGGCCGCGTCAGCTATGAACTGGTGGTCCGGCTCGCTCCTTCGGCTCCGGCAGGTACATTCCGCGATCAGGTCGTGCTGTCGACCGACGACGAGCGCAGCCCGCAGGTCGACGTCGCCGTGGAAGGCTCCGTCGTCGCCGATATCGTCGTCAGTCCGACGACCCTCGAACTGGGTTCGCTCACGCCGGGCGTCCCGAAGACGATGAGCGTCGTCGTCCGCGGCCGCAAGTCGTTTGTCATCGAGAGGATGGAATGCAAGTCGGAACGCGACTGCTATAAGGTCCGGCTCGGTCCCGACGCGCGCAACGTGCACGTGCTGCCGGTGACGATCGTGCCCCCCAGCGAGCCGGGGGAAATCAACGAGACCTTCTACCTGACCATTCAGGGACGATCGGAGCCCGTCGAATTCAGCGCGAAGGGCGTCATCGGAGTCGCTGCCGAGACTGCGGCGCAGACAAAGTAGGCGATTGTCAGTTGTCCATTGTCAATGGTCCATTGTGAAAAGCAGCAGCGGCGCTGGTTGAGCGCCGCCGTGGACAACGGACCGTAGACAAAGGACTTTCTTCCATGAGCGCGGCCGCTTCGACACCTCGCCGGATCACCGTTCCGGACTTCCGCGCCGCCAGGCAGCACGGCCGCAAGCTCACGGTCCTGACGGCATACGACCATCTCTGGGCCGGTATTCTGGACGAAGCCGGAGTCGACGCGTTGCTCGTCGGCGACACCCTCGGCATGGTTGTGCAGGGACGCGAGAGCACGCTCCCCGTCACGCTCCGCGACGTGATCTACCACGGCGAGATGGTGGCCCGCGCTGCCAAACGGGCGCTGGTCATCGTGGACATGCCGTTCATGACGTACCAGCTCAGCCCGCTGCAGGCCCGCAAGAATGCCGGCCGCATCCTCAAGGAAACCGGCGCCGCCGCTGTGAAGCTCGAAAGCGGCGCCACGCAGGCCGCCACGATCGCAGCTCTCGCCGACATCGACCTGCCGGTGATGGCCCACATCGGCATGCGGCCGCAATCGATCCGCAAGTACGGCCGCATGTCCGCCATCCAGCGCGACCGCGAACAGCTCCTCGCCGACGCTCTGGCGGCCGAGGCTGCCGGCGCGTTCTCGATCGTTCTCGAGCTGATCCCGCGTGCAATCGCCCGCGAGATTACCCAGGCGCTGTCGATCCCGACGATCGGCATCGGCGCGCTGGCCCCGATTGATGGACAGGTCCGCCGTCACCCCCGACATGCTCGGTCTGACATCCGATTTCAACCCGAAGTACCTCAAGCTGCTACGCCGACCTCCGCGCGCAGACGATCGCGGCCGCCCAGGCCTACTGCGAAGACGTCCGCACCGGCGCCTTCCCCGACGCGGCCCACAGCCACGAGTGAATCGCTCCTACTAGCCGCGACCGTCAGGGAGCGCGGGTGCCACTGGCTTTGCCGGTGCAATTCCTATCGCGCGACTTAACTGCTTTGCACTGGCGGAACCAGTGACACCCGAAATTATGGCTGTGACGCTGCACGCGCCGCGACCGTGAGGGAGCGATCGGCAGGGAATCGCGCTCCCTGACGTTCGCAACTCGTCAAGCTAACTTAGTTCCGGCTCCATCACCGGCGCCAGCGTCTCGGTCGCCAGCAACTGTGCCTGGACCATGTCGCGATAGCGGCCGCCGCTGGCCAGCAGCTCTTCGTGCGTCCCGCGCTCGATGATCCGCCCATTCTCGAGGACGACGATCAGGTCCGCATCGCGGATCGTGCTCAGCCGGTGGGCGATCACAAAGCACGTCCGCCCGCGCATCAGCGTCCGCAGGCTCTGCTGGATCAGCCGCTCGCTCTCCGAATCCAGGTTGCTCGTCGCTTCGTCGAGGATCAGGATCTTCGGGTCCGCCAGCACGGCGCGGGCGATCGCCAGCCGCTGCCGCTGTCCGCCGCTGAGCTTCACCCCCCGCTCGCCGATAATCGAGTCGTATCCCTGCGGTAGCTCGCCGATGAACTGGTCGGCGTTCGCAATCCGCGCCGCCCGGCGAATCGCCGCCTCGCCCGCCTCGCGATTCGCGTACCCGATGTTCTCGGCAATCGTCCCGTCGAACAGGAACACGTCCTGCTCGACGACCCCCAGCAGGGAGCGAAAACTCTCGACGTCGATCTCGCGGATATCGCGTCCGTCCAGCAGCACGCGCCCTGCCACCGGGTCATAAAATCGCGCGACGAGGTTGCAGAGCGTCGTCTTGCCGGCCCCGCTGGGTCCGACGAGCGCAATTGTCCGTCCCGCGTCCGCTTCGAGATCGATGTCCTGCAGCGCGAAGTTCGACTCGTTCGAGTAGCGGAACGGCACCCCCTCCAGGCTCACGTCGCCGCGAACGTCCGCTTTGTTCAGGCGGCGTGTCGCGAGGGCATCGCTGAACTCGCGATTCTCGCCCAGCAGATCGAGCACCCGGTCGAGCGCCGACAGGCTGTTCTGCAGGGCGGTCGCACTCTCGGCCAGCACGGCCAGCGGGCCCAGCAGCATCAGCACGTAGGCCAGGAACATCATCAGATCGCCGACGGTGAGCAAGCCCTTCAGCACGGCCCAGCCGCCATACAGCAATAGCGCCGCCGACGCCAGCGGCAGCAGCACTTCCCACGCCGTCTCGATGCCGCGCGACCACCACCAGACCGCCAGTTCCTGCCGTGCCATCACGTCGTTGGCCGTCATGAACCGCCGGCTCTCGGTCCGCTGCCTGCTGAACGCCCGCACCACGCGCATCCCGCCGAAGGCCTCGGTCGCATGGCTGTCGATTTCCATCCGCCGCGCGCGGATGTCTTTGTAACGCGGCCGGATGCGGTTCAGCCACGTGCGGTGGCTGAAGAACACTGCCGGAATCAGCAGTGTCGCACCGAGCAGCAGCCGCCAGTCGACCCACGCCAGTACGCACAGGCTGCCGATCAGTTGAATGATGGCCCGCCACGGGTTGTACAGCAGGCCGAAGACCAGCTCGCCGACGCTGCCGGCGTCCTCCCGCAACAGGCTCGCGACTCCGCCGGAACGTAACTCATGCACGCGCCGCAGCGGCAGTCGCACGGCATGCTCGAAGACCCGCTTGCGCACCGAAAGCTGCAGACGCTTCGTCGCCCGTGTGGCCAACCAGCGTCCGCAGATTCCCAGTGCGATTCGCGCGAGTGACGCGACAATGACCGTCACGACGACGGCCGTCAGCAGGCCGAAGCGATCCTCGGCCGAAAACCCCCGTGAGATCAGCCAGGGAGGCAGCGGGTGGTCCGTGAGCACGTAATCAACGACGAATTTCGTCGCCGCCGGCGGCATGAGCGCCAGGAGCGTCGCTGCCGACAGCGTTCCCAGCGCCAGCAGGACCGGCGTGCGTTCCGTTCCGAGCAGCCCCCAGAATTCGCGCAACAACTCCGCGGCCGTGCGGGATCGCCCGCGCTGTCGCGGCTGGCCGCGTTCATCCGTCTGAATGTGCTGTTTCGCCTGCCGCCGCCGGACGAGGTCTTCCACATAGCGTCGATACAGCGCGCGGCTCGAACGTGGGCGATCGGACATCAGCGACGGGGATCCTCAATCGACAGGCAGCCCGGCTGCTCGACAGCAGCCGGGCTGTTGGAATCGGGCCTGCAATCAGCAGTTGCCGCCAATTATACGCGGTTCTGAGCGCCGGGACAGATGACGCGAAGCCGCCAGCGACGATCAAAATCGTCGACCTGTTTCGGATTTCGAATTTCGAGCTTCGGATATCCTCTCACGCCGGCGGCGTGAACCTGAACCGCCGGCACTGCCGGTAGAACTGCAGCGGATTCTCGTACACGATCTTGCGGATCTTCGCTTCGCTGTGCCCGCGTTTCCGCATCTCCTGGATGAAGTCCGGGACGGCCAGCGGAGTCGACGGCCCCCAGTCGCCGGCCGAGTTCATCATGATTCGTTCGTCGCCGTAGCGTTCGATGATGTCCGCCGCCCGGGCCGGTGTGCACTTCGTCGTCGGGTACAGCGTCATCGCGCACCAGAAGCCCCCCTCCAGCGCGAGCCGCACGGTGTGTTCTTCCACATGATCGACCAACACCCGCTCCGGCGGCAGGTCGCTCCGCTCCTGGAGCATGTCGATGATCATCCGCGTCCCCTTGTACTTGTCCTGCAGGTGCGGCGTGTGGATCAGCACCAGCTCTTTCAGCTTTGCCGCCAGCTCCAGGTGTTCCCGAAAGATCGTCGACTCGTTCCTGGAGTTCTTGTTGAGGCCGATCTCGCCGACGCCGAGCACGCCGGTACGTTCGATGAACTCCGGGATCATCTTGATGACTTCCCGCGACAGCTCGACGTTCTCAGCTTCCTTGGCGTTGATGCACAGCCACGTGTAATGCTGGATGCCGACCCAGCTCGCACGTTTCGGTTCGAACTCGATGAGCTGCTTGAAGTAGTCCCGGAACCCGTCGACGCTGCCGCGATCGAACCCGGCCCAGAACGCCGGTTCGCTCATCGCAACACACCCCATCCGCGCCATCCGCTCGTAATCGTCGGTGACGCGGGACACCATGTGAACGTGAGGGTCGATGAAGTACATGGCAGGAGAATTCCGGAGTCGGTCCCGGCGCGCCGGAACAGGGTTCAGAGGATGGGCGAGTGTCCTACTCGTTATCTTCCAGAAGGTCGTATTCCCACAACCCTAATGCGTCGCGATGCCGACCGAGTCGAAACGAACCGCCCAGTACGCGCGAAAGGACAAATCCCTCCGAGTCCTGCGGCGTGCGGGCAAAACCCGATCGCGCTCACGAAATTGGTCGGATCGAACCCATTCTCGGAACTCCGCCAGGTCCTTGATCGGCGGGATTTCAAGCTCGCCATGGATCACGACTCGTGCTGGAGCTGAATTTGCCACGGGCTTCTGCTGTCGCAGAGTGGCTTTCATCTGTTCGTCCTCCGGCCCCATCATATCCCGCCGATGAGCGCGAAAACACTGGAGTGAGCCCTTGATACGGCCGCGGTCGATGGCGACCAGCAATGGCCGGTGAATGACGTCCGCCGAAATTAGTGCCGCGATCCACGCAGCGACGCGTCCGACAGCGGTTGCACGGCGCCTGTGGCCGGCAGAGCGCCAGGCGTGACGCTCGCCGGAGGAGCGCCATTGACCGGCGCAGCGCCCGTTGTCGGCGCAGGCCCGGGTCCGCCGGTCGTCGGTGTCGACCATACGCCCGGCACGTTGGCGATGATGAACTCCGCCTGCAGCGCGGCGTACAGGTCGTGCTCCTCCGCCGTTTCCACGATCAGCGGCGGTTCCCCCGGAGCGCGATTTCGCAGTTCGGCCGAAGCATCCAGATACCGCAGATTCTGCTCGCGGGCGAAAACGGCCAGGCTGAGCGGCGCCGGCGATTCGTACTCCCCGCTGGCCGGTCGCACTCGGTCGTCCCGGTCTGCGACTGCCCCCGTCGATGGCTGCAACGGTTCATCGGCCGCAGTGACGATCACCTCGCAATAGGCGCCGCTGACCAGCGTCCGCAGCAGTGCCAGCGGCCCCAGCGACTGCTCAGCCGCCATTTCCCATTCGACTCCGTCATGCGGCATCCTGTTGTCCGCCGTCGAGGCCCGCCATTTCTCGACCAGTTGTTCCCGCACCCAGCCGGCCAGGAGGAACTCGTTGGACAGTGACAGCAGCGTCGGCGCCGCCGCATTCCGGCAACTCGGATGAATCGCCGCCAGCGGCGTCCCCTGTTCGTCCATGAACGTGAACGGCCGCACCAGCCGGTCGTCCGATACGTCCGTCGGGTCGACATGCTGGAGCACCAGATCGGGCTGCAGGCCCAGCAGACGCTGTCGCATCAGGAGCAGGCCGGTCAGCGGACAGCCGCCGGGCAGCCCGGCGTTGACGACCTCCACGTGCAGTTGCGTCCGTTCCTGCAGGTAGTTGCGCAACCGTTCGCAGTAAGTGTCGATCTCCGCCAGATGCACTGCGAGCGTGGTGTCGTCGCCAAGGCAGACCACGCGGAACGTGCCGGCCGGCTTCGGGATCTGTACTTCCGGTCCCCTGAGACCGAACGAGTTGGTGCGCAGGCCGCCTCGCTCAAAATTCCGCAAGCTGCCAACCATCGGCCGCAGTTGCTGATACGTCGCCGTGCTCGGCACGACATCGGCCGCTGCGCGATGCTCGCCGTCCGGCGTCGGAAAGGCCGCCGTGTGCCACCGCTGGGTGCGCAGCGCCACCTCGCTGATGCAGATCAGCGCCGCCAGCCAGATGACGGCCAGCACGAGATGCTTGATTCCTTGCCCGAAGGACCGCATGTCACAGCAACCCCGGGACCAGAAACCGACGCGACGTCGCCCAACGTCTGGAGCGTCGTCAAACCGCCGCCGCCCAACCTTTCAGCGGCCGCAACGGTTCACCATAAGGGGCGGAATCGTAGACAAGCTGGGTGAACTGAACAAGGTGAGTTCATGACGCGGGCACGGACCGCGGTTAAGCCCATTGTTGAACGCCATATCCCATTTGGCGTCCGATCGCCGCTGTGCCGCTACTCTTGAACCTGCGCGACTAGCCGGTGCACGGCGGCCGCAATCCGGTCCTCGATGTCCCCTGCCCAGCGGTAGGCCGGGCGCCCGTACTCGTACAGGCTCCAGCCCCCTTCGTAGCCCCCTTCCTCCCAGACGCGCCGCGACGGGATGTACGAGATCATGTCGTCGGCGTACCCCAAGACCCAGGTTCCAGGACCGAACTCCCGCTTGAAGCGCAGCGCGTAATCCACGACCGTCTCCGCCCCCTGGCCGATCACCAGCATCTCGTGTCCCAGCTTCCACGCGTGCACCGGATATGGATACGACCTGGGAAACGCTTCGCCGGCGTCGAGTCTGGCCAGCATCCGGCGCGCCCACCTGGCTCGTAGCTCGTTACTGCCGGCGATCTCGGCTGCGAGTTCGGCGCGCGTCACCGTCGCGAGGTACTCCAGCTCGATCAGTTCAAACGCCGTCTTCAATCCGGGAGTCACCGGCGTGAGTTCGCCGCGCAGCGCCTCCTCCACGCCGACGGCCAGCATGTGCCCGTATTTTTCGCACAGCTCGACCTTGCGCCGCGGCAACGGGTTCTGGTCCGCTCCGCAGGTGTTGACGAACATCGCTTGCGCGCCGGGATGCTGCTGCTCAATTTCGAGCTGCGCGAAGCCCGGATAGTCGCCGCACCACGTGGTGAAGCTGAGCGTCGTCGGATGGCAGGCGTAACCGAAAACGACGGCCGCGAGACTGCCGTTCGGCCGGGAAACGGTCAGGATCGGGACAGTGTGATCGACCGGACCCGCCAGCGGCTGGCCCGACTCGATGAGCGCCGGGACGTCGGCCTCGCGGTTGTTTCGGCGGTTCACGGCAAACGTGCATTCGCCCTGCCCCTGCTGCAGCGTTGCCGGTTGCAGGTCGTCGAGTGCTGCCCCGACGAGCTGCACGGTGAGGTCGACCATTTTCTCGGTGTACGCGTCGACCAGTGCGACCTGCTCCGCCTCGACTGGATAGTAATCGACGAGATCGTCTCCCAGACGCGGTCCACAGTGATTGTGCGAGAACGTGAACATGATCTGGGCGCGCTCCAGACCATAGCGGTCCTTGACTTCGGCAAACACCGGATCGCTCATCACTTTCGGTACCCCCTGGAAGTCGCTCGTGATCAGCACCACCCGCTGGCCATCGGCTTCCAGCGCCAGCGCTTTCATAGACAAATCGTGGAGCTTCCCATCGGGTGGACGGCGCCCGCCGTATCCGGCCAGCCACACCGACGTGTCCGGCGTGATGACGGCCTTGGCCAGCCCGGCTTTCCAACCCGGCGGATCGGCGGCTGCCGCCGGAGCGACGACGCACCACAGCGCGACCACACAGATCAGCCAGCGCCAGCGTCCGCCGACGACGGACGAATCGAAACGACTCGGCACTCTCCGCATGCAATCGCTCCTCGCTTCTACTTGATCGCGCGTAATTTTCGGACAGATGCTGAATGCGGCCTTCTCCCCACGATGTGCGTTCGATGAGCGATCAGCGCCGCCGAGTGGGGAGAAGGTCGCCGAAGGCAATTTTGTTTCGCTCGATTTCTGCAGTCAAACCGTTCGACCGAATCGAACAACAATGATCGCAGATGAGACATGGTCGCGGTACGACCCCAACGGGTCGCAGATTGTAGCCGGGGGTTGAGCGGAGCGAGCCGACGTTGCAGCGATACCCCCGGTCTCCGGCGAAGTAGACCTCTCCCTCCCCCAGCCGCTTTCGCGGGGGAGGGCCGTGGAGGGGGGCGAACAGCGAGTCGATTCGCATTGAGAGCCCCTGCTTCACGCAAGAACACCGGTGATCACTTCGCCGGCCGCTATCGGAAACGGCCGGTTGAGGACGTCTCGGAACTCGGTGTGCGGATCGATCCCCAGCAGGAGTACATGGTGGCATGTCATCCGGCCGCACCGGGTCGCGCAAGCCGGATGCTTCTCCTCGCCGCCAGATCTCGCCAAACCGCCGCCGCGCTGCACGCCCCCGCCCGCCAGCAGCACCGTGTAGCACTGCGGCCAGTGGTCACGGCTGATGCTGGCGTTGATCTTCGGCGTGCGGCCAAATTCCCCCATCCAGACCACCAGCGTCTGATCAAGCAACCCGCGTTCGTCGAGGTCGGTCAGCAGCGTCGGCAGCGTCTGCTCGGTGATCGGCAGATGGCGGGCTTTCAGGATTGGATACATCCGCGTGTTATTGAAGCCGTGGGTGTCCCACCCCGCTGTCGGTCTTTGCCCGTACGGATGCTCGGCGTAAAGTACACATTGGTCGAATTTCACCCCGGCTTCGACCAGCCGCCGCGAGCAGGCAGCTTTGGCTGTAGGTCGCGCGGCCGTGTGAAGCGGTCGCGAAGGGCCGGCGGTTCCTGGAGAGATCAACGCGTCGCGGACGGCCGTCGAGTTGAGCATCGCGAGCCGCGCGGGTGTAGTAATCGTCGATCCCGCGGGCCTCGGTGGAGACCGAGGAGCTTCGTCTGCTGCTGGATCAGGGACTGCAGCGCGCGGCGGTCCCCGAGCCGCTCCGGCGAGACGCGCCGGCAAACTGAGTTCCGGCAGCCGAACTGCGGCCTGGCCAATGGACGTGACCAGCAGCGGGTCATGCGCTTGCCGAGAAAGCTCGCATGCTGACCGGGAGGATGCGCGCCGTCGCGCATCACGCACGGATACGCGACGAACGTCGGGACGTTGTTCGAGTTGGGGGCAAACCGATCAACGGGTCGAACCATAGGCGGGAAACAGTTCGAGCGTTTCGCGCAGGCGGATGTCATCGAGCGGCGCGCATGGCCGGTAGAGGGCGTAGCGCTGGCGTTGCGGTTTTTCATGCGGTGCGGTCGCCAGGGATCAGCGTGACCTTGTCCATGATCTTCGCACCTGGGCAAATGTCGCGGTGAGATGGCAGGCTCGGGACGCGCTCGGAATCGAGTCAAACCGGCTGCGGATGCCGTCGGGGGCGTCGGGCTTCAGGTCGAACGTGTCGAGGTGGCTCGGGCCGCCAAACTGGTAGAGAAAGATGACGGACTTCGGCGTGGCATCGGCCCTGCAGCAGCGGCTGACTGCGTGAGGAACGGCGCTGCCGTCAGGCCGAGGAGCGCCCCGCCGCCGATCGACAGCGCACGGCGGCGGGAGATGGCGGTCAATTCGTCATCGGAAATAGGATTCCGTGACCCGACTCATCGTCTCAGCAGGAACTCGCCCGAGTTCATCAGGCTCCACAGCACGTCTTCCGCAGCCTGCCGGCGATCCTTGGCCGCACTCAGATGCTGAGCGGCCGCCGACAGTTCCCTGGCAGACGGCGCACGACTGGAGCGTGCTCCAGTACAGCTCGGAAACCAGCATCGGGTTCTCGACTCCCGACTGCAATAAATGATCGATGCGATTGCCGGACCGGGACAGCAGATCTCGATCATTTCACCGCTGACCAGCTCAAACGTCTGGGCCAGCGTGGACTCGTCGGAACGCTCGCAGTCGCACGACTGCTCGCGCGGCGGCTTGCCGAACCGGACGAGGAACCGGTCGGCCGGACTGGGCGCGTGCGAGCGGGAGCGGACCGCCGCAACGCCCGCGACCTGCCGCTCGTGCTGCGGATAGCCGTCGAATTGCACATCCGCGCCGGTCGCTTGTATGAGCGAATCCAGCAGTTGTTCGGCCGTCAAACGGCGCGGGATATTGCGCGCGAAGTGCGCGTCATCGTCGCGGTTCGTGTCCGTCGGCTCAGACGAAAGCTGGTACAGCGACGAGTTCATCAGCGTGCGGATCAGTTGTCGCTGGTCGAACTTGTGCGCAGCGAGTTCGGCGGCGAGCCAGTCCAGGAGTTCGGGGTAGACCGCCGGGTTCGTAGCGCGGAGATCGTCCACGGGATCGATCAGGCCGCGACCGAACAACTGCGCGAAGATGCGGTTGGCCTGAGTGCGGGCAAACCACGGGTTCTCGGGAGCAGTGACCCAGGTGGCCAGGGATTCCAGTCGGTCGGCATCGCCGGCAAGCGGATCGTTCGCACCAAGCAACCGGGGCTCGCGCGGCTGGCCGGAGCGCGGATCCTTGAGCGCGCCGTCGTCGTTGAGAAACACAATCTGTTCGCCGCTCAGTTCATGCTTGTCGTTGGAGTCCTGCCGGCGGTTTTCCAGCACCTTGTAGTCGAACGCAAAGACGTTGCCCCAGTTGTAGTAGCCGTTCTGCGTCCAGCGATCGAAGGGGTGTTGTGACACTTCGGCGTATTGCAGGCGGACGCCCAGAAACACCGGGGCCGTCGCCTCCGCCCGCGTCTCCGCATCGCGTGCTGCCCGATAGTAGTTCGCCGGCGGCTCGGCGTAGGTGCCGCTGGCGGTCAGCAGCCGGGCGGCAAACACGTTCAAAGGCGTGTTGCGAGCAATTTCTGCGCGAATCCAGCCATGCAGGTTGGCGACCCCTTTGCGATCGAGCGTCCGCTCCTCATTGCGGAGCAGATCAGACCACCGGATCGCCCAGAATTCCGCGTACGCCGGGCGCTCCAGCAACTCGTCGATGAGCCGAGCCCGCTTGCCCGGATTGAGATCGGCAATGAAGGTCCGCGCTACCTCGGCGGTCGGGAGTTCGCCGGTCAGATCGAGACATGCTCGACGGACAAACGTCGTATCGTCACACAGGGGTGACGGGTGAATCTGCAGCGCATGCAGTCGACCGAACACGAGCCGGTCGACTTCGTTGACGATCGGTGGCGGGCTCCGGGCGAAGTCCGGGCGCGACGCAAGGAAGGCGAGCCGCAACGGGAGACTGCCGATTGAGAAACCGGACAATGATCGTCGCCTCACCGTTCCGGTCCGCTGTCGCACGACCGTCGGCCGTCACTTCCACCAGCGGGGATGAGGGTTCGTACACCGCGAGTGCGGTGACGTCCAAAATACCGTTCCGAGAACGTAGCGACGGCGTTGATCGCACCGTGGCCTCCCCCAAATCGACGATTTGCTCACTCGGAGTCACGGTGATGTCGGCCAACGTCGGCACGCCGTCGGAGTCCGGGCGGGCGCCGGCGGCGATCCATTGCCGCAATATCGAGAATTCCGGTGACTCCGATCCGAAGCGGCGGCCGCCGCCGTGCGCCATTCGCTGCGTGGCCTTCTCAATCAGCAGACTGCGATCGGATCGGCCAGATTGATGCGCGCCCGGACAGGTCGCGGACCAGCGTGCTGTAGTCCGCGTCCGGGTTATCTCCCCGGAGTGAGAGCTTGAACTCTTTGCCGCTGGCGTTGCCGTGACACGTGCCCGCATTGCAACCCGCCTTGGACAGGCGTAATCGCTACGACGTCGTTGCGAAACGAGACTTCAGCAAGCAGCGTGTCGATCGGGACCAGGTGAGAACCGGGGTGAATATCAGCACAACAGCAAAGCGTACGCCGCAATCGTCAGCAAGTAAAGCCAGAGCGCCTCCCGCCGCAGCGTACCTGATCCGGAGAACGGCGCCCGCCACTTGCAGGTTCACCGCCTGAAGACCACGGGATCACAAGGGTGATTCTACAGTTGGCCGGGCAGGCGAGAACACCTTGCGATACCGAATTCTGGCCATCGACAGGGCGTCGCAGAGGATTGGCCCCGCAATTGGCGGTCGGCAATCCGCACACTTCGGCCTTCCCGCGATGCGCCTACCCCATGAGGGACTTGATTCGGGGAGAGGTACCCGGGGGTACCCGCAAGGGACCATCCGTACGCGTGCGTGCATTTCCCCTCATCCGCCCGGGCGCCCACCCCGTTAGGCACGATCTGTCTTGTCGGTTCGTTCGACCGGGAACTGAACAGTATCAACCTCAAATGAGATGTGATCGGGGACACCCCATCGGGGTCGCAGACTATAGCCAGGGTTTGAGCGAAGTGAGCCGACAGGCGAGCGCAGCGATACCCCCGGTTTGCGGCACAAGCAAGCATCTCCCTCCCTCCGCGCTTTCACGGCGGGAGGGTCGGGGAAGGGGGCGCACGGTGAGGCGATCCTGATCGCCGGCAGCGGCGTGGCGCCATTCCGTAGCCGGCGCGAACTTACGTTCCCTCACCTCACGCGCTCAAATCACCTAGGCCGTTTTCACCGGGGCGTGACGCAGTTCACGGCGCAGCACCTTCCCCAGGAAGTTGCGCGGCAGGTCCTCCTGCTGGACGTCGATGATCCGCGGTCGCTTGTGCGCCGCCAGTTTCTGCCGCGTGAACTCGTCAAACGGACGGCGGTGGAACGTCTTCGCGTTTTCCATGACCAGCACGGCTTTGACGACTTCACCGCGCTCATCGTCCGGCACGCCAATTACGGCGACGTCTTTCACGCCCGGATACGTCCGCAGTACTTCCTCCACGTCCGCGGGATAGACGTTGAACCCCGACGTGATGATCAGATCTTTGATCCGGTCGACGATCTTGAAGAACCCCCGCTCGTCGCACGACGCGAGATCGCCCGTATGCAGCCACCCGTCTTGCAGCACCTTGGCCGTCGCTTCCGGATTCTGCCAGTAGCCGAGCATCACCTGCGGACCGCGCACCAGCAGTTCGCCCACGGTGTTCGGCGGCAGCGAATCGCTTCCCTTCGCCGGATCGATGATTCGCGCGTCCGTATCCGGGATCGGCAGACCGATGGTTCCGGGAATCGCAGTCCCATCGAGCGGTCCGACGTGCGTGACCGGTCCGGCCTCGGACAGGCCGTACCCTTCCACGACCGTCGCCCCGGTGTGCTCCTGAAACTCCGACGCGATTTCCAGCGGCAGCGGAGCCCCGCCCGACATGACAGATCGCAGTGAATCCAGCTCGTAGTCTCCCTCGCGCAGGACCTGCGTGTTCATCGCGGCGAGCATCGCCGGGACCGCCAGGAAGATCGTCGGCCGATGCGTCTCCATCAGCCGCACAACGGACGCCGGGCGGAAGCGGTGATGCAGCACCAGCGTAGCGCCCAGGGCCATGCCCATCATGATGGACGTCGACAGGCCGTAACTGTGGAAGAACGGCAGCACGGCCAGAATCGTTTCCTCGCCATGATGCCCGCGCGACCAATGCGACAGTTGCCACGCCTGCGCGATCAGATTGCTGTGAGCCAGCGTGACGGCCTTCGGCTTGCCGGTCGTCCCCCCGGTCGGCAGCACGAACGCCGGGTCATGCATGTCGCCGCCGGCAAATGTCTTGGAACTCCCGACGCTTTCGATCGCATCGTCAAACCGCATCACGCGCGTCTGTGCGCATGCCGACCGGAATCCGATCCTCTGGAATCGCACCCACGCGTAGGCCATGAGCTCCAGCCGGCTCAGACGTCCGGACAGACTCGACATGATCACCAGTTCCGGCGGATGTTCGTCGTGGCAGACCAGCGGCGAGAGAACATCCAGCGTCACCACGAACCGGCAGCCGGTCGCTGCCACGAGAGCGCCGACTTCGTCGGCCACCATCAGCGGACTCAACGAGACCACCACGCCGCCGGCCATCCAGGTCGCGAACAGCGAAATGATCGACTCCGGCAGGTTGGGCAGCAGAATCCCCACGCGATCGCCGGGTTGCAGACCTTCCCGGATGAACACACTCGCCAGCCGCTCAGCCCGGTCCAGCAATTCGCTGTAAGTCAGCTGCTCGTGATAATAATGGATAGCGACCCGGTTGGGATATCGCTCGGCGGCCTGACGGAGCAACCAGCCGAGTTGTTGCTCTGGATAGGCGAGTTCGGTCGGAACTCCCTGCGGGTAGTGGGCATGCCACGGCTTCCCGTGGTGGTGGCCGTTTGCCTTCCACCTGCCGAACTCGCGCAACCAGGATCCTTCGCTCACAGCGTCACCCTTGCCGTTCGTCCGATTTCGATTCAGCGACACCATGGGGTCACCTCATGATCGGGCGAGCCAGGGCAGGCGGGACCCTGAATGGATATCGTCCGTCGGGAATGGCCTCCCTCTTACATCGCTTCCATGCACTACGGCCGATAACTGCAACTGTTCGATTCCCAGCCCTGACCCGCGAAATTCGCTTTGTGGAATCTTTCGACCGAATTTGCCGGTCGTCAAATGGCTGTCGGGACGACTTTCGCCGCCGCCGACCGAACATCCGCCGCCTGCACCGGTTATGACAGCGTTCGGGCGTGATTTCCCGTCAGCGCACGGTGCCTCTGCCGAGAGTCCAGATGCGCTGATACCACGAACTGTTGGGGCGAAAGTCGCGCAGCACCTCGCGCGCTGCGGTGCGTCCAATCTCGACCAGCGACGCAGACTTCGAAAAATCGGCCCAATGGATGTCCCCCACGTCGGGTTCAATCACCACGTCCGCCGCCCGCCGCAGTTCGTCGCGAAACATCCATTCGCCGATTTCCATCATCCGCATCAACACATCCAGCGCGGTTGCGCACTGGACGGGCTTTAGCGGTGACGCCACGTCCACGGCGATGACGGGTAATGCTTCCATCTGCCGCGCCATCCGCGCCGGCAGCGACGCCACCACGCCCAGGTCGCACAACAACCGGCCGTCCAGCTCCACGGGCGGAAAAATTCCCGGCAGCGATGCTGACGCCTGCACGGCGATCCGCACGGGACCGCGTTCCAGCACCACCGGCTCGCCCGAGTGCAGATCGACCGCCACAACTCCCAGCGGAATCACCGCGTCGGCAATGTCCGCGTCCGGCAACAGATGCTGGCAGACTTCTTCCAGCAGCGCCCCCGGCAGCAGCGATCGCCGTGTAATCGCACGCGTGAGTTTCTGATGCGCCTGCAGGTATTCGACCACGCTGTGATACCACGCAAACATGCCGCCGGGTGCGTCTGCGTCCAGCGGCTTGGCCTGCATCAGATCCCGCTGCCGCTCCGCGAACTCCGCTGACAGCAGGTAGTCAAGCGCGCGTCGCTGCACGACGTCGATCTCCGGATCGAACGCGTACATCGCTCCAGCCAGGCTGCCGATGCTGATGCCGAAGACGCGGCCGACATCCCACCCGGCACGGAGCACCTCTTCGATGACGCCCAGATGAGCGACACCCCGGGCGCCGCCGCCACCCAGTGCGAGCGTCACTCGCCGCTGCGCCATTGCCGTCGCTCCTGTCCCCTGGCGGATGATCATCCGCGGCCCGCTCGGGTCGCACAGAGCACCCCGTTGCGACTCCCCGGAATCGCCCGGACCGTTGACGCCTCGAAATCCTACCGTGCGAAACGTCTTGGAATCCTGATCGTCCACTGCAATTCACCCGCCACCGGCAGGTTCGGCCGGTCCCCGTCGAGCGGCACCCGGCACGCGACTTGAGTTTGCTTCATCTTGTCCCTCAGGAACGGTCGATATTCCCGGTGACGGCCGGAATAACCGCTACATCTTCGCTGACCGGACCACCGGAGGCCCCCGGGCGCAGTTGCGCCCCTTGTCGCACTCCGTACCAATCAACGAACCGGCCCGATTCCAGGAAGTGGTCCGTCGATGGCTTCCGCTCCGTTCCGATCGGTCTGGCGGCTCGTGGTGCTCCTGCTGAGCCTTCCGTTGTTCGCCTCAGACACGCCTGCCGACGGACTCCCTCCGTCCACAGATGCTGCGCTTGTGACGCTGCAACTGGCAGAGCCGGCCCAAGAGGCCCTTGCAGGCAATGCCCCGCCTCCGGCCCCCCCCGTGGATTTCCAGCCGCAATCGGACCTTTCCGGCGACGACCGGTACGGCATTTTGCTCAGGCGCATTGAAGAACTCGAAGCCGCAGAAGCCAATCGCGCCGAGACGGAACAGAAGAAAGCCGACGATGACAAAAAAAAGAAAGCCGACGACGAACTGAAACTGAAAGGCTGGATTGACGTTTCTGAGGACAAATGGAACGTCAAGATGGGCGGCGACGTGCAGGGAGATTACATCAACTGGGCGGACCACAGCCGATCGATTCCAAATACGCACGATTACTTCGAATTCCGGCGCCTGCGATTGACGGCGGACGGGACGGGATACGGAGTCTATGACTTTCGCTTACAGATGACGCTGGAGCCGGAGACCGTCGGGACTGGCGCCAACAGCTACACGACGCCGCAGGTCAAGGATGCGTACTTCTCAATCAACGAGGTGCCGTGGCTCGGCCGCGTGCGGGTCGGCAACTTCTTTGTGCCGTTCGGCCTCGAACAGGTGACGAACGACCGGTTCAGCGTCTTTCTGGAACGCTCGATTCCGGCGATTGCCGGGGTCTTCACTGCGGACCGCGAAATTGGACTCGCCACTTACAACTGCACCGACGACCAAAGTCTGAGCTGGGCCACGGGCGTGTTCTTCGACAGCATCACCGAAGGCCTGAGGCTGAGAATTGACAACAACCAGGGCTACCGAGTCTCAGGCCGCGTGAACTGGGTGCCCTACTATGACGAGCCGTCCAACGGTCGTTTCGTGATCCATACCGGCGCCGGCATCCTGTACACGTACGATCAAAACGACCAGGTGCAGTTTGCTGCACGGCCGCAGATCCACCAGGGGCCTCAGATCATTAATTCCGGTGTGCTTAATGCGAACTCGTATACCAATGCCAACGTCGAGTTCGCGGCGGTGATGGGGCCGTTTACGGTTCAGAGCGAGGCGTATGTCTCCAGCGTCGATATGCGGCAGGGCGATCCACAGACCTTCTATGGCTGGTATGCTCACGCCAGCTACTTCCTGACCGGTGAGAACCGCGCCTACGAGCGGTTTGGACAACACGGTGCTCAGTTCGGCCGCACGTTGCCCCACAACAACGTGTTCGGCACTCCTGCCGGCTGCAGTTGGGGCGCGTGGGAACTGAAGATCCGCCACTCGTATCTGAATCTGAACGCCGTCAGCCAAGGCGTCTACAGCGATATCACGGCCGGCTTCAACTGGTACTGGTCGGACCGCACGCGGCTCATGTTCGACTACATCCACCCGAACACGACGAACGGGGCGGTCTTCGGAGCGACGTCCTCCGATATCCTCGCGACGCGCTTCGACTTCAACTGGTGACGCCCGCCGGACCATACACATCCGGTCGCCGGCGACGCGCCGAAGCATCATCGACACGGACGGCCCGTGATCGGGTACGCCGTGTCCTGAAAACCCTTGCCGCTGTGCTCGCCGGGGGGAACCAGCGCGTTGACGAACGCTTCGTCGTCTGCGGTGATCTCGACGCTCAGGCTGCTGAGGTTGTCGTCGAATTGCGCCTCGGTTTTGGGGCCGATGATGACCGACGTCAGGATCGGGTTCGCCAGGCACCACGCCAGCGCGAACTGGCTCGATGAACACCCCTTCTTCTCGCAATGCGCTGTAAGCCGCTGCGAAATCTCGAGGCTCGCCTCGCGGAGTTCCGCCTGCCGCATGCGGGGGTCGTTGCGCGATGCGCGGCTCCCCTCCGGAAACGGTTCCCCCGGCCGGTATTTGCCGGTAAGAATGCCGCGGGCCAGCGGACTGTAGCTGACGACGCCGATCCCGTGTTCGCGGCACAGCGGCAGCAGTTCGACTTCGATGTCGCGGTTGACGATGTTGTACAGCGGCTGCGCACAGACAAACCTGTTCAGATTCAGCCGGTCGCTGGTCCAGAGCGCCTCGCACAGCCGCCAGGCGCGGAAGTTCGAGCAGGCGATGTATCGCACCCGCCCGCTCTTGACCATGTCGTCCATCGCCCGCAGGGTTTCATCAATGGGCGTTGTCTCATCCGGTGCGTGATGGTAGTAAATGTCCACGTCATCCAGGTTCAGCCGCCGCAGGCTGTTGTCGAGCTCGCGCATCAGGTGCACGCGGCTGCCGCCCCAGTCGTTCGGCCGCTCCCCCATCTTCTGGCGTCCTTTGGTCGCCAGAATGACCGCGTCGCGCCGGTCGGCGATCGCCTTGCCGACGGCGACTTCCGACGCGCCGGCGTTGTACATGTTCGCCGTGTCGATGAAGTTGATCCCCAGATCGATCGCCTTGTGAGTGATCCGGATCGAATCCGCTTCAGACGTCTGTCCGCCGAACATCATCGTGCCCAGGCAGATCGGAGAGACCCGCGCGCCGCAGCGTCCCAGTTGTCGATAGTCCATCGTGTTCACCGCATGTTCGTGGGTCGCCGGAACCTCTTCGTCGCCGCCGATTAGAGCACACGCCGCGACGAGCCGCGACCGTCAGGAAGCGGGTACGCGATCATTTCGCCTCACTGCGGTCGCCGCTATGTGGACGCGCAGCTTGAATAGAGACGGCTTCGAGACTAGCCCGAAGCGCTGGCGAGGGTGTCAATTCGCCTGGAATTGCACGCGCGGCGGCGTCAGCCCCCGGATGAACCGGAACATCGTGCGATTGCGAGTGGCATTCTGCAGGTCCACTCGACACCTCGCTCGCACTGTCAGCGCAGCACCGCGCTTTCAATCGTCAGCTTCTTCAGTCGATCAGGATGCGGCGTCGGCAGGTCCAGCGGCGCTCGCACGCACGGCGTGCCGTCCGCCGTGCGATCCAGTTCCAAAGGCGGGTCGGCCAGGTCCTCGTGATAAAACCGGCTGCTCGGAAAGATGTCGGCCGGGTAGGTGAAATTGTCCAGCATCGCGAGGGCACAGCAGTGGGCCGCGCCGACGGCGCTCTCCAGCATCCCGCCGACCCAGCAGGGGATCCCCGCCTCGCGGCACAGATTGTGGATCGCCACGGCATTTGTCAGGCCGCCCACGCGCCCCGGCTTGATGTTGACGTACCGGCAGCTCCCCAGCTCAATCGCCTGCCGAGCCCGGTCCAGCGACACAACGCTCTCGTCCAGACAGACCGGCGTCTTGATCCGTCGCTGCAAGGCCGCGTGGTCCACGACGTCGTCGTGCTGCAACGGCTGTTCAATCATCGCCAGGTGGAACCGATCGAGCTTCTCGAAGAGTTCTGCATCGCGAAGCCGGTAGCCGCTGTTGCAGTCGATGTGGATCGTGTGCGTCGGCTGCCGCTGGCGAACGGCTTCGAGCATGGACACGTCCCACCCCGGCCGGAACTTCAGCTTGATGCGCGGAAACTTCTGCGCAACGGCGCCATCGACGTTCTCCAGCAGGTCGTCCAGGCTGTCCATCACACCGAAATCCGCCCCGACGGCCGCCTCGCTGCGCTTCCCCCCGAGCAGTTCATGCAGCGGCCGCGCCTCCTGCCGCGAATACAGGCTCCACCAGGCCGTATCAAGCGCCCCCTTCGCGAACGGGTTCCCTTTGAACAGCGACAGCGCGCTCTGCAATTGTTCTCCGCTGGCGATCTCCTTCCCGAGCAGCGCCGGACCCAGCCAGTCGCGTGCAACCGCAAACGCGCCGCCGGCCCACTCCGGGCTGTAACACGGTGCGGCAAACGGCGCGGCTTCGCCCCAGCCATCCAGCGATCCGCTGCACAGCCGGCACAGCACCGCGTGGATGGCGGCATCCTCCCCGTACGCGGTCCGCCACGGGAAGATCAGCGGCATCGCCACGTGATACAGCTCGATGCGATCGATTTTCATGACATCCGAGTTTCGGGTCCCGATTCCGCCGGCAGCAGTCTTGTTCCGGATCCTTCGTCGGCGAACGTCGCTACAGTAACCGCTTCCGCCTGTCGATGAGAGGGTTCGTTCCACTAGAATCGACGCCGATACCGGCCTGCGCGAGAGCAACGGCTGCCGCTGAAAGAATGCATCGCATGCCAGACAGGTCCTGGACGACGACGAGGCCGACTGTTTGCGGACTGGAAGGGGCCGTCGCGGCGGCGCATCCGCTCGCCGCATCGGCCGGGCTGGACATGCTGCGCAGCGGCGGCAATGCCATTGACGCCATTGTAGCCACTGCGGCCACGCTCGCCGTCGTCGAGCCGTACATGAGCGGTCCCGGTGGCATCGGGTATCTGCTGTATCATCGCGCCGACGGCGAAACGAAAGTCTTGAATTACAGCGGCGCCGCACCGGCCAAGGCCACCCGCGATCAATTCACTCCGGAAACTCGCAGCCGCGGCAGCAAGTCGTGCATGATTCCAGGCAGTGTCGCCGGATGGTTTGAGATGCTCGAGAAGTACGGCACGCGCACACCTGCGGATGTGTTTGCACGCGCGATTCGGCATGCACGGAACGGCTTTGCGCTGCACCCCTACAACTTGTCCGTTCTGCGGCACACGCCAGGTCACGTCAATGCGGTCGGCCGGGCGATTCTCGAACTGGTCCCCAAGCAACTGGGAGGCGTGCTGCGGTTGCCGGACCTGGCCCGGACACTAGAACAACTGGTCGAGCACGGGCCGCGGTATTTTTACGAGGGGGAGCTCGGCCGGACGATCGCCGACTTCATCCAGAGCGAGGGGGGCCTGCTCACCGAGGCCGATCTGGCCGGCTACCGGCCGGAGTGGGAATCTCCGATCGAGGTCAGCTACCGAAATTCGCGTGTCGTCACCTGTCCGCCGAATTGCGAGGGCTTTCAGATTTTGCAGACGCTGAAGATCCTGGAGGCGTTCGATATTCGCGGCATGGAGCACAATTCGACCGACCATCTGCACCTGCTGAGCGAGGCGATGAAATTGGCGATCGCCGACCGCATTCGCTACGGCGGCGATCCGAGGTTTGCGCCAACGCCAATCAAAATGCTGCTGATGGAGTCGTACTGTGCGGATCGCCGGCGGGACATTTCATCCGACCGGGCCTCCATCACGCAGGGGGACCGCTGGAATCCGAACATCGCCCCGAAAACAGCCCAGGCGGATCAGGGAAAAGGTCTGACCACGCATCTGTCGGCCGTAGATTCGCACGGTAACGTCGCGAGCATCACCCAGTCGCTGGGGAACCTATACGGTTCCGGGGTGTTCGTGCCAGGAACGGGCGTGGCGCTCAATAACTTCTGCCACTATACGGAGATTGACCTCAGCTACGACGGGCCGAACATGATCGCGCCGGGTAAGCGCTGTTCCTGCTGCCTTTCGCCGGTGCAGGTTTTCCAGGGAGACCGGTTCTGGTTTGCCGTGGCGACTCCGGGCAGCTACGGCATCATGCAGACGACGCCACAAATGATCATGAACATCGTCGATTTCGGCGCCGATCCTCAGGCGGCGATTGAGGCGCCGAGGTTTCGTCTGCTGGAAGGCACTCGCCTGCAGATCGAAACTCGCGTCCCCGCCGCCGTGCGCGACGAGTTGGCAGCCCGCGGGCATATAATTGAGCCGCTCGGCGACTACAGTGCGAACGTCGGCGGCGGCCAGTGTGTGATGATCGATCCCGCTACGCAATCGCGGCTGGCCGGCGCTGACCCGCGACGCGACGGCTATGCGCTTGCATATTAGCCGCGATCCCCGCTGCGGCGGTGCCTATCGACACGCCGCACCAGTCGGCTCGCTACGGGGCGCCTTTGATAACCCCCGGCAGTTCCGACCCGGCCGGGTAGAACTTCATCGACACCGAGTTGACGCAGTGCCGCGTGTCTTTCGGCGTCAACTGTTCGCCGAGGAACACATGCCCGAGATGGCCGCCGCAGTTGTGGCACAGGATCTCGGTCCGCGAACCGTCGTCGTCGAGTTCCTGGTCCACCGCGCCATCGATCTCGTCGTCGAAGCTCGGCCAGCCGCAATGGCTGTCGAACTTGTCGTCTGAACGGTACAGCGGCGCATTGCAGCGCCGGCACACGTACGTTCCGGCCGCCTTGTTTTCATACAGCTCGCCCGTAAACGGCCGCTCCGTACCCTTGTGCAGGATGACGTACTCCTCGGCTGGCGTCAGCGGGTTGAATTTTGCCCCGGTCGTCGCGCGGCTGGCCGCGTCAGCGGAAGACATGACAGTTGGCTCCGGTTGGGCAGCTTCGGACAAGACGGACTTCGACTCGGCCTGCTGCACGGTCTGTGTGTGCCCGCCCGCGTCGCAACCGGCGATCACCAGCGTCAGTGCCCAGCCCCAGGCCGTGTGCCCGGCGATTCTCAGTGATCGTTGATGCCGCACTGCGTTCACCAGCCTGTGTATCGCGGTGGCGATTTGACTGGCGTTCATGATAGCGGCGGCCCGGATCATCGGGCAGCGATCGCCGCGACGTTGTACACGGCCGCCGTCGGACTCACGCTGCCGGAGCGTCCGCAAAGATCCGCTGCCGCAGGTGCAGCTTGAGATACCGCTCGCCCCGCGCATCGTACAGGTACAGCATGTTCTGGTCGGCCGCCCAGATCGCCCCCAGCCGCACGCTGCGCGGCCCCCGCAGACAGAACTGCAGGCCGCACTGCCGGCCCCGGCTGACCAGCGCCATCTCACGCATCTGGAACTGCTCGGGAACCAGGTTCTCCTTGTCGCACAGCGCCGCGTGGATGAATCTCCGCAGATCGTCCAGAGATTGAATCGCTTCGAGGCGGTCGTTCATGGCAGCAGGCGTCCGGTAGGAGAGTCGGCGGGCAGCCGCCGAGGGTCGCAGCGCGGGACACGCTTCAAGGCACTCGTCGCCAAAACTTATCGGCGTTGCCGGACCCGCAATCTTTCAATCGTTTACCGACGCCGCTTATCCGGCAGCACGGCTGCGAACCGTCAAAACCGGACGACGCGAAACTTCGCTGAATCGCTGAAGGTCGCCGGGGGCCGCGCGGCACTCGCTCGAGGATCAATCGGCGCAAACCGCAGCAAGCCCGCGAGACCATCGACCGGCCGTTCACGGCGGTTCGACCGAAATTCCCGCGTCGTGCAGCGCCGCGCAATACTCGTCCAACGTATTGACATTGCGGAGTGAATCGAGTGCTCCGTCGGCGTCGCGCAGGTCGGCCGGCGGAATCTCGCGAGTGCGGACCGATTCGATCAAGTGCAGCGGCCGCAGCTGTCCCGCGGTCACAAGCCGCTCGATCTGCAAGGCCAGGCGCGTCCGATAAACGCCCGCCAGTGGGTGGTAACACGTGTCGTCACGCGGAAGTGCAGCGTCGTAGTCCTCCAGGGCTGCGATCATCCACCGCACGAACTCCGGCCGCAGCAGCGGCACATCGCACGCGGAGACGTAAGCGACCTCGACTTCCGGTCGCAGCGCCGCCAGTCCCAACCCCATGCCAGCCAGTGGTCCCGCGTACTCCTGCACGTCCCGCACAATCCGCACGCTCGCCGGCAGCCGCGGCAACTCCTGATCGGCGGCCGCGACGACGACGATCGGCTCGACCACTTCAGACAAAATCCGCACGACCCGCACGAGCAGCGTTTCTTCGCCAAACGGCAAGAGCGCCTTCGGCCGGCCCATCCGGCTGCTCCGCCCGCCGCACAGCACTACACCGCCCACGCGCATGCCCCCTCCTCAAATCGATCAGCAGGCCGCGATTCGTCCGCCCGGGACTCATCCCGACGCACATCATACGGTACGATCATGTCGATCCGGACGCGGCGAATGGTGACTTCCCGGCACCGGCGCTGGCGGGACGCGAAAACACATCTTGCAGCACGCAATTCGGCGAAGGTAGCGAAACATGACTCACCCCTGGCACGACGTCACTCCCGGCGAACACCTGCCGCACGAATTCACCGCTGTCATCGAAATCCCCATGGGCTCCAACGTCAAGTACGAGCTCGACAAGCCCACCGGCCTGCTCAAGCTGGATCGCATGCTCTACTCCGCCGTGTTCTATCCCATCAACTATGGTTTCATCCCGCAGACGTACGCCGAAGACGACGATCCGCTCGACGTCCTTGTCATGTGCCAGGAGCCGGTCGCGCCGCTCACCCTCGTCAAGGCGCGGACCATCGGATTGATGACCATGGTCGACTCCGGCAAGCCCGATCACAAGATCGTCGCCGTCGCCGTGAACGATCCCGAGGTCAACGGCTATCACGAAGCCAGTGAGCTGCCGCCGCACCGGTTATCGATGGTCCGCCGGTTCTTCCAGGACTACAAGCAGCTCGAAGGTCGCGCCGTCGAAGTCGACGAAATCGAGCCGGCCGAACTCAGCCTGCCGATCATCAAATCCGCCCTGGAACGCTATAGCGAAATGCGCCGCCGCGGCCAGTTGCCCCGCTGATGCTTTCAAATTTCAAATCTGAAATCGCCCCGCACCCGCACCCTCACCGCTGACATCCGGGACAGTAAAACGTCGACCGCTGCGCCTGCACGATCCGCTCGATCGTCCCACGTCGGCACCGCGGACACCGCTCGCCGGTCTTCGCGTACACGCGGTGCGCGTTCTGATATCCCCCCTCCTGATTGAGTGCATTGCGATACGTGCCGTCCCCCAGCGTCGAGCCTTCGTAGCGGATGGCCTCCTCCAGCACCGCGACAGTCGCGGCCCGCAGCCGTTGAACTTGCGCGGGCGCCAGACTCGCGGCTGGACGACCCGGATCAATTCGGGCCACGTGCAGGATTTCACTCGCATACAGGTTCCCGATGCCGGCCACGAGCTTCTGATCGAGCAATGCCACCTTGATCGGCCGCCGCGTCGCCGCACACACCTGTCGCCAGTCCTCTGTCGTCAGCGCCAGCGCGTCTTTCCCAAGCTGCTGTTCAAACCGCCTGGCGAACTCGTCTGGCCTGTACAGCGACAGCGTCCCCAGCCCGCGCCGATCCCAGAACCACAACGACGTCGGGCTCGGTGCATTAACCAGCCGCCACTCAATTCGCAGATGCTCGACGCTCGGCGGATCTGCGACCAGCATCAGCCCCGTCATCCGCGGCTCGATCGCCAGCGTGTCACCGGACGAAAGCCGCAGCAGTATCCGCTTCGCCAGCCGTTCGACAGCCACGATTGTCTGCCCGACGCAGCGCGCCCGCAGTGCGCGAAACGTCGGCGTTATTGAAATCGGCCGGCGGGTGCACCGAGGGCGCACGACGTCGAGAATCTCCCGCCCTGCCACGTGCGGCCGAATCCCGCGGACCATCGTCTCGACTTCAGGCAGCTCGGGCATGGCAATCAGCACTCCGGGAGGGCGAGGCTCCCGCCGAGCCGCTCGTGTGAGATTGATCTCGATCAACGGCCAAACATGCGAACGGATCTTGGCCCAGAGCGATACGACCCCAGCCGCGACGCTTCCTGACCACTGAAACCTGATCGCTGGCAGCTTCACCCCACAAACTCATTTCCCACTTTCCGCGCCCGCTGCGGCTTGTCGAGATTCACGCCGAGCGCCAGCCCCACATCGACCAGCGCGTTCCACCCGGCTGCCATCTGCACAAACGGAGACAGGTCGCCGGTGTCCGGGATGCGGATCGTCGGAAACATCGTGTCGCGGCTCGCAATCGCAATCACGCTCATCCCGACTCCTTTCACGAGCACGTCCTGGAACTTCTGCTCCGAGTCGGGATAGGGATCGACCCACAACACGACGTCGTCAGCCTGCATCACTTCCTCGACGCCATGCACCGCGTACGTTCCTTCAAGGAAGTCCGCCTGTCGGCGCGTGATTTCGTTCGTTTTGAGGGTGAGCTCTTCGGCCGCGCCGTCGTTGCGCCCGGCCCAGTAGATCGTCCCGGCTTTGGCAATGCGCGCGATGAGTTGTGGGTCGATCGCCGTCGTCAGTGCAGCATCGAAGGCCTCCGCCAATGCGTTGAGCCGCCCTGCAAGTGTCGCGTCGCCGGCGGCTGCTTCGAGCAGCGCGCGATAAAACAGCGCCTGCTCGATGACGCTTTTCGTTGCCGCGACCGCCCCCTCGGGGCCGCATTCCAGGACGAACCCGCGCGTCGCCAGCGACTCCAGCTTGGAATCCGCGAACGCCGTCAGTGAATACCGGTGCGCGTGCCCGGCCTCTTTCAGCTTCGTGAACAGCCCAATCACCTCGGCCGTCCGCCCGCTGTTCGACAGCGCGAACACGGCTGAATCCGCCAGATCGTATTCCTGCGCCTGTCGTCCGGCCTCCGTGTGCAGCGCGATCGGCCAATTCTTCCGGCGGGATTGCGCCATGGCGCTCTTTGCCGGGAAGATCCGGCTCGACCCTTCCCCCGTCATCATCAGCCGCCCGCATTGGCGGATCGACGCGGCGACGTCGCACATCCGCTGCGGATTGAACCGGCGAATAATGTCCGGGACCGCGAGCATGTCGCGAGTCAGGCCGAACTGGGTATAGCGCGATTCGTGGGAATTCATCGGGGCTAAGGGCCAAGAGCTAAGGGCCGCCGGCAACGGCGGGATACTGAATTGTGCGCACCCGCGACCCGCAATCGCAACCGATTCGCGCCGCTCGATCCTGACAATCGTCGTGTTGCAATTTCCGCTTGACCCTCCTCCCTCCCCCCTTAGCCCTGGTCACAGCGTCCACCCGTCCGGAATCACTGTGTTCCGCGGCACACAAACCACCCCGTCGCGCACCAGCACCGGCCCCCGCTCCCCGTCCGGTGGAAATCCCGGAGGCAGCTTGATCGTCACATCGCTCCCGATCCGGCAGTTCTTGTCGACGATCGCCCCTTCGATGAACGTCCGCTCGCCTACCCCCAGCGGCGGAACGTCGTCGCCTTGATTCACCGCCGCCTGCGGGTCCCACGGGAAATAGTCGTTCCCCATCATGTAGGTGCGCCGGATCGTCACGTCCGGTCCGATGATGCACCGCAGCCCGATCAGACTCTGATCGATCACCGTGCCGTGCTCGATGCGGCAGCCGTCGGCAACGAGACTGGCGATGATCGTCGCGCCATCGACGCGCGTCGGCGGGAGAAAGCGCGGGTGTGTGTAGATCGGTCCCTCGGCGTGCTCAATCGAGAACGGCGGGTCCGGTTCGGTCAGCAGCAGGTTGGTCTCGAAGAACGCCCGGATCGTGCCAATGTCCTCCCAGTAGCCGTCGAACAGGTGCACTTGCACTTTGCGGGCGCGGATCGCCGCCGGGAACACCTCGCGGCCGAAATCCTGATAGTCGGTCTTTTCCAACAGGTCCAGCAGCGTCCGGCGGTTGAACAGGTAAATCCCCATGCTGGCCAGGCACGAGCGTCCGCGGGCTTCGATGCCGCGGGCGTCGAGCCACTTCGGATCGGTCCGCACATGCGCTAACTCGGCCTGCGTCTGCGGCTTCTCGAGAAAACCCAGCACGCGGCCGGCGTCGTCCAGCCGCATGATCCCGAAGCTCGCCGCTTTTTCGTCCTCCACCGGCAGGCCGGCGATCGTCACGTCCGCTCGCGCTTGCTGATGCGTCCGCAGCATCTCCCGGAAATCCATCCGGTACAACTGGTCTCCCGACAGGATCAGCACGTACGGCGCGTCCGACTCTTCGATGTACCGCAGGTTTTTCCGCACGGCGTCGGCCGTCCCCTGGTACCAGAGTTCCCCCTCGTTCGTCTGCTGCGCCGCCAGGATCTCCACGAAGCCGCCGGTGAACGGATCGAAACGGTACGTCTGCCGGATGTGACGGTGCAGGCTCACCGAGTTGAACTGCGTAATCAGATAGATGCGGCGCATGCCGCTGTTGATGCAGTTCGAAATCGGAATGTCGATCAGCCGATACTTGGCCGCCAGCGGTACCGCCGGCTTGGAGCGGTACTCCGTCAGCGGACGGAGCCGCGTCCCCTTGCCGCCGCCAAGGATCAGGCAGAGCACATCATTCTGGTCGCGCATGTCGAGGATTTCTGGAGGCGAGCGGCTTTGGACGAAGTTTCAGACGCCGCGCGGCAGCGGCGCGCCCGCATGATACGCCCCGTGTGCCGGCGGCGAAAGCGGAGCGATTTGCGTTTCTTGGCGGCGCGGTAACGTTCACCGGAACAGAACCGGCGGAACATCCAGAGTGACGCCTTTTCGTTGCGGCAACCGGCTGCGGCGAACGACGAAACGCGTCAGATCAATTCCGTCCGTGCGCGGGGCTCGATGACTGTCAGAATCAGTCCCAGCGCCAGTAGCAGTAAGAAATCGATGGCGACTGCAATCCAGTGGAATCCTGCGGCGGCCACCGCCAGATTGCACACCGCCGACGCACAATACCACCAGAGCGCGGACCACCTCCATTGAAACAGCCGCAGTACGCTGATCGTTGCGACGATTCGCCCCAGGGCGACAACGGCCAGGTAGATCGTCCACATCCATGGAGCAGGATCGATTCCCAGCGCTGTCACATCCGTCGGCTCGTCAGCTTCCTGCGGCCCGGCGCTGGCAGCCTGCTGCGCGAAAAACGATTTGGTCAGTGTCACCGTTCCGTTCCAGCTCCTGGCCGCGTTGAAGCACAAGGCCAGCACGAGCCAGATCTTCAGGATGGGGAATTCTTGATCCATTCGTCGCCCGGCACTCCAGACAATGCAAAACGACCGGAGCGTGCGAAAGTGCACACTCCGGTCGATACGTCATCAGTTTCGGAATCGGCTCAGTGCTGGAACAGGAACTCTTTCGAGTTCAGCACCGCCCAGCCCACATCCTCCAGACCGAACCGTCGGTTCTCGCTCTTGCCGATGTGGTTCTTTGCGGCCGTCAATTCGTCCGTGGACGGCGTCCGCGCGACCGCCGACAGATACAGTGCCGTGATGATCTCGTCGTCGGACTTGCCGTCGACCATCATCTTGTTGATCCGGCCGTTGTCGTCCCGCAGCTTGTTGTGGACGGTCGGGCCGTTGATCATCTGCAGCGCCTGCGACAGGTTCGACTCGTTCGCCCGCTCGCACTCGCACGCCATCTCGCGCTGCGGCTGGCCAAAGATCTTCAGGAAGTAATGGTCCTTCGGCGGTTCCGGCAGCTGCGCCGCCGGCGTCCCCACCGGGACGCCCGGGAACGGTTCGGGCACGTTCGTCACGCTGCAGATCGCGTCGAGCAACTGCTCGGCCGTCAGCATCCGCGTCGTCGCATGCGAGAAGTACATCTCGTCCGCCTGGTTCAGCTCGTTCGTCCGTGAGCTGCGCTGATACGTGGCGCTGGTCATAATCGACTTGATGACCCAGCGGCGGCTGAAGCCGTTCGCCACGAACTGTTTCGCCAGCTCATCCAGCAGCGGCGCATTCGACGGCGGGTTGGAATCGCGGAAGTCGTCGACCGGATCGACAATCCCTCGGCCCATCAGGTGGCCCCAGATGCGGTTGACCACCGACTTCGCGAAGAACGGATTGTCCGGCTGCGTCAGCCATGCGGCGAACACTGCCCGGCGATCGTTGTCCCCCTGGACGTCCACGTCCCCTTTCAGCAGCAGGTGCACCTTCATCGTCTTGCCGGTGCGGGGCTGCGTCACTTCTCCCGCATCCTGCGTGAAGATGACCTCGTCGTTCGTCGTTGCTCCCGGCTTGCGGCCGATGCGGGCGAACGCCGCCGAAATTCCGTAGTAATTGTCCTGCGTCCATCTCTCAAACGGGTGGTTGTGGCACTTCGCACACTGGATGCGAATCCCCAGGAACAGCTGCGCCGTCGTTTCGGTCGCGTCGGTCGGCTCGCGGCTGGCCCGCCAGTAGCTGGCCGCCGGGTTCTCGTACACGCTTCCCGTCGCCGTCAGCAGTTGAGTGGCGAACTCGTTCATCGGCTCGTCGTTGAGCACCCCCTCGTAGATCCAGCGGTTGAACTTGGATACGCCCGCCGGGTTCAGCTTGCCGCTGTTGACCCGCAGCACGTCTGCCCACTTCAGCCCCCAGAACGCCGCGTGGTCCTTCGACGACAGCAATTGCTCGACCAGCCGCGCCCGCTTGTCCTGGCTCAGGTCGTTCAGGAACGCCTCGGACTCTGCAATCGTCGGCAACCGGCCCGTCGTGTCGAGCGTCGCCCGCCGCAGGAACTCATCGTCGCTGCACAGGTCGGACGGCGGCACCTGCAACTGCTGCAGCTTTGCGTCCACCAGCTGATCGATGAAGTTGAATTCCGGCGGATTGTTCCACGCGAAGCCCGGCACTGTCTCCAGGAACGTCACGTAGCTCGTGTCCATCTTGTCGAGGATCCGGACCAGGATCGCCGCCTCTCCGCGTCCCGCCTTTTCGACCAGACCATGCTCGTTGACAGTGGCGATCGACTCGGATGACGAGCTGAACACGGTCAGCGGCGTCACGTCCCGCACGCTCCCGTCGCTGTAGTAGCCGTTGACCATCAGCTGCTGGCGGTTGCCGTGGTCGTGGAACACCCGCTGCTTCGGCAGGACTTCGATCCGCTCCAGCACCGCATGCTTGTCGGTGTCGAGCTGCATCCCTTCGGCAATCCACTGCCGCAGCACGGTGTGGGCCGCGTCCCCTTTCTTCAGGCGGCGGCCGCCGCCATGCGCCACTTCCATCAGCGGCTTCTTCAGCAGCAGGCTCTCGTCCGGATTGAACAGGTTGGTGCGCCGGCCGAGCGCTTCGGTCCGCAGCGTCAGGACGTCCAGCGGAGGATCATAGGCCCGCAGCGACAGTCGGAAGCCCCCCTTGCCGGACGGCGAACCGTGGCAGGCCCCCATGTTGCAGCCGGCCTTGGTGAGCGCGGCCAGCGTTTCGTTACTGAAGCTGACCGGCGGATTGTGTTCGTATCCCCAGACCATCACCTGCGTCGACACGGAGCTCGCGCCCAGCCTCGCGGTAATCGTGGCCGCGCCGTTGCCGACCGGACGTGCGACGCCGCCTGCGATCGCGACGACATTCGGGTCCGACGATTCAAACGTCACGGCTCCCGTCAGGTCACGGATGTCCTCCGCGCCGAAGTATCCGGTAACGACCAGCTGTTGCCGCGCGCGGGCGGTGTGCAACTGCACGTGCCCGGGGCTCAGTTCCATGCGCGCCGGCGCGGCGTCGTCCGCTCGGCCAAGGGCCGGCGCCGCCAGCAGGGCCAGCCACGCCGCCAGTGCACGATACCGGTTGCGACCGGCGGGGATCTTGGACACGTTTGTCATTGCGGTCTCCCTCCACTGTCAATTGCCGGCGCGCCTGCACGGCGCCCCGGTCAGTGATCAAACCGTCGGCTTTCCGTCCGCACCGTCTGCCTGACGGTCCGGGACACTTCTCCTGGTCGATTCTTCCGTTTCTGCAGGGCTGTTGCCAAACGGCCACAACCCCTCGACTCTAGCTCTATTCCACGGTGATGGCGGGCACTCCGGCGGTTCCGGTCTGCTTTGCGTTCGCCACTGCCGCTCCGTTCACAACGATTGTATTGGCTGCGCCGACCGCCGCATCCGCTGCGGCCATCAGCGCGATCTCAACTTCGCTCTTGTCGGCCGGCAATACTGTCTCCGGCGCCGTGACGCCGGTCGGCAACTTGTCGAACGTCAGCTTGATCTCGCCGGCGAACGCGGGGTTCCGCTGCACCGCCACCTTGACGATCGTCGCCCCGCCGCGCGTCAGCTTGGCATTTGCCACCGTCGGCTGCAAGACGAACGGCGCTTCCAGCCGCAGACCGATCCCTGGCGCGGACGCCGTTGTCGTCACGTTGTCCTTGGCGTGCGATCCGGTCAGCACCACCGTGAACGGTCCCAGCGGCGCGTTCTCGGCGCCGGTGAACGTGATCTCAATCTCATTCGTGCCGGCGGCAATCGGTTTGACATCCGCCGTCACGTTCGCCGGCAGTCCTCCTTTTTCGGGATTTACCGCCAGTGCGATCGCCGCATCGAGACCCTCGCCGCGCTCGGCGATGACTTTCACCTTCGCTGCGAGCCCCTTGCCGAACACGATCTCAGCAGGCTCTGTGCGCAGTTTGAGTTTTGCGGCCGGACCGACGCTCAGCGCCACCGACTCCGTCAGCTCCCCCGGAATCTGCAGCGCGTTGCTCCAGACGCCGCGCAGCGCCGTTTCCACCGCCGCCACGCGCTGGACCTCGGCGCCGTTCACTGTCGCCTTGCCCACCACCTGCACGTTCGACAGCGTCGCGGGTGCCGCATCCGCGGCAGACTGCACCGTCAGCACCGCCAGCGCCGTTCCCGGGCCGATCCGCGTCGGCAGCGATGTCAATCCCGGCGGCAATCCGGCCAGCGACAATTCAATCGGACCATCGTATTCCTGCCGCGTCGCATTCACGAGCACCGCCGTAATGCCGCCGGCGGCGACGTTCACTGCATCTGTTGTGGACTGCAGGCTGAACCCCGCCTGGAACGGCGTCACCGCCACCCGATACGCGTACGACGGCCCGCCTCGACGATTCAAGTCATGCACCGCCAGCGTGTACCGGCCGTCCGCCGGGAACGCATAATTGACCGAACCTTCATTGGCGCCGACGTCATCCACGGCCGCGACCTGCTTCCCGGCCGGATCATAAATCCGCAGCATCAGGTCGCTCGGCGCGCCGGATTGCCGCGAGATTCCCGCGAAATCAAACCGCTGTCCGGCTTTGGCGTCGAACGCGAACCGGTCGATGTCGCCGGTCTTGTCGAGCCGCCCGTTGACCGAAGTTCCGATCGCGATCCCGTTCGCCTGCTCCGGCGAATCGTTTGGCTCCTGCTCCAGGAATTCCGGCGCGTCGCTGACCTTCACCGCCGCAAACGCGCTCGAGACTCCGCCCGCGCGCTTCGTTGCGACGTTCATCCAGCTTGCCTTGCCGTCCGCCGGAACAGCCAGCGTCGCCGGCGCTGCGTCCTCGACGCTGCTCCCCGCGAACGAAATCGCCGTGGTCGATCCGCGCTGCACCGCCATCGGCACCGGCGTGTTCACGCACGGGAAGTCGCCGATCCGCAGCCGGTACAGGTGATTCCCGCCGCCGGCAAACTGGATGTCGCGGACCTCGATGATGTAGCTCCCCGCGTCGGCAAACGTGTACGCGAACTGGCAGTCCGAACTCAGCCCGGCGGTATCGTCCACGAAATGCACTTCGCGGCCGTCGGCCCGGTACAGGTACAGGCTCGGATCCAGCGGCGACCCCAGCCTGCGAGCCAGAATCTCGAACGAGATCTTCTGGCCCGACGCCACGTCGAACTTGAAGTAGTCGCGCGACAGGTTGTCCACCTGCCCGTCGATCGCGCAGGGAACAGCAACGGCCTGCGCCGTCTCCGGCGCGTTATTGCCCGCTGCTTCAGCGACGCTTGGCAAGTCGTCAACGACAAACAGCTTGAGGCTGCTCACCCCGCCCGGAGTCACCACCCGGATGCCGTGAATGCCGAGCGAGTTCTCCGCAGGCGCCGTGACGCGAAACGTCGCGCTGGCGGCGTCCGTCCCGTTGCCGGCCTTGTCAGGTGTCAGCGCCGCCGGCGCCCCGAACGACGTCCACAGCGAAGTCGCGCCGGCGAGGTTTCCGCCGCTGACCACGATATCGGCTGTCTGGCCGGGAGCGACCGCCTGCGGAGTCGTCCGCGCGATCGTGGGCGCCTGCGCGAAACAGTTCACGGCCAGGACGCTGGAAAGCAGACCGCCGCACAGGCCGGCCAGTGGGAAGCAGGAAAGCAGGGCGGGCAATCGAAGCATGCGTCGGGCCAGGTTGAAGGCGGGGACCCAATTCGTCGGCAGCTCTCGCTCAGGAGGGAACGCATCAAGAAAGCTGCATGCCTCACATCATAAGCCATTCCGACCGCCAAGTTCAAACAATTGGTACCACTTTCCACGCCAATCCCTCCCTCTCCCCCGCGAGTCTCACTGATTCCAACCGTTGCGTTGTTCGGGGGAGAGGGTCGGGGTGAGGGGCCTGGCGAATGCTGACTCACACCTTCTTTGAAACACCACACCTCCAAACACCAAACCACCTCCCTCGAAAAACCCGCGTTGACCGCCGATTCCGCGACCTTCATAATTGGCGGTGGTTGCACGGGCCGACGACCAGCATTCACTCAACCCGCGACGGATCTCCGCGGACGCGAGGTGCTGGCGGCAGCCGGCTGAGGCAGGGGGCCGCACGCGTTTGACTTTCGGGCCGGTGTTCTGCGCATACATCGTCCCCACACCGTTGGGCTGCAATGGACGAGCAAACGCTCAATTCGTTCCGTTACGTGGTCGGCGCCCCGCGACCGATCCGGCTCGCCGTACGCGGACCCGGTGGGGGACCTCCCGACGAAGTCGTGATCGATCCGCCCTACGCGGTGATCGGGCGGGGGGGCGGCTCACACCTGTGCCTGACCGGCGACGACATCGGCTATCGGCATGCCTATCTCCAGGTCATCGGCGGGCGCATCCTGTGCGTCGACCTGCTCAGCCGCCGCGGACTCGAATGGGAGGGCGCCACTCCCGGACCGTGGCTCTCGCCCGAGCATCGCCTCAGGATCGGCGACTACACTCTCCAGCTTTACGACGATGGTTGGGCCTTCGATTCCAGCCTGCCGTCCCCGCTCGATTTTCGCCCCCGTTCCGAATCGCGGCCGGAGTACGGTGTCCTGCCTGAAGTCGAACTCCGCATCGCAGGCAGCAAGGCGAACGGCAAGTCCTGGCCCATTAATCGCATCCTCACTCTCGTCGGCCGCGACGAACGGTGTCGCATCACCTGCAGCGACGAACAGATCTCCAAAGTGCACTGCAGCCTGCTCCTCGCTCCCTCCGGCCTGTGGGTCATCGACTTGCTCGGACGCGGCGGCGTCCGCATCAACGGGCAGCAGGTCGAGTTCGGCTACCTCCCGCATCAGACCGAGTTTCAGATCGGCAAGTACCAGTTACAGGCGATCTACCCCCAGGTCGCCCAGCAGCAGTCCGCCACCGCCGGGCCATCGTCGCAGAATGACCGCCATGCCGCCGCGTCATTCCTCGCGCGGCACCACCAGGTGTTTCCCATTGAGTTCGAAGGCGACGTGTTGATCGTCACGCCTCGCGGCGACATTCGCGAGTTTTATTATCAGGACATTCATCTCGAAACGAACACGATTGTGCGGCTCCTCCAGGCGCACCGCTTCTCGCACGTGGTCGTCGACTTCCATCGGGTCGGAGTCGTCGGCTCCATCGTGCTCGACGCCGTCGCCGCGTTCTGTCGCAATGCCCGCGGCGGCGCCACGATGTGTCAGGCCAGCCCTGATCTTGTCAGCGTGCTCGAAACGATGAACTTCCACAGCATCTGGCCCTATCTGCCGACCCGCGCCCAGGCCGTGCAGGCCGTCATCGCGAGCGAAGGCCCGCAATCTGCGCCTACGCCCCCCCGGTAGCCCGTTCCGCCCGGCTGCCGCTGCCGACAACACACCGTCGAATTCGCTAATCTCTAGTCCGGCCAGTCGTAACGCGGCTCTCTGTCTTCTCCCGCCGTGAATTGCACGGTCCGAGCGCACCGTGGTCTCTTCTTCTACCGACAACCGATCGCTGACAACCGACAACCCTGCTCTAACGTCTGACCTCTGACCTCTCCCATGCGCGTCGCCCACATCATCACCCGGCTCATCGTCGGCGGGCGCACAGGAAAATACCCTCCTCACCGTCGAGGGACAGCATCGCGACTACGGCGACGAGGTCACGCTGATTACCGGCCCGCCGCTGGGACCCGAAGGCAGCCTGCTCGAACGTGCACAATCCGGCGGCTTTGATGTTCGCGTCGTCCCGTCCTTGCGCCGCAGCATCCATCCCGTCCGCGACGCCGCCGCGCTGCGGGCACTCTCCCGCGAACTCCGCGACATTCGCCCCGACGTCGTCCACACCCACAGCTCCAAAGCTGGCATCCTCGGCCGTGCCGCCGCCGCCCGAATCGGTCTCCCGGCTGTCCACACGATTCACGGCGCCGCTTTCCATTATGGTCAGCATCCGTTGGTGTATCGCGCCTATGTGGCCGCCGAACGCTGGGCCGCGCCGCGGACCGCGCACTTCATCAGCGTGTCCGACGACATGACCAGTGAATACGTCCGCGAAGGGGTCGCCGCGCCCGACCGGTTCACCACGATCTACAGCGGGTTCGACGTCGAACCGTTTCTCCGTCCGTCGAAATCGGCCGCCCAGGTGCGGGCCGAACTGGGGATCGCCGAGGACCGGATCGTGATTGGCAAAGTCGCCCGGTTGTTCACGCTCAAAGGTCACGAGTTCGTCATCGCCGCCGCCCGGCAGATCGTGGACGCCGTGCCCAAGGCCTTATTCATGTTCATTGGCGACGGCATCCTCCGCGCGCAATACGAACGGCAGATTCGCGACCTCGGTCTTGCCGAACACTTTCTCTTCACCGGCCTCGTTCCGCCGGAACGCATTCCCGAGCTGCTGCCGGCAACCGACATCGTCGTCCACACCAGCCAGTGGGAAGGGCTCGCCCGCGTCCTCCCGCAGGGACTCATCGCCGGCAAGCCGGTCGTCTCGTACGACGTCGGCGGCGCGCGCGAAGTCGTCCTTGCCGGCGAGACCGGCTTTCTGCTCCCGCGCGACTCCGTCGCCCCGCTCGCCGAGGCCGTCATCGCCCTCGCGAACGATCCCGACATGCGCCGCCGGATGGGAGAAACCGGGCGGGCCCGCTTCACCGATCAGTTCCGCCACCAGACCATGACTCGCCGCATCCGCGAAGTGTTTCAACGCGTCCTGACGGACAAAACTAGAACACAGGATTGACGCCGATCATCCCTTTCACCACACGATCGGTATTCTGTGCTCAACAGCGCCCGTCGAGGTGGGATCACGTGTCCCAAAGACAGATCTATTTGCCACCGTTCGTACTGTCTGTTTGATTCGTGCGGACCGACCAGAATTGGTCGAGGATAAGACTTCATAGTCGAACGACCCCAACGGGGTCGCAGATTGTAGCCGGGGGTTGAGCGAAGCGAGCGTCAGGCGAGCGCCGCGATACCCCCGGTCTCCGTCGCAATAGAATCTCTCCCTCCACCCGCGCTTTCGCGGGGGGAGGGCTGGGGAGGGGGGCGAACGGTGAAACGAATTGCAATTCATCCTTCTGCACCGCACTTTTGCGGCCAGTGCGAACTCCAGACCTCTTGCCGCCATACACTCCTCCCAACGACAACCTTTTTTACCCCGCGGCAATTGGCCCCTAATCTTGCCGCTCCTGAAGCGAATAATCTGATGTCGCAGCGCGTGCTGCGCCGCAATCACTTCGCGGAGGGCTCACGAATGACAACCATGACCGCCTCGACCACGACTTCCGTTCGTCCCTACGAAACCCACAGCCTGGTCATCGGCTACCTCTGCTGGCTGTTCGGTTTCTTGGGCATGCACCGCTTTTACTACGGCAAGCAGATCACCGGCACGATCTGGTTCTTCACCGGCGGGCTGCTCCTCATTGGCTGGATCGTTGACCTGTTTCTGATCCCCCGCATGCTGGACCAGGCCGAGCGTCGCTACGTCGCCGGGCCGACCGACTACTCCGTCGCCTGGCTGCTGCTCGTCTACCTCGGTGTCTTCGGCATCCACCGGTTCTACATGGGAAAGTGGGTCACCGGACTCATCTGGCTGGCAACTGGGGGGCTTGTGGGTATTGGGTGGCTCTACGATCTCTGGACTCTGAACGAACAGGTCAGCGATCTGAACTCGCAAGCCATGATGCAACAATAAGTTGCGTCGCATAGCTGCCGGAATCTAAGTCAAAACCTCCGTTTTTCGACTTTTCCGGTCATTCCGAAGAAATTGATTGAAGAGACTTTAGCGGCGGTGCCGATCCTGATGGTGGCACACTCTCCGCCGCTGTCCGACGGTGCGCTCTCCCTCGTTTCGCACCCCTGACTTCCCGGAGTTGGCTGGTCTGGCCGTCGTGTGCCGACGACCCCCTGTCCCCCTCCACAGGAGTCAACCGTGCGTCTGCTCTCTCTCCGTCACTATGTGGCGGCGATCCTCGCGATCGCCATCGTCTTGCCGGCCTCCAGTCTTGCCGGCGTCTATTTCAACCTCGGCTTCGGCATCGGCTGTGGGGGTTGCGGACTCCCGTTCACCGGTTGCCGCTGCCCGCCTTGTGGCACATGCATGCAGCCGCGCCCCGCGTGTGTCTGCCCCCCGACTTATGCTCCTCCCGTCGCTCCGGTTCTCCCGCCGACAGGCTGCGCTCCCAGCGTGCAGATTCAGCGGCAGGCCTACATCGAACAGGTGCCGGTCACGACCTACCAGCAGGTGACGGAGACTGTCTACGTTCCGCAGCAGATCACGCGGACGATTCCCCGCACGATCATGACGCAGCAGACGCGGTATCGCGACATCGCCGTCCAGACGACTCCCGCGTTCAGCCAGCACTTCGCTCCGGTCGCGCCGGCGGGCTGCAGCTCCTGCGGCAGCGGCGGCCAGATCGGCTTCACGCCGACCGTGATACCGGGTTATCCGACGGCCGTGCCGACCTCGGTCACGCCGATCCCTTCAATGCCGGCGATCTCTGTCTCCCCCTACGGCGCCGCCGTCGTCTCCCCCTATGACGACGTCAGCTGGTCCGATGTCCGTCCGCGGTTCGTCACCGATCGCGCCCATGCCCCCATCCGCGGCGCCTTCCGTCCAGCCCCCTCCGCCGCCACCGTCTGGCAGTCCCGCTTCTAAGCCTCCTTTCACAGCCCGAAGCGACAATCATTCGCTAGCCCGAAGCGCCAGCGCGGGAGTCTTTCTCCAGAACCCCGCGCGTACCGCTCCAGCTGCGCTTGCGGCTTCGCGTGAGCCGCTCGGTGCCACTGGCTCTGCCGGTGCCCGATGCAACGCCGTGTCGGCGACCCGGAGACGCGCGAAGGCTGCGGCACTCAGAATCGCCCGCTTCCACACTCGCCGCGCCCCCCCTACAATCGCGCTGGTTTAGACGCCGGCGCGACTCCGCCGCCTCGGCGACCGTTCAGCACTGCGGGGACAGGGGATTTCGGATGTCGATGCGCGTGACGCTGTGGTTGGCTGTTGTTTCGCTTGGTCTCTGGGGCTGCGGAAATCGCGGTGAATACCGGACCTTCAACGAAAAAGACAATGTCACCACCCCGCCGCCGGACGCGCACGGCCACGACGAGCACGGCCCCAATGGCGGCCACATCGTGATCCTCGGTGATCACGCCTACCACACCGAAGTCGTCTTCGATCCGACGACCCGCGACGTCACCGTCTATCTGCTCGACCACGACATGCATGCGACTCCGCTCGCGGACGCAGCGGTCTCGCTGAAGCTCGAAGGCGCCGAGCCGATCGCGCTCGCGGCAACGCCTCTCGACGGCGAACCGGCCGGCCAGTCCTCCCGTTTCAAGGCCACGGGCGACAAGCTCCCCGAATCGGTCAAGACCGAGGAAGACCTCCACGGCTCAGTCGAACTCACCGCTGCCGGTCAGACCCAATCCGGTGAAATCAGCCACGATCACGGCCACGACGACCACGATCACGCCCACGAAGACCACGCGCACGACGAACACAAATAGTCCAGGCGCGCGAATCCTGCCGGTGCCACTGGCTCTGCCAGTGCGTTCGCAACAACCGCTGGCGGTTTCGCACCAACCTCACGCACCGCCGCACTGGGCCTGCCATCGCAGCCAGTGGTCGGCCAGCACGATCGCCACCATCGCCTCCGCCATCGGCACAAACCGCGGCAACAGGCACGGATCGTGCCGCCCCTTCGTGCGGATCGTCGCCGGCGCCCCGTGACGCGTGACCGTCGCCTGCTCCTGCGGCAGGCTGCTCGTCGGCTTGACCGCCGCCCGCAGCACGATCGGCATTCCGCTGGTGATCCCCCCCAGCATGCCGCCGTGACGGTTCGTCGTTGTGCTGATCAACGGCGACTTGCGATCCGTTTCCACGCCCGCGACGAACACGTCGTTGTGCGCACTGCCGCGCATCGTGGCGCATCCAAAACCGATCCCGTATTCCACTCCCAGCACCGCCGGCAGACTGAACAGCGCCTTCGCCAGGTCCGCTTTGATCTTGTCGAACACCGGCTCCCCCAGCCCCGGCGGCACTCCGGTCGCCACAATCTCCGCCACACCGCCGATCGAGTCTTCCTGCTTCCGGCACTGTTCGATCAGCGCCACCATCCGCTCCGCGGAAGCCGGATCCGGACAGCGGACGATGTTCGGTTCACCACTGGGCAGTTTTTCCACCTGTTCGAGAGTCACCGCCGCGGGCTCTGGAATCTCGGCCCGGATGTCCCCCACCTGCGTCACATAACCGACGACCCGACCGCCGAACGCCTGCTCGATCAGCTTCTTGGCTACCACGCCCGCCGCTACCCGCACTGTCGTCTCCCGTGCGCTCGAGCGGCCTCCCCCGCGATAGTCCCGAAATCCGTACTTCGCGTCGAATGTGTAGTCCGCATGACCCGGTCGGTAAAGCTCCTTGATGTCGCTGTAGTCTTTGCTCCGCTGGTCTTTATTCCTCACCAGGATGGCCAGCGCTGTCCCCGTCGTCTGCCCCTCGAAGACCCCAGACAGGATCTCCGGCTCATCCGGCTCGTCGCGCTGTGTGGTGATCTTGCTCTGTCCCGGCCGCCGGCGATCGAGATCGGTCTGCAGATCGGCCACCGTCAGCGGGATCCCCGGCGGCACGCCATCAATGATGACGACATTCCCCGGCCCGTGGCTTTCACCGGCAGTCGTGATCCGAAACGCCTGTCCAAACGAGTTGCCTGCCATGGGCAGATTGTAGCACGAGGATCGGGCGAACGTCGTCGCAAGCGTCCTCGCCAACACTAGCCCGAAGGACGAGCGAGCGACTCGAAACCGGGAGGGCGAGGCTCCCGCCGAGCCGCTCGTGTGAGTTCGCTGTCGATTAAATGCCAATCAGGCGAACGGCATTCGGTGAGCCCGACCCCTGAGATCCGGGCTGACATCCGCCTCTGACATCCGCCTGTCAAACCGGCTGGAAAGCGGCTTCTACCCCTTCCAATCCGGATTCACTCTCGGCAACGGCGCATTGACCGACTTCCGCCACGCCTCCAGTGCACGCAGCAGCTCATCGCGCCGCTGCGGCTGTTCCTCCGCCAGATTCTTCGCTTCACCCGGATCATCCTGCAGGTTGTAAACCTCCAGCTGCCCGTCCTCGAAGTACTGGATCAGCTTCCAGTCGCGCTGGCGGATCGCACTTGCCGGCGTCGTTGTCGCGTAGTAGTGCGGATAGTGGTGATAGATCGCCTCCCGCTCCAACCGCACCGACGGATCGCGCAGCAGCGGCAGCAGGTTGAGTCCGTCCACGGCCGCGTTGTGTTCGGCGTTCCCCTTGAGGTCCGTCGCCGCCAGCAGCGTCGGATAAATGTCCGCCACTGTCACCGGCTCGTGGCATACGCCGCCGGCTGCAACCACCCCCGGCCAGCGGACGATCAGGGGAATCCGCACTCCTCCTTCGTACAGCGAGCCCTTACCGGATCGCAGCGGATGATTCGTCGTCACTTCCATCGTCGCGCTCCGCAGATATCCGCCGTTGTCCGACAAAAAGATCAGCAGCGTACGCTCGGCCAACCCGTTCATTTCCAGTCGCTGCCGCACGCGCCCCACGCTCTCGTCCACGCTTTGTACCATCGCTGCATAAGCGGCGTTCCGATGCCGGTGCTCCGGCCGCAGCTTCTGCTCATAGTGGGACTGCAGCTCTTTCTTCGCCTGAATCGGCGTATGCGGCGCATGGTGCGCCAGGTACAGAAAGAACGGCTTGTCCCCCGCACGATCGAGAAACTTCAGCGCCTCGTCCGTCAGCCGGTCGGTGAGATACTCCCCGTCCGCTCCCCCTTCGAGATGCGGCACATAACGGGTCTCGGTGTTGAACGGCCCGCGATAGGGGAAAAAGTACGATGCCGGTGCGCCCCACAGAGTTCCGCCGATGTTCGTGTCGAACCCGTGGACCTCCGGATAGCCCTCCGCGGCGCCGAGATGCCACTTGCCGATGATTGCCGTGGAATACCCGGCAGCTTGCAGCACCTCCGCAATCGTCCACTCCGAGTAAGGCAGATCGCTGACCGACTTCGGCGGCAACAGTTTCTTGTCGGTCGGTGCCCGCAGAGACCCTTCACGCCAGATCGTGATCCCCAGCCGCGCGTGATGTTTGCCCGTCAGCAGGCTGGCCCGCGTCGGCGAGCAGATCGACGCCGCATACGCATTTGTGAATCGCAGGCCGTCAGCCGCCAGCCGATCGAGATGCGGCGTCTCGTGGTAGTCTGCCCCGTAGCAGACCAGGTCCGACCACCCCAGGTCGTCTGCCAGGATCACAACGACGTTCAGCGGACGCGCCTCGCGCGCCTGCGCTGCCAGCCGGCCTCCAAGTGCGAGCACGATGAATCCGACCGCGACCTGTTGCAACATCCAGCGACGCGCGCCGAGCATTTCTTTCGCCATGCGATTTCCACTGAGCTTGAGCCACCGGGGTGACCGTGTTTGAGCCACGGGGTTCATCCCAGTCGTACACGGGTCGCACGCACGCCGCCACTGCCTCCGCCAGTCCGTCCGCAACCCACGCTTGCGGTTTCGCAGCATACCACGCCACGCTCTCACCGCAGAATCACCGGCTCGCACCAGTCGGCGACGTCCTGCACATTCCCTTGTTCGGCGAACTCCACCGACAGCGTCAGTCGCCGCCCGCCGGACACGTCCAGGGGACCGAGTTCCATCGCCGCGTCGCGCCCCGTCATTACCGGGCTCGTAAACACGCGGCGACCATCGACGTCGACGGCAAACACCACGCTCCCTGCCGCTCCCACGCAATCATCCAGCCCCACCGTCGCCCGGAACTGCCGGTCCTCTGCCGCGAGCGCAAACGACGCTGACATCCCGCTCGTCATCCCGAATCCGCGCGCGAACTCGCGCCCTTTCAGCTTCAGCCAGCCGCCGCGCACGTTGCGGTTGGTCCGCAGTTCGGCCCGCCGCGAAACAAACGGCACGATCGACACCTGCATCGGTTCGTACAGAGTCAAGTCCCGAACCCTGTGGCCGAAGCAGACGACCCGCGACACCTCGGAGAGCGCGGCACGATATTCCGCGTCGAAACTCGTGCGACCGGCAATCTCTCCCCCGCTCACGGTCGCCTCTTCGAGCGCCAGCCACGCGCCGTTCCGCAGCATTGCCAACGTCAGTGCGTCTGGTGCTGTGGGCCGCTGGACGAGCGATGAGTTCATCGCCACAGCCGCCACCCGTCGGGCCTCCACCGCGACCGATCCGACCGCTGATTCGACGCGCAGCGCCTCCGGTCCGATCGACTCCACGGCTCCGGTCAGCCGCGTCCCATCCTGCAGGATAACCGTGTCGTCGCGAAACACGCGAAACGCCAGCTCTGCCAGCAACGGCGAGTCCGCCATCGCCGGCAGCGGCTGTCGAATGAGCGCCGTCACCTGCTCCACAGGGATGCGCCATGTCGTTCGTTCGGCCACGCTCCCGCGGCAGACAAGCTGATCGTCGACCAGTTCGACCGGCGCCAAAGGCGCGCGGTCACCATTGGCGAACAGCACCCACTCGCTATCCGCGTCGCGTGGCGTCGCCGCTGTGAGATCGAGCGACAACACGTCCTCGCGCCGAATTGCCCTCTCCCCTTCCCCAGTGGCGATCGTCAGCGCTTCTTCCGTGAGACTAACGACCTCCCCCTGCACACTCGTCCCGTCGACAAGCTCCACGGTGGCGTGTGCTGCTCCCGCGTTACCCTCGGCGCAATAGGCAGCACCCGCGGCGAGCCAAACGAACGTGAATGCCCCGATCCATTGGCGCGCGCGACTAACGGCGCGATTCCATCGTCCCCGAAGCCCTGAGCCGGAAGCGTCAGCGCCCGGAGCGTCTCGCCGCGATTTCCCCCTCTCCCCCGCTGGAAGCCGCGATCTCGAAATCGGCGTGAGACGGGGGAGAGGGCCGGGGTGAGGGGGGCAGCAAAGTCCCCGGTCGGTGAAAAGTGCACCGTCCGCCCGCACATCGGAACCGTCGATCCGCACCACCACGCTCATCGTTCAAAGATCGGCAAATAACTGTTCGGCAACTGCAGCACGATCAGCGCCATCGCCGTCGCGTATTCGTCGCCGATCCACAGGTCGGACCACCGCCCTTCCCGCAGTTGCAGCGTGATCAGTTCATCTCGCACCTGCGGATACCACACCCGCCAGTGATCTCCCCCGGCGTGCCACACGGCCTGAACGGCATAGTATTGCCCGTAAAAGTAGTACTCCTGGTTCCGCGAATCGTTCGTCCCCGGTACGAAACTCTGCAGGTAAGCCAGGCCGCGCTCGACCACCGGCCCTTCGTGCACGCCCGACGTGTACAGCGCCACCAGCGCTGCCGCCGACCTGGGGAATTTGCTTTCCGCCGCTTCCTGCAGCCGGTACCGGAATCCGCCGTCGGCGTTCTGGCTCCCCTCGATGTACGCCACGCACCGGTCAATCGTCTCTTTTGGCACTGCGATTCCCGCATTCCGCGCCGCCCGCAGCGCCATCGCCTGGCACACCGTCACCGAAATGTCGGCTTCGCGCGCTTCCGGCGTGTACCGCCAGCCCCCCTGGTCGTTCTGCGACTCGACGATCAGCTTCACCGCACGCTGTAGTACTTCGTGGACGGACTCGCGCGGGTCCATTCCGTAGACTTCCGCCAGGAACAGCGTCGCGAATCCGTGACCGTACATCGGCCCGTGATAGTACTTCCAGTCTTCCTCCACGATGTATCCGCTGGGCCGCGCGCACGAGACGATGAAGTCGATCGCCCGATTGAGATGCTCGCCATACTCGCCGCGACCTGGCGTCGATCCGGACGACAAGAGTGCCAGTCCACACAGCCCCACCACGCCCGGATTGCCCCGGTAACGCGTCACGGCGCCAAATGAACCGTCCTCCTGCTGCTGCCCGGCCAGCCAGTACAGTCCCGACGCGATCGCCGCTTCCGTTTCCGGCGTGAACAGCTCGCGGCTGTCGCGCGAACCCTCTTGCGACGTCTCCTGCGCGCTCGCCGGCGCCGAGACGTATCCAACAATCGCCGTCAGTGCGAGCATGGCAAAACGCCATCGCAAGACAAGACTCGACAGGCGGCTCGGCGGATGCGGCATCCTGGCGATTCTACGCCGCCGCGCTCGTCACTGTCGAACTGCGTCCGGGTACAGCGAACCATTTGGACCGGGTGTCGCGCCCCCTCCGGGAGCTCCGTTCATCTGCCGCAGGATTGCGGAGTCCGCACGCTCCCGCGTCCGCAACTGTTCCGACCGCTGCTGCTGAAAGTCGGGTGGACGCAGCCCCGGGTCGTCCGGCCCGACGTCCCGATCCGGAAACGGATCCTGCACCTTCGCCTGGTTGCGATCGTACTGCGTCGAATGCGGCGACAGTTCTGGGAACCGCGTGTTCCACGGACTGAAACAGCCGCTCAGCGACAGCGCCGCCGCAAGGGTCAGCCGGTGGGAATGATGCATCCGAACTTCCTGCGGCCCGACAGTCCACGTGTGCGTCCGGCAGCCCGGGCACCGTTCCACAATTGTGAGTCGACTCACCAGCGGCCGGACAGCTTCCCGCCCGACCACGGCGCGCGGGACTGTACCGCGCCACGGAATTCGCAGATAGACGCGTTTTGATCGGGCGCACCATGCAACGCCACAATCACTTAGGTCAAATCGTCCCTTGTCGGCCGAAACGCCCCCAACCACCAAACCCCAGGCACCAAATCACCTAGACGTTACGCACCCCCGCCCCCCACTCCACCCCCAGCATCAGCACGTTCAGCCCGCTGCCGATCCCCAGCAACGCAATCCGATCGCGTGGCGCGAAGTGTCCTTGCTCGGCGGCCAGTGCAGCCGCCAGCGGCAGCGCCGCCGCGCCGGTGTTTCCGAGAAACTCAACGGTCGGGAAGTCCGCCTCCGCCGGAATCCCCAGCCGGTCCAGCAGCAGTTTGCGATGCGCGCGACCGACCTGGTGCGTCACGACCTTGCGCACGTCCTCCGGCGTCCACTCGAGCGACTGCAGAAAATCCGGCCAGGCCGACTCCGCCAGACCGACTCCGGCATGCAGCAGCGCCTCGGAGTCGGTGCTCATCCGCAGGTGCTGTCCGTTGCCGGTTGTGGCGTCGACGCCGCCGGCGCACAACGCGTGACTCGCGGTGTCCGCACGATACAGCCCACCCCGCAACTGGTGCCCGCTGCGGCTCAAACTGCGATCGCACAGCACGACTGCTGCTGATGCAGAACCGATCGTCAGTGACGCGAACTCGTACTTCACATCCTTACGGCTCAGAGTGTGATCTGTCAGCAGCCGCTGGATCGTCCCCTCCAGCAGCGGCGTTGCGATTTCCGTCCCGACGGCGATCCCCGCCCGGATCCGGCCGAGTTCGATCATGTCCGCGATCAGCACCATTCCGTTGAGCACGCCCAGACACGCGTTGCTGACGTCCAGAACCAGCGCATCCGCCGGCAGTCCGGCCGCGTGATGCACGCCGGCCGCCGTTGCCGGCTCCAGCTGATCACGGCACACCGAGCCGTGGACGATCGCGCCGATATCGGCCGTGTCGATCCCCGTGACCTCGAGCGCGCGGCGGACAGTCTTCGCGCTGATCTCGCCGGGCCGCACGCCCGCAGCATAGGCGCGACGTTCGCGAATGCCGGACATCAGTTCCAGACGACCGGCCGGAAGTCCCAGCCGTTCGTACACCGGCGCCAGCCGCGCTTCGATTTCGTCCGAGGTGACAACATGCGGCGGCAGTTCGCCGACAAACGCCTCGACGCAGACGCGTTCGTATCTGAGACGGGGCAGGCGGCGATTCAGCGAAGCCATTGGGAGGAGTCGCAGGTCAAGCGTTTAGCGAACGGCCCTAAACGCTAAGCGCTGAACGCAACGCCCGCAACCCCCTTGGCCCTGGCCCCTCAGCCCTTGACCCTGAGTCAGGCCGGACTGGCTTCAGTCGGCAGAGCGCCGCGCAATATCGATTCCAGTTCGCTGATGCGGGCGTACTTCTGGCGACGCTCCGCCTCGACGGCCGGCGTGAAGTCTTGCATGTCGAGCGCTACTGCGCTGCGCACAAATCGCAGCCCCTGCAGGAGCAGGTCCTGCTGGTCGCGCGTGATTTCCATGGAACGGTCGGACATTGGAAGGTACGTCTGAGTGGCGGAGGACACGGTCGCTCCCACGTGAGGGCCTTCCCTGGCCGAGGGCCGATTTTATCGGACAAATCGGCACGGCTCAATTCTACGGCCGCCATCCAGCGGCCCGGGTTACATGCGCCTTCCGGCGACTTTCGCCGGGGACGGCTCTAATCATCGAAGTTTCCCGCGTAAACCTTGCGTACTCGTCCCTCGGCAGGACTCGTCGGCACGACCGGAGCAGTGCCCCGACATCGGGCAACCCGCAGGCCCCTGCGCCGTTTCCAGTTACGGCTCACGCCCGTTGTTGCGCAACTGCCCCTTCGTGAACGCGTCCGCCATCGCCTTCGGCACTTCCGCCTCGGCCAGGACGACTTTCGCACGGTTCTCCTGGGTCAACGCCTGCATTTCCTGTTCCTGAGCGACCGCTTCCGCCCGCCGCTGCTCCGCCCTCGCCCGGGCCACGCGCATGTCGGCCTCCGCCTGATCGGCCTGCAGCCGTGCCCCCACGTTCTCGCCGACGTCGATGTCGGCAATGTCGATCGACACGATCTCATACGCCGTCTGCGAATCCAGGCTCTTCCGCAGCACCGCCTGCGCGATCAGCGCCGGGTTCGCCAGCACCAGCTTGTGGGTCTCCGACGAGCCGATCGCCGACACGATCCCCTCGCCGACACGGGCGATGATCGTGTCCTCCGTCGCCCCGCCCACAAGCTGCGACAGGTTTGTCCGCACGGTCACGCGTGCACGGGCCTTGAGCTGGATACCGTCCTTCGCCACACCGTCCAGCGTCACGCGCCCCTGGCGCGTATCCGGGCAGTCAATGACTTTCGGATCGACGCTGGTTTGCACGGCTTCCAGCACGTTTCGGCCGGCCAGATCGATCGCCGCCGCCGTGTCCCAGTCGAGTTCAATCTTCGCGCGGTGCGCCGCGATCAGGGCCCGAATGCACCGCTGCACGTTGCCTCCCGCCAGATAATGCGCTTCCAGCGCCGACGTCGGAATGTGCGTCAGCCCCGCCTGCACGGCGCTGATCTTGGCATCGACGATCGCATCCAGGCTGACCTTCCGTAGCGACATTGCCACGATCGACAGCGGACCGATCGCGGCCCCAGTCACGAACGACCGCAGCCACAGATTGAGTACCGCATAAACAGGAACAGAAAAATGATCCCAGGATCGCCAGAAAGAACGCGCCCATGCCGACAAACACGACCCACAGCTTCTTGAGGTCGAGGTCGTTTTGAGCGGCGAGCGGCAGAAATTGCGCGAACGGCATCGCAGCGGTTCTCCACAGGGACCGGGCGCGGAACGCGCCCAGCGGTCGGGGACGCCCCGAATTGTAAAAGTGGCACTGCGATTTGCAAATTCAACCTTGCTCCCGTACGCGACCCGGACTGTTTGACATTGGTAAACCTCGGGGCTACTTTCTGAGGGTTCCAGCGTTCCGGGTGACTGCTTTTATCGCGAACGTTGAGACAGCACTTCGTGGCGCCATTTCGGCAACAGTGACAAGAACTGATTTGAAAACGCTCGCAGATTCAGCCAGTCAGACGGATTTCTGATCTTAGAACACAATCCGCTCACTCTTGCAGCGTGAGGGATGAGCTTGGTTTAGAATTCCGTCAGACGTCCGAATTGCAGATTTTTGCTCTAAAGGAACACGTCGATGTCCACCTGCGTTTCTTTCCGTCGCGTCTTCGTTTCGGCCGCCATTGCGATGGTCGTTCAGGCCGGGATATTCGTCGTTGACGCCGGGGCCGGGCCGCTGCAATTGACGACCGACGGCATCAATCGCGGTTTTACACTGACCACCTTCGCTGATGGTTTTATTCCGAACAGTTCTCTTAATGTCGGGCCGCTGGGAATCGGCATTAACAACACGGGAGGTGTCCTCGTCAGCGACGTCAACGGGCAGGTGCGGCTGTTCCCCACAGATGTCGATGGCCAGCATGCCAGCGACTTCACCCCGGTCACCCCGAAACTGAATAATCCCACCCCAACTTTTTTCGGCGCGCTGGGAATCGAGAACTCCAGCGGTAACATCTACATGGCGACGCACGTCGATAACACCGTCGTCCAGCTCAACAACGATGGAACGTTCAACCAGACGCTTGTCACCGGCATTACGATCGCCAGGGACATCATTGCGAACCCAGCGAACGGGCACCTCTTCGTCTCAGGCCAGGACGGAATCTGGGACGTCGATCCCGTGGCGAAAACGAAGTCGCTCGTGCTCGCCGGACAGACGGACGGGATCGCACTTGCCGGGGACACGCTCTACGCCACCCGCAGTTTTAACGGCTCAATTTGGAACAGCATTCAGGGCTTTAAAGTCGGGACATGGACGCAGGTCTTCGACTCCGGCGCTATCGTCGGCGTCGACGGGATCGCCATCGGGTACGGCTCGCTCGCCGGGAAGATCTACGGCAACACCAATCTCGGTCAGCTTTGGGAGGTGGAATTGGCAACCCATCAGCAGACCCTCATCGCCGACGGAGGGTCGCGCGGTGACATGATCAAAGTCGATCCGAGCGGAACCTCTTTCCTGCTGACGCAAACTGATCGCGTCCTCCGCCTGACGGCCCCGGAAGGCGGCAGCTTTGCTCCCGTGCCGGAGCCCTCCAGCCTGGCACTGCTCGGCTCGGGTTTCTTCGGCCTGCTCGTCGCGCGGCGTCGGAAGGCTATGCCGTCTAAGACTCGCTGATCTCGCCGGTTCAACGGATCGACGTCTGGACTGCGTCGCACAGCGGCACTACGCCGCGGCTGCTCCGCAGCAGTTCCCCCATCGTCACCCGCGCAAACGCCTCCTCCGTTGCTGCATACGCCTTGTCCAATTCCCGATGCAGCGGGCACAGCGTCGTGTGCGAGGGCAATCCCAGCGGACAGTGCCGAATGCGCTCCACCGGCGCCACAGCGTTGACCACTGCGAGGATTGAGATGTCGTTCACGCCCTGCGCCAGCGAATAGCCGCCGCCCGGACCGGGACGCGATTGCACCAGGTCCGCCTGCACCAGATCGTGCAGCACTTTGTGCAGGTAACGCCGGGGAACCTGCGTTTTCTCGGCCAGTGTGTCGGCGGACACCGCCGCCCCCGCGTCCTGGGCCAGGCACGCCACCGCACGCAACGCATATTCGGCAGTCTTAGGCAACATGGCGATTCCTGCTTCTGCGAAACTGCTCGCCGATAATTCTATACCTTGACATGAATAATTCAAACGCTATTCTGGATTTCGTCGATGTCGTTGACTAGCCGCGACCGTCAGGGAGCGAACCTGCGTCTTACTAGACCGTGAGGTTTCCCACCATGCGTCTCACTCGTCCCTTCTGCTGCGTCTGCGTCGCCCTGGCCGTTGCCGGGTTGCAGATCGAGACTGTCGTCGCCCAGGACAGCTTTGAGGCGCCGCCGGTCTCCTACAGTACGAGCACCCCGGAGAATTGTATCAGCCGCCTCCAGGCCCGGCTCGACGCCGGAGAGCTCACGCTCGCTCATGACGACCAGTTCGGTTACCTGAAGTCCGTCCTCGAGGCGCTGCACGTCCCCATCGAGTCCCAGGTCTTCGTGTTCTCCAAAACCAGCCTGCAACTGCGGCGTATCTCGCCGAGAACCCCGCGCGCCATTTACTTCAACGATTACGTCTACATCGGCTTCTGCCAGTCAGGGGACGTGCTCGAGGTCTCAGCCTCCGATCCGCAGCTCGGGACCGTATTCTATTCCCTCGGGCAGCGTACCACCGACGCGGCGCCAAAATTTGAACGGCAGACCGACAATTGCCTCATCTGTCACAGCTCGTCGCGCACCGAGGGCGTTCCCGGCCACCTCGTCCGCTCGTTGTACGTCGACAAGGGAGGCCATCCGCTGTTGACCGCCGGCAGCCTCAACGTGAATCACACGACGCCGATCGAGCAGCGCTGGGGGGGCTGGTACGTGACCGGCGAGCACGGCGTCCAGAAGCATCGCGGCAACCTGATCAGCGACGACGAAGATCGCCCCGAACAGGTCGACAACGCCGCCGGCCAGAACCTGACCTCACTGTCCGAGCGATTCAACACCCAGCGTTATCTGTCGCCGCACAGTGACATCGTCGCCCTGATGATTCTCGAACATCAGGTGCTCGTGCAGAATCGCATCACCAGCGCCAACTTCGCCACGCGCCAGGCGCTGGCCTACGACGTCATGATGAACCGGATGCTCGAAAAACCCGCCGGAAATCGGCTGGAAAGCACGACCCGACGCATCCACGATGCCGGCGATAAGCTCGTCGACGCGCTCCTGCTGGTCGACGAAGCGCCGCTGACGGCCACCATCCGCGGCACGTCACATTTCGCGGAAATCTTCACCGCGCAGGCGCCGCGCGATTCGCTGGGCCGCTCGCTGCGCGAGCTTGACCTCTCGCGGCGACTCTTCCAGTACCCGTGCAGCTACCTGATCCAGTCCGAGTCGTTCGCCGCGCTGCCGGACGATGTCCGCACCTACGTCTGGGAGCGGCTGAAAGCCGTTTTGTCGGGCGCGGATGAGTCGCCGAAGTTCGCCCACTTGTCGGCGCAGGATCGCCAGGCGATCAGCGAAATTCTGCGTGCGACGGTGCCTGAAGCGGCCGAGCGGCTCTAGAGCCGCGTCAAGGCAAAGGAATCGGACGGGGTGCCACTGGCTTTGCCAATGCACTTAAGGTTGCGCAATTCACTTGCGAGGCCCTGGCGGAACCAGTGGTGTGAGTACGGGATTCCAGCTTCAGCGATCCCGCTCAGCAGTCCCTGAACGCTGAATCTCTCCCGGCGCGCCGGGACTGAATCCTGCCGCACGGCTCACTTCGCCGCTGTCCGCGGCTCCGGCTTCGCTCGCGACTGTTCATACCCCGGCAGTTCGCCGACGGCCTGCTGATTCTTCTCGACGAGATCGTTCAGCTCGACGATCTTCCGGGCATAGTCGTGACGCAGCCCGTCGAGCACCTGCAGATTGCCGTTCCGCGCCGTCTCCGCATCGCGGATCGTCACCACCAGCCCCTGGACGACTTCCTCGCTGGCCCCTTCCGGAGGCTGCGGATCGCCGTTCAGTTCCGCGAGGCGCTGCGCCAGGATCGCCTGCGACTTTGCCAATTGCTCGGTCTGGTTCTGCAACTGGCTCTGCTGGAAATTCAATTGCTGCGCGAGCACGGAATAGCGGGCGAAGTAGTCGTCGATCAGTCCCCGGTAAGCCGCCGGCATCGACTCCCGCACGCGAAGCGACTCCCCTTGCAGCTGGCCCAGCGCGGCGACCGACGTCGGCAGCGGCGGCTGCTGTGTCAGCTGCAGTCCCGACTGTGCGGCCTGCAGATCGCTCAGCGCAAATTCTCCCAAGTATTTCGAACCGCCGTTCGCCTGGTTGGCAAACACATGCAACACCGGGAACGACTTGTCGGCCGCCGGTTCCAACAGCCCCTGCTGAGCGCCGGCTTCGATCGCCAGTGTTCCCTGTTGGGCGTTCAGCGTGCGCCCCTGCGGAGCATTGAAGAACTGCCCCCACGCGGTCTCGATCCGGCTCAGTTCATTCTGCTTGTCCTGGACGCGCTTGCTGAGATCGGTGAACTTCGTCTCCGCCTGGGCCAGCTGATTCCGGCGATTTTCGATCTGCTGGAGATAGTGCGACTTGTTCCGATACAGGACGGTCACGAGATACGTGTCCGTTGCCGCCAGGACGATTGTCAGTCCCAGAAAGACTTTGCCCCAGACGTTCATCGCCGCCCCTTTTCAGAATGTCGCAGCCTGGCCGGACGCGCCGCGTTACGGCGCGTACACCCGCACTGGTCCACTTCGAGTTGATCGACAGCGCCGCTTCAAATCATCACGCAAACTCGACTTGCGCGACGTGTGTCGATTCTGCCGGCTGCACCGTCCGCCGCGCGCACGCTGCACCCGCAGGAAATGAACGCTCCGATCTTACGGCGGCCCGAAATCGACGGTCAAGGATTTTTTCAAGGTCGATGGACGATGGTCCATAGTCGAGAGACACGGCCGCTGTCGCCTTTCCGCTTTCCGCACTCCGCTTTCGACCATTACGCTGCCGCCCGCCGCAGCCGCCCCAAAATCCGCTCGAACTCGGCATTCGACGTAAACGGCACCACGATTGCCCCGGAATCCTTCGTTTTCAGCCGGATTTCGACTTTCACCCCCAGCAAGTTCCCCAACTGTTCCTCCAGCGACCGGACGTGGTTGGTCCGCTCGCCGCCGGCAGTCTCGTCTGGCTCCTCCGGCAGCGGAATCGTCCCGGCCACGGCCGGACCCTGCCCGGCGGAATCCGCGGCTGCCTCGGCGACGCTGGTTGGGACGGCTGCAGAGTTCCTTCGCGGCCGCTTCGGTCTGCCGGACGTTTAACCCTTCGGCCTGAATCCGGCCGCACAATTCCAGTTGCTGAGCCAGGTTTTCGAGCGACAGCAGCGCCCGCGCATGTCCGGCCGAGATCTTCCCGCTCTGCACCGCGTGCTGGATCGGTTCTGGCAGATCGAGCAGCCGCAGGATGTTGCTGACGGTCGACCGGCTCATGCTGAGCTGTTTCGCCAGCTCGTCGACGGTGCACTGGAAATGGTCGATGTACCGGCGGAACGCGTGTGCCTTTTCGAGATCGTTCAGGTCTTTCCGCTTGAGGTTCTCCTCGAGGGCCAGTTCGCACGCCGTCTTGTCGATGACGTCGATGACCCGGCAGGGTACCGTCGCCAGCCCAGCGGACTTCGCCGCCTGCCAGCGGCGCTCTCCTGCGACGAGCTGAAAGCCGCCGTCCAGCTCGCGCACCAGCAGCGGCTGCAGCACGCCATGCTCACGGATGCTGGCGGCCAGCTCGTTCAGGCTGTCCGCGTCGAAATCCTGCCGCGGCTGGAACGGACTGCGTTCGATCTGCTCGACTCCGACATGCCGGAGTTCGAGCTGGGCATCGGCCCCCGAAGCGATGGCCTCTGCAGCCTGTGGCCCGCCCCCCAGCAGTGCGGAGATTCCCCGCCCGAGGCGACGGCGATAGTTCTCGTTGTCCTGCAGCACGGTCGAGACTCCTTCTCAAGGATCGGGATGCGTTCGTCCGCGGTGTGCCACTGGCTTTGCCAGTGCGAACGGACTTCACAATCCGGCGCCGGTTGCGCCCCATCCTGGACGCCAGAGGGACCGGCCCACGTCCATTCTCGACAGCCGTTCCGCGTCCCCTCCAGCCCGAGCAGATCGCGCCCGATCCCTCAGCCCCGCATCTGTCCGGGTGGTGAAACTGGGAAAGGTGTAACGACACGCAAGGGAGGACTCGGGATTCAGGGAGGGTCAAGGGCGGCGGGAGGAGGGTCAAGGGACGAATGTTTCACGTGAAACGGTCCTCCGGGAAAGCGATCTCGACTTGTCGGGAGAGCCGCAGCGAACACCGGATGCCCCAATTCGCGAATCGACGGACAGGGCAAGGTCCCGCAACGGCGAGTGTTTCACGTGAAACGTGACCTCGGCGGCCGAGAACCGCTCTTTCCGCGGAAGTCGCTTCAACGGGCGGCTTTCTCTGAATCCTGAATCCCGAATCCCGAATCCTCTCCCCCGATCCGATACAGCCGCAACTGGTCCGTCGGCAGCCCGCCTTGCCGCCGAACATCGGCTGCAGGCATCCGGTCGAGCAGCACCATGTCGCTGGGCTTGAATCGATTGGAGGCGATCATCCGCAGGCCAGGGACATCCCGGTTCGGCGCGTTCGCCGTTTCACGTGAAACCAAAAACGTCGGCACGTCGGCGGTGGGTCGCAGCCCGTCCGCCTCGGCAATCGGCTGGAACGCGATCCGCGGATTCGAGCAGGCCGCCGACAACTGATAAAACGCCGCCGGATCCCCCGCCACATACACGATCGCCGCGATTCCCGATCCACTTTCCGTTCCGGTGTCTGCCGCGGCCGACTCGATTTCCGGCAGCATACGCTGGGCGATATCCTCAATCAGCACCCGGGACCGCCACGCCCCAAGCGGCGCGCTGACGCGGCCAAACGCGATTGTCAGACCGATCATCACGACAACGGCAATCCCCGCAGCGACCAGAAACTTCGGATTTCGTCCCGGCGCGCCGAGATCGGAGTTCGGACTTCCCGTTGGAGGTTCGCCTGCAGGCGGCGCAGCGTCGCGAGACTCCCGCACGCGCGATTTCGGATTTGCGAGCGCCGCAATTGCCGCTCCCGCCAGCGGCCAGCACACCACCACCCACGGCACGGACAGCCGCGGGTACGGATAATACAGCGGGACGGAAACCAGCAGTCCGAAGAACCACGCGCACAGCAGCCACGCCGCCAGATTCGCCGCGGCCGGGTCGCTGCTCGATGCAGCATCCTCTCGCACCACGGTCGACCGCTGAACGTAGACAAATCCGATCAGCGCCGCGATCGCGAGCAACCCACTGGCCGTCAGCAACCGGGCCGCGAGTGCTGCTGCCAGGCCGATCAGCCCCATCAGGACCCATTGCCGCGGACTTGTTACGTCGCCGCCGGTCCGCAATCCGATCGCTCCGCACATCCACCAGGCTGCGGCAACGCCGATGCACGTCGGCCAGCCCATCAACAGGTCGTGTGCGGCCCCCTGTCGCAGGAACCCCGACCACCAGCCGGCGAGGCCCACGAAATACCCGGCGTGGTTCTTCGCCACGGCGGCGTACCCCCCCAGCGGCGCCAGCTCACGTACCACAAACAACCAGAAGATGCTCGATGCAATCGCCGCCGAGATGCCCCAGCGAGCGACCGCTGTTCCCAAGGTGCAATTTGCACTTGCCGCGCCAGCGGCCGAGCCGGCGACGTGATGCTTGCGATTTGAGATCTCAGATTTCAAGTTTGAAATCTGCGCATTGTCTGCTGCCACAGTCCCTTTCTCGTCCGCGCGAAGCAGGAACTTCGGAACGAAGTCTTTGGCGAAGAACCACGCCAGCATTCCCGATCCGGTAATTGCCAGCGTCAGCCAGCCATTGTACTTCGTGCACCACGCCAGCCCGGCAAGTAAGCCGGCCGCTACGACCCACGCCGGCCGGCCCGAGACGATCGCCCGCCACCCGGCGAAGACTCCCGCCAGCAGGAACAGCGACAGCGGGACATCCGTCAGCGCCATCCGGCTGAAGGCGATGTGGTACTCGCCGGTCGCCGCCAGGATTGCCGCTGCGAGCGCTGCCGACCGTCCGAACCAGCAACGTGTCGCATACCAGACGGCGACCACCGTCAGGCCGCCGAGCAGGACATTGACCCACATTGTCGCCTCCGCTTTCCAGAACACCTGCGCCCACTCCAGCAGCGCGGGGAACAGCGGCGGCGCGTACAAGTGCCGCATCGGGTAGGCGTACGGCGGGTCCAAATGCCCGCAGTAGAGGTTGGAGGCGTAGACTCCCTCGTCGAAGTGCTCGACCGCCAACCCGGACATGCCGGCCCAGCGCAGGAGGAGTCCCAGCAGCACAATCGCACACAGCGACCGCCGCTCCCACGGCGCGAGCGCCGCGGCGACTGGCGCGGTCGCCGGCGGCGCGTTCTTCTTTTTCGACTTCTTGCGGGACGACATG
>JAXMBS010000004.1:0-153168 GCA_046349775.1 Planctomycetaceae bacterium | reverse complement strand
AGGTCCGCCGTGCTGAGCGGAGGCGGATCCAGCGGACGCGTCATCAGCGTCGCCAGTTCATCGAGCGCGGTTTCGGCCACGAAGTACGAGTTCCGCTCGAGTTGCGCGACCTGCTCGTTCGGCTGCCGCGGACGCATCCACGCGTCGGGCCCCACCGTCGTGAACAAGACCTGGCCGCTGCCGACGGGCAACCAGAACGATGCCGGCCAGCCGTTTACTTCATGAATGATGTTCGCATCGGAAGGAATGACGCGCAGCATGTCAACCGGCGTCTCGAGCACTCGCGTCGGCCCTGAGGGAGCGGCTTTGACGCGATTGACGAACTGCACGTCCGCCAGCCGAATCCGGTCGACCTCAGTGATCTGCACCACGTCCGACAACAGTTTCTCGACAGTCCGTGGCGCCACCTGTTCCAGCGGTATCCACAGTCGTCCGCCGCGCTGCAGCCAGGTGCTCAGTGTCATGATCGCGGACGGCGAATCGGCGACGCGGTCGCTGACCAGCACCAGTTCATCGGCCGCTTCCAGGCCGAAGGGAAAGGTGGGCACGTCGGTCGCATTGATCTCCGTCAGGTTGCGCGTATTGCCGGCCGTGAGCCGCAGGGCGACGACCATCTCAAACGTCGGCGAAATCCCATCGGCCTCGCTGTCGATGTCTGAGATCAAGATCGTCAGTGGCGGTTGAACTCGCGGCAGAGTCTCCGCCGCAGTCGCATCGACCGGACTCTCGTCAGGCAACGCCACGGGCCCGGTCTCCGCACCCGCGAGCCAGGTACGGGCGCGAACCTCCGCCGGTCCTTCGACATCCGGCAGGCACGGGACGTTAACGCGCCGCCGACTGTGCGGTGGAACCCACGCCTGCCGCGAATACTCCATCAGGGGATCGCCTTCAAAAGCGACATCCACGACCGCTTCCGCCGGAGAATCCTGGAGATTCGTCACATCCACTCCGCGCACTCCCCAGGCGCCCGGCGCAAACCGGCGTACGCCGACGCTGGTCGCCTGCACTTTCACGTCGTCGGCACGCGCATCGGCTGTGACCTCTGCCAGCGACAACAGAACGGCGCAGAACACCACGCGCGCGCAGAGGCGGCGGTGGGCGGTGGCCATTGCGGAGCTTGCGCCGGAAGGGGGCATGGGAGTCGAGCCCACGAGACTACCGCACTCTATAGAATGTTTCCAGCCGGCAACGCCCGAGCCGGAAGCGTCAGCGCCCGGAGACCACACGTTCGCGTCTTGCAATTCCTTGCCCCGCTCGCAGCGGCCCCCTATCGTCTCACCCATGCACGCCACCGCGTTCCTGCAACAGCCCAACGCAGCCGCTATCCCGCCGATTGTTGTCCTGCACGGCAGCGAGGCGGGACTCAAGGAGGCGGCCCGCCGGGTCGTCCTCGCGCGCGTGTTTGGCGAACAGGCGGATGCCGACGCCGGCCTGACGCGTTTGACCGGCCATGACGCCGAATGGCGGCGCGTCCGGGACGAACTCGCGACCGTCTCGATGTTCGGCGACCAACGCGTGGTGATCGTCGAGGAAGCCGACGACTTCGTCTCCGAGCATCGAGACAGCCTCGAAACCTACTTCGACAAGCCGTCGCGGCAGTCGGTGTTCGTCATCGACGTCAAGACGTGGCGCAGCAATACGCGGCTTGCGAAAAAACTGGCCGACGCCGGGCTGGAGATCGACTGCTCGGAATTGAAGGGAGCCGCGCTGTTCACGTGGCTGACGACCCACGCGAAGTCCGGGTACGCCAAGCAGCTGACTCGCGATGCCGCGACGCTGATCGTCGAACTGGCCGGGACCGGCGTGTCGCTGCTGGAGCAGGAGCTGGCGAAGCTCGCGGCGTACGTCGGCGAGCGCGAGCGGATTTCGGCCGAGGACGTCAGGGCGGTCGTCGGCGGCTGGCGGGCCGAAACGACCTGGAAAATGACCGATGCCGTGCGGGACGGTCAGCCATCGGCTGCAATCGTTGCGCTCGGCAAATTGCTGCACGCCGGCGAAGCGGCGCAGAAGATCCTCGGCGGAGTGAACTTCGTCTTCCGCAAATATGCGCGCGCGACGGAACTCGCCCGCGAGGGTGCACCGCTACGCGCCGCCCTGCAACAGGCCGGCGTTTTCCCGCAGCAGATCGACGCCTCCGAGCGCTACCTCAGGCGGATTGGCCGACCGCGGGCTGAGCGAATTCGATCCAGGCTGCTGGAAGCCGACCGCGGCCTCAAAGGGGGCAGTCGCGTCGCCGAGCAATTGCAGCTGGAACTGCTGCTGCTGGAACTCGCGGGACTGGGGCCAAGTTAAGTGCACAATGCCCGTTGATGCCCGCAGGTCGGCCAGTCAGAGTGGAACTCCACTCGGAATGTGGCTTCGTGGCAAGTACTCGTTGGGTATGAGTTCCAGTTCTGCATTCGCGCCGTCAAACGTCGCTGTGAAATAATCGAGACAACCGCCGTGTCCCAGAATGATCAATTCGTCTGTCGAAATGCCAAACTCGACGAAGCCGATGGTCGTTCGCCACTTGACGACGTCGCGGCCGCATGCGATCTGCAATTCGACGTCGCCGTAGTGAATCGTCAATTGTTCGCCGGAAACACCAGCCGCCCGGCTGGTTTCCGCATGCAACTCGATGTCGAGAACCTTTGCCAATGAAATCGGCAACAGAGTTTCATCGGCGCCGGAATCCACAAGCGCGTCCCAGCGCGCTTCCGATTTAGAACTTACGACCCGAACAGAAATGACGGGTCGCAGGATCAATTGAAAGTCAGGGGAGCCGGGCAGTGTTCCGACGTACTCGCGATAGGGAAACCTCATCGCATCCCCACCAACCGTACATCCGCGCGGGGAATTCTCTCGTAGACCGGATCAGCAATTCTTCTCTCGCTGACGATATTCCAGACTTCCTGGATGCTCTCGCCGGCCGCAACGATTTGCGTGTGATCCGAGTTCCATGCCACCCATTTTCCAGCGTACTCAAGCGGGAAAGGCAGCAGAGTTCCAGGGTTGATGGGCTTCTTAGGCATGACCTGCTCCCGACACACTGCTCGCTCAAAGTCTACCGCCAACTGCGGAATGAGCGAAGAGCGCCCGACTTGCGACGTCTGCTGCGACAACCGAGAAGCTCGTTCGTCCGTTGTCCGCGAGCGGCGCATGACGGTAGCGTCACCCCCCCGCCGGCAGCTTGCGCGGGAAATACCGCTTCTGGACTGGGACGAGCGCCGACAGGCAAGCGAGCAGCACTTCCGCTTGCGTCTGGTTGGAGTCAATCTCCGACACCAGGTCGCCCGGATACTCGTTCAGCACCGGCAGGGTCTGGCGGTGATAGATCGCGAACCGCTTGCGGATGACATCTTCGCTGACGTCGTCGGGACGGTTTTCCAGTTTGGCCCGGCGTCGAATGCGCTGGATCATTGCCTCCTGGTCGTGGCAGACGAGATGCAGGATCAGCTTGACGTCGATGTACGGCCGCAGCAGGCGGCACTGGAGCGGGGCGCGAGGTATGCCGTCGAGCAGCAGCAGGTCGCGCTCCGGCTGAAATTCACCGGACTGGCGCTTGGCTTCCAGGTGCTCGAGAAAAATGCGGATCGTGAGTTCATCCGGCACGAGTTCGCCCGTGCGGATGTACTCCCGCACCATCCGCGCCTCTTCGGTCGCGTCACCCATCTGGCGAAACACGTTGCCGCTGGAGACGTGGAAAAACCCGGGGATCGTCTTGAGAATGTCCCCCTGCGTCCCCTTGCCGGCGCCGGGGATGCCGAAGATCAGAGTCGCCGGGTAAGGGTACGGCGCCTGGTGCATCGGATGACTCTCTCGCAGGGCCGCCGCGGGCCAGACGGCGCCCGAGGCGGGAATTCAGCAGCTCCGTTGCGGAACCGTCCGGGGTTGCCGACAGGCCTCAACGCGACATGAAGGCCACGACCTGCCCGACATCGACCGGCAGGCTGACATCGTCGGCAGTCGGCAGGGAAGTGACGATCGCCTTGAGCTCGCCGGCGTCAAACGAAATCCAACTCGCGCCGCCCGAGCTGCCCGCACCGACCACTTCGGTGTAGTGCTTCTTCAGGTTCGGCCGATTGCGGATTGTGATCACGTCCCCGGCCTTCACCTGGATCGAAGGGCGCCGGACCGTCTTGCCGTTGATCTGGAAATGCCCGTGCACGACCCCCTGACGAGCCTGCGGACGGGTCAGTGCAAACCCGGCACGACGGACAACATTGTCGAGGCGGCGCTCACACTGGACGAGCAGATGCGCGCCGGTGTTTCCCTTCAGCCGCTTGGCCGTGGCGAAATACTTGCGGAGCTGCTGCTCCCGCAATCCATAGTAGTACTTGATCTTCTGCTTCTCGGCCAAAGCCTGACCGTAGATCGACGGCTTGCCGCGGCGCAGAATCATCCCCGGGGGATTGGGTTTGCGCTCGAGGGCGCGGATGGCGCCGGCGCTCTCGAACACCTGGAAACCCAACCGCCGATTGACGCGCGCCTTCGGTCCCGTGTACCGCCCCATGCGGGCACTCCTCCCTTATCCGACCCGATGGAGCAACACGCGGCTCGACACCGATTCGGCCTGAAAAATTTGCGGAAACGAGCTTTATGACGAGTCGCCGGGCGTTCGTCAAGCGTGTATGAACGCGTTCGCGCTGCCGTCAGACCCCGTCGGCAGCTACTCTCAAGCCGCCTGGAGAGTTAATCTAGGCCGGTTCGAAAAATCCTCAATTCCCCGAAGTCTTGCAATGACTTCCAAGTCCGAAACCGACAGTCGCTCTCCACTGGCGTGGGTGCTGATCCCTGCAGTCGTCATGTCCCTGGGCTGGGGGTTGCGTGGGTACATCGGCGGCGGACCGTTCGGGGCCATGATCCCCGGTGCACTCGTTACGCTCATCATCTGCCAGTACCTCGGCTACGGCGCACTCGCCTCGGCAGCAGTTGTGGCGTTCGGCGCGTTTGGCGTTGGGTTTGGCGGACTAATGACTTACGGCCAGACGCTGGGGCTCCTGCGGGCCGACGACACATTCGCCTGGGGACTGACCGGGACAACTCTCAAAGGGGGCGTGTGGGGACTCCTGGGAGGGGCGGTGATTGGATTGGGGTTTGCCGCCCCGCACATTCCGCGACGGCATGTGCTGCTGGCCTTCGCCGTCATGCTGGCAGGAGTCGCCATCGGTATCCACTTCATCAACGCTCCGAAGCTGATTTACTTCTCCGACCCGGTGAACAAGCCGCGCGACGAATCGTGGGCCGGCCTGCTGCTCGGCGCGCTCGCACTGCTGGGATACACGCGGCTGGCCGTTCCCGGCTCTGCATGGATTCCCGCGCGATTCGCCGCCTACGGTCTGATCGGCGGCGCAATCGGGTTCGGGCCAGGAAGCCTGTTCATCGCGGTGCAGCCTCGCATCGACAAGGCCTGGAGCTGGCTGCCGTTCTGGAAGTTCATGGAATTCAGTTTCGGCTTCGTGTTCGGCGCCGCGCTGGGATTGTGCGCGTACCACCTGCGGGAACGGCTCAAACCGCTGGCCAGCAACGCAGAACGAGAGCAGCAGCCCCACACAGCATCCGCATGGAGTGCAAGTGGACTGCTCAGCCTCCTCGGTGGCGTCCTCGTTGTGTACGGCGTATTTCGGGAGCTGCACCTGTTCGTCGATGACGTCATCCCGCAATTGCGTGAGGTGCCGGTTACGGATTGGCGGCACACGATCATTGACACACTGCTGGGTTTTACCGGGCTGGGGTGCGTGCTGATGGTGCTGTCCACGCGGTGGGACACCGTGGCATGGCAGTCGGCAATCAGCGTGACGATCGTGGCGGCGGCAATCGACTGGCAGCGGGACCTGCTTGATCGCGGCGGGATCAACATGCCGGAGCAAGGACGCACGCTGTACGTGCTGGGGATGGCCGCGGTGTCGATCCTGTTTGTGCATTGGTGGCAGTGGCGCGAACGTCCACGCTTGATGACACTCTTCCTGTTCGCGACCTGTGTGCTGATGGGAATCGGCTACCAGATGGGACTCGGCTGGTCCGACATCTGGTGGGGAAACCCCGAGGCCGAAGTCGCGGCAGGCGGACGCGGCGCGTATCTGCTCCAGAAGTTTCGCAGCGAGCTGATCGTCCACGCGATTTTCACGACGCTGTTCGTGATCAGCATCGTTGCGGGGATTCACGAGCGCCGCAGAAAGCCGGGACCGGCAAGTTAGCCGGCGCGGCGGCGTTCGATTTCGCTCACCAGCGATTCGAGGATGGCGAACGCCTGCTCACGCTCGGCCCGGTCGCGGGCCTGGTCCGCGTGCAGGGCGGCCTCGCGATCGACGAGCTGATCGAGTTGCCGGCTCAGCGCCGCTTCGCGAACGTCCAACCGCTCTTCGCGGGCTGCCGTCAATTCGGCGAACGCGTCGCGTTCGCGCTGCAGTTCCTCGCGCCAGTCGACGAGCTGCTGTTCCTGAACGAGCAACTCGGCGGATTGGTCCGCTTCGCTCGCGAGTCTGTCGGCGGGGACCGCAGCCTGCGCCAGCAATCGTCTGACGACCGCGGCCCCGACCTGGTCCGACAAGGTGTCGATCGCCAGCTGCAACGCGGCTTCGCAGGCCTTCCATTCGCGACTGCGCCGTTCCAGATCGTGCTCCCATTGGTCGAAACGCGCTGACTGGCGGGCGACTTCCTCTTCGCGGAGCCGCAGCAGGTCGGCCTGTCGGCGCAGGTCGCCGGCAGCCAGTTGCTGCTGCTCGGCGATCGAAGCGCGTTCGGCGGCAAGCTGCTCGCGGGTTTCGTGCAGGAACTGCTGCTGCCGGTCGCGGGCTTCGGCCACAGACCGCCAGGCGGCGTCGCAGGCCGCTTCGCGCTGTTCCAGCAGGCCGCGGAACTTGCCGAGATGCACGAGGCGGCTGCGGAGCGTGGCTTCGACGTCGGCGTTCCAGACGAAGATGGCCGCGCGGTGGCGTTCAAGTTCGATCTGCTTTGCCTCGATCCCCTTTCGCAACCGGTCGAGATGCTCCTCGTGAAACCTCGTGCGTTTGATCAAGTCGACTTCGCGCTGACCGACGGCGGCGTCACGCGCCTCGATGTCGGCCAGCCGCTCCTGCCGTCGCAGTTCGAGCTGCGCATTCTGCTCCTGCCACGCCTGGTCGCGACTCGCCTGCCATGTCTCCACAGCGACGGCAAATTCGGCACGTTGCCGTTCGAGCGCCTGCCGCTGCTTGTCCAAATCGCCGTGCTGCGCAACGAGCTCGGCTTCCACTTCCGTGCGGACGCGGGCGCGTTCCTGCTCAAGGTCGGCACGCTGCGCGGCGAGTCGACTGCGATCGGCGGCCACTTCCGCCAGCAGTGCCTCGCGAAGACGCTCTCGCAGCTGCGTGAGTTCGCCGCGCCCGGACTCGAGCGCCGCCTGGCTCTCAGCCACTTCGCGGCGCTGTTCTGCGATTTCGGCCCAAAGCTGCTCGCGGAGTTCAGCACGCTGCCGGTCGAGTTCGGCCTGTTGCTGATCGACCGCGGCCTGCTGTTCGGCCGCCGCGGCCGCCTGCTCAGCGATCGAGGCTTCACGCTCGGCGAATGCGGCCTCTAGGATCCGCTGGGCCTCAGCCAACTGCTGAGCATTGCCGTGGAGTTCGCGCTGCTCGCGTTCCACACGCTCGAGCCGGCTGTTGAGACTCGCTTCGCGGCGGCCGAGCTCCGCCAGGAGCAATCGCAGTTGTTCGGCGACGTGACGAGCTTCGTCGACGGTCGGCACCTCCGCCGCGACGGGCGGAAGATGCGGAGGGGGCGCCGCGACGGGATAGAAATGCGGCGGGCGCGCGGTGGCTTCGTCGGCGACGCTCGTCGGGACGGGAGAGCGAGCGTGATCCAGCGCCGGGGAGGACGCACGACGTCCACCAAACAGGCTCATGGGCTTCCCTTCCCGCGACGGGGCGCCTCCGGCGCCCCGGTTTCTTCAAAATCGGCCCAAGCGCGAGCGCCCGAATTACTTCACGTGACGATCGAGCATGGCCGTGATCTGCTGCTTCGGCACCGCACCGAGCACCTGGTCCGCCACGGTTCCCCCCTTAAACAACATCAGCATCGGGATCGACTGAATCCGGTACTTCACCGCCGACTGTCGCGCCTGATCGGTGTTGAGCTTCGCGACGCGAACCTTGCCCTTGTATTCATTGGCGACCTCTTCAACCGCCGGCGCGATCATCCGGCAGGGACCGCACCACGGCGCCCAGAAGTCGACGAGGACAGGCTCGGCGCTCTGCAGCACTTCGGTGTCAAAGTTGTCGTCGGTGAGTTCCACGATGTTTCCAGCCATGACAATCCGCCCTTCCTGAATCGCTGAGTGCCCGTCTGAGTTGTCCACAAGACCGGGGATTATTGTGGAGTCTGCGCAGGCTGTCAACGCCCGATTCGACTCCTCCGGCAGGCACAAGTTCTTGGGATTCCGTGGTTTGCGGGAAGCCTGCGCTTCGCGAGACGCGTTCCGGACTGTGACCCGACATTCGAAAAAACGCCAGGTTGCAGAGTTCGGGACGTGTCAGCGAGAGCAACGGACAGTGGCCGTCGCGGCGATGTTCGTCGTCCGCTGGCCGGCACCGCACTCATTGCAAGTGCATGGCGCAATTGTGCGGGAGAACGTGAGTTTAACACCACGATCGCGTATCGTGCTGTCTCATGAACGATCCCACACCGCATAAAATGTCCGCCGGGGCCACTGGCGGCCTGTGGGCGCGCTGGAAACGGCAGCCGCTTTATCTGCGGATCCTGATCGGCTTTGCGTTCGGGATCGTAATCGGGCTGCTGCTGGGGGTGCGGGCCGAGCCGCTGGCGATTCCGAGCAAACTGGTCCTGCGGCTGCTGGGGGCGCTCGCGCCGCCGCTGATCCTGCTGGCGGTGATTCACGCGCTGATGCACGCCCAGTTGCCGCGCGGGTCCACATTGCGACTCGTTTCGCTGCTGCTGCTGAACACCGTCGTTGCCATTCTGATCGGTCTCACGGTCGCCAACGTCCTGCAGCCCGGACGCTGGTCAAAAATTGAACCCGCCGCCGAGGAATCAAAGACGGCAGCGCATACGGATCCGCTGTCGCTGTTTCTCGACAATATTCCCCGCAGCCTGGTCGGCCCGCTGACCGACGGTGGCAGCGTCATCGGCGTGATCCTGCTGGCGGTCGCGTTCGGGATCGCCCTGCGACGGTTCAAATCTCGCTCTGTGGCCACTGTGGCCGACCTCGTCGAGTTGGCCCTCGACACACTGATTGTGCTGTTGCACTGGATTATCGAGGTGATTCCGCTGGCGGTGTTTGGAATCGTGGCGTCGATCATCGGGATGAAGGGTTTCTCTGACTTCATCGCTCTCGGCGGATTCGTGCTCGCGGTGCTCGTCGCTCTGCTGCTCCAGTGCACGTATTACCTGCTGCGAATCAGGTTCGGCTCATGGGTCCGTCCGCGCGATGTGCTCGTCGGGATGCGCGATGCGCTGGTCATGGCATTCTCCACGGCCAGTTCGACGGCAACAATGCCGGTGACGTACGAATGCCTGCATCAGCGGGTCGGCTTGCGGGAGCGATCGGCCAGCCTGGGCGCGCTGGTCGGGGCCAACTTCAACAACGACGGCACGGCCCTGTACGAAGCGATGTCCGCGCTGTTCATCGGTCAGATGCTGGGGCATCATCTGACGCTGCCGCAGCAGCTTCTGGTTGTGCTGACATCAATCGTGGCGTCGGTCGGAGCGGCAGGCATCCCCGAAGCGGGGCTGGTGACGATGACGCTGGTGTTCAAAGCGGTCGGCCTGCCGACGCAGTACATCGCGATCCTCCTTACAGTTGACTGGTTCCTCGACCGCTGCCGGACGGCCGTCAACGTGATGGGGGACGTGAACGTGAGCTGCCTGCTGGATGGGAAGGAACGGGAGATCAAGCCGCCGACCGATGCACCGGCCGACGCTGCGGCGCAGACCGCTCAAGACCCCGTGCTGACGGGGCAATGACGAGCGAGCCGAATTCGGTCATATGGGAATGCGGATCATCGCCAGCGACCGCCGTGCCCATTGCTGGTTGCACAGCGCGCTACGCCACACCCGGATGAGCGCGACAACCCATCATTCGATCGGAGAAGTCGAACGCTATTCCGCACGCGCCGGCGGTTCGCATTCCGCCAGCGCCATCACTGCGAACGCCGTCCCGATGTGCGTGATGAAGTGCTTGCTGTCCTTGTACAGCGAACGGGTGAACCACCGTCCGCTGGCGCGCTGATTCGTCTTCAGCCACGCGATCCCCTTCTGCAGCGCCAGGTCGTCGGCCGGGACGCCGGCGCGGCGCAAGATGTAGATGGCGAACCCGGTCCCGTAGCCGTTGCTTGTCGCCAAATCCTGCGGCGAATCGTCCGCGCGCTCCCAGTTGCCGAACTGCGCGAGTCCCCAGCCGCCGTCCTCGTGCTGCAAATCGCGAATGTCGGCGACGCACTGCTGTATCTGTGCATCGGTCATGACGTCGGCACCATAGCTGTCCGCCCAGAGCAGCATCGCGCGGTGATGCAGCGTCGGCGGTGGATTTGCTGCCAGATACTTCCGGATTCCGTCGAGGCCCTTCCTGGCCGCTTCCGTTTCCCGATAGTCGTCCGGGGCGACGCCGACGGCGAGTGCCGCGAGGCCCACGCCGTAGCCGTCGTCGTCCTCCATCGGCGGCCAGTCGCAGTCGATCCACGTCCAGCCGCCATCCTCGCGCTGCAGCGTCCACATCTTGTCGAGCGCTGCCCGCGTCAGCGGGTGGAGAGTCTTCGTGGTATTAGCGTCATTGAACGCCAGTGCAGCGGCGGTCGCAACAACTTCGGCATCCCAGCGGGGGCCTTTGTCCTGCCAGCGTTCTGAGACCAGTTGTTCGGCGAAGGCGCGGACCGTCTTGTGCGCGTCGCAATCGGACGAGACGAGCGGCCGGGCGTACAGGTATGCGTAGTTGGTATGGCAGGTGAAGCATTCACGCTGCTTCTGCCAGGTGAGCGCCGCGGAATCGAGGAACTTGACGGCACTGTCTTCGGAGAAACTGGCGGCCAGCGGTTCGTCGGCAACGTTGGCCCCGGGGTCGACAGCCGTCTCGAGCGTGACCGGTTCGGCGGCGTCTACGAACTGACAGCAGAGAATGGAGCACGCGGCCCACAGACAAAAGCGCGGCATCGCAGAGTTCCTCGCAGAACGGTGGACGGAACGTGACAGTTTGCAGATCCAGCATACGCGCAAGCGGTTGTTGATGCACGCCTGAGGCGTAGGGTGGGCTGTGCCCACCACCCTATTTCGAGAGTTTTGGAAGCGGAGCAGTTTTTCAGTATCCGATTGGTGGGCACAGCCCACCCTGATGGCGAGCTACAGATGCGCCAGGAAGCGGTCTATGGCGGCGTTGACGGCTGTCGGAGCTTCCAGCGGCGACATATGACCAACCCCATCGACCGAGACGAACTGCGCGGCGGGAATGCCGTCGGCGATCGTCCGCATCTCGGCGGCGGGCGAAATCGCGTCCTCGGCGCCGACAATCACGAGGGTCGGGACATCGATGGAAGCGAGCCGGCCGGTGACATCGGGCCGGGCCGCCATGCCGCGGGAAGAGGCGGCGATCCCTTCCGGATTCGTGCGACGAATGACGGCCTGAGTTTCGGCAACGGCTTCCGCATTCTGCGACCGCGTATGCGCTGAAAACAGCTTCTCCGGCATCGAAGCGGCGAGGAACTCCGCCCCTTCCTTCAGAACGCGGGTTGCAACCAGTTCGCGGTTGCGCTTCCCGACCTCGTCGTCGGCAATGGAACGCGTATCGCACAGGATCAGCGAGCCGACCTTGCGACGATAATGCTGCACGAACTGAAACGCGACGTAGCCCCCCATCGACAGGCCGCACAGACAGACCGGCTCGCGAATGTTGAGCGCATCGAGCAGCCGGGCGAGATCCTCGGCATGACGCTGCATCGTGACGGTGCCGGGCGTGACGCCACTCTGGCCGAACCCGCGCAGATCGGGTGCAATCACGCGGCGCGAGTTCCGAAAGTGGCGAATCTGTTCGTGCCACATCGAGTGATCCAGCGGGAATCCGTGGACCAGCAACAGCGGCGGTCCCCAGCCTTCGTCGAGGACGTTCAGTTCGATATCGCCAAGGGAAATGCGGGGCATGCAGGTAGGGTTGATCGTTTGTGGTGGATGGTTGATCGACGGGAAATCCGAAATCCGAATGTCGAAATCCGAAATGACCGCACTCGCGGATGACAACTGACCAATCAATTTCCTTGGCCCTCACCCCTCCGCCGTTCCCCTTCTCACCATGAATGACGACCACCCCAATGGGCCTTCGGCGCCGCCGGCGTCCTGGAAATGGAACGGCCGACGCACAATGACCTCGAATAAAGGACCGAGCTCGTGGTCGAGTTCCTCAGCCGACACTTTAGGAATGCCGCTGTCCGACTGCTCACCGACGTTGCCGGCGAGGCACAGCATCCGCGTCCCCGGGTGGGAAACGTTTTGGAGAGTGGCCTGGTACCCCGCCAGGTCCACCCGCCGACAGCAGTGGTAGCAGCCGCGGTCGAAGATGAATTCAAACGGAGGCAGACCCGCGCCGAAGTTCTGGACATCGGCGAGCATCCAGTTCACCTGCACGCCGGCCGAGTCGGCCTTCTGGCGGGCGATTTCCAACGCGCGGGGGGCACAATCAACGGCCGTAACGTCAAAGCCGCGCCGTGCCAACTCCACGGCATTGGTGCCGGTGCCGCAACCGAGCTCGAGGGCGCGACACGGAGTGATCCCCTGCTCCGCCAGCACGCGCTGCAGTTCGCGCGACGGCAGCCCGGAGTCCCACGGCAGATCGCCGGTGTGGTAGCGCTGGTCCCAGTTTCGGTCGACGTTGGCCATCAAGACTGCTCCGTCACGGTGAAAGATCCACGGTTCAATGCGACAGTCGGCACTGCGGAGATTGACCCATGATAGTTGCGGAATTCGCGCCGCGGCAGCGGGGAAGCACGGATCAACAACTCCGATGCTGACCGCATGCTGCAGGTCGTCGTCCGGACGGTCGACCGACTTGACGAGGACGAGTTCCGCCGCGTCGAGTTCCATGGTCAGCCAGGCGGCGATTGAGTCGGAGGTCGCAACCCACGCATGCGGGACGGTGGTTTGTCCGGTGCGCTCGGCGCGCGTCAGCCAGGCCTCGGCTTGCAGCAGCGGGACGGCGCCGGCAGACCAGGCGCGGCGCAGCGACTGCAGGTCGTCAACCACTTTCGCCTGGGGCAGCAAATGCGCCACGAATTCGGCCGTGAAGGACATGGCCCGCAATGCGAGCTGGTGTGCAGTCTCTTCGCCGAATTGGTGCGCGCGATCCCAGCTGCGTACAAGATCGGCTGCCGCGCCGCCGCCGACGAGGATGGCGATTCTCTGGCCGCTCCGCTGTTCCAGGGCACGCTTGATCCGTGCAACGAGGTCCGGCAGTGTCAGCAGACTGCCACCGAGTTTGAGAATGATCATGCGCTGGTCCTTGGCACTAAGGGATCAGCAGCAGGAAGATAGTTCTGGAAACTTTCGACCACGCCCTCCGCGTTGCCCAGGGCGCGCCGCCCAACCGAGGATTGGGCCTTCGACTTGGGTTTCTCATCCCCTTGGCCCCCCACCCCTTGGCCCTCTCAGTCGATGATCTTCGTGATCGGGAACTCGACGATGCCTTGTGCTCCCACGGCCTTCAGACGCGGAATGATGGTGCGGACGGTGGTTTCGTCGAGGATGGCCAGGAGGTCCACCCAGTCCGGATCGGAGAGGGATGAAACCGTGGGCGTCTGCAGCGCGGGAAGCACGTTCAAAGCACGCTGCAGATCGGCGCGGCGGACATTCATCAGCAGACCGACTTTGCCTTCCGCCGCCAGGCACGACATCAACATCAGGGAGATATTTTCGATTTTCTGGCGTTTCCAGTCGTCCTGCCAGGCGGACTTATTGGCGATAAAGCGGGTCGTACTTTGCAGGACCTCGGCCACAATCCGCAAATTGTTGGCTCTGAGCGAGGAACCGGTCTCTGTGACTTCGACGATCGCATCGGCCAGCCGCGGCGGCTTGACCTCTGTTGCTCCCCACGAGAACTCGACGTCGGCCGACACCCCGTGTTCGGCCAGATACGCCCGCGTCAGCCCCACCGCCTCCGTCGCGATCCGCTTCCCCTGCAGGTCGCGGACTGTCTGTACGGGAGAGTCGTTCGGCACACACAGCACCCAGCGCACCGGCCGGCGGCTGACTTTGGAAAACATCAGTTCGCTGACCTGGTGGACGTCGGCGCCGGTTTCGCGAATCCAGTCATAGCCCGTGATGCCGGCGTCGAGGATACCCTTCTCGACGTAACGGGCCATCTCCTGAGCGCGGATCAGCAGACAATCGATCTCCTCGTCGTCGATCGATGGATAATACGAGCGTGAGGCGAACGTAATCCGATAGCCGGCCTTGCGGAAGAGTTCGGCAGTGGCCTCCTGCAAGCTGCCGGCGGGGATTCCGAGTTTGAGTCGTTGGTCTGGCATCGCAGGAGAACGGTGGTCGAAAGGCGGAGGTCAGAGGCTGGGCGGAAAGTGTTGCAACGGCCCGAAGTTAAACGATGTTCCGGCGTGCTTCCACTGAGGGCAAGAAGCTGCGGGTTACGACCGGCTGGACGTCCCGTTCGCAAGTGCGGTTCACGGTCAGTTTCCTGTCAACGCGCTCTGGCGTCTGAACGATCGTTGCCGCCCCTGTCTCAAGTGCTGAACGATCCGCGGTAGCAATGTTCGGAGTCTCTGCTTCCTTTCGGCCCGGCAGGATTCGCCCACAAGTCGTCCGACGACAGACGTTTGCGCTAATGAACGACCGAATCTTGAGCATTTCTGCGGATCCGGTGGTATGGGTTGTGCAGGTCCGCGCAGCTGCACGGACTATAGCAGTTACAGCGAAGGAATCGATTCGTTGCACTTTAGAAACTGGGAAGGCGAGGTCCCGAGGCCGGCCTGGCGCCAGCCCGGCGACACCGACAGAATGCCGCGTGTGACCTGAGAAGCCACCACGCCTGGAACCGCCGCGGGGCCGAAGTTTCTCGGAAACGCGGCGGTGTCTGCTGCGCGGTGCCATCGGGCGAATCTATTGCAGTGAACGTCGAGCCGTGCGCATCCGGGTCCTGGTCATTCTCCCGGCCGATTCCGTGTGTTGAAAACGACACCCAGGTCACAGGATCCCGACGAACGGCGCAATCGTTGTGTTCAGCACGCTGAACAGTTTCGTCAAGAGACGTGCTTCAACCCTCTTGCGCCCGGCTGCACGTCCCAGTACGGACACGCAGCGCTGTTGTTTTTTCACGACTTGGCGCAACTTACCTCGCCCTGTCAACTTGCGATCGAGCGCCCGTGCAGCCGGCGAGCCCCGGCTGTCACTCGACGTCGGAGACGGCACACCGACTGCGTTCTACGGGATCGCCGATTGCGCCGCAAACAGCTCCGATTCCTTTGGCAGCCTGCGACACCGATCGGCCGGTCTCCCTGAGAGACCGCGTGCAGCGGATTGAGACACCGACCGCAGGGCCTGCTGATCCCAGGCGCGGGACGCTGCTTCGAGTTCCGGAACGGGGATGCCCGTGCATCCCCGTTCTCTTTCAGTTCGTCATTCCAGACGGGGATCGCGGTGCGCGCCGCGACACCGATTGCACATCCACAAGACAGGACGACTCCGATGACTCGCAGACTGCTGGCCGATGAATCAGGCTTCATCATTTCGGCCGAATTGGTGCTGGTAGCGACGATTCTGGTGATCGGAATCATCGTGGGCCTGAGCGAAGTGCAGCACGCGGTGGTGGGTGAGTTGAATGACGTGGCGGACGCGATCGGGTCCGTGAACCAATCCTTCAGTTATAGCGGGTTCAGCAAACGTGACTGGGGCGGGGGCGGCGGGTGGGGGGGCGGTTGGGGTGGCACACACGCCTGGACTCCCGGCTCGGCCTTCGTGGACTTTCAGGATGCGTGTGATCTGAATCAGTGCATGCTGGCATGCAACCCGCCGGTTCCGGAAGCGCCCAAGTTCGGGGGCTATGGTCACGGAGGGGGGGGTGGATACGGCGGATTCGCGGTCGCGCCTCGTTCGGTCGGGCCAGCGCCTGTCCCGGTCCCCGCACCCGCGGAGGCGCCGTGTGTTGAATGCCCGACGGCTGGTCCCGCTGGCATTCCGGCAACTCCAACGCCGACGCCGGACGGTGCAGGGCCGATGCCCCAAAACCCGCAATAGCTCGCAAGCACTCGTTGCATTGTGCAACAGCCCGGCTGCCATTCGCAGCTGGGCTGCTTGCGTTTGTGGCCGGCAGAAATGGCATGTTGAACCACGCCGCAGTCCCACGAGTTTGAAGATCGACAACGACGCGAGTCACCCCAGTTTCCCAAGCTTGCCAGGATGGCGACCTGGACCGGGCTAATTGCCCCAGCAGGCGACGGAATCCGCAGTTAGCGCACCTTTTTGGGACAATCCCTTCAACCGGCATAACCGATAACTCTCTTACAGCCGATACCACCGATACCGGGTGGATTACATGCGCTGAGCGCGGCCGGCACGGTGGCCGGTTTGCGTCAAGCGCGCGACTGCATGAGGGTCGCTATGCTGGGTCGACTGCACCAATGCCTGTGGATCGCGTGCCTCGTGTTGAGCGTGGCGCACGCGCACGGCCAGACGCTGCCAACCGGCGTCTACGGTCCGTATGACGGTTCGCCTCCAATGTCGGGAGAACCCGTCGATCCGAATATTGTCCAGGAGTTGCTGCCGGCCGACCGCGGTCTGTGGTGGGACGTCGACCTGCGATTGAACCAGGCGATCCAGGACACATCACATGGAATGTGGTTCCGGCTGGAATACCTGAACACGAACATCGACAATCCCGGCCATACTTTGCTGGGCGCGCCGTTGGCGAACATTCCCGATCCGCGTCAGCCCTTCGACATTCTTGTGCCAACCGGCACGACGACCGGTCAGGTGCTCGACACGAGCTCCGTCCGCTTCAACAACATCAACGGAATCCGGGGCACGATCGGCATCCCGCTCGCCTTCGGGCACGTTGAAGGCGTGTTCTGGGGGACGCAAAACAGCGTGAGCCGGATTAATACGGACCTGCTCCCGGCAACAAATCCGTTTCAGCAGACCCAGGTGATCGCCACCAGCCTGCTGACCAACGGCCAGCCGGGGTCGACCGTGCTGCTGTATGACGCGGCTTTCCAGGCGAAGTATGGCTCCAACGTGCTCAGCGGCGAAGCCAACATCTACTACGGATACCAGAATCCGACCCTCGGTTTGCGGCAACTGCCGGTCGCCGGTTTCCGCTACATCGGCTATGACGAGTCGCTGAACCAGCAGGGGGCGTTCGACAACAGGTCCGGCGTAGACGTCGGCGGCATATTGATCAATCCGATCGTGCACCACATCAATTCGGCTGTGGACAACAACCTGTTCGCGTTGCAAACCGGCTGGCGAACGGAGTTCACGCATCAGTTCTTCACGCTCGGCGCCGAGCCGAAGGTCGGTCTGGGCTGGAACCATGCGCGGGCGCGGGTCAAAACGATCGACTTGCGGGATTCGCCGTTTCCACCGGTGGTCGACGACGGCCTGACGACCAGCACAGAGACGAGGAACCTACTGACTCCGTTCTTCGACTTCGGAGTCTATGGCAAGATCCATCTGAACCAATCGTTCCACCTGCGTATCGGTTGGAATTACACGCTCTTGAGCAACATGAGCCGTGCTGATAACAACATCTACTACAATGACAACGGTACCGCGAATCCGCCGGCTGTGCGTGCGCGGATGTCGTACGAGAATCTGTGGCTCAGTTCGTTCTCGATCGGCGGCGAGTGGATCCTGCCGTAAGCTGGTGACCCCAGGTCAGCAGTAGGAGCGGGCCGACCAACGTCCGGCATCTACTTCGGATCATCGACACGGCCCGGTGCGAATCCTCGCCACCGGGCCGTCGGTGTTTTATACGTCCCACGGCTGCGTGCGGCCTCTCGCTGGAGCCGCTATTCTGGAGGATGAAGATTCTTCACCGTCAGCCGCCATGCTCCGCCGTCTGTTCCTCCTGCTGTTGATCTGCAGCGCGCTCGCCGGACTATGCAGTTGGATCGTGTCTCGCGAGATGGCGGACACCTGGGCCGTGACGCGGTCGCCGACGCCCGAAGCTCTGCTGGAAGCGCGCAGCCTGCTCTGGTCAACGCGAATCGGCGCGCCGGTCGTCGCATTCGTGTTGTGGCGCTGTTTGCGGCACTGGAGTCGGACGGAGCGCCGGCTGCATGCCACCGCGCGCGAATTCCTGGCAGCGACGACACCGCAGACCGGCCCCGCCGGCGCTGCCGTAGTTCGCCGTCTGGCGCTGCGCACGTTTATCGTGGCCTGGCTGCTCCTCGCCGCTGTGCACTGGTGGGAGGGGGGGCGGCGTGCCTTGCACGAATGGCCGGTCTACCGGTGGACAAGCGGCGATCGAGTGCTGCCGAACATGAGCGAATCGAACCGGGATGTCATCCGGTTCCTGCAGGAGACGACGCCGGACAACGCGCGGATCCTGGGGGTCAGCGACCAGACGCTGTTCTTTCTGGCCTACTACCTGTGGCCGCGCGAAGTGCTGCATCACCGACACCCGGACAGTGAATTCGTCGTTCCGCAACCGGGGCAGGCAAGACAACTGGCGGCGTACCGTCTCAGCGATCTGACGGCCGAGCAACTCTCTCAAATTCGGCCCGATTATGTGCTCGAATACTTTGAAGGACCGGAATACGTCGAACCGGATCGCGTACTGGATGATCTACTCTGGGTGTCGTTCACGCGGCGATTGCACGGCGACCCGTCGCACCGGCCAACCTACAACGTGCGGCTGCGGCGCATGGCTGACGTACGGAGCGGGCAATGACGGCCCTCATTCTCATCGCCGGATGGGCCGGAATCTGGCTGGCAGGCTACAGCCTGGCGACTGCTCTCTGTCACAACTCCACCGGACGCGCGCAACGAACCGAGCGACTGGGACTGGCATTGCCGCTGGGGATCGCCGCCCACAGTGGCGCGATGTACGCCTGGTCGTGGTGCGGTGGACGGCTGACGGGCGGTACGAGCTGGACGCTAGCCTTGCTCGGCATCATGGCCGGAGTGGCCACGTTGTGGTGGACGAGCAGGCGCGACCGTGTCGCGCTCTCCGAAGGCACAGTGGAAGGAGCAGCACTGGCCCGACTCTGCCAGTGGATTGTCGGCATCGTTCTGATCGGCACGATGGTCCTCGCGCTGCTGACGCCGCAGCGGTTCTGGGACGAGCGGGCAATCTTCGGAATCAAGTCGAAAGTCCTGTTCACCGACGGCACAATTGATAGCCCGATCCTGGCCGATCCGGACTTCGCACAGGGGCATCCGCGATATCCGCTCTTGATTCCCCTGGCCGAGACACACGTGTATCTGCTGTTGGGCCGGATCGACGATCGGTGGTCAAAGGCAGTCTTCCCGCTGCTGTTCGCGGGACTGGTGGTCACTTTTGCCGGTGTGCTATCGCGGCGGTTTGGCTCCGGGACCGGGTGGCTCTGGGCGCTGCTGCTGGCGACGTTGCCGGTCCTGTCGCCGTACGAATTGGGATTCATCACCGGTCAGGGGGATGCGCCGGTGGCGTGTTATCACGGGCTGGCGGTCCTGTACGCCTGGGACTGGCTGACGGCGGCGCCTGCTTGCCGAACGGTTGGAGTGCGTCACGCCATTTTGATTGGGGTGGTCGCCGCGGCGGCCGCTTTTACGAAGGATGAGGGGATTGCGTATCTGCTGGTAGGGTTGATCGCGCTCGTGCTCGCGTGGTGCTGGGGCTGGGTACAAATTCGACATCAGCGACCGACAACCAAAAATGACCTGCGATATCCGTGGTTGACGCTCGCGAAGTTCCTGCTGATCGCCGGGGGAACGGCGGCGGTATTGCTGACGCCATGGCTGGCTCATCGGCGGGCGCTGCCGACGACGAACGAGATGCAATACTTTTCACGCCTGTCGGCGGACCGGCTCTCGGAGCAGATCGCCGCCGTGCAGTGGATGGTCCCGCACCTGACGTCGCGCATGTTTCGGGAGTGGAGCGTGTGGGGCCTGCAATGGTGGCTGCTGATCGCCGCGCTCATCACGGCGCCGATTCGCCTGTCGCGGCCCGCGCAGCTCTTCGTGCTGCTGGAGATCCTGGGAGCGATCGCCGCACTGGTCGTCGCGGGGATGATTGCGCCGGCGGAACTGCACGATCACATCGGAGGCTCAAGCCACCGGTACCTGCTGCAATTGTCGCCGCTGGCGGTTCTGTTTGCGGCCGGGCAGTGGGGGGGCGAAAGCGGAGAGCCGACGGCGGACCGTGGAAGAACCGGAACGGTGGAATGACCGCGCGTCGATGGCAATCAATCGGGAGGGTCAGCGCTTGAGCGCCACGACATGCACGGTGGCGCCGCTACGGCGCAACGCCTCGATGACAGACTTGACCAGCGCGGGGCCGCTGAGAGTGAACAGGGCTGCGTAGAGCCGGAACTTTGTCGTCGCCGAGAATCGCGGCCGCTGATCCCCCTTACGGCGCTGCAGCAGAACATAGAGACCGTTGCGCGGCAGCCGCGGATTGCGATTGAGGACGCTCTGAATCCAGCCGAACGGATTCTGACGCAGGGAAAAATGATGCTCGCTGCGGCAGTCAAAGCCGCAGTTTTCCAGAAGCTGCCGGAGACCGGCGACCGGGAAATGATACAAGTGCCGCGGCAGGTCGAGATGAAACCAGGCACTGCCCGCCCAGCGGGCCTGCTGACTCGAGTAGTTCGGGACCGCGACAATCACCCGGCCGCCGGGCTTGAGGATACGGGCGACTTCCAGGAGCAGTTCGCCGGGATTGCGCACATGCTCCAGGACGTGCCAGATGATGACGGAGTCGAAGGACTCGGGCGGATAATCGGCCGCGGCCAGATCCTCGGCAATGCGAACCTGGATCCGCGGGTCAATCCCGTGGACGGCGTCGGCCGATCGCTCGAATCCGTGCGCTTCAAAGCCGGCTTCTACCAGTGAACGGAGCGCGACCCCTCGGCCGCAGCCGACATCGAGAATCCGCGCGCCGGACGGTGACTGCCGCGTCAGGAATCGCGAATGCCGGGCGGCCACGAGCCGGACGAGCCACTCGATCAGACCGGAGAACTTTGAACCGCCTCGGCCGTAATACGTCGACGGATAGAACTCGGCGATTTCAGCGGGGGATGGCAATGGATCAAGACTCCCCGTCCCGCATCCGCTGCAGTCGATGACACGGAAGCCGAGTCCGTCCACGTCGAATCGCGGGCGCCCGGTCGTCGAGCCGCAGACGATACACGGGGGCGTATCGATCAGTGCGTCGCGTTCGTCCGGCGCAACATCACGGACGGACACGGCATACAGGTCGGTGACACTGCGGGGGGTGTCGCTGCTGGGAGCAGCGGTCGACGCCGCAGATCCACGATTTGCGTGGGGCATCAGGGGGACTCCCCCGGCGGTACATAGCGCAGAAGCGTCATGTTGGGCCCGCGCCGTTGCACGTCGAGCCGGAATCCGGCAGATCCGGCGAGTCGCTCGATGCCGGCCAGTGACGCCTGATTGAGGTCGGTATCGGTCGCCGCAGCAACCCAGAACGCGAGCGGGACATCGGTTTCCGGCGACATGTTCTGCTTGAGCGCCTGCGCCAGTTCCGGCGGCGTCTCATAGAAATACGGCAGCCCGACGCGCGGATGATGTGCCTGGAGATAGAACCGGCTGATCCGGCAGCCGACGTACTCCAGAAACAAAGGATCATTGTACATCGCCGGGACCAGATACGACTCCACGAGGCCGCTTTGAACAAAGACGGGTTCTCCGGGTCGGCCAAGCATCTGGGTCGTTGAGGCTGCGTTATGCCACTCGGTGACGTCGGCCGGGGCGAGAGCCGCCGCGAAGCTGCCACGGGTTGGTCTCTGACGGCCCCGAGGTGACACCGATCGCGACCAGTGCAGCAAGAGTGGTTGCTAGCGGACGCGGATTCAGCGCCCGCAAGCCGGCGGCGAGAAGGCAGGCGCCGGCGGCGCTTAGCAATAGGGATGCGATAGCGAGGATTCGCAGAGGCTGCTCATGTCGCCCCGCGCCCAGCAGCACGAGACATGCACCAGCGGGACGAGGGTCCACAGCGCGGGCAACAACACCACCCGCGGGGAATCGGTCCGGTGGCGGCCAGCGCGACCGGACGAGACCCGCGACGAGCAATCCGGCGGAGCGCACCTGCCCACCACAGCGGGCCGAGGGTCCGCCACCAGGGCTGCCCCTCCGGCATGTAGTTGAGGAACGGGCTCCATTCCCGCAGACGCAGGATGGCGGGCGCCAGCGGCACGCAGAACAGTGCCGTCAGCAGGCCCCCGGTCACCGCAGCCGGCAGGCGAATTGAAGGCACGTTCGTCTCGTCAGGTTTCACGAACACTGTCGCCACGCCATGCCGACGAGCGGCAGCGCCACGTAATGTGTCCACAAACATCCGGCCGCAACGATTGCCCAGACCAACGGCCAATACCGGGAGCGCGGATCCCGCCGCCAGAGAACGGTGCACCAGATCAATAGAGCCGACAGGAGCATCAGCAATCCGTAGCAGCGGGCGATGCGGACCTCATCGACGTCCGGGTGCCAGGCCAGGAGCAGTGCCGCCAGGCCGCCGGTGAAACGGTCCATCAAGTGCGCTCGACGCCAGCCAGGCGACACCAATCGCCGCCAGATAGCACAACGCCGAAGGAAGCCGGAACACGAACTCGCTGCTGCCGAACGCGTACAGGAATGCCTGCTCAAGCCAGGCGCGACGGGGAATGGCCGCGTAATCCAGACTGCAGCAGGAGGCGGAGCTGGGCAGTTCCGAATCAGAGCCCAAAGGCCAGTATGAGCCGTGTTCAGCGTCGACGCCCAGCGGCCCACGCCGCCTGGCGGCGCTTATGAGTCCGCGTCCGAAACAGCGCCCTGCATCAGCGGCGACCGCGTCGCGCAGTCTCGTCAAGCGAGTCAGCAGAGTCGGCAGCGCGCTCCACGAAGAGTCACGAACTGTGGGCTGAACGATCCGGATGACGCGTCGGCGCCCGCGCGTGGAATCATTCGACGGTGATGGTGGCGGCAGCACCGATGAATGGGCGGCGTACTTCCACTGTGCGAGGTGGCGACAGATCAGCGGGCTGCGCGGCGGTTTGACCGGGGACGAATGAGCTTCATTCCGGCTTCTGCAGGCGTGCGGCCCCCCTTCCGCACGTTGCAGTTGAGCAGGCACAGACGACGTTCTCCCGAGGGTGTCCGGCCCGCCGCGGCTGCGCGGCGGGACGTGGTCGAGCTGAGCCGCGTGGACGTGTAGTGCCGTCCGCAATACTGGCAGCGGTGCTCATCCCGCAGGAAGATATTCCGGCGGTTGAATTTCACGGCGTTACGCAGGAGGCGGTCGTACCTCAGGAGGCGAATGATTCGCGGCACCTGGATATCGAAGTTGACGGCACGGATGAAGTCGTCGTGCTCGTCCCGCTCTCCCCCAGTGAAGCACGGAATTCGCTCATTTCCCGCCACGCTTCGAAGTCGTAGCCGACAAACCGCCCGTCTTCGACATGGATGACTTCGGCCAGATCCTTGAAGATCAGGCAGAACGCCCGGCGGACCGACAGGACGTGAACGGCTGCAAAATTGCGGTTGAGGGCGGGGACGCTCGACTGCATGGCGGTAGACGACTGGTGTGCGTCGCCGCCGGGGATACCCCGGTGGCACCGTTGCTCGATCCGGTATGGTGAGCCTGTGAGATCATCCGCTGGTCTCCTTGCCGGCACCTGGAAAAAGGTCGTCGTATTCTAGTGGCGGGGTGGACGGGCGACAACACTTTGGGACAAGGACTGCACGGCGGGTCCAGCCGGCAGTACGGCACAACCACCGCCGCTGGCCCATCGTCTAGTGTTGACTTCCGAGGGACACGCTGCCGACCAACGATGTTCGCAGAGCGTGGTTCCTGAATCGTACGACGATCAGGTGCGGATGTGCTCGCGAACGAGCTGTGCGACGAGCGGCCCGGAGGAACGCGGACAGCGGCGATGCGAAGCCGCACGCGTGCGGCGACAGCGGTTCGACCGGGGTCTCCTCGGACTTACGGAGATCCGGGAGGGCCAGGCTCGCGGCCTTTTTCGCGCTGGATAGCGTCGTAGATTTCCTGGCGGTGGACCGGGATGTTCGCGGGCGCCTGGATGCCGAGGCGGACCTTGTCGCCCCGGATGTCGACAATCGTCACGACAATATTGTCGTTGATGATGATGCTCTCATCGCGATGTCGGGACAAAACCAGCATCGTCGTCAGTCCTTTCGTGCGGCAGCGGAGGGCGCCGGCGGGGGAAACGTCGCGACGGGGCCACCCTCTTATGACGCAAGGGCGCCCGGCAATCGGAAGGTCGCGGTCCAGCGACACCACAGCGTTTCGACTCCTAATGATCGTCCTGCGGCGCTACCGGACGCAGCCAGAGAATCGGATGTGCGAACTGGATCACGGGTCCGAGGCCTGACATTGCCGGGAATGCGGGTCGTGACGGTTGCGACGGCCCCGTTCCCACCCGGACGCGCGGCTTTTGCCGGTGGTCCAAACCGGCGGCTGACGCCGAGGAACGGCCCTTTGCATCAGCGGCGTAGGCCATCCAGCGTTCAACACTTTCGCGACCTCGCTGAGCGCGACGCCCACCCGTAGAATTGGCATGTGACTCGGGGCTAAGGAGCACTGAACGATGTCGGACGTCCAGCTTCTGACGGCGTGCCGCACGCCGATGGGACGATTTCAGGGCGCCCTGAGCGGATTGACCGCTCCGGAACTGGGGGCCGCTGCCTTGCGCGGTGCAGTCGCGCAGGCGGGCATTGCTGCGAATCGTGTCCTCGTTGAGGTGATTCTGGGGAATGTGCTGTCGGCAGGAGTGGGCCGAGCGCTTCGGCGCGGCAGGCGGCAATTCTCGCGGGTCTTCCCGATACCGTCGCAGCGTTGACGATCAACAAGGTCTGCGGTTCGGGACTGAAGGCAATTCAACTCGCGGCCCAGGCAATTATGGCCGGTGGCGCCGACATTGTATGGCGGCCGGAGGCATGGAATCGATGAGCCGCGCCCCGTTTCTGGTGCAGCGCGATCAGGTCGAGGTCGCAGACCCGCACACTGGTTGACTCGATGTTGCACGAGGGACTGCGAGTGTTGCATCAGCGACCGGTCAATGGGCCAGATTGCCGATGCCACGGCGACAGCGGACGGCATTTCCCGGCGAACTCGATGATTACGCTTGCTGAGCCATCAGCGCGTCGCCGAGACCAGACCACGGGGATTTCGCCGCGGAAATCGTGCCGGTCGGCATGGAGGGGACGAACCATCGCGGCGGATGAAGGGCCGCGGCGCGACACGTCCGGGCGAACTGGCCAAACTCAAGCCGGTGTTCGGCGAGACAGGGCGATGACGGCGGGGAACGCCTCGATGATCAGCGGCCAGGCCGCGGCGGTGATCGTCGCCCTCGTCCAGTGCAGCGTCAGAGGTCGGCACCCGGCCGCTGGCACGAGTGCTGGCATTCGCGACGGTTGGCGGCCTCCGACCGACCTGTTCATTGCCCCGGCGGCGGCCGTGACGAAAGTCGTTCGCAAGGCCGGCCTGTCGTTGGCGGACATCGATTTGTTCGAGATCAACGAGGCCTTCGCCGTGCAGATGCTGGCGTGCCTGCGGCGGCTCGAGTTGCCGCTGGAGAAGGTGAACGTCAGCGGCGGCGCAATCGCGCTCGGTCATCCGTTGGGAGCCAGCGGCGCGCGGATCCTGGTGACACTGCTGCACGCACTGGAACGCCGCAACGGTCGGTACGGTGTGGCCGCCCTGTGTCTCGGGGGTGGAAACGCGATCGCAACGGTGGTTGAGCGGCAGCAGTGAAACGCGGTCGGTCGTTAATGGTCAATGGTTCAAGGAGTAGACTCAAACCTTTGCCTTCACCATTAACAATTGACCATTAGCCATTAACTATTCCGCCATGCGGCAGCGGTAGCCGACGCCGCGGACGGTCTCGATGACGTCCCCTTCGCGACCAAGCTTTTTGCGAAGCGCGCGGACGTGAACGTCGATCGTGCGTTCCATGGAATTGGCGTCGCCGCCGCGGCAGCAGTCAAGCAGCTCGTGGCGGTTGAAGGCGCGGCCGGGCTGCCGGATGAGGGTCCAGAGCAGCTTGAACTCGGTGGGGGTCAGCGGCAGTTCTTTCCCCTTGAGCGTGACGGCGTGGCGGATGCGATCGATGTCGAGGTCGCCGAAGCTGAGCGAGTCGGTATCGGTCTCGGGACCGGTGCGACGGCGGACGAGGGCCTTGACGCGTTCGATCAGCGGGCGCGTGCGAAAGGGTTTGGCGACGTAGTCGTCGGCGCCAAGATTGAAGCCGACGACCTCGTCTGTCTCTTCACCGCGGGCGGTGAGCAGCAGGACGCGAACGTCCTTGAGCTTGGGGTCGCTGCGAATCTGGCGGCAGACCTGCAGGCCGTCGATCAGCGGCAGCATGACGTCGAGGACGACGACGTCGGGGGGCGTGAGGCGGCATTTCTGCAGGGCCTCGCGGCCATCGTAGGCGGTCTCGACGTCGAAGCCCTCCCGCGTGAAGTTGTACGCGAGGACTTCGACGAGCGAGGATTCGTCGTCGACGATCAGGACTTTGGGTGTGCTCATTGCTCCTGCAGGGTATAGCGTTCGAGTTTCCGGGCGTGGCGGATGATCCGGCCTTCGACGAGATACACGACGTCTTCCGCAATATTGGTGGCGTGGTCGGCGACGCGCTCGACCTGCCGGACCGCGGAGAACAAGTGGAGCAGCGCGTCGAGGCGGTCGGGCTGCAGATGCATCTGTTCGATCAGGTAGTTGATGAGCGACTGGTTGGCGTCATCGATCTCGTCATCTTCGCTGCAGACCTCGCGGGCCATGCGGCTGTCGAGGGCGACATACGCGTCGATCGCACGGTGCAGCATGTTGACCGCGTGCTGCGCCATCTCCTTGAGTTCATCGGGGACGACGACTTCGGGCGCGTCGAGCAGCCCGCAGGCCCGCTCGGAGATGTTCACCGCCAGGTCGGCGACGCGCTCAAGCTCCGCCACCAGCTTGAGGACGGTCGTGATCCGCCGCAGGTCGATGGCGACCGGCTGGTGCAGCGCCAGCATCTTCAGGCAGTTTTCCTCGATGACGACGTCCCAGCGATCAATGTCGGTGTCGCGCTCCATCAGGGCCGTGGCGTCTTCGACGCTGGGCTCGGAGAGCTGCGCGACGGCCTGATGGATCATTTCTTCCACACTGGCGCTCATCGACAGGAGGTCTTTGTGCAGGGCGTTCAGGTCGGCCTGAAGGTGGACGGACATGGCGGAGAGGTTTCGGTTCTCGGTCGTCGGTGGTCAGTGAACCGTCCGACGCACTCGGTGTTGAATACGACGATTGCAAATTGCAATCTGCAATCTTTGTCAATCCAGAACAGGTGGTTGCGGCGAAAGGTCATTCAGGTCAGACGCCGGCTTCTGCTGCGCAGGAGAACGTCAGCCGAAGCGGCCGGTGATGTAGTCTTCCGTCTGTTGTTCGCGGGGCTTGGTGAACAGTTCGCGGGTGTCCCCGCATTCGATCAGTTTGCCGTTGTAGAAGAATGCCGTGGCGTCGCTGACGCGGGCGGCCTGCTGCATGTTGTGCGTGACGATGACGATCGTATAGTTCTGCTTGAGCTCGAAAATCAGGTCCTCGACGCGCGCCGTCGAAGCGGGATCCAGCGCCGACGCCGGTTCGTCCATCAGCAGGACGTCCGGGTTGGTGGCCAGGGCACGGGCGATGCACAGCCGCTGCTGCTGCCCGCCGGAGAGGGCCAGTGCCGAGTCCTGCAACCGGTCCTTGACCTCGCCCCACAGCGCCGCTCGGGTGAGCGAACGCTCCACAATCTCCGCGAGCTGCCGTTTGTCCTTCAGGCCGGCAATCCGCGGGCCGAACGCGATATTGTCGAAGATCGATTTCGGAAACGGTGTCGACTTCTGAAACACCATGCCGACCCGCTTGCGGAGCGCGACGACGTCCACGTCCTTGCTGTAGATGTCGATCCCCTCCAGCAGGACGGTCCCCTGGACCTGCGTCCCTTCGATGATGTCGTTCATCCGGTTGAGGACGCGGAGGAACGTGCTCTTGCCGCAACCGGAAGGGCCGATCAGCGCAGTCACCGACTGCTGCGGGATCGACAGGCTCACGTTGAACAATGCCTGTGTTGCGCCGTAGGAAAAGTTCAGGTCGCGGACCTCGAACTTGACGACCTGTGCGGGCGGCGGTCCGTGTGGCGCAGCCACGGCGACGCCCGGTCCCTTGGGCGGAGCCGACGGTCGGTTCGGTGCGACATTCACGAAGGAATGGGCCATGGGTGAGTCGGGGCGAGCAGTCGCTGCAGTGCAGTCAACGAGCGGGTGCCTGGTCGTTGCGTGCGTGGTGAGTAACGGATTTACGAGGTCAATACTTCATTTTGCGCTGGGAGCGGTTGCGGACGATGATTGCCGTGGCATTCAGCAGGAGCAACATCACGAGCAGGACGACGATCCCCGCGGCGGCGACGTGTTCGCGGAACTCGGCCTTGGCCTGCTGCGCCCAGTTGAAAATCTGGATTGGCATGACGGTGAAGGTATCAAACGGCGCCCGCAGCAGGCCGGAGGGGTGCTCGCGGATGTCGGCGACGGAACTGATGTCCCCGGGAGCGTACAGGACGAAGGTTGTCGCACCGACGAGGATCAGCGGCGCGGCTTCCCCCATAGCGCGGGAGATCGCGAGGATCACACCGGTCATGATGCCGGGGAGCGCGGCCGGAAGCACCTGGTGCCGAACCATCTGCCAGCGGGTGGCGCCCAGGGCCAGCGCGGCATGACGGATGGACGGCGGCACGGCGCGGATGGCTTCCTGAGAAGCGACAATGATCACCGGCAGGATCATCAGCGCGAGCGTGAGCGCGCCGGCTACCACCGTGTTGCCGAGCGGCAAAGGAATCTCCAGCCCCAGCAGGCTGACGCTCGAGACCTTGATGAGTCCCTGCTCACCGAACAGGCCGAACATCCGCGAGAAGGCCGTCAGGCCGAGGATGCCGTACACGATCGACGGCACGCCCGCGAGGTTCGACAGATTGACCTGAATGATCCGCGACAACCGGTCGGTGCGGCCAAACTCCTCGAGGTACACCGCCGCGCCGACCCCGACCGGTACGGCGACCAGAATCGTGATCAGGATCGTCCAGAAGCTCCCCCAGATGCCGGCCAGAATGCCGGCCTTCTGCGGAAAGCGCTGCGAATCGAAACTCGTAAGAAACTGCCAGTCGAGCCAGCCGGCGGCCTGATACAGAATGCCGGCGAGCAGGACGAGCAGGATCGCCACGCTGGACCAGGTCGACAGCCAGCAGAGCACGTGGAACGTGCGCCCCTCGCGCTTGCCAGAGGTCAGCCAGCCGGTCTGCGGCACATTCGTGCCGATCGCAGGAGCGCTCATTGATACGCCTCCCGATAGCGCCGCATCACCCATTGTGAAACGATGTTCATCATCAGTGTGATGCAGAACAGGCACAACCCGACGGCGTACAGGCTCTTGTATTCGACGGTGCCGATCGGTGTTTCGCCCATGCTGAGGCTGGCAATGAAGCTGGTCATCGTCTGGCCGCCGGTCAGCGGATTGAATGTAAAGCGCGGCAGGTTCGGCCCGGCCATGGCGACAGCCATTGTTTCGCCGATGGCCCGCGAGATCGCCAGCAGGAACGACGCAATAATGCCGGACACGGCCGCGGGCAACACCACCTTGGCCGAGACATCGAACTTGGTCGAGCCGAGCGCGTAGCCTGCTTCTCGCAGCGAACGGGGCACCGCCCGCAGCGCGTCTTCGCTCAGCGAACAGACCATCGGCAGGATCATCACGCCGACCACAATCCCGGGGCTGAGCGCGTTGTAGATATCGACCGACAGCCCCAGCCCATTCTGGAAGATCGGACGGAGGACGTACGGAGTGATGACCGTCAGGGCGAAATACCCGTAGACGACGGACGGAATACCGGCCAGCAGTTCCAGCACCGGTTTGATGATCGACCGCACGCGCGGCGAGGCGTATTCGCTCAGGTACACCGCGCTCAGAATGCCGATCGGCAAGCCGACCAGGGCCGCGATCCCGGCCACCAGGAACGTCCCGCAGAGCAGCGGCAGAATCCCAAAGTGCTGCTGGTCTCCGGAAAAGTTGGGGGACCAGCGGGGGTCCGTGAAGAACTCGCGCGGCGACACCTCGGCAAAGAACGGTCCGCTATGGCCTGGGCCGGACGAGATCGGCAGCACGGTCTCTGCCAGCAGGGCGACCACAATACCGACGGTCGTGAGGATTGACAGAAATGCACACGCGAAGAGCCCGCCACGGATGCAGCGTTCCATCGCGCGCTGCCACGTAAAGCGCTTCGCCAGCGGGCCGGCCGGCGACGAGCTTCGGATTGGAGTGGCGGACGACATGGACAGCGCCGTGTAGGTCAGGCTCCGCCTGACGCAATTCGCTCAGATCGCTCAGAACAGTAGGGTGGGCTGTGCCCACCAATCATGCGCGCCAGTAGTCCATGTCTGGTGGGCAAAGCCCACCCTACGGACTACGGAGCGATCGCCAGAGCCTTGAGTTGGTTGTGGGCCTCGACGTAGTAGGCGAAACCGAAATAGCCGAGGGCGTACTTCTCGCCTTCAACGCCGGTCACGAGGATGTTGTCGTTCTCGCTGGCCTGATAGTCGGCCCGGCTCTTCTTCGCTTCGCCGACGATGACTTCCGTGAAGTAGTCGAACGTGCCGGAGTCCGTACCCGCGCCAAATAGCTTGATCGGCTCATTGGGCCACTTCGGATCGAGATCGCTCCACTTCGTCACCTTGCTGTCCGGCTCCCACAGCCGCTTCAGCTGGGCGACAGTCATTCCGGCCACCCAGTCGTTCGCCTTGTTGACCACAACAGTGAGACCGTCGATGGCGATCATCAGTTCCACGTATTCAATCTTGGCAGCCGAGCAGGCTTCGACTTCGGCCGGTTTGATCGGACGGGACGCGTCGCAGATGTCGATCTTGCCGCCATACAAGGCCTTAAAGCCGCCACCTGTGCCCGAAGTGCCGACAGGTGCCCGAACCTTGCGGTTAATCCCCGCAAACGCCTCTGTCACGGCGGAGGAAATCGGCGCCACCGTACTGGAACCGTCGGTCTGGACCTCTCCCTCGACCGGGCCGGCGGCCGCGGTCACACCGGCACTCTGCAGCGCCTGGTCGAAACGCTGCCGCGTCTCGGCGATCTGCTGTGCGTTGAGCTTGACGTAGCCGACTTCGGGGACAAGAGCCTGGCCTTCATCGGACAGGTAGTAGCGGACGTACTCGACGACCGCAGGCTTCTGCAATGAGGCCTTGTTGACGTAGATGAACAGTGGTCGCGAGAGGGGTTTGTACTCCCCCTTCTCAATGGTTGCGACCGTCGGGAAGACGGCGCCTTCGGGCATGACGCCGACAACCGCAGGCGTTTCGATGGCAGCCGCCGATGTTGAATCGGAAGCCGTCGCCGTTCCTCCCGACGCGGCCGAACTACCGGATGGCGGTGTCGTTGTCGACGTGCCGTTGGAGCAACCGCTGACCGCCAGCGAGAGACACGCAACAAGACACAGCGATAGGCTCAGTCGTCGATTCATTGGGGAGTTTTCGGACATCGAGAATATTGAACGCCGTCGGGGCCTTGGTCGAAACTGGACGAAATCGTGGCCGTCGGAGTTGAAATCTGTGTTCGCGGAAGAATCGTATCGCGGAATTGTTAAGAAGTAGACCGCACGATTGTTAAGAGATAATTAAGACACACCAAGCGGCGCAACTGCAAGTGAGCAGATTACTTGCGAACGGCCACAACCGAGGCACTGCTCGCCTCCAAAGGCAGACGGACCGTGAATCGGCTCCCATGGCCGAGCTCGCTGATTAGTTCGATGCGGCCCTGATACATCTGCACAGGTGCTTCACGATCCGCCGGCCGAGTCCTGTGCCGCCGACGGCCCTTGTCGAGCACGATCGACACGATAGGAATCGCTCGAAAACACGAAGTTGGTCATCGCGGGCGATTCCGATCCCAGTGTCCGAGACCTCGATCACCCCCCAATCAGGCTCGGCGAACACCACCACGCCGACGCTGCCGCCGGCCGGTGTGTACTTCAGGGCGTTGTCGACCAGATTGTCGAGGATCTGTTGCAAACCGGCCGCATCCGCCAGAACGACCGGCTCCTCGTGACACTCGACGGTGAGACTCACGTTGCGGCTCGCGGCCGCCGCCTGATGCTCCTCAACGCAGCGCTGGGAGACTTCCGCTAACGACAGCGGCAATGTCAACCGTGGCCTCCTGGTCTCGATCCGCGCGAAGAGTTGGAGCAGGTCGACGATCAACGCCTGCAATCGTTCCGCCTGCTCAATGATCCGCTCCAGAAACTTGCGGCTGTGCTCCGGGTCGTCGAGGGCGCCGTCCGCGAGCGTGTCGGCGTAGGCCTGAATGTGGGTCAGCGGCGTCTTGAGTTCGTGCGAGACATTCGAGACAAACTCGCGCACCCGTTCGAGGCGGCGCGCTCCCGTGACGTCCTGCAGGACGAGGACAACGCCGGCCGCCGCGCTTTTCCAGCCAGCGGCGACGATCGTGACCGCGACGGTCCCGCTCCTTGCGCGGCAGTTCAGTTCGAGGCGCTGCATGCGGCCGGTCGTGAGTGCGGCCTGCATGGCGGATTCAATGCCGGGGGAACGGACGGCCTCGAGCAGGGGGCGCCCTGCGCCGGCCCGATCGGGAATTTCCAGGAGCGCCCGCGCTGCCGGATTCGCATAGACCAGATGCTCGCGGGCGTCGACCACCATCACTCCTTCGATCATCGTTTCCAGCACGGTCGCAAGCAGGGGTGACTCGGCGGAAACGGATGGAGCGCGGTCGATGGCAGTCGGCAACTGCAGCGCGCCGTCAAGACCCGCCCGTCGCGCGGGGTCGCCCGACGTCGCCAGGGCTTCCGTGCGCACCGACAGCCGCCACGCCAGCAGCGCGGCGGCCGGCGCGCCGATCAGCAGCGGGAACCAGAAATCGCCGCCAGCCGACACCGCCGCGGTCGACGTTGCCAGGACGACGGCCAGAGCGCCGGCGAATATGCGCCAGAACGTAGGCGTGCCGGTCATCGTCGGTGGGGTTACTTGCGCCGCAGCCGCTGGCCCAGCTTATTGATTGCGTCGCTCGACGCCTTGCGGGCGTCGGCGAAGCCCTTCGGCGTCGGACTGGGGCCGCGGACGTAGTCCAGGATGATTTGCTCGGCCGCCATCAACTCCTTGCAGCCATCGGCCACTTCCGACGCGACGTCCGCCGGGATCGTCGTCACGCCGTTCCGGTCGCCGTGCAGCAGGTCGCCCGGCTCGATCAGGATGCCGCCGATTGTCACCGGGATGTTCATGTGCAGCATGTGGCAATAACCGTGGGCGCAGATCGTCCCGTTGGTGAACGCCGGGAACTTGATGGCCTCCACCTGGTCGAGGTCGCGTCCCGCGCCGGACGTAATCAGGCCGGCGGCGCCGAACGCCTTGTAGACCGAGCACATCACCTCGCCGAACGTGGCCGCGGCGACCGGCGAATCGAGATCCTGGAACACGACGACGGCCGGACCGGGGAGTTCGGCGAAGCCCGCGATCTGCTCGTTCAGCCCCGCGTAGACATTGCCGGATTTCGGGGGCGCGAAGCTGCGAAACGTCGTTGTGAGCGCGTACCCGACCATCGGCGGCAGGTGCGGAAAGCACGCGCGGATGGAGTCGTTCATGTAGCCCGCGCTGCGCGGGCGAACGTCGAACAATTCGACGACATTGCAGACCGTCGGCGTGTCGTATTTCTGGAGGGCGGCAAGCTGGTCGCGATTCAGGGGAGCGGCGGACATGGCGGGTTCATTGTCGAGTGGATGCGTCAGTGTGGCGGAGCGCGACTATAGCGGTCGGGCTGGTGCGCGGGCAAACGGAGACCGATTTGGCACTCGCCGACGGCAGCAGCGAATCCATAGGCTCAAGTTGTGTTCATCTGGTCAATTCGCTTCAATTCCGGTGCGCGGACTGGCTCTCTCTCCAGAAAGAAACCGCCATGCGTCGCGACATTCTGCTGGCGCTGTTCACCGTGTGCCTGATCGCCGCCGGCGTCGGCGCCGTGGATGACTTTGACCGGACCGAATCGTCACGCGCGCGGTCGGCGGCCGATCCAAACTCCGCGGCTGTTGAAGACGATGTCGACCGAAATCCCGTCCGCCGCCCGGTCTGGCGCCGCGAACTGCCCGTCGAACAGCGACTGCGGCAGATTGAGCGGGCGATCGACCGTCTGGCGTCACAGATCGAAGAACTCCGCCATTCCGGAAAAGTTCGCCAGCCAGCTCTGACGCACAGCCGACGGCATGAGGAAGGCTTCCGCGGCCTGTACCGGATGAACCGCGACGGGACCGATCCGCAGTTTCTGATTGCGGCCCCCGACATGATCGCCACCAGCGACGCCGCACTGTCCAGCGATGGGCGGTTCCTGGCCATGAACGGGTTGCCGCGACTGGATGCGTTTCATGAAAGCCGGATATTCGTCAATACGCTGACGGGGCCGGATGCGGGGGCGATCCGCGACCTCGGGTATGGCAACACCCCGGCGTGGTCGCCGGACGATTCACAGATCGCCTTCATGCTGAATCCAGGCAATCCCGGCGGCTTTGAAGGAGGACTGTGGATCATGCACGCCGACGGATCCAACAGGCGGCGGATCGCCAATGCCTGGTGGCCGCGCTGGTCACCCGACGGCACGCTGCTGTGTTGCCATGGCTGGCGCAATGACGGCCGACCCTCGCTCGTGTTCGTCGATTTGGACACGGCAGAGGTCGATCCGCTGTTCGAGAACACCGACTGGACGCTCGTGGACTACGCCGGCTGCTGGTCCCCCGACGGCAAACGGGTGGCGTTTGTCGGCGAGCGGAACGGCGCCAAGCATCTCGCCACGATCGCCGCAGACGGCGCGACGGACTCGATTCGAATCCTCTACACCAACGAGGATCCGCAGCTCGACATGTTCGGCCCGCCTTCATGGTCGCGCGACGGACGCCAGTTGATCTTCAGCATGCAGAGTTCGGGCCCCGCTCCCCGGCGCTGGTGGAAATCGAACCTGTACTCGATGGCCCCGGACGTTCCGTGCGCGCCGGTGCTGCTGGAGGGCCGGCGCGTCGGCAACATCAACCGCATGCCGACTTGGACGCCGGACAGCGCCCAGATCATCTTTTCGAGCGAGCGGTAAGCCGATCGATTCGCCCGACTACCCCCCCGCGACCGCGCCCACGATCAGAAACGGCTCGATCCCGGCCGCGACCGGTTCTGGGACCGCGGCATCCGCCGGTTCCAGCGAAATGTCGCGCTCGCAGGCGAAGAACCGGATCAGCGGCCGACGGCGATGCGTCACGTGCTCGCGAATCGTGCCGCACAGCATCGGGTAGCGAAGTTCGAGCGCATCGAGCACCGACTGCTGGGTGACCGGCCGGGCGACGTCGAGCTGCACCTCTGCACCGACGCCGGCCAGCTTGCGGAGATGATGCGGCAGAACGACGCGGATCATGGCAGCGTCTGCACCTCGACCGACAGTACCGGCGGCAGGTGTGAGACAATCGGCTGCCAGTGGTCCCCCGCGTCCGGCGACACGTAGACCTGCCCGCCGGTCGTGCCGAAGTAGATGCCGCAGGCATCCAGCGTGTCGACCGCCATCGCGTCCCGGAGGACATTGACGTAGCAGTCGCTCTGCGGCAAGCCCTGAGTCAGCGGTTCCCAGTCATTCCCGCCGCAACGGCTGCGATAGACGCGCAACTTGCCATCCGGCGGATAGTGCTCCGAGTCGCTCTTGATCGGCACGACGTACACGGTCTCCGGCTCGTGCGCGTGGACATCAATCGGAAAGCCGAAATCGGTCGGCAAGTTGCCGCTGACTTCGTACCAGTTGTCGCCGGCGTCGTCCGAACGCATCACGTCCCAGTGCTTCTGCATGAACAGGACGTTCGGGCGCGACCGATGCAGCGCGATCCGATGCACACAGTGGCCGACCGGTGCATCAGGATCCGGGATGTATTGCGATTTCAGACCGCGGTTGATCGGTTTCCAGTTCTTTCCGCCGTCATCCGTCCGAAAGGCGCCGGCGGAGGAGATCGCGATGTAGATGCGCTGCGGATTGGTCGGATCAATCAGGATGGTGTGCAGCCCCAGGCCGCCGGCGCCGGGCGACCACTGTTCGCCATGCGCCGAACGCAACCCCGCCAGTTCGTTCCAAGTCTGCGCGCCGTCCGTGCTGCGAAACATCGCCGCGTCTTCGACGCCGGCATACACCTCGTCTGCGTGGGTCAGTGACGGCTCCAGGTGCCAGACTCGTTTGAATTCCCACGGATGCTGCGTGCCGTCGTACCACTGGTGGGTCGTCAGCGGCCGGCCGGTCGCCGCCGACGTGTCGTACACAAACTTGTTGCTTTCTCCCATCGGCATTCCTTGCGCATTGGTCGTCGCATCCCCTTGGGGAGTGCCGGGCTGGTGCCAGGTTTTGCCCCCGTCGTCGGATCGCTGAATGATCTGCCCGAACCAGCCGCTGGACTGCGAGGCGTAGAGGCGCTCGGGGTCCGCCGGGGATCCTTTGACGTGGTAGACCTCCCACCCGGCGAAATGCGGACCGTCGACCTGCCAGTTCTTCCGCTGACCATCGGCAGTGATAATAAATGCGCCCTTGCGGGTTCCGACCAGGACACGGACTCTGCTCATGGGAAATTCTCGGGTTCTAGACGACCGTTTCGGTCACCAAACGGCATTCGCGTTCAATGCAGTCGCGGCGTCGGCAAGCCATCGAGTTCTCTGAGGGCACGGATCTCGACCGTTCCGAACCGCGCGCCGGGATGCTGCTGCGCAATTCTAATCGCATCTTCAATCGACGGTACGTCGACGAGATAAAAACCGCCGACGACTTCATGCGTCTCGGAATACGGTCCATCGGTGACATGCGTTTTCCCGTCGCGGACGCGGACATTGACCGCCGTTCCGGACGGCTGCAATGGCGCGGCAAGGAGATATTGCCCAGCGGCGTCGATCCGGTGCGTCAGGGCGACCGCTTCCTGCATGGCCCGCTGATGCGCCGCTTCGCCGACATCGTTCCAGTGCTGTTCGTCGTCATGACTCAGTAACAGGAATCGCACTTCGCGCCTCCGGGTCGGATTTTTCTGCACTGCTGCTCTACCGATTCGTCGAACCAACAGCGACGAATTCGACACAGAACCGGCAAATTCTCTGGATTCGGCCTCGGACACCGCGACCGACGCCAGTCTACACTGCTGGCAGGCATTGTCATTAACGACCGGCTTCGTCTGCGGCCGCTGATGCTTCCGGCTCGGCAGGTCAACGGCAACGTGCGATTCAAGTCGCACCGCCGTCATACCACCTCACTGCTGAACGGGGTATCCTGCAGACCATGAAAGCCGTTCTCTGCAAATCGTTTGGTCCCCCCGAGAACCTGACGCTCGAGGAAGTGCCCGATCCGCAACCGGCCAAAGGGCAGGTGCTCATCGACGTCTGGTCCGCCGGGCTGAACTTTCCCGATACGCTGCAGATCGCCGGGAAATATCAGTTCCTGCCCCCCTTCCCCTTCACTCCCGGGGCGGAAGTCGCCGGCGTCGTCGCTGAAGTGGGCGCGGGTGTGACCCACGTCAGGCCTAGCGATCGGGTCATGGCGCTGACGGGGATCGGCGGCATGGCTGAACGCGCGACGGCCGACGCAACGGCGGTCGGCCGCATCCCGGATTCCATGGACTTCGACGTCGCCGCCGGCTTCGGACTCGTGTACGGAACTTCGTACCACGCCCTGAAACAGCGGGCTCAATTGCAGCCCGGCGAGACGCTGCTGGTCCTCGGAGCGGCCGGCGGAGTCGGCCTGGCGGCCGTCGAAATCGGAAAGGCATTCGGAGCGCGGGTGATCGCAGCGGCCGGCACCGATGAGAAACTGGCCGTCGCGCAGCGCCACGGTGCCGATGCCCTGATCAACTACGGCCGAGACAGCCTGAAGGACAAGCTCAAGGAACTCACGGGCGGGAAGGGAGCGGACGTCATTTTCGACCCGGTCGGCGGCGAGCTGTTTGATCAATGCACGCGCAGCGTGAACTGGAACGGGCGGATTCTGGTCGTCGGCTTTGCCAGCGGCGTGATCCCGAAGTACCCGACCAACCTGGCGCTGCTCAAGGGGTGCCAGCTCGTCGGGGTCTTCTGGGGGGAGTTTGTGAAACGTGAGCCGCAGACATGCCTGGCGAACTGTGCTGCGCTGTTCGAGTTGTACGCGCAGAGACAGCTCAAGCCGCTCGTCGGCCAGGCGTTTCCACTGGATCAGTACGCCGCTGCACTCAACCAGTTCATCCACCGACAGGCGGTGGGAAAAATCGTGCTGCGATTACGATCGCCGGTGAACTGATCGGCGCTGTCCGGCCTCTGGATGGTTCCTCCGACATGGCGGATGCCGCTGAGTGCACTGCAGTTGTAGAGTTGTCCGACGTATCGAAGTCGTACGGACACGCCGTTGCGGCCGTGAATGCTGTCAGAAATGTTTCGTTCACGTTGCATCGCGGAGAGCGCGTGGCGCTGCTGGGGAAGTCCGGCTCCGGAAAATCGACGCTGTTGAACCTCATCGCGGGTCTCGATCGGGCAAGCAGTGGACGACTCTGCATCGCCGGACAGGTGCTGTCGGACCTCTCCTCGGTGCAGATGGCCGATTATCGGCGCGACTGCGTCGGCATGATCTTTCAGAGCTACAACCTCGTTCCGTGGCGCACCGCGCTACAGAATGTCGAGCTGCCGCTGGTGTTCGCCGGCCGTCCGCCGCCTGAGCGGGAGCAGGCGGCGCGTGACCTGCTGACGGCGGTCGGGCTGTCAGCGCGCGCCGCGCACGTTCCCAGCCAGCTTTCCGGCGGCGAACAACAGCGCGTCGCCATCGCTCGCGCGCTGATCAACTCGCCCCAATTGCTGCTGGCTGACGAACCAACGGGCAATCTCGACACCGCCACTGCCGCCGAAATTGTCGAGCTGCTCACCCGCTGCGCGGAGCAGTCGCACATGACGACCCTGCTCGTGACGCACGACGAAGCTCTGGCGCATCGGTTTGCCACCCGCGTCCTGCAGATGCAGGACGGGCGGCTCGTGCGTGATTCGGGAGCCGCGCCCTCATGAGGATTCGCGACTTCGCCGCCAGCGGACTGTTGACGATCCGCCAGCAGAAAGGTCGGACCACGTTGTCGCTGGTCGGCGTCATCATCGGCGCCCTGCTGTTGCTGTTCAGCCTGGCCGCGCGCCGTGGCGTGCAGGACGCCGTGTCGCGCGTCTTCGGGATGGGGGACGCACTGCGGCAGATTTCCGTCAGCCAGAAATGGGACTTCGATGAAAGCGACATCCCGACCACGGAACTGCAGGTCGCAGGGGACGTCGATGACGCGATGCGCGCACGGATTCGGGCCATGCTCGTCCGCCGCTGGCGGATGGAGAACAGCCGCGGTCCCGTCACGCTGACCGGCGAGCTGATCGAGCAGATTGCCGCGCTGCCGCACGTGCGCGGCGTATACCCGGAGACATCCCTGCACGTCTCGCTCGTGCAGGGGGACCATGAACTGATGGGATTCGGTACCTCCGTTCCGCTGGACGACAAGAATCTCAGCGAGCGGGTCCTGGCCGGCAAGGCGTTCGCGTCAGACACCGAGCGGACGATCCTGCTCAATGAGTTCGTGGCCTGGCGCTGGGGATACGATTCCGTCGAGCGGATGCGCGCGCTGATCGGGACTCGCGTCCGGCTCGAAAATCGCTCGGCCGAACAGGCGGTCGCCAGTTCGCTGTCGTTGCTGGGGGCCGGCGCCAAGCTCGAACGCGACGAAATCGTGGCGCTGAACAGTGCGCTGGAACGGTTGCCGGCGATCATCGACGGGCTGCCGCTGTCCGACGCGGAACGCGCCGCCATGCGCAAGGTGTTTCCTCGGCCCTCTGTAGAACACGTCGCGGCAGCGCCACCGCAGGAGAAAATCATTGCCGAGGAATTCATCGTCGCTGGCATCTTCCGCGGTCCGACCGATGCTGAGACGAAGCACGAAATGCGTCTCGGGTTCAACGACCCCATGCCCGAATTCCTGCTGCCGGTGAAGACCGCCACGGCATTTGCGCTCCGCTCCCCCTATCACAAGGAGCAGGGCTTCTATCAGGCCACGGTACTGGTCGATGACGCATCCCGTTTGCGCCCCGTGACCGACCGGATTCGCGAGATGGGGTTCCACCAATACTCCCTCGTGGACTTCGTCGAGTTCATCCAGAAGCAGGTGCGGCAGGTGACGCTGCTGGTCTCGCTGGTGGCATTGCTGGCGCTGCTCATCTCCGCCGTCGGGATCGCCAACACGATGGTGATGAGCGTCACGGCCCGCACCCGTGAGATCGGCATCATGAAGGCGCTCGGGGCGCGCGACGGCCAGATCCAGATGCTGTTCCTGATGGAAGGACTCCTGATCGGGCTCCTCGGCGGCGGCGCGGCATTGCTGACCGGTCTGCTGATCCGCATTCCGATCGAATCGCTGATCGTGGCCATCCTGGAGTCGGAAATGCACAAAAAATTCGACGGTCAGCAGGTCATCCAGTTCCCACTCTGGCTTCCGGCGGCAGTGCTGGCGTTCTGCACCGTCGTCACCACGCTGGCGACAATCCTCCCCGCTTCAAAAGCGGCGCGAATCGATCCCATTGCCGCACTGCGACACGATTAGGCCACTTGTGTCAATATGCGGACGACTGATGCGAACACGTAACGATGAGTTGAGCACGCTCCCAAAGAATTCAGGCTGATATGTGCGACTCCGCACTCGACAGCATCACGACTGTGCCATTGCGGCTCGCCTCATGAATTCATCCCAAAGTCAACCGCAGTCGGTTGCAATCTGTTGCCAAGCAAGACCATAATCGCCGCCAGTCATCTCTCGTCGTCAGTTGTCGCTGACACGGCAGCGCCTGACTCGCTGGCGGGCCTCAGTTCTCCGGTTTTCGGTGACTCCTCCATTGCGCGGCCGGCGCGTCCCGCTGACGGTTTGCCTCGTCGGCGAGTTCGCCGGCGACCATCTGAAATTCGATCACTGTTGCAGTTTGCGGGTGGCAATGTCGCGGAATCTGATCGTGAGACAATTCGCGCCGCTCGGACTGCTCGGCATCTGCGCGTTTCTTGCAACCTACGTTTGGGTGCGTGAGGCCCCGCGCCGCTCAACTCTCGAGACGTCGCTGACTTCGGCTTCCGGAGGGCCGCAGAACGTCGCCGCCAGTGCCCCGGGCAACGATCCAGCGCAGCCAACTCCCTCAAGCATGGTCTGGATCCCTGGCGGGGAGTTCCGCATGGGAAGCGACGAGTCCACCGCCCGATCCGACGAACAGCCTGCGCACCGTGTGCGCGTGGGCGGATTCTGGATCGATGCGACCGAAGTCACCAACCGCCAGTTTGAGGAGTTCGTGCGGGCGACTGCGTACACAACCACGGCCGAGCGCTCCCCCGTTGCCGACGAATTGCTTGCGAACCTGCCGGAAGGAACGCCGCCTCCCGATCCCGCGTTGCTGGTTCCCGGCTCGCTGGTCTTCACTCCCCCGGATCACGCGGTGCCGCTGGACGATGTGCGGCTGTGGTGGACCTGGACGCCCGGCGCGAACTGGCGTCACCCCGAAGGCCCCAACAGCGACCTCGTCGGACGGGAAGAACACCCGGTTGTGCAGGTTTCGTGGGACGACGCCGTCGCCTATGCCCGGTGGGCCGGCAAACGGCTGCCGACCGAGGCGGAGTGGGAGTTTGCGGCGCGCGGTGGTCTGACAGGCATGCCGTACGTCTGGGGGAATGGGCCTCCCAGTCTGACACATCCACAGGCGAACCTCTGGACGGGGAAGTTTCCATACGAAAACTCCGCTGCCGACGGATTCTTGAGAACCGCGCCGGTCGGGAAATTCGCCGCCAACGGCTATGGACTGTACGACATGTCCGGCAACGTCTGGGAGTGGTGCAGCGACTGGTACGATCGCGAACTGTATCACCAGCGTTCGCAATCCGAGGCGACGACCGACCCGCAAGGGCCGGACAGCAGCAGCGATCCGCTACGGCCGTACATGTCACAGAGGAGCCAGCGCGGCGGCTCGTTCCTGTGCAACGACGGTTATTGCTCGCGCTATCGCCCGAGCGCCCGGCACGGCTGCACGCCCGACACCGGGATGTCGCATGTCGGATTTCGGTGCGTGAAGTCGCCGTGAATTGAATTGCGTTTTGATCACCAATGACAGGTCGCTCGATGTGCGGGCGACGAACCACCTGAAAAGGAGACGTCTATGTTGAAGAACTGGCCAACAAAGTCCGTACTCACCGTCGCGCTCGGCGCGGTGCTGGGATACGTGGCGGCCTCGGCACGCGTGGAACCGGCGCCGAATATGGCGCGCGCAGATGAGGTCGACGTGCTGCCCGGACTTCCGGAAGTGCCACCCCAGGTCGAACGGGAGAGCTGCTGCGCCGGCGGACTGTCTCGGTGCGATCAGCTCGCGCTGGTCGACCACAACCTCGCCGTTTCTGCGGCACTGGGCCAGACCGGCAAGAAGCCGAACATCGTCGTCATCTGGGGGGACGACATCGGTGTGCACAACATCAGCGCTTACAACCACGGGATCATGGGGTACCGGACTCCGAACATCGACCGCATTGCGCGGGAAGGCGCGCTGTTCACGGACTCCTATTCCCAACAGAGCTGCACGGCTGGGCGCGCGTCGTTCATCCTTGGTCAGCATCCGTTCCGGACCGGACTGCTGACGATCGGCATGCCGGGGAGCGAGCACGGCATTCCCGAGTGGACGCCGACCATCGGCGACCTGCTGAAGCAGCAGGGATATGCGACCGGCCAGTTCGGGAAGAATCACCTGGGGGACCGCGACAAGCACCTGCCGACGGTGCACGGCTTCGACGAGTTCTTCGGCAACCTGTATCACCTGAATGCCGAAGAGGAGCCGGAGACCTATTACTACCCGAAGGATCCGGAATTCAAGAAGAAGTACGGCCCGCGGGGCGTGCTGCACTGCAAATCGGACGGCAAGGGGGGGCAAACGATCGAGGACACCGGCCCGCTGACGGTGAAGCGGATGGAGACCATCGACGAGGAAGTCCACAAGCATGCAATGGCGTTCGTCGACCGCCAGACGCAGGCGAAGAAGCCGTTCTTTCTGTGGTACAACAGCACGCGCATGCACGTCTGGACGCACCTGAAGAAGGAGTCACAGGGGAAGACGGGCATTGGTCTGTATCCCGACGGCATGGTGGAACATGACGGTTTCGTCGGCGAGGTACTGAAGAAGCTGGACGACCTCGGCATCGCAGATAACACGATTGTGGTTTACGGCACCGACAACGGCGCTGAGACAGGGACGTGGCCCGATGGCGGCATCACCCCGTTCCACGGTGAAAAAGGGACCACGTGGGAAGGGGGGCTGCGGGTGCCCATGCTGGTCCGCTGGCCGGGCGTGATCAAGCCCGGCACGATCATCAACGAGATCTTCTCGCAGGAAGACTGGATGCCGACGTTACTGGCTGCCGCAGGAGTGCCGGATGTCGTCGAAAAGCTGGCGAAGGGCTACGAGGCGAATGGCCGGACGTTCAAGGTCCACGCCGATGGCTACAATTTTATGCCGTACTTTAAGGGGGAGACCGAGAAGGGCCCCCGCGAAGAGATCCTGTACTTTGGCCAGGGCGGCGAACTGAACGCCGTGCGCTGGAACGACTGGAAAGTGAATTTTGCCGTCGTGGACGGCAACATCGCGACCGGCACGCGCAAGGTCACAGGCTGGCCGTTGATTGTGAATCTCAAGGCCGATCCCTATGAGAAGATGCCGCTGGAGTCCAGCATGTATCTGCGATGGTACGCGGATAACATCTGGCTGTTCGTGCCGGTGCAAGCGCAGGTGAGGGATTTCCTGGCAACGGTGCCCGAGTATCCGTTTCAACAGGGGAGCAGCCTGAACGCGGCCGGCATCAACTATCAGTCACTCAAGGCGCTTGAAGTCCTTAAGAAGCTGGAGACGTTGTCGCCACCGGGCAACTAGCCGGCCTCGGACATTGCGTAGGCGCCTCGCGTTCGCGCGGGGCGCCTCATGTTTTTTAATGCAGTTTGAGTCGCGCGCATTGGGCCGCCGCAACGATGGAATTCTGTGCGTCGCACATCATTCTGAGGAATCGAAACACATGTCTCGCATCCTGTTTGTCGTCATCGCCTGTGCCTTGGCCGTGCCCCGCGCGCAGGCTCAGGACTCCAACAGCCAGGCTCAGGTCGCGGCATCCCCGGAGGAATCCGCCATTCGCCAGCAATTGAAGTCGTACCTGGACGCCTTCAACCAGCACGATGCCGCGGCCGTCGCGAAGTTCTGGACGCTCGACTGCGCTTCGCTGGCGGAGGACAGCAACGAGCGCATCTCCGGGCGCGACGCGCTGCAGGAGCGGATGGCCGATTTCTTCAAGGATCAGCCCGACGCCCAGATGACTGGCGAGATCACGAATATCAAGATCGTCAGGCCGGACGTGGCCCTGTTAGAGGGAACGACGACGCTGCTCCTGACCGACTCGGAGCCGGTGGTGTCGACATGACTCGAGCATGCTGATCAAGGAGGAGACCAGGTGTTGATCAGCAATTCCCGCAAGGCACGATGCGGCTCACTGCCGCAGTCGCGCGCAGGCCGCTCAGGGCTCAGGGCCTGGAGTGGCTGATCGGATCGTGGCAGGACCAGTCCACCAACGGACAGGTAACCACCACGTTCCGCTGGTCGGCTAACGAAGCGTTTCTGATCCGGTCTTTCACAGAGCAGGCGCCGGACCAGGACGCACTTGAGGGGACACAGGTTATTGGCTGGGATCCGCGCAGCGGGCAGATTCGTGCCTGGACGTTCAATTCGGATGGGTCGTTTGGCGAGGGCACGATCTCCAGGCACGACGACGCTTGGTTGCTCAAGATGTGGCAGATCGATCCGGACGGCGAGCTGGCGTCCGCAACGCAAGTGATCAGCCGGGTCGACGACGACACGTTGACAGTGCAGATCATCGGCGAAACCGTCGACGGTGAGCCGTCTGCGACGTCCGATCCGGTCACTGTTGTGCGGATCAAAGAGTCCGCCGCCGAGGCCACGCCGCCGGCGTCCAGCGAGCAGGGAGCAAAGCCATGAAATACGTCTCATGGTCGCTGGCGGCCGCGCTGGCAATTACGCTCCTTGCCGCGGACGTGAGCTTCGGGCAGGGCCGCGGCGGAGGATCGCGCGGCGGCGGTGGCCGCGGAGGTGGCTCACGGGGCGGCAGCGCCTACCGGGGCGGCGGAGGAGGTGGCGCACGCCCCGGAGGAGGATCGTCTTATGGCGGCGGATCGCGCCCCAATTCCCCGAGTTTGGGAGGCTCGCGCGGCGGGGGCGGGGGCCGTCCGGCCCAGAGCCCGTCGTATGGCGGAAGCAAGGGTCCTGCTAATGGTGGCAGTCTGGCATCGCGACCGGCCCCGAATCGTCCCAACGGCGGACTCTCTCCTTCCTCCCCTTCGAAGAACGACTATCGTCCTGGATCCACACCAACCCCCGGCGGTCGTCCCGGAGCAGGTGGTTCGGGCATCGCGTCCCGTCCGGGTTCGCGTCCCGATACGAGCGCGCCGAATCTCGGAAATCGACCTGGTGGCGGCAGCCGGCCGGACTACGGCAATCGCCCGGGAACCGGCGATCGTCCCGGACTCGCAGATCGTCCGGGAGGCGCGGTCACGCGCCCCGGCACGGCAGATCGCCCGATCGCCGGCAATCGGCCGGGCAACGGCAACTATCCGGGCGGCGGCGCGGCGCCGAAACCGGGCGACGTGGGAGACTTTCTGGGGATGGGCCGGCCTGTGCAGCCTCCGGGAGGAGGCGTCTCAACGCTGCCGGCGCGCCCCGGAACAGGGGATCGTCCCATCGCCGGAAATCGACCGGGAGGAGGTGATCGTCCCGGTGTCGGCAATCGCCCGGGAGGTGGAGACCGTCCAGGCGTCGGCAATCGACCGAGCGGAGGAAATCGGCCGAACCTCTCGGATCGAAATCAATGGTCCAATAATCGCACGATCAACCGTCGCCCCGCGTGGGTCAACATCAACCGCAATACGAACATCAACATCCATAATCGCTGGAACCGGGCGTTTGTGAGTCCCGGTCGCCGCGGTTGGTGGGGTCGGCCACCGGCCCGCATGGCGTTCTGGGCCGGTTGGGGAATGGGTGTCCGCCGCGGCTGGGGGAGCCCGTTTCGACGCCGCGGCCTCTGGTTCTCCCCGGTCTGGTGGGGTGGTCATCGGTTCCCGATCGGCGGGTGGCACTTCCACTTCTGGCGCCACAGCTTCCCGCCCCGCTACTGGTGGGGCGTGCCGACGTGGGCGCGCCTGACTCCCTGGTTTGTCTGGTCCGCGCCCCCCGCCGTCTGGGCACAGCCCGTCTACTACGACTATGGCGAGGGAGGGAATGTGACCTACGTCAACAACACCGTCTACGTCGGCGGCGAGGAAGTCGCCACTGCCGATGAGTTCGCCATGAGCGCGATGGACCTGGCAACGGTCGAACCTCCTCAATCCGACGAACAGGCGGAGACGACCGAATGGATGCCGCTGGGGACTTTCACCATTTCCACCAACGAACAGGACGTCGATCCGACCCGGATCGTGCAGCTGGCAGTCAGCAAGGAGGGAGTCATCAGCGGTACGCTGTACAACATCCAGACCGACGAGGCCCAGGCCATCCAGGGGCAGGTCGACAAGGAGACGCAGCGCGTGGCGTTTCGTCTGGGTGAAAGCGAGTCGGTGGTCGCCGAAACCGGACTGTACAACCTCACTCAGGACGAAGCGCCGCTGCACGTCCACTTCGGGACAGAGCGCACGGAGAACTACCTGCTGGTGCGGATGGAATATCCGGAAGACGAGGAGGTGGACTCGTCAGCGCCCGCCCCGTCAGAACCGTAGTGCGTTGTCAGTGCACGGAAATCGGGTTGGGTGGCACCGGCTTTGCCAGTGCGATTCACATAAGGCGATTCGCTTGCTTCGCACTGGCGGAGCCAGTGGCACCCGCGCGCATTCCAATGCCTGTTGCAGTGAACCGACAGCCAATCAGCCGCCGGACGACGGGTTGCCGGCGCCGAACCGCCACGTGAAGCCCGCTCCCAGCCAGTAGTTGTCGTGGATGCTCGCCGACGTCGTGGCAAAGGCGTCCGAAGCAGAGAAGGAGTACCCGGCGAACATGTCGAAATCGAGTCCGTTGAGCATGAAGTCGCGGACGCCCAGCCCCATCGTGATCCGGTGCTGGGTCACGGAGGCAAACTGACCCTGAATGTAGCGCAGCGCCGGGATGCCGTCCGGCAGCGTGATGCCGCCCAGAGTCGAAAACGTGGCGCCGCGCATCGGATTCTCGTTATACGCGTATCCGAGTCGGAGGCGGGTATTTGGCGTCAACGAGTATTGCGTGCCGAACTGCAGCGCCCACTGATCATTGTAGACGTGGCTGAACAGGTCGGCCGTGCTCCACTGCTTGTACACAAAGTCGACCGCCAGCAGCAGGTTGCCATTCATCAGGCTGCTGTTGGCGACGCCGATCCCCACCGTCTGCGGGAGGTCCATTGGCACGTCGAGAGCCGGACCGACCGGGAGCTGCGCGGCATTGTTGAAATTGAAGTGCTGGGCCGATTGCCAGTACGCACCCAGCGACGTATTCGGGGTGAGGGAATAGTTCGCGCCGACGGTGCCCCGTGCTCCATAGGCGTTTGTCATCGCGCCGATGCCGGAGAATGGCCCGTCCATGATGCCCGTTCCCAATTGAAACGTGGCGCCCAGCGAAAGTTGCTCCGTCAGGCTGATGCTGGCCCCGCCCACCATCTGCAGCACCAGGATCTGCGACGCCGTGTCGTTCGACGCGGGCACACCGCGGAAGTTTACGCCCAGTCCGGCCGTCGAAATAAAGCCCGCGCCCAGCGTCACCGGCAGTCCCATCTCATCGAGCCCTTGGGTCACGCCGATGTTGCCTAACAGCGAGCCGGGCTGGCTCGACGTCGCGCTGAACGGCGTCACTCCGATCAGCGGCAGGTTCGCGGTCTGGTTGATGTGGTAGTCCGCGTCCGCCCAGGCGCCGCTGAACGTGAACTGCGTGCCGCGATACTGCCGCATCGTCGCCGGGTTGGCGTTGATGGCGGACAGCAGGTCCTGCGGCCGGCTGATGCTGGTGCCGGCCATACCGCCCGATGCCGGCATCAGGTTGTTCTGAAGTTCGACGCCAAACACCTGGCCCCACGCCACTCCGTTACGCGTCGCCAACAGCAGGAACAAGACGACGAGTGCGGTTCGCTTCTGCATCCCACGGACTCCGGTCGAATTCCAAGGCACCACCGACGACCGGAAAACCCCGGGCCGGATGTCGGTGTGGTATCGGCTCGATCGGTTTTTCCTGATTGACCGATCGCAACGGGTCCACCCGGCTTGAGGGGTCTGAGGGTTCCGCCGGCCACATGACCGATACAACCCTCCCAGTTTTCGGCGCCTAGGGCGGCTCCGACTGCCGACCGCACGGTTCCGGCCGGTCGTTAGGACCGAATCCACCGGTTTTTCTCATACAATCGGAAAAATCGGCCGATGAGATACCGAGTCCGTCAGGGGATGCCAAACCGGCTGCGGGGGGCCGCCGCCAATTCTGGCTGAATCGTCGGGGTGCCGGACTGCGGGCGACTGGCCGGCGCGACCACCTGGGGCTCGAGATGTCCCTGGCGGGGTCGCGTTCGAGGGGGCGGTAAATGTGCGCAAATTACCGACTCGAACACCATGCGCTGACCATGCCCTCTTGCTTCCCATGCGTCTGCAGGCGCGTGGACACTTTGACTGCAGCGGGATTGCCGGCCGGTTACGCTGCTCTGTGCCGCTGATCGTGTTGCTGTTCGCCGGCGCTGCCCGCGCACAGTCGCCACCGCCGGCGGATGACGACAAAACTCAGGCCGCGCGAATCGAACGGCTCGAACAACTCGTCGAGTCGGTCGTCGAAGAAAACCGGCAACTCTCCGATCGTCTCCGCTCGCTCGAACCGCATTCGGACGCCGGTTCTCTCAAGGCCTCTCCTCCGCTTCTCTTTGAGACACCGGGTACGGCCCGAATCAGCCTCGACGAGTCCGCTCCACTGCCTGCGGAACCGCAGCCGGTCCTCTGGCCTGATCCAGCGGCGACGCAAGATCTCGTCTTCAATAATCCCGTCGACGCTTTCCGCGTCGGCTACGACAACGGTTTCGTGATCGCAGCGCGAGATCCTGACGAAGATCCCTTCTCGCTGAAGATCAACAGTCAGAATATGTTTCGATTGAACGAATTCGTTCCCGCGGCCGCGCACTGGATCGACAGCGCCGGAAACCGGAATCCGATCTCCGACAGCAACAACTTCCAGATTCCCCGCGGTCGGCTGATCTTCTCCGGAAACGTATTCGACCCGAACCTCTCGTATCTGCTGAGCTTTGACTACAACACCGTCAACAGCAATCCGATCGGCTTCAGAGCCTACGAGCTGAGCTACCAGTTCAGTCGCGCCTTTGCAGTACACGTCGGCCAGAACAAAGTCCCCGGCACACGCGAATGGCTGGAAAGCGCCTTCGCTCCACTGGAGGGACCGGACCGCTCGATGGCGACGACGTTCTTCCGGCCGAGTCTTAGCCAGGGGATCTGGCTCACGGGCGAACCGATGGACGGGGTGCACTACTACGCAATGATGTCCAACGGTTTCAACACGCTGAACCTGAGACCGAACCAGCTCAACAATCACTTCTGCTGGTCCGGCTCGACCTGGTACGAGCCCTGGGGCGACTTTGGCAGGGGCTACGCGGACCTGGAAGATCACGACGAACCGGTCGTGCGACTGGGCGCCAGCTACACATTTGCCCTCGGGAACGGGAGTCAATCCGACAGCGACGCCGTCGAGAACTCCGCAATCCGCTTGACCGACGGCACGCTCATCACACAGCCCGGCGCGTTCGCGCCGGGGGTCACGCTGACATCGTACGACATCTCGCTCGCGGCGATTGATCTGGCCTTCAAATATCAAGGGCTTAGCCTGTCCACAGAGTGGCACCTGCAGGACCTGTTTGGTCTGCGCGGCACCGGTCCGCTGCCAATCAGCTCCACCGTCGCCACTGGCGGATTCGTGCAGGGGGGCTGCTTCATCATCCCGCAGAAAGTCGAGTTGTACACGCGCGCGTCACTGGTCACGGGACGCTATGGAACAGGCTGGGAATCCTCCGGCGGGTTCAACTGGTTCCTGATCCCCGGCCAGAGCAACCTCCGTTTCACTTGCGACGCAGCCTGGCTCGAAAATTCGCCGGCCAGCCAGAATCGCACCGGCTATGTCGCCGGGCAGACCGGACTGCTGATCCGCACTCAGATCCTGGTGTCTTACTAAATCACCCTGCGCGATGTTGGGACAGGCGCCAATCGCGGCCTTCCCCCTGCGATTTGCGCACGACGGACACATTCAGTCGTCGAGCGGGGAGAAGGTGGCCGAAGGCCGGACGAGAGGGAGGCTGGCCACGATTGTGCGTGTCTCACAATTGCGCGCGGTCATTGAGCAGTCGCATTCAACAGCTATGTCCGTGAGCGCCACACAACTCGCCCGCAGTGTCGTTGCGGCAACACTCGCTGTCGCGTGCGTGCTCATCGCGTTTCCATCGGCGAACGTGATCGCGCAGCCCCCCTCGCTGAGCGACCTGCTGTCGCAGCCGCCGGACACACGTCTGGACGGTGCTCTCCGAGAACCGTTTGGCGCCGAAGACCGTGGTTCGGAGGACAATTCTCCTTCGATCCCAGAGCCTTTGTTCTTCGACCTCGTTCGCGGCCTGGGCGCCCAGCGGGGAGAGTTCGAGACGAACGTCCTCGCGCTGGTTCCCATCGGCGGGCCCGGCCGCGTGGGAACTCGTGGTTACGATCCATTCGGGCTGTACCCGGCCGCAACCGACCATCACGGAATCGAATGGGCGCCCGAGGTCGAGTACGCCGTCGCCGACGGACTCGCGTTTGAATTTGAAGTCCCCTACGAAGGGAGCCGGCATGAGGCCTACAAGTTCGCCTCCCAGGTGACGTTCGGCACCGCCTTAGACAACCGCTTCATCCACGGCTTCCAGACGATCGTCGAGCCGGACGTCCAGTTCGAAAAATGGGTCATGGATTTCCTCTATCTGGCGGGCATGCAGTTCAACGAGACCTGGAGCGCGCTGGGAATGATCGGCGTCCGTCCGCAGATTCAGGAGGGCCGCGGCCTCGAGCACATGGACGGAATTGTGAATCTCACGGTGTTTGCCGACGTCGATGAACACACAACCTTTGGCATTGAAACGAACCTGACGATTGGAGGCAGCCAGCGGACGGCGCTGCTGGTCCTCCCGCAGGTCGACTATGAATTGACAGACTGCACCCAGATTCAAGCTGGTGTTGGGGCGGGTTTCACGGCCGACGGAGTGACGCCGTATCTGGGAGTGAGGGCGATCTACAGCCGGTGATCCGGCGTTCGGTCGCTTGAACCGCAAGCGGTGTCGCTGCCAGGTCTCGGCTGAACCGTCCGCAAGTGCCGAATACTGAACCAGTTGCTGCCGGATTTGTGGCGCAATATGCGTACGAATCTTCCCGACTGGTGCGGGTGACCTGCTGGCAAGATGTACCGGCCGGCGAAGAAAAATGCCCCCTGGCCCCGGCGATACAACCGATACTGCCGTTGTCTTCCAAATTCAGAGTCACATCCGCAGAGTCGCTACGGCAAGATCAGACCGCCGAGTATCCAACGTCGAAGGATCCCGCTCCGTGTCATCCAGCCAACTTCTGCGGATCAGAGTCGCTGCGTGCTGCATCGCGCTGCTGGCGGGGTTGGCTTGGGCCACACCGCAATTGACGGGCCAAGAGGTTTCGGATGACCCAGTCGCTGATCCAGCGCCGGACGCCGAAGCGCAACCGGACGCCGAGGTTGCACCGACGGATCCATCGACATCCTCAATGACGCCGCAGGCGTCGGCCGCCTTGAGCGCCAATCAGGACTTCTGGAACCGTCCGACGCTGACGGGGGACTGGTGCGGCCTGCGGACAAAGCTCCAGCAGTCCGGCGTAACGTTCTTCGGCAATGAGACTCAATATGGATTTGGCATCGCCGGCGGGATTCAGTCCTTGCCTCCGATTCCATCGCCATTCGGACTGGGTAATACATTCAGCTACACGGGACGCGGTCAGTACGGCCTGAAACTCGACCTGGAGAAGTTCGGCGGTCTGCCGCACGGTTCACTGCTCGTTCGCACCGAGCACTGGTACGGCGAATATGGCAATGTGTCACTCAAGACGGGAGCGTTCCCGCCGGCGGTCTTCCCCGCAGCGCTACCTCCCGTGCCCAACGAGCCCGGCGACCTGTTCCTTACGGACTTCGTGATCACACAGCCCTTGTCGCCGCAACTCGTCGTCTTCGCCGGCAAGAAGAATGTCCTGGGAGCGGCGGATCAGGATGTCTTCGCCGGCGGCAACGGCACGCACCAGTTCATGAATCAGGCACTGATTGCCAACCCTGCGTTCCTCCTGGGATTGCCCTACACCAGTTTCGTGGTCGGCGCCGCGATGCCCCAGACCTGGGGCATGATCAGTGCCTTTGTTTACGATCCCAAGGATCGAACACAGGAGATCATGGATTTTGGCAGTCTGTACGCCAAAGGAGCGATTGCCGGAGGCGAGGTGAAGGTCAACACCAACTTCTTCGGGCTGCCGGGGGATCAGCATATCGGCGGCATGTGGAAGCACGTCGACTTGACGGATCTCCGCTTCAATGAGCCTCCCCCGGGCATCTACCCGGAACCGACCGTGCCCGGGTTTCCGACATTGGCGAACTCGTGGACGGCCTACTACGGCTTCGACCAGTACCTGATGGTGTTCTCCGGCAAGCCGCGAAAGGGCTGGGGTCTGTTCGGCCGCGCGTCCATCAGCGACGGCAACCCGACCCCCCTCCGGTACTTCCTGAGTGCGGGCATCGGCGGCGACAGCAATCTGAGACGGGGCAAGGGGGACCGCTGGGGCATCGGCTGGTACTACGTCGGCGCCAGCAACCAGTTCGGCCCGCTGCCGCAGCTGTTGTTCGGCCCGCGAGACGGAACCGGCGTCGAAATGTACTACAACGTGCAGGTCAATCCGTGGCTGAACGTCACGCCCGACATGCAGTTAATCCACCCGGAGGCCGGCGCTCGCGCCGACAATTCGTTCGTCTACGGCTTGCGCGTCAACCTGCGGTTGTGAGGCGGTCGAACCAGGGTCGCCAGCACAACGCTGCTGACCCGCCGGCACATACTACTCCTTCCCGCTGCCGGACGCGGTCAGCTGCAATTCTGCCAGCAGCGGACGATGGTCCGATCCGACGTGCGGCCCGACCGACAATCGCGCCGCAATGCCCGTGCTCACGACGCAGTGGTCAATCGGAATCCACAACGGCCAGCGCTGGGACGGCCACGTCGGCAGCACCCCTTGACCGCGGCGCGGATCGCGCAGTCCGGCGGCGGCCAGGAACGCGTCGAAGTGCGGTGAAAACGGCGTGATGTTCAGATCGCCGGCAACGGCACACGGCCGACCCAATCGTGCTACGTGAGTCGCCAGTTCGTTGAGCTGTCGGTTCCGCAGTTCCGCTCCGCGGCCGCCTGCGGGCGGAAACGGATGCGCGGCGACGATCTGCAACTCCGCATTCCCCAACTCGACCCGCGCCGAGATGGCATCGTTCTCGCGGCTGAGCGGCACGAACTCGACATCGTGCAGCGCATTCTTGGTCAGCAACGCAATTCCGAAGTTGTCCGCGCGCGCCTGCACCGCCGAGTGCGGATAGCGCGCCGCCAGCACCGTCAGTCGCTGCTCCCACTCCGGCGTCACCTCCAGCAACACCACGACGTCCGGATCTGTCGCTGCAATGTAATCCAGCACTCGCTCTGGCGTCGGATTCCCCGAGTAGACGTTGATCGACACCAGTTTCCACGAGGGCGCCCCCGGGTCGATCGCCCGATCAACGGTCGCGCCGATCGGCAATACGAACGGCGCGACCACCCACCCATTGAGCGCCAGCAAAGCCGTCGCGGCTCCCCCCCACCATTTTGCTCGCAGCCGCAGGAACGCGCCGGCCAGGATCAGCAGCGCCGCCGCATACTGGATGCGGAAATGTGACAGCAACTCCAGCGGCCAGCCATAGGCGCCGCCGAGTGCCCCCAAGGTCGCGGCGCCCATTCCGATCGTCGCCAGTTCCGCAACACCCCTGACGGCGCTTGTCAATCGGGTGGATTGAGATCGCCGCTCCGGCACATCACTTGCGCTCATCTCTGAAACCCGCGTCCTGGTCACATGAACCGCAGCACGCTGTTCGGATACCGCGCTTTCAATCGGTCGAATCTCCGGCACAGTGGATAGTGCAACAACACGACGCCGATCCAGATCAGATACAGCACCGGCAGGTTTACGCCGCAATTCTCACCGGCATGGCCCGGCGGAAATCCCCACAGCCAGCCGGGCAGCGGCAGACCGACCTGCGCGTAAACGATCGCCAGCGTCAGACCGTGGATCACAAACAGGTGCACTGCATAGAAGAATAGCGGCACCCGTCCAAACACCACCAGAAACCGCGCCAGTGGTCCGCGCGACCGCTCCCACAGCGGCCAAAAGGCGAGCATCGGTCCCAGCGTCATCAGCAGGTACGACAGCGACGGCGGATACTTCTGGCAATTGAGGATCGCCATCAACGTCTTCACGGGAGTTTCCTGCGCCGTCCACGGAGCTGGATCCCCGTAGATGTTCTTGCCGCGCAGAATCGCGAACGCCGCGATCATCGCGATGCCCGTCGCGAAAATGACCCACCCCCGCGCCGGCGAATTCCATCGCAGCAGCCTGCCGAAACCGAACCCCGCCGCCATCACACCTACCCACGGAACCAGCGGATACGCAATGTAAATCCCGCATTTGCCGCAGCTGATATATCCCCGGTCGTGCAGGAACTGCCAGACCCACGCGTACTTCCCGAACCGGTCAGCATGGATCGTGTCGAATGCATTGTGACCGAAGATCAGCACGAGACCGAAGACTGTCACGACCGGCGCCGGCAGGTACAGCAGCACCGCCATGCAGATCATCGACCAGCCGATCACCCAGATCACCTGACCGAGCGCCGACTCGAAGTGAAAGTTGAACTGCCACCCCAGGTGCACGATCGTCAGCTCCAGGATGACCAGCCACACCCCGCGCACGAACACGAATCTCGCCTGCTCGCGTCGAGAGCGACGACCGTTCAATCCCAGCGCAATTGACGCCCCGGCCAGCAGAATGAACAGCGACGGGCAGAAGTGCGTCACCCACCGGGTGAAGAACAGCGGCACTGTCGTCTCGTTCAAATTGAGCGGATCGACCTGCGCCGCCTGCAGAAACTCGCGAACGTGATCGAGCGCCATCAGCACGATCGCCAGACCGCGGAGCAGGTCGACGACAAGCACGCGCGGTCGAACCGGCGTTTCCGTCCCCGCGTGCCCGGAGCCAATCGCCAACGTGCTCATGCCGCGCCTGCCCGAAATGAAACAGCGGCGGCGCGGGCTCAGTGAGCCACAGCGCCGCCGACTGGTCATGTCGCATACGCCTTCCGGACGCTGACAGCGTCCGGAAGGCACCGATCGATGCCTGGCCTAGAAATCACCGATGATTTCACCGCCCGCCCGCGTTCCCAGCGCCTGGTACGTGGCCTGGTTGATCGAGTAGCCGATGAACCGCACCGAGCCGTCGCCGAGCAGGAACTGGGAGCCTCCTTCGTGCCAGCTCCAGAACTTCTGGTTCGAAGGGCCGCTGTCCGGATTGTCGAACGGGACGCCCTTGGAGAACACGAACATCTCAGGATGTGGTCCTTGCAGCCGGAATACAGCGGCGGATAGCCCCGTCCGCACAACGGCCAGCCGTACGTCAGCGAAACATTTTGGCCGCGTTCGCCGACGATGCACGCATTTGTCGTGCCGTCCAACATGTCCCCGATCCGCGTGCGGCTGTTGTTGTAAAACGTTCCTTCGTAAAACCTGGTGTCCTGGCACGGAATGTCGTCCGGTGACGTGATCGACCAGAGTGGTCCCATGCCGCAGTCCCAGTTCTGCGTCTTGCCGCGACGCCCAAGTACGTCGAGACCGCCATCGACCCGTTCGCCACGAGGTAGGCCCCAGAACCAGTCGTGCCGGTAAATAGTTTTTCACCGTTCGGGTCGGACGGGCAATTCAGAACCGGCTTGTTCTGCTTCCACGTGTTACCGACGTTCGGCGACAGCGTCTCCTGCTGCCCCATAAAGGCCGAGCAGCGTCCCGCGTAATTGAAGTTCAACTGGTTGTAATCGTTCGCCAGATCGATATGCGGCAGGATATACGCGATCCACGACCAGCCGTTCGACCAGTTCGTCGTCCGGCGGTACAGGTTGCCGATCGGAAACGTGTTGAACGAGTCGTGATAGTTGTGCAGCGCCAGCCCGATCTGTTTCAGGTTGTTCTTGCACTGGTGCCGCCGCGCCTCACGAGCCTGCTGCACGGCCGGCAGCAACAGCGCGATCAGGACCGCAATGATCGCGATCACCACCAGCAACTCGATCAACGTAAACCGCCGGGGAACTTTTGTCGTCGCTGCATAAAGTCCTCTCTCGATCAGGCCTGGGAAAAAAGACGCCAATTGAACTGTACGACTGGCGCAACAACTGCCGTGACGAAACTGGGCCCGCCCGCGCCACGCTTGATGGCGGATCACTTCCCTTCGCTGGAAAATCGATATTGAGCACTGCCTCCGTCGCCCCGCGCTTCGGCACTTCCACAGTGGTTGTATACCGCTGTGCGATCTTGATCTGATCGCGGCGTCCCTTCTTCCGGAATTCCCGGCACGGTTACCAAGCGTGACTTTGTACTTGAGGCCCGGGGTCGGACCGGTCGCAGCATCGGCCGTGAACTTGCTCTCCCTGACCTCACACATGGAACCGGTCCCCGCCTGACCCGTCTCCAGATCGAACGACAGCGTCGCGTTAACGTCCAGTGGCTGTCCGGCGACTGTCACCGTGCCGGACAGCGGCACGCGGTCACCGTGCGACGTCTCGTTGCAGCCGGTCAAAGCGAGCAACAGGCCCAGGCTGCTCGCCAACAGCGCTCGCCGCAGACGCGATGCGAGCTTCCTTCCAGCTGCGTTTGCGGAAATCGCACACGACATCATCGATCCTCCTGACAAAGCTGAGAACCGGGCGCAAAGCTAAATCCGCGTGGCGCGTCAGTCGCGGCCATCTACGCGAGGACTTGTGTCGAACAAACAAGACGAGACTCGAACACCGCAGAAATGAGTCGCGGATCCGAGAGCATCGCTCGGCTGCCAGCAATTGCGAGCGACAATTGACGATGGTAGCGTGATTCCTGACGAATTACCACATATTCATGTCCGTTCTGAGCGGCGACGTCCGTCGAGTCCGCCCAACAGACACACAGCAGAGGACACCCGCGGCATGTTGCGTCGGTCGATCGGCGCGCTGGTCCTGCTGGTCGCCGCCGCCGTTCTGGGCGCTGGTGGTGGCGGGAGCACCGCCCCGCGATGGAACGTCGTGCTGATCACACTCGACACGACACGCGCCGATCATCTCGGCTGCTACGGCTACGCGGCTGCTGCCACTCCACGGATCGATGCCCTCGCGGCGTCCAGCCTTCGCTTCGAGCGAGCCTACACGGCCGTTCCGATCACGCTTCCCTCGCACGCGACGATGTTGACGGGGCTCCTGCCGCCGAACATGGACTCCGCATCAATAGCGTCAGTCGACTCCCCGACAGCATCCCCACTCTCGCCGAAATCCTCCGGCAGCAAGGATACCGGACCGGCGCCTTCATTTCGTCGCTTGTTCTGGACCAGCGTTTTGGCCTGGCGCGCGGCTTTGACGAGTACAACGACCACCTTCAAAACAGCTTGACCGGCCCCGCGTCGAGCGACCCGCCGGCGACACCGTTTCTGCAGCAGTCGCGTGGATCAATTCCGTTGCCGGCGACCCGCTCTTCTGCTGGGTCCATCTGTACGATCCCCACGAGCCTTACGATCCGCACAGCGACGAATTTGGCGAACGATTCGCCAGCCAGCCTTACGATGGCGAACTCGCCTACGTCGACCAGCAGGTCGGCAGACTGCTGGACGTACTGGCGAAACCTCGAACTGAACGACCGCACGCTGATCATCCTGGCCGGCGATCATGGCGAAGGCCTCGGCGAGCATGGCGAGGCCACGCACGGCTACCTCGCTTACAACTCCACGCTGCACGTGCCGCTCCTCATTCTCCTCCCTGCTCCGGCCCACCCCCACGTCCCGGTCTCGCAGCCGGTCTCATTGGTGGACATCTCACCCACGATTCTCAGCGCTCTCGATCTGCCGATCCCGCAGGGTGTCTCGGGACGAAATCTGCTGCCGCACAATTCGGCGGCCTCCACCAATGCCCGCGCATGTTACGGCGAGTCCGAAGCCCTTACATGGAAGGGGGCTGGTGCCCGCTGCGGACATGGACCACGGAAGAATGGAAACTGATCCAGACCACCGTGCCGGAGCTGTACAACCTGACCGCCGATCCGGGGGAAACGCACAACCTGGTTCAAGAGCAGCCGGACGTCGCAGCGCGACTCGAGCAGGAACTCGACGCGTTCGCATCGGAACTCACCGTTCGTAAGGCAACCGCGACCGCCAGCACCGAAGCGGAAATCAAGGCGCTCCGCACGCTCGGTTACGCCGGCGGACAGCCGCCGGCACAAGCATCCGGTGTTCCGCTGCGCGACATCAAGGAAACGCTGCAATTTGCCGAACAGGTCCATCATTGCATGGATCTGATTGATCAGCGACATTCGGTGGAGGCGCAACAACTGCTCGAGGAAGTCGTCGCCGCGCTCCCCGACTATCCCAAGGCCTGGGGCACGCTCGGGGTCTGTCTCGCAGTGCAGGACAAGTACACCGAGGCGGAACCGCACTACCGGCGAGCGCTCCGGTTGGATGCGAATCAGAACTTCGCACGGATCGGGCTCGGCCGCGCTCTGTTCGCGCTCGGCCGGCTCGAAGAGTGCGTGGACGAATTGCAGTCCGCCGTCAAGGCGGAACCGTCCGCGCTCGATGCACAATATTATCTGGGGGAAGCCTGTCGCCGGCTGCAGCGCTGGGACCAGGCAAGTACCGCATTGACTGCCGCTGCGGCTCTCGACCCCGCCTTTCCCGAAGCGCAGGTCGCGCTGGCCGATCTGGCGCGCGATCGGGGAGATCTCGAAACCGCGAGCGACCGGTATCGGCAGGTGCTGACCAGGAATCCTCGCGCGATCGACGCGGCACTCAGCTATAGCCGCGTTCTGCAACTACTCGGCCGCGACGGCGAAGCACTCCAGACGCTCGACGGGCTTCTCAGCCAGTCCCCCAAGCATGTTGCCGCTCTGACGGAATTCGCCACTCTGCTGGCCACCACGAAGAACGCCGCCCTGCGAGAATCCGCTAAAGCTGTCGCCGCCGCCGAGCAAGCTTGCCGCCTGTCCGGCCGCCGCTCCATCCCCCCGCTGCGCGCGCTTGCGACCGCTGAGGCGGCCGCCGGTCAGTTCGACGCGGCCATCAAAGCCGCTGAAGAGGCCCTCGCTCTCGCCCGCGAAGAAAAATCCGACTCGCTCGTCGCCGGCATTGAGCGCGACATCGCGGCGTACCGTGAGCACTCTGCGATTCCGCGGCCGGCGGCGAAGTAGTCACCGACCGACGACCCACTCATATTCATTCAACGACGCCGGAAACATCTCAATACTGTATCCGGGCGCCGATGGCGGCATATAACGCAGCCATTGACCATCCGCACCGGGTGCACAAAGTGCTCGTGCAGAGTGCGCGCGTACTCGCACACGCGATTTTCCAGCGATCCGCTGATCGCGACGTAGTCGATCATCGCCAGGTGCTGCACGTATTCGCACAGCCCCACGCCGCCGGCATGCGGACAGACCGGTACGCCGAACTTGGCCGCCATCAGCTGCACCGCCAGCACCTCGTTGACTCCCCCCAGCCGGCAACTGTCGATCTGGCACACCCACCGCGCTGCCTGCAGAAACTGCTTGAACATCACCCGGTTCGCGCACATCTCTCCGGTCGCCACGCGGATGGCGCCACCGCTTTCGCGATGCGCGCGTGGCCGAGCACGTCGTCGGGACTTGTCGGCTCTTCGATGAACCACGGTTGGAATTCCGCCAGCGCACGGACCCACTCGATCGCCTGATCCGTCCCACAGTTCGCGTCGATCATCATCCTGCGATCAGGCCCAATCTCCTCGCGAACGATCCGGCACCGGCGAATGTCGTCCTGCAGATCGCGCCCGACCTTGATCTTGAACATCGACCACCCGTCGGCCAGGCATCGCCGGCAGAGCGCACGCAGCTTGTCGTCGTCGTAGCCCAACCACCCGCCGACGTCGTGTACGCCGGGTACCCAGTTCGCTCCAGTTCGGCAATTCGCTCCGCCTTCGTCGGTTCGAGCTTCTTGAGGATCGCGACCGCTTCGTCCGGGCGGAGCGCATCGCTGATGTGGCGATAGTCGATACAGGCGGCAAGTTGCTCGGGCGACATCTCGGCCACGAGTCGCCACAGCGGCTTGCCGGCCACCTTTGCCCATAGATCCCAGACGGCATTCACGATCGCGGCCGTCGCGAGATGAATCACCCCTTTCTCCGGACCGACCCAGCGCAGCTGGCTGTCCCCCGCGAGCGACCGCCAGAATCCGGCCGGATCCGCCATGCAGGATTCCAGCGTGCGTCCAACGATCAGCGGCGCCAGAGCGTGGATGCCGGCGACACACAGGTCGTTGCCGCGGCCGATCGTGAAAGTCATCCCATGCCCGGCCAGTCCGTCAGCGCGGTCGGTTTCCAGCACGCAATATGCGGCCGAGTAATCGGGATCGGGATTCATCGCGTCCGACCCGTCGAGGTTTTGCGATGTCGGAAACCGGATGTCTCGGGCAATGATCCGCGTAATGGTGGTCGGCATAAGAACGGCAACAGGAGTGCAGACGGATGGAATACTGGAATGTATGAATGGAGAAATGTCGAATGGAAGCGAACGGACGCGCAAACAAAAAACCGCCCCGGACGCTCACAGCGCCCGGGACGGTTCGGATCTTTTCGGATTTCGAGATTCGGAGATTCCGTCACTCCCCGTAGAACTTCGTGAGCTCTTCCTGGACGAGCGGTTCGTCGATCGATTCGCTCGCCAGCTGCGCCCGCAATCGCAAATTGCCGGCGGCCGTCGAGCGGACGTGAATCTGGACCGTCTTCGTCTCGCCCGGACCCAACTCCGCCAGCGGAGCGAAGGCCACTACGCCTGCCGCCTCTCGATGGGAAAGCGGGCCGGTGATCTTGACCAGCGTCATCGTGTCCGGCAGTTCGCAGGTGAGCTGGACGCGAGTCGCAGCCGCCGAACCTTCGTTCTTGATCTCGACCTCGTACGCCGTTTCCGCGCCGGTCTCGACCGGATCATCAAGATCGCGGATCGACATCGACAACCGCGGTGTCCCTTCGACCAGCGTCGTTACCTGCGAGTCGCTGATCGCGCCCTGATCGTTGGTGCAGCGGACAAAGTGTGTGAACTCCCCGATCTGCTTGCACTCGAAAGTCGCGGCCAGCGTCACCGTTTGGCCCGCTTCCAGCCGGCCGACAAACCAGTTGAGCAGTTCCGTTGAAGAGTCAAACTGTCCGCCATGATCGGCGCTGACGAACTTGAACCCCTCCGGGATCTTGTGCATCACCCGGACGTTTTCAGACGGCACGGAGCCTTCGTTGGTCACTGCGATCGAGTACGCCGCCCGGCGGCCCAGATATCGCAGCCCCGGGCCTTCGATTGCTGCCTGCATCTGCGGTGCAATGACCGTCACAGCGCACGACGCATGGTCAACCAGCCCGCCGTCGCCGCGGGCCTCAACCTGTACGATGTGCCTGCCGCCGGAAACCGCCGCCAGCGGCAGTCGCACGCTTCGCGTTTCACCCGGATGCAGTGCACCGATTTCCATCAGTAATTCGCTGCCGCGCGCGTGTTCGAGACCGCTCGGAATGACGGCCGCAATCTGCACGTTGCCGGCCACCCCCGTGCCCGGATTGGTGATCAGAATCGTCTGCGTCGCCGAATCCCCGAGCATCGTCTGCGGCGGGCCGCTCAGCTTCAGAGCCAGCTTCGGTTCGGCAACCTGGAAGCTTTCGGAGATGGCTGTGCTGTACCGCACTTCCGCCTGGGTGTTGATCTCACCCGCGCCGAGCGGCATCATCGTAATCTGAATCGTCCGCGTCCCGCCCGCGGGCAGCTCGTCGATTTCCCAGACGAGGCTCGCGCCGTTGGAAGACGGTGGTGGATCGGATTTCAACAGCCGCACATTGTCCGAGAACAGCGCCACCACCTCCAGGTGGTGCGCCGCAGCGCCTGTGTTTTCCAGCGTCAGTTCGCATTGGCACTCGCGGCCGATGCTGACTTCGCCCTGCTTGTTCCAAGCGACGCGAACGTTCGGCGCCTGTTGCGCCGGGGCCGGTGCCGGGACCGCAGCCGCCATCGGTGCTGCCGGCACCGCTTCGGCAACGGGAGCCGCCGGAGCATCGGTCACGAATGACGGCGCCGGCCGACTCCTTGACTTGGCACGCGACGCGTTGCGGATGGATTCTGGCCCCTGGCTCGCACGCGGCTGTGCAATACTGGAGCGCATCCGGGGTGCAGGCATTGCTTGCGCCTGTTCCCCCTCGGGCGCTTCAGGCGCCGAGTCGAACAACGGCTCCACCGCTTCGGTCTCAGCCTTTACCGGAATGGCGATCGGTTCCGTCAACGCCGAGCGATCGACGCGGGGCTTGCGTGGCGGACGAACAACGCGCTGACCGCCCACAGGGATGATGTCGTTCGCAGGAATGTCGCCGGCTGAACGGTCAAATGCCGCGTGAATCACGGCGTCGTTGTCCGCTTCATCGGCTGCCGGCAGCGAACGGCCGGAGAGATTGAATGATCCGTTCCGCCCGCTGTTGCTCTGATCGGGCGTGACGGTCGGCAATTCGGCGTCGGCGGCCGGTTCAGCCTGAGGTGGCAGCTCACCTGCGGCAGACGTCCGATCGGATTCAGACGTCGTCGTCGCAGCGGTGCCGTTGCCGAACAGCTCGGAGTAATAGGTCTTGCGAGCCGGTCGGGTCGCGCCTGTGGACGATTTGGCGCCGGAGGCGGGTGCAAAGGCGCTGGGAAGTCGCGTCACATAAGGCGCGCGCTCCTGCGACAGGCCCACGCCCACGCCGATTCCCAGGACTCCGCCAACGACACAACACCAAGACAATCGTCGCATGGTCTTCTCCCTGACCACGTTCCGTCGGCGCTCCTTGTCGCAGGTCAACAGCGAGCAGAGGGGCGGAGCGCGGAGGTAAGGTCTCTCATCTCCAACATCGGGCGCACCGACTCTGCGGCATGAGCAGATTTGGCAAACTTGAGAGACTTTTCCGATTTTATCGGTTTTGCGGGCCGGGCATCGGCCTCACTAAGCGGCAAAGACGAACCGGGGTCGGTGCCACTGGCTATGCCAGTGCAAATGCGAACTGGGAGTCAGATCGAATAGCACGGGTAAAGCCCGTGGCACCCTAACCCACAGCCAGCGACTCGTCCCGGCCGTCGGTCACGAACATACATCCCGGAGCATGCGTGATCGCCAGCGGCAACTTCGCAGCCATCAGCGCACACTGCGGCGTCACCCCGCATGCCCAAAACACCGGGATCTCCCCAGCGCGGATTTCGACAGCATCGCCGAAGTCTGGACGAGCCAGGTCGGAAATCCCAATGGCACGAGAATCCCCCAGATGCACAGGTGCGCCGTGTACGCCTGGAAATCGCGACGTGACTTGCACGGCGATGACCGCCTGCACCGGAGTCATTGGCCGCATCGACACGACCAGCGGACCGGTAAATCGTCCTGCCGCTGCGCAAGGCCGGTTCGTGCGGTACATCGGCACGTTTCGCCCTTGTTCGATGTGCCGGACGGGAATCCCGGCCGCCAGCAGAGCCGCCTCGAACGTGAACGAGCAGCCGATCAGGAACGCCACGAAATCCGGCTGCCACAAACTACGGATGTCGGACGGCTCGTCTGCCAGTTCCCCGTTGCGCCAGACCCGATAACGTGGCAGGTCTGTTCGCAGATCGGCGCCAGGCGCCAATCGATGGGGAGCAAATTCCCCTGGCTCCGTCACCTCCAGGACCGGGCACGGTTTCGGATTTCGCTGGCAGAACAGGAGAAACTCGAACGCTGCCGACTGCGGCACGATCACCAGGTTCGCCTGAGTGAACCCCGGTGCAAGCCCTGCCGTCGGCCCCGCCAGTCCCCCCGCGCGGCACGCGTCGCGAACGGCGATCCCGGTCGCCATTTCTCGATTCGGTTCGATCGTCGCCTGCATCGCCATGCACGACATCGTAATCCGGCAAGAGACTCGACGCATCCGATCAGCGCACTCCTCGACGTGCCAACACAAATCGCTTTTGAGCGATCGACGCCCCTTGAGTTCTCAATCGCGTGAATCTCGCAAATCTGCGCAATCTGCGTCCCTGTCTTCCCTTGATCAACCACGTGTTATTCACGGTCCAGAAGGATACATAAACATCACCAAATGCGTTGATTCCGTTGATTTGCGAATTCACGCAAACTGCGGTAGTCTGCCGACCCCACGCGGGCAGCCGGCTTTTGCTGGCGCCCGCGCGGTTAACGAGTGGTCAGGCTGCAACGGCTCGTGGTCAACAGGAGTGACTCACGATGCCAGTAAGACGACTGTGGGCCAGTACACTGGCGGCGGTGCTTTCGTGCACCTTCGCATTTGGGGACATGTCAACGTCCTCCACCAAGGCCGACAGGAAGTCACCGGCGGACATGAAGTCCGGACAGTCCCTCGGAAAGATGCTCCGGCAGGTCAGCAAGCCGGTGGCCAGGGAGACCAAGACCCATCCAACGATCGCCCGATTGCTGACACTGCACAACCAGACACGCGCCCGCGTGGGTTTGGGGCCTCTCGCTCTGAATGAGCAGATGTGTGCCTCGGCCCAGCAACATGCGAACTGGATGGCGTCCACCGGGTCGTTTACTCACAGCCGCCTGCCGTACCGCGAAAACATCGCGTACGGCCAGTCGTCGCCGGAGCACGCCGTCCAGACCTGGACGTACTCCCCGGGACACTACCAGAACATGTGCAGCGGACGCGAAGCCGGCTTCGGCTACCAGGTCCGCGGCGGTCAGGGTTACTGGGTGGCCGTCTTTCGCTAACAGTCTGAACGGCTGAGAGACCGTACACGCGGCCCGGAGCACCCGCTCCGGGCCGTTTTCTGTTGGTTAACGCTGAATCGTCAATGGTCAATTGTTAAAGCGCCCATGCGACGCCCTTCTGAACGATTGACGATTATCCGCTATCAATTGACCAACTTGGTCGCTTGGCAGCGCGGCGCAGATGCGCGATACTGGCGGCAGCAGTTGGACAATCCATCGCACTCCCGAGATAAAGGTCTCGATACATGGCGAACGTCACACTGAAGGGCAACCCGGTCACGCTGGTAGGGCAGGAATTGAAAGTCGGCGACAAAGCGCCTGATTTCCTGCTGCAGAGCAACGCCCTGGCGGATGTCTCTCTGAAGGACAGCGTCGGCAAGATCCGATTGATCGCCAGCGTGCCGTCCCTCGACACGCCGGTCTGCAACCTCGAAAGCAAGCGCTTCAACGAAGAGGCCGCCAAGCTGCCGAACGTCGCCGTGCTGGTGGTCAGCACCGATCTCCCATTCGGCCAGAAACGCTGGTGCGGCGCCGAGAACGCCACGAACATCCAGGCACTGTCCGATCACCGCGCCGCAAGGTTCGGTGAAGCGTACGGCGTGCTGATCAAAGGGGGGCCCCTGGACCGCTGCCTGGCGCGGGCGATCTTCGTCGTCGGCCCGGACGACAAAATCAAGCACGTGGAATACGTCAAGGAAATCGCTGAGCACCCGAACTATGACGCGGCGCTGGCGTCCGCCAGAGGCTGAACCGGCGCGAGTCCCTTGCGGCACGAGAATCGGCGCACGGGGTGTACCCTCCGACGATCTGCGGGCCGGTACACGACCTCGAAATTGCATGCCACATCGAGATTGACGGCCCTGTCGACACAGTTTCATGAGCGCGGTGTAAGAAATCGCCGCCTGCGATTGACAGCACACGCATCAACATGTTTCGATGATCGGGTGCCGGGGGATGTTCGCCAGCCTACGAGTCGACAAGGTATGCCGCAGCAGCGACGTTCGTCTCGGCGCCGATGGCCGGTACTTGCCGTTGCGCTGCCAGTCGGTTTGTCGATTCTGGCCGCCTGGGGTTGCGGTCAGAAGCAGGCACAACCGCCGACCGCCGCACAAAGCGACGAACTGCCCGTCATCAAGGCTGAGGTGCTGACGGTGGCGCCGCAGCCGTGGCCGACGATCGTCCGTGTCTCTGGCAGCCTGTTCGCCGATGAACGCGCCGCCATCGGCGCCAAGGTCGCCGGCCGCGTCGCGACCGTCAATGTCGAACTCGGAGATGCCGTTGCTGCCGGCGCGCCCCTGGTCGCCCTCGACCGGCAGGAATTCGAGCTGCAGGCGACACAGGCGACCGCCGAACTGGAGCAGGCCCGCGCCGCCGTGGGACTCGCCCCGAACGACCCGGTCGAACAGCTCAACCCCGAGAACGCGCCTCCCGTCCGCGAAGCCAAAGCCGTCTGGGACGAAGCGAAAACCAAAAGCAAACGCTGGGCAGAGCTTCGGCAAAAGAACGCCGTCACCGAAGCGGACGCGGAAGCTGTCATCGCCGCCGAACAGGTGGCCGCCGCCCAGTACGCCGCCGCTCTCAACAGCGTGCGCGAAAAGATCGCCGCGATCAGCGTGAGGACCGCGGAACTGTCGCTGGCGCGTCAGCGCCTGGCCGATGCCGTCGTTCCCGCGCCGTTCGACGGCCTGGTCGTCGAGCGACACGTCGCTCCCGGATCGTACGTCCAGATCGGCAGCATGATCGCGACCATCGTCCGCACGGACCCCATCCATTTCCGCGGCATGATGCCCGAACGGCATGCGCGGCGGCTGGCGGTCGGACAGCCGGTGTCGTTGCAGGTCGAGGCTGAAGAGAATTCGCGGGAGTCACGTGTCACCCGCATCAGTCCCACGCTCGATCCGTTAAGCCGTGCGCTGCTGTTCGAAGCGGAATTACCGAATCCCGACCGCGCCCTGCGGGCCGGCCTGTTCGCCGAAGGGGAAGTCACGCTCAACGCCGAGGCCACTGCCATTGCGCTGCCGGACTCGGCCGTGATCGAATTTGCAGGCGTGGAGAAGGTCTGGAAAGTCGTCGACGGCGCCGCCAAAGAGCAGCCGGTCGTCACCGGCGGCCGCCGCGCCGGACGCGTCGAAATCGTGGAAGGCGTCTCTTCCGGCGATATCCTGCTGCTGCACGCCAACCAGGGACGCATGGCGCGCGTCGAACCGCTGGAAGCTCCTCCCGTAAATCCTTCGCTCACTCACCAGCCTGACGCCTCCGCAACATCCACCGTCTCCGTCGAAGCCCCGCCCGCCGGCGGCGCACAATAGCCGGCTGCGCGCACTCCTGTTCGCTGTTCCCTATTTGCTAATCCCTGTTCTCTCCGTCGCGTGTACTGGCTCGCCGAAATCTGCGTCAAACGCCCCGTCTTCGCCCTGATGCTCATCATGGCGCTGACCGTGGCCGGCGTAGCCGCGTTTCTGCAGTTGGGGGTCGACCGCTTCCCCAACATGGACCTGCCGTCCATTTACATCCGCACGACCTATCCCGGTGCATCGGCAGAGGAAGTCGAGTCGGAAGTCTCCCAGATTCTCGAAGACGCCATTGCCACTGTCGCCGGCATCGACGAATTGCGGTCAATGTCCAGCGACGGCAGCTCGATCGTCAATATCACGTTCAATCTCAATCGCAACCTGGATGCCGCGTCGCAAGACGTTCGCGACGCGGTGAACAGCGTGCTCAACCGGTTGCCCCCCAATATCGATCCCCCCGTCGTCCAGAAGCAGGACACCGACTCCTCCCCCATCATGACGCTCGCGGTCTCCGGACCGCGCACCTCCCGCGAACTATTCCTGCTGGCCGACCGCTATGTCAAGAACGTGATCGAGTCGGCCCAGGGGGTCGGCCAGGTGACGATTGCCGGCGCCGCGGACCGCGCGGTGCAGGTCGAGGTCGACGCCCGACAGCTCGCCGCCTACCAATTGTCGATCCTCGACGTCCGCGAGGCGCTCGTCCGCCAGAACGCCGATGTTCCCGGCGGCCGCGTCGATGAAGGCATTCGCGAACGCACGCTCCGCACACTCGGCCGTGTGCCGCACGCCCGCGAATTCAACGATCTCGTCGTCAAAACAGTCAACGGGACGCCGGTCCGTCTCAGCGATCTCGGCGAAGTGCATGACGCGACCAAAGAAGTCCGCACGATGGCCCGCCTCAACGGCACGCCGGCCGTCGTCCTGCAGGTCCAGCGCCAATCCGGCGAAAACACCGTCCGTGTCATCGGAGCCGTCAAGCAGCGGCTGCCGCGCGTCCACACCCTGCTGCCGCGGGATGTCGAAGTCCGCATCATTCAGGATCAGTCGCGCTATATCCTGGCGGCGCTGCACGAGATCGAAGGGCATCTAGTCGCCGGCAGCGTGCTGGCCTGTCTGACGGTGCTCCTGTTCATGAAGTCCTGGCGCTCGACCTTGATTGCGTCTGTCGCCATTCCGACTTCGATCATCGCCACATTCGCCTTCATGCGGATGTTCGGCTTCACGCTCAACAACGTGACGATGCTGGCGCTGGCGCTCATGGTCGGGGTTGTCATCGACGACGCCATCGTCGTCCTGGAGAACGTGTTCCACGTCATCGAGGAAAAAGGCCTCTCACCGTTCGAGGGCGCCATCCTCGGCACGCGTGAGATCGGCCTTGCCGTCATGGCGACGACATTGTCGCTCGTCATCGTGTTCCTCCCCGTGTCGTTTCTGTCGAGCGTCACCGGTCGAATGCTCTTCGAGTTCGGGCTCACGGCCACTTTCGCCATCCTCGTGTCATTGCTGGTCAGCTTCACACTCACGCCGATGATGTGCTCGCGGCTGCTGAAGGTCCGCCCGATCGCCGCCGGCGAAGGCGAGGCGACCTCGCGGCGCGGCTTCTATCATTGGATCGACGCCGGCTACATGGCCAGTCTCCGCTGGGCCATGCGGCGCCGCGGCGTCATCCTGCTGCTGTCGATCGGCGTCATCCTCGCCAATTACCCGCTCTACAAAATGGTCCCGCAGGACTACATCCCGACCAACGTGGATGAATCCGAATTCGAAATCCGCATCGAAGCCCGCGAAGGGGCCAGCCTGGCGTCGACGAATGCCGTCATCCACAAGGCGGAGGACATCATCAAGGCCGCCCCCGGTGTGGACGTCGTGTTGTCCACGGTCGGCACGCGCGGCTTCGGCGGCGTGAACCGCGGCGAAATCTACGTCGGCATGATCAACGCCGATCAGCGTACGTTCTCGCTCAGCCGGCTCTGGCGGGGATTGCTCGCCGGCGATCCGGGCGAAGCCTTTCGCAATAACTATTCGCAGCGCGACACGATGACGCAGATCCGTGCGAACCTCAAAAAGCTGCCCGACGTCAATGCGTCAGTCCGCAATCTCACTTCGCTCCGCCAGGGTGCTCCGGTTGACATCGACTACACCATCAGCGGCGCGGACATTAAGGCCCTCGTCGATTTCAGCGCCAAGGTCGTGGAGCGTACCAAGGAGATCCCCGGCATCGTCGATGTCTACACCACACTGCGGCTCGACAAACCCGAACTGCGTGTGAACATCGATCGCGAGCGGGCGGCGGTGCTCGGCGTCGAGGTCCAGGAGATCGCCGATACGCTCCGCGTGGCCGTCGGCGGCGATGACCGCGTCTCCCGGTATCGCGACATCACCGTGGACGACGCCTACGACGTCGAACTCCGACTCGTCGGCATCGATCGCCGCGACGCGACGTCGATCTCACAGTTGTTCGTGCGCGCGAAGCCCAGCCCGCTGGCCGAACGCCGCGCCTCCGCGCTGGGAATGCCGACCGCGGCCACTGTCCCCACGCGGATAGACAACGTCGTGAACTTCGAATTCGGTCTGGCTGCCGCCCGCATCGACCGCCTCGACCGCCAGCGCATGGTCGGTGTGCGGGCCAACATCGCTCCCGGCTACGCGCTCGGCGATCGCATCTCCGCTCTGCAGGCCGCCACAGAGGAGCTCGGCATCCCCGCCGGCTTCGAGACCCGCGTCCTCGGACGCGGCCGCGAACTCGAACGCACGCTCACTGACTTCGTCTGGATGATCGTCCTGTCCTTCGTATTCATGTACATCGTGCTCGCCGCCCAGTTCGAGCACCTCGTCCATCCCTTCACGATCCTCCTTTCGCTCCCGCTGGCCGTGCCATTCGGATTACTGAGCCTGCTCTGGGGGGGCGAGTCGCTCAACCTCTACTCCGCGATGGGCATCCTGGTCCTGTTCGGCGTTATCAAGAAGAATGCCATCCTGCAGGTCGACCACACGAACGCGCTCCGCGCCCAGGGCCTCGAGCGTACCGAAGCGATCCTCGTCGCCAATCGCGACCGCCTCCGGCCAATCCTCATGACGACAATCTCCTTCGTCGCCGGTCTGCTGCCGCTGCTCATCGCCACCGGCCCCGGCGCCGAAGAACGCCGTTCCATCGCCGTCCTCGCCGTCGGCGGCCAGACCCTCTCGCTGCTCCTCACTCTGCTCGCGATCCCGGTGATTTACTCCTACCTCGACGACGTGGGCGCGATCCTGCTGCGGGTGCTCAAGTCGAAGCCGGAAGCAGCGACCGTTGCAAAGACATAGCAGCACGCAGATCGCGCAGATTTAAGAGAGCAGCGCAGATCTTCCGTTCCCAGAAAAGGCAAAACCACAACGGCACTACGGACACAACGTAAGAACCTCTTCTTGCGTTGTGCTCGTCGTGCCGTTTTGGTTCATCTTTGATCCTCGTTCCCGAATTTCGTTCGGGAACGCCCTTGGCGAAACTTCGGTTTCGCGAGTTGCAATCAGCCGCGAAGCTCCTGCTTCGCACGTCGCATTAAACACGGCTCAAGTCTGGGCCGTCGCCGGACGACGACCCCGATTGCCGTTGCGATGCCGGTGATTATTATTGTTGCCGCTGCGGTTCCCGCCGGCCTGCCCGCCGTTGTATCCACCTCCGCCGCCGTGGCTCCCCTGGCGATGAGCGCCGTTCTGACCTCCATGCTGCCCCTCGCCCGCACGCCGACCACCCGGCTTCCGACGACGAAAACGACGCTTGCTACCCGTTCCCGACGGACGCTGTTCGCCCGAGAACTCGCGGCGCTCGCCATTCGCCGGACCGCGCTGTTCGGAGTTCCCCGGCGCTGATAGCGGCTCGCCGCTGCCACCGGAAATCCGGATCCCGATCAACCGCTCGATCTCCCGCAGGTGGCCGCGCTCGCCTGGATCGCACAGCGAAATCGCCACGCCGCTGGCGCCCGCCCGGCCCGTCCGGCCGATCCGGTGTACATAGTTCTCCGGCTCGTTCGGCAGATCAAAATTGATCACGTGCGAGATCCCGTCCACATCCAGCCCGCGGGCCGCGATGTCCGTCGCCACCAGCACCCGCAGCCGGCCGGATCGGAATCGGTCCAGCGCCCGCTGCCGCGCGTTCTGCGATTTGTTGCCGTGGATCGCATCGGCCGTCACGCCGAACTCGTGCAGTTGCCGCGCCACATCGTTCGCGCGCCGCTTTGTCCGCGTGAAAATCAGCACCTGGTGCAGCGTGGCGTCTTCCAGCAACTCGCGCAGCTTCGCCCGCTTGGCAGACGATCCGACGAACAGCACCTGCTGCTCAATGCGATCGACCGTGGAGGCCACCGGCGTCACGGCCACATTGGCCGGGTTGCGCAATAGCGAGTGGGCGAGGTCCGCGACGGCCGGCGGCATCGTCGCCGAGAAAAACAGCGACTGCCGCTCGCGCGGCACAGCCGCAATGATCCGCTTCAGATCCGGCAGGAAGCCCATGTCGAGCATCCGGTCCGCTTCGTCGAGGACCAGCACTTCGATCCGGTTCAGGCTGACGTGTCCCTGGTTCATCAGGTCCAGCAGCCGCCCCGGAGTCGCGACCAGCACATGCACGCCGCGCGACAGCGCCCGCACCTGCGGAAACTGCCCCACGCCGCCGTACACCACCGTACTGCGAAACGCGAGGTGCTTGCCGTACTCGCGGAAGCTGTCATGAATCTGGTTGGCCAGCTCACGCGTCGGCGCGAGCACCAGCACGCGCGGCAGCGTGGGAGCGGCCGCTTTACGTTGCGTGTCGAGCCGCTGCAGGATCGGCAGCGCGAACGCGGCGGTTTTCCCGGTGCCGGTCTGGGCGCAGCCGAGCAGGTCGCGGCCTTCGAGGACGTGCGGGATCGACGCGGCCTGGATCGGGGTCGGAGTCGTGTAGCCGGACTCGGCAATCGCCTTCTGGATGCCGGCACACAGGGGAAGTTCAGTAAATGTCATCGTCTCAAAACTCTTTCAGATGGGCCGGCTGCACTTGGCAGGACGCCGGCGGCGACAGTCAATCACTGCGGAGGGCGTAGAGGCGCGCCGAGAAGCAAACGATTCCGACGACCTGTTGCGCCGGCACGGCTTCTCTGCGTGACTCCGCAATCTCTGCGGTAAAACTCGTGTCTTCGGAAAATGGGATCGTCGTCGCGGATCTGCGCGGACGATCGGCCGGACACGGAACAATCCGTGCGCTGGCGGCCAGGCGAGTTCGTGAATTGGTCTCAATTCACGACACGCACCGAATAAGGCGCGTTTGCGGCCAGCGCGGCAGTCCTGGGTCTGCCGAAGCAGACGACTCGTGGCGAAACGGCCCGCGACGAGTGAGGACCCTTACAGCAAAGGGTAGCAAATGCGATCCTGAATCAGTCCCCGGGGCGTCCCACGCCCTGAGGTTGCCGAACTCTAGCAGGGTGGACGTCGAGCGGATAGGGGGAAATTGTTGTCAGTGGTCGGTTTTCGATGATTTGCAGTCTTTTGCCGGCATTGCCCCCTCGTTCCCGGATTTCATTCGTGAACGCCCTGCCCCGAAGCATCGATCAACCATCAACCTGCGGGGGCGTGCCTTCATTGCACATCGGTCAGTTTTGGCATTGCGGCCTTGAGTCTGCCACGCCTGCTGGCGTCGTTCGCGATTTGTCCAGGCCGAGGTGCTGAATGCGGTATTGATCTGCGGCAGCGTTCCTTCAGATCCTCATCTGTGATCTCAACTCCCCGTAGAGCAGGTGTTTTCGGATCGTGCTGGAGCGAGGCCAGCAGCTTGGCAATTTCCGCGCAGGAACTGCTCGCTATCCGCGCCAATTGTCTTGAGATTTGCCACAGCGGCGTAATTGCCAGTCCTCTGCGCGTGACGCCCGTTTCGACAACAATGGTGAGATAATCGTATTGCTCAATCGGCAGCGGCGAGAACTGCTCGCTGTCGGACAGCCTGCAATACACGTCCGAACCGTCTGAGTGAAGTCTTGTGCGAGAGCGCGGCGATGACCTCATCGGCCACTACGCCACCGTCGAGGTAGTTCCTCCAGTGGATGAATTTCGATCAACGACGCAGATCCGCGCTTTCGACGGAGCTGTCCACGAGCAGGGACTGCGACAGGACGGAGCACGGCGAGCCAGGTCATGCTTACGCAGCCACTCGTCGTCAATCTTGGATTCGCACAGGTTGACGAGCTGGCACATTCGCCGGGAATTCCCCGTAATCGCGCCAGTATTGAAAACGCCGCATCAGCGACCAGCTATCGCGCACCTTGCCGCCAGCGGCGCGAATGGCGGCCTTAAGTTCCTGCTGCCGAGCCTCCTGCAATTGCATCAACCGAGAGAGAGACACGCAACAGCAATCAGGATCGCACCAACGACCAAGCGTTTGCTTACGCCAGTAGCGCTTCCGCAGTTGATACAGTTGTCGCCATCAGCTGGTTCCCGGGCTGCCAGGCAGGTATCGGGATCAACCACAACGGCACGACGGACACTTCGTAAAGTACTTCTCGCGTCGTGCCCGTTGTGTCGTCGGTTCAATCCTTGCTCACTCAGCGGACCTAATCGTCGCCTTCGGCAACGCCGCCTTCAACTGCTCCACCCTCCGCCGTCACCCGCGTCTCCTGCAGGTCCACCATCCGCAGGCTCATCATCCCGTACAATTGCTTGAGTCCGGTATCGCTCACTTCCGTCTGCGACAGATCGAGCTCTTCCAACTGCTTGAACCGCGCAACGTGCACCAGACCCGCGTCGGTCACTGCCGTGCGCTGCAGGTACAACCCCTTGAGCTGACTCAGCCCCTTCAGGTACCGCAGCCCGTCATCGCTCACTTGCGTCCGTTGCAGATGGAGAAACCGCAGGCTCGTGCAATTCCGCAGATGCCGCAGGCCGGTGTCACCGATCTGCGTCTCGAAGACATCGAGACTCGACAGCTTCTTGAGGTCCGGCAGCGAACGCAGCCCGTCAGACGTGATCTGCGTGTGGGCCAGCAGCAGCGCCTGCAAATTTGAGAATTTCACCACGTGCGGGATCACGCCGTTCGTCACGCGCGTCCCATCCAGATGCAGCGCCAACAGGTTTGGACATTCGGCGTTTCAATTCCGCGATCGGTGACCTTCGTATTCGTCAGCGACAGCCGCTTCAGCGTCGCCAGGTTCCCGAGCCGCGCCAGCGTCGCATCGTCCGCCGCCGTATCGTCCAACCGGATGCTCTCCAGCTTGCCGAAGATCGGCGTTCCCTTCCTGCCCGAAGCTCTTTGAAACAACCGGGACAGCACGCAGCCAGTTCGACCAGCCCCAAGTCAAGGTGCCGCTGGTTCCACTCACCGTCCAGAATGCAGTGCCAGCGCGTACGGGCGATACACGCTGAGACCCAGCACCGCCACAACGATTGCAGCGATCACAAATCGCCGCCGAACGCACCCGGAATGTTCGGACTGCGATCGGCATGGCTGGCACGGTGCCCGGGCGTGACAGTGAAAGCGGCACCGACCAATACGCCATTTGCCCCTGTCCTGCTGGGCGAATCGCCGCACGCTCAGCGTCAATGACGCCAGCGGGGTTGAACCCCGTGGCTCAACGTCGCGCGCATCAAAACCTCGCCGTCTTCAGCGTCACATCCGCATGCTTCCACTGCTCGGCAACCGAGCTCCTGGACCGCGGCCGCCTGCTCCGCCCGTCCCTACGCCGCCTGCTGCAATCCGAAGAGCGCCCACGCATTGTTCGGATAATGGCTGATCGGCCTGTAACGTACAGCTCGGCATCCGCCGCGACGACCTGCTTCCAGCAGCACCGCCCCCAGATTCAGCACGCGCCTTGCCGATACCATGACTGCGGCTCCTCGTACACCAGCGAATCCTCGACGGCGGCTGCCGTCCGCAACTGCTCGATCGACGTCATAGTTCTTCTCGCTCGCTGCGATCTCGCCCGCCAGCACGTGCTCGGCAATCTGCACCAGATGCCGCGCCGTGTTGTTCTGCCAGATGACCACTTTCGAAAGCGCCTCATCCGCCGCCCGGCGACTCACCTCCGCCAGGTGCTCCTTCGCTTTCGCCGGCTCCCCGCGCCTTAACCGCGCCATCCCCTGCGCATAGTGCCAGATCCCCAAGGGATACAACAGATCGTCCTCCGGTTTCGGCTCGTGCAGAATCTGCTCCCACTCGCCGAACCGCAGCATCGAGTACAGAGGTATGATCCAGAAGTGCTGCACCACTTCAAACCCGGGCTGCCGCATCAGCTTCTGGTCCGCGTGGTCCGCGATATGACACGCCGCCTCTGCCGCCCGCACGCTCCGTCCCTGCATGCACCCCCCGAACCAGATGAAGTGGTGGTTGTGCTGCATATAGGCCACCGGGTAGAGCCCCTGCGCGTGGCATTGCGCCGCATAGCCCGTGTCCGCCTCGGCCGCCATCTCGTTCACATCCACCGCATCGGCGTACCGCCCCAGCCGGATGTAAATGTGCGACGGCATGTGCACCAAATGCCCCGCCCCCGGACACAACCCGTCCAGCCGGTCCGCACACGCCTCCGCCCATTCGGGATGCGTTTTCTCCACGGCATGAATATAGAGGTGACACGCCTGCGGATGATTCGGCGACCGCGCCAGCACCCGCTCCAGCGTCGCCAGGATCTCCGGCGTGAATTCCAGCGGATGTCCTTTGTCGTCCCAGTAGTGCCAGGGACTCGTATCCATCACCGCTTCGGCGAAAATCACCTGCGCATCGAGGTCGTCGGGATACTTCTTTGCGACAGTCCGCATCGCATCCGCAAACGCCTTGTCCAGCGGCGCGCGATCATCGATCGGCTCCGCCGTATACCGCGACGCCAGCGCCAGGATGTAATCCCGCTCGCGCGGCGACGCATTGCCGAACCGCTCGAGCGCCTTCTGCAACGCCTTCCACGCCGGCGCGACCTGTTCCGGCATCATCGGAGCATTCACATTCGGTCCCAGCACCCACGCCTCCCCCCAGTAGGCCATCGCACACTTGGGATCCAGCATCTGCGCCTGCTGAAAGCTCCGCGCCGCCTCCGCATGGTTAAACCCGTACGCCAGCACCATCCCCTGATCAAAATACCGCTGCGCCAGCGGCTCCCCGGTCGAGACCGGATGCGTGAAGTCGCCCATCCCCTCCAGCAGCGGCGCGGTCTTTATGACCTCGCCGATCAGACCTTCGTCCTGCGCATTCGCCAGTTGAGCACAATCGACGACCGCGAGGACCAAAAACAATGCGCAGCAAGCGGTAAGCAATCTCATCGGTAGGCTCCGGCAAGCGTGGCTGAAGACTCGATCCTGATCGACGGCCGCACCGTGATCTCAGCAATCCGGACCGCAGGTGTAAAGCGCACCCCTTCCAACGACCCGCCTAACTCCGAATTCCCAAGAATGAACTGCCACGACTTTTCAGAAAAACGAACTGCGCACGAAGCGTAGGTTCCGATGCCGAGTATCTGAATCACCGCAGAGGGCGCAGAGAACGCGGAGTAAGCCAGACTCTCTGTGATCTCCGCGCACTCCGCGGTGAATCTGTCGCGAACGATGTGTTGTCAAGAACAGGGGTTTTGTCCTTTCGCTGTAAGCCGCCAGCCGCTGACACCTTCCTCCGTCCCCGCTACGCTACCCTGCGCGCTGCCCCCCACCCACCATCAGCGGGAACCACGGCATGGGACGGTACCAGGGACTGATCGGCGTCGTCGTCCTGCTCGGCATTGCCTGGCTCCTTTCCAACAACCGCCAGCGGATCAACCTCCGCATCGTCGCCTGGGGCCTCGGGCTGCAGATCGTCTTCGCCCTCCTCATCCTCCGCTCCCCGCTCGGCTACCCGGCGTTCGACCTCATGGACCGCGGCGTCGCCCGCCTCCTCTCATTCTCCGACCAGGGCGCCCAGTTCCTTTTCAGGCCGCTCAATCCCCAGTACGTCGTCGACTACGACAAGCTCCCACCCGAGGGAGACGTCGCCGCCGGTTCCCAAAGCGACCCTCCCCCGGAACGATTGCGGCTGCGCGCCGTCAAAAGCGACGCGATCGCCCCCATGGTCCAGACGCTCGCCTTCGCTGTCCTGCCCACCGTCATCTTCTTTGCCGCCCTGATGTCGGTCCTCTACCACCTCGGCGTGATGCAGGTCGTCGTCCGGTCCCTCGCCTGGGTGATGTGCAAAACCATGGGCACGAGCGGCGCCGAAACCCTCAGCGTCGCCGCCGACATCTTCGTCGGCCAGACCGAGGCCCCCCTCTTCGTGCGTCCCTTCCTCGCCGGCATGACGCGTTCCGAGCTGATGACCGTCATGTGCGGCGGCTTCGCCACGATCGCGGGCGGCGTGATGGCGATCTACGTCGGTGTCCTCCACGAGTATCTGCCGAACATCGCCGGCCACCTCATGGCCGCCAGCGTGATGGGCGCACCCGCGGCCATCGTCATCGCCAAAATCATGCACCCGGAGACGGAGACGTCGCAGACCGCCGGCGGCGCAGCGATCCAGATGGAGCGCCGCTCGCGAAATCTGCTGGAGGCCGTCGGCAACGGCGCCACCGACGGCCTCAAGCTCGCGCTCAATATTGCGGCCATGCTGATTGCCATCGTCGCTCTCGTTGCCCTGGTCAATTTCCTGCTGAGTCTGGTCGGCACTTCGCTGCAGGCGATCCTCGCGGTCGGTTTCCGCCCGATCGCCTGGTGCATCGGTGTCCCCTGGGACGAAGCCGGCGCCGTCGGCACGCTGCTCGGCGAAAAAATCGTGCTGACGGAACTGATTGCATATCTCAATCTCAGCGAGCTGATGTCGAAACATGCACTCTCCGAGCGTTCGGCCGTCATCGCCAGCTACGCCCTGTGCGGCTTTGCGAACTTCGCCTCCATCGGCGTCCAGATCGGCGGCATCGACGCCCTCGCCCCCGAACGCAAAGGCGACGCCTCCGAAATCGCCCTCCGGGCCATGATCGGCGGCGCACTCGCCACCTGCCTCATCGGCGCCATCGCCGGCATCGTCATGAAGTAACCATCATCGCGCGATCCGCCGGGGTGCCACTGGCTCCGCCAGTGCATTTCCCGCTCCGCGGTTTCGCGCCTGGACTCCGTCGCATAGCATTGGAGGTCAGCCCACTCAGGAACACACACCTATGGAACAGCGAGGAGAACGGATCGCCGGCAGCAGCCTGTACCGCGACTTTTGCGCGGTCTGCAACGAGCCGATCCGCGTACCGGAAGACAAGCTCGCCCTGCCGAAGAACTTCTGCCTCGACTGCATGCGCAAAGCCGTCCACAAGCTGGCCGAATCCGTCCAGCAGCAGGCAGCCGCCCGCCAGGCGCCTCCCGAACCCGATCCCAACTACGACGACGACTCCACCTACAACTTCGACGCCGAAGAATGATCGGAAACCGGAGAGCCGAAAGCGGAAGGCGGGCACCACAGAATCACCAATTGTTCCAATGTCGAATGGACGGGCGGCGTTCGTTTTGACGAATTGCTTCCGAGATCAAAGATGCCATTCAATGTCGATCGTCTCCGTTCGCAGTTTCCACGCTGCCGGACGCCAGCAGAACGGCCACCCCGTCGCCTACTTCGACGGCCCCGCCGGCACCCAGGTCCCGCAATCCGTCGCCGACGCGGTCACTGACTGTCTACTCCATCACAACGCCAACACCGGCGGCCCCTTCGCCACCAGCCAGGAAGCGGACGCCATCCTCGACGCCGGCCGCCGGCCGCAGCCGATCTCCTCGGCGCAATGATCCCGACGAGATCGCCTTCGGCCCCAACATGACGACCCTCACCTTCGCCGCCAGCCGCGCCATCGCGCGCACCTGGCGACCCGGAGACGAGATCATCGTCAGCCGCCTCGATCACGACGCCAACGTCACCCCCTGGGTGCTCGCCGCCCGCGACGCCGGCGCGACCGTCAAGCACATCGCCATCAACCCGCAGGACTGCACGCTCGACCTCGGCAGCTTCGAAAGCGCTCTCTCACCACGCACCAAGCTCGTCGCCGTCGGCCTGTGCCAGCAACGCCGGTCGGCACGATCAATCCCGTCCAGCACATCGCCGCCCGCGCCCAAATCGGTCGGCGCTCACCTGGATCGACGCCGTCCACTACGCCCCCCACGGCCTGATCGACATCAAGGCGATCGGCTGCGACTTCCTCGTCTGCTCCGCCTACAAATTCTTCGGCCCGCACGTCGGCATCTTCTGGGGCCGCCGCGACCTGCTCGAGCAGATCCAGCCCTACAAGCTGCGACCCTGTGCCAACGAAATCCCCGGACGCTGGATGACCGGCACCCAGAACCACGAAGGCATCGCTGGCGTCACGGCTGCGATCGACTACATCGCGGAGATCGGCAAGGCTGGACAGTCAACTATTGGCACCAGGCGGGATCAACTGAAGTCCGCCTTCGCCTCCATCGTCCAGCACGAACGCGAGCTCGGCGCAAAACTGATCGCCGGACTCCAGCGCTTTCCCGGCCTCAAGATCTGGGGCATCACCAACCCCGACCGATTCCACGAACGCGTCCCCACCATCTCGGTCACGCACATCGTCAAATCCCCCCGCGACCTGGCGACCCAACTCGCCGAACGCGGCCTCTGCACTTGGCCCGGCAATCACTACGCCCTGCCGCTGACCGAAACGCTCGCCCTCGAACCCCACGGCACTCTCCGGATCGGCCTCGTCCACTACAATACGGCCGCAGAAGTGGACCGCCTCCTCAGCGCTCTGGCGGAGATCGTTTGACGGTGGACGACTCGCATCCGTCGCACACAGCCGCCCCCGCTGCGCTCCCGCATCCTCCGACGCACCACTTCGGCGCCGGCGCCGTCGCGCTCTCGCTCCTCACCGCTGCCCTCTGGGGCGGCACCGCCGTCGGCAGCGCCTTCGCCATGGACGCCCTCCCGCCCATCGCGGTCGGCGGTCTCCGCTTCGCCCTCGCCGCGCTCTTCATGATCGGCTGGTGCCAGTGGGAACGCTCCCCGCTGTGGCTCAAACCCCACCAGTGGTCCCCGTCCATCATCTCCGGCGTCCTGCTCTTCTTTCAGATCGCCTCTTTCAACTGGGGCCAGTCCCGCACGACGACGTCGCACACCTCCCTGTTCATCAACACCTACATCTTCTGGGTCGCCGCCTACGAACACTTCATCACCCGCCAGTTCCGCATGAACGCCCGCCAGCTCGCCGGCCTGTTCATCGCCGCGGCCGGCGTCCTGCTCCTCGTCTCCAGCACCGCCGCTCCCGCGAAACGCAGCACCGGCATGGACACGCCGACCCTCTTCGGCGACGCCATCATGCTCCTCAGCGGCTTCATCCTCGGCGTAAAAGTGATCCAGACCAAGCACGCGGTGCGCACCGTCCCCCCCGGCACGCTCACCCTCTGGCACGACGTGATCGGCGTCGCCCTCTTCGCCGCCTACAGCTCCGCGTTCGAGACCATCGACCCCTCGCGCGTGAACATGACCACCATCTGGTCGCTACTCTTCGTCGGCTTGGCCGTCTCCGGCTTCTGCTTCGCCGGCCAGGCCTGGCTCCTGCAGCGCCACAGCGCGTCGCTCGTCTCCGTCTTCAGCTTCGCCACGCCCGTCTTCGGCGTCGCCCTGGCCGTCCTGCTCCGCGGCGACGCCCTTTCCCCCTGGCTCCTCGCCGCCGGCGCCTGCGTCGCCATCGGCATCGTGATGGTCACGGTACGGCCAAGGCCGAGGATTCAGGATTCGGGATTCAGGATTCAGGGCAGCGCATCGCAACCCGATTAGCGACGCATCGAAGATGCGTCTGCGCTCGACCGAGAAAAACATCCGCCGGGCGGAAACTTCCCCCTCTCACCCGCGAAACGCGATGAATTCACGCAAAACGCCGTTCGGGGGAGAGGCTCGGGGTGAGGGGTGCAGCAAACCATAGTGCGCTCGATGCACACGGACCGCAACGGACTGGACGCAGCGAAGGTACCCCCGTTTGACCTGCCGATGCGCTTCGTGGCTGCAGCCCCAAGCCTTCCGAAGCGCTCAACGCGTACCCCGTCACTTCGCCATTGCCCCGCCTGCCGGACTGGCAATCGTCGCCGGCGTACCCGTCGTGGAACCCGTTGATACTTCCACTGGCTGCGCGGCACGATCGCCACCAACCGCATCCCGCAACGCCTCCAGCAACTGCGATTGCGTGTAGACCCCGCGCAGCGGGATCGCGCGATTTGATCGCCCCTTAGGGAAGATCAGAGTCAGCGGCACCCCCTCTGTGCGGGAGAGTTCCAGCCAGCGCGCGATCTCCGGAGATTCATCCGTGTAATCCGCCAGAATGGCAGTAATCCCATGCTGCCGCAGAAACTCGGCTGCTTCCGGACGATCCGCTGCCACGGCTTCATTCGTCTTGCAGTTGAAACACCAGTCCGCCGTAAAGCCGATCAGACCGGCTTCAAGGCGCGCAAGCCAACCAGCGCTGTCGAGAACGTCTTCTCCCATTCGATATGTGCTGCGGTACTGCAGCTTCCAGCCGAATCCGACCACGAGGGCCGACCAGGCTAACGCACGACGCTACTTGTGCCCGACCGTGGACGCCGTGTCGTACAGGTTGCCCACCATCCACAATCCGAGTGCGATCCCGACGAGAATCACCAGCGTTGGAATCCTTCAGCAGATTGGCATGCAGCGAACTGATCAGCCAGATCACCGCCCCCATCAGGACGAATCCAGCGAACTCCTTGAACCGCACCATCCACATCCCCGGCCGCGGCAGCCAGTTCACAAGCTGCGGAAACGCACCGAGCAGCAGGTACGGCGACGCCATCCCGAAGCCCATCACGCCCCAGATCAGAAATACGACCCCGGCCGACTGTTTCACCGACCACGCCAGCGTCGTCCCCATGAACGGCCCCGTGCAGGAGTCGCCAGCAGCGTCGCAAAGATTCCCGTTGCAAACGCGCCAAACAGTCCCTTCCCGATGGCGCGCCACCCGCTTGCCGACCCGACCATCCCGGGCACCGGAATCTCGAATACCCTGAGCAGACTCAGCCCCATCGCAAACACAAACGCCGCCATGAACAAACTGAAGTGCTCGTTCTGGAACAGCCCGCCCCATCCCTGCCCCAGCACCACCGCCAGCCCCGCCAGCGAGAGAAACACCAGCACCACGCCGCCCGTGTAAGCCCCGTTCAGTGCCAGGATCCGGCTCCGGCTCTCCCCCGCCTGCTGCACAAAACTCAACACCTTGATCGCGATCACCGGCAGCACGCACGGCATGACGTTCAGCAGCAGGCCGCCTAGAAACGCAAACAACAGATTCATCAGCAGACTCTCGGACGGCGCATCTTCCGCCAGCTCGAACGGTGCGATCTCGACCGACTGACCGGCGGACTGTGCTGCCCCCGTCGTCGCATTCTGCGTCGGAGTCGCGCTCGCCGCTGAGGCGACCGGCGCTCCCCCCGGCGCTGCTGCAACCACGCCCAGCGAATACGCCACCTTCTTCGGCGGCTTGCACAGGCTCTTGTCGCAGATCGCATACTTCAGCGACCCCGCCACACCGTAACCGCCTTCTTCTGTCACCCGCAGTTTGCGGGTCCACGTCACGCGGTCAAAGTGAACGTATTCCGTCCCCTCATAAAGTTGCGGATCGGGCGATTCCGTGAATTCACGCTGCACCTCCAGGTGATGCAGTGTGTCCAGCGTGATGACGGTCTGAGTGCCGACCTTGGGCTTCTTTTTCAGACTGAACGAGTGCCACCCCTCGCCGATCGCCATCTCGATCGTCAGCGTGACATCCTCGCCAGGCTTCGCCTGCTGCGGCTCCAGTCGAAACGTCAGCGTGACCGGGTCCTCCACCGTCTGCCCGGCAACTTTCGACGTGGGGACCTTCACTTCCTCATACTTCACCGTCGCCGTCGTCATCGCGCCGGCCAGCGCATTCGCCGGAGGTGCCGCGGGAGCCGTCGTGTCAGCACCCGCCGGCCTCGGCGGCGGCACCGGCCCGCCCGTCAGGCTGACGGCAATCTCATCCTTGTACGGCCGGCAAGTCTCATCGCACACCAGGTGACTCAACTGCCCGCGCACATACACCGCCTCCGGCTTCGCTCGCCAAGCCGGAACTTCCGCGACCAGGTGACAGTCTACTTCTCCTCCAGTTCCTTCTTGAATTCCGTGTCGTACTTTCTCTCCGCGCGGTCCGGCGTGAAACCCTCCCCCAGCGGCTCCAGTCCCGGCGACTCGGACACGGTGATGACCGTCGGTTTTCTCAAACGACGGATCCTGTGAATACGTGCTGCTCCCCTCCGGCAGCTCGACGCGAATCGCCAGCGTCACTTCTTCGCCCGGCTTCGCCTCCGTTGGCGTCAGCGCAGTGACTGTCGGCCTCCTGCCCCGCCGCCTCCCCCCCCCCCCCCAGCTTGAACTTGCTGAGGCCATCCAACTGGGCATCGGCCGCCACCGGCCAGACCAGCACAGGCCGACGAACAGCACAGGGACCGCCGATTGGCACCGCGCACGGAGCATAGCCACAACCTCGACCGGAAATCGATCAATGAGGGCACAAAAACCGGACTCGCAGAGCCTCCGATTGTATGCGAGCGAACCAACCGGATCGAGACCGCTTGCACTACGAGGAGAACCACGGAATACACGGAAATCACGGAACAGAAAAAGCAGACCGCTGATAAACGCTAATCGACGCTAATGACATTCTTCCGAAGCCGAGTGAGACGTCGCATGTCGGCCAAATCAGCGTTAATTAGCGTTTATTAGCGGTACCCCTTTTTCTTCCGTTGCTTCCGTGTATTCCGTGGTTCAACTCCTTCCACGTCTCAACGAATCTCGACGCTGAAAGTCGCGCCAGTTCCCGCGGTTCAATCTTATGCAGCCCGCCGCCATAAACCCGACCAGCCGCGCGCAGTTCATCACCCGTAATCGCATTCAGCAGTGCGTGCACGTCAGCGGCGCGCTCCGGATGTCGTTCCAGCATCGCCTGCAGAGCGCCGACCGGCGTCATCAGCAGATACAGATTTCGGACGCCGTCGCCCGCGAGCGGTTCCACACAACCGGAACGGCCGCCGCTCCTCCGCCCCGCGACCCATGTACGTGCACAGAAACGGCGCCGGCTCCCGCTGCTCCTGCCGATACCGGCGGGGCATGGCCGCCGTGGTGCCGCCAGATACGACTTATGCACTCCCGTTTCATTCCGGCTCGTGATATTCCCATTGCCGCCGGATACCGCCGCAACGGCCTTCTTCCGCCAGGTCGCAGTCAATGACGCACAGTTGCGGGTCGAGCAGCGGATAACCGTCGTCGCCCGCTCGATGACCGTCGCCTTCAGCATCCGCGGACTCGGCAGCATCGGCCGCAGATACTCCTCCGGCAGCCCGAGCATCCAGGCCCGCTCCCGCTCCAGCACAAAATACTTCTGACACCCGGTCGCAATGCCGCGCCGAATGCGAAACAGGTCCGCCAACACAACGTCATCAAACTCTCGACCCCGCGCGACCCAGTACTGTCTGACGAGGATGCGCCGTCCACTTCGCCGTGTCCGCCGCAACTCCTCAATCCCCACCCGCTCCCGCGCTTGCGGCTTCAACGCCCTCCGCGCGTGAACTCCACCACCTGTCGCGCCGCCGGCCGCGACTTCCGAAACAGCACGACGACCGATGACAATTGCCGCGTCCCCGAACTGCACATCCTCCGCTTCAAACCGGTGCACACGGATCAGCGTCACGCGAGTCGCTGTGAAACTCCTTCGTGCTGCCGCCCCCATAGTTCACGTCCATGAACCTGACGGGATCGGAAGCCACGCCGCCACCCCCTCCTCCGCCATCCTTCACGCCGTCGCCAGCAGCAGGAAGTACACACATAGAGCCCTGCCAGCCCGTTGATCCGCACGCCGGTCAACTCCCTCCACCAGCCGTTGTAACCGCTGTTTCTCCTCCTGCGACAGTGATGGTGGATAAGCGCACATACGGCGGATTCGCCAGCACCACATCCAAGCGCCGCCGGACACACCCCATTCGCCACGACCCGCGCGGAAATCCCCGTCACCACCTCCAGCCCGGCCGCCGACCAGTGATCGCCGTCTCCGCGGCGGTGAACATCGGATCCAGCTCCACCCCGCACGCACTCGCCATCCGCCTCCGGCCAAACACCTTCATCGCCGCCGAAAAGAAACTCCCTGTCCCGATCGCCGGATCCCCAAACCGCACCCGCTGCTCACTCGTACCGGTGCCGCGCACCCTCCGCAATCTCCACCGCCACCTTAGCAGGCCGTAAACTGCCCCAGCCGATCTGCTCAGCCGGTAGGCACCCCATCACCAGCTCTGCGCTTTTGCCTGTCGTTCCGCTTCGATCTGAAGCACAGTCGCTGCCATCCGTAACATCTACTAGCTCGAATGCCAGCGAGGGTATCAACCTCCGCAGGTCCGAGCTCCCGCATTTGTTATGTCGACTAATCCGGCCAGATCGGCCGACTCAGGCTTCGTTCATAAGGCATCCAGATGAATGAGCTTTGTGCTGAATATCGAGACCGCCGGGCGCGGCCCGTGATGATTTCGTAGAAGTCGGCCAAGTACTGATCTTTGAGAAGATCGCACAACTGACTTGCCGTCGGTTGTTCGCACCTCTGCTTCTTCCCGCTTTCCGTCTGCGCTGTGTACGTCACTGGAGCAGGCTCGTCGGTACAGGCGGACTTCCGACTATTTGCCCTCATGCACTTCATTACCTGTCATCGATGTCACGAAGTAGAGAGGCAGTAAATACCGGGCGTCGAAGGTGACCATCTCGACGCACTGGGCGTTGCCGGAATACTTCGTGCTGGTAAGCGTTCCCACATGCGACGATTTGGGCAGCACGTCGAATAGCTTTTGAGCTGGTCCGGCTGCGATCGTCCGGGCGGCTGCCTCAAATGCCGACATTCGTTGCTCTTCATCAATCGCAGCGGCACTGCTGCCGATACGCAAGCATAAGCCAGTGTCGGTGCTGCAATCGCGAGAATCATCGGTCAGCGCAAATGACGCATGGTTTCGTGCTCCTCTGCCTCGCGTAGGCGAGTGGGAGGTCCCGCAGACGAGCTATGGAACTGCTCGGCGCTATACCCACATCATACCACGGCCGGTAGCGGTGCTGCCGGAATTGGCGTTCACACGCGGCCCGAATTCAGTCTGCTGAAACGGGAGAGTGTCTGCCGTTCCTGCGTTCAGACCTTCTCGGTGATCGCTGCGCCCCGGTGGCTCCCGCTTCCTTCACCCACTTCCGCAATCACGGCCCCGAACTGCAGCAGATACCTGTTGTTGTCATAAATCCCGAACTCCCGCATCCCGTACTCAAAGCTTTCTGATCGGATAGCAATTCCTTCGCCCGCCCGCTGACCGCCCCCCACACCGCGACCACATCATCGCACGTGATGTACAGCGACCCCTGAAAACGCCGCCGTGTCCCCTCATGCCTGTTCGGTCCCGACAGTACGACCCTGCTGCCTCGCCGCATCGTGGCTCACCCCCACTCATCATTCCGCGCCACGCGCATGAACCCCAGCACCTCGCAATAAAACGCGACCGACCCCGCCAGATCCCACGTCCGCAACATCGGCTTCAGCTGCTGAAATCGCATCGCACCAGTCCGTTCAGCGAGCGGCGGGGTTTAACCCCGCCGCACCGCCGGCTTAAAGCCGGCGGCTCCTGCAATCGCCTTCGTTGCAGCACGCACTACGAATCAGTCCAATAACAACGACTCCCCATCTCTCGTTCGCACTGTACTGAATCGACTCCACGCGGACATTTCACATCTGCGTAAATCTCGGCCCGCGCCATCTGCGTCCTCTCGTTCGACCAGCATGCCCACACAACTCTCGCTCGGTCTCGACTTCGGCATCGAGCGTCCGCGCCCTCCTCGTCGATCTCACCGGCCGCGAGCGCGGCGTCTCCGTCGCCAAGTACGAACACGGCCAGATCCTCGACCGCCTCCCCGGCACGAACGAAAAGCTCCCCCGACTTCGCCCTTCAGCATCCGCACGACTGGATCGACTCGCCGCCCAGCCACGGCGACGCCTCAGCGCGGAACGCCACGGCGGCCGACGTCATCGGCATCGGCGTCGATCACCAGCTGCACGATGCTCCCCGCCTTCGCCGACGGCCGCGCCCTCTGCAGCGACCCCAACTGGGCCCGCGAAAAGTTCGCCTGGCCCAAGCTCTGGAAGCACCACGGCGCGAAAGACCAGACCGAGCGCATCAACAGCCTCGCCCGCGAACGCAAAGAACCCTGGCTCGCTCGCTACGGCGGCATCATCGGCCTGGAATGGTTCTTCCCGAAGATGCTCGAAACCCTCGACGGCGCCCCTAACGTCTACGACGCCACCGAAGTCTGGTCGAAGCTGGGGCGACTGGTTCGTCTGGCAGCTCGTCGGCGGCTCGGCCGATAACCTCCCCCGCTCCACCTGCCAGGCCGGCTACAAAGGCATGTGGAGCCGCGAAGACGGCTTCCCCTCGCGCGACTTCTTCCAGTTCTTCAACTCCGAAGCCGACAACGTCGTCGCCGAAAATGCCCGGCAAGTTCCTCGCCCCGGGTGAAAAGGCCGGCGTCCTCTGCCGCACACTCGCCGACAAGCTCGGCCTCCGCGAAGGCACCCCCGTCAGCGCCGCCATCATCGACGCCCACTCCGGCGTCCCCGGCGTCGGCGCCGCCGAGCCCGACACCCTCGTCATGGTCATGGGCACCAGCAGTTGCCACATGCTCAACTCTGCAGTCGGCAAGCTCGTCCCCGGCGTGGCCGGCGTCGTGCAGGACGGCATCGTCCCCGGCTACTACGGCTACGAGACCGGCCAGTCCGCCGTCGGCGACGCCTTCGAATGGGTCCGTAAACTCCTCAACGCCGACTTCGCCAAGCTCTCCGAGGAAGCAGCGAAACTCCCCCCGGCTCCGACGGCGTCCGCTGCCTCGACTGGTTCAACGGCTGCCGCACCCCGCTCATGGACGGCGCCCTCACCGGCGCCTTCACCGGCCTCACCATGAACCACGGACCCGCGCACGTCTTCCGCGCCGTCCTCGAAGCCAGCGCCTGCGGCCTCCGCTGGATCGTCGACACCCTCAAGGAAGGCGGCGTCCCCGTCCGCAAGTTCGTCGCCACCGGCGGCCTCCCGCATCACAGTCCGCTGTTCCTCCAGATCTGCGCCGACGTCCTCGGCGAAACCATCCTCGTCCCCGAAACCGAACAGGGCCCCGCCGTCGGCGCCGCCATCCTCGGCGCCCTCGCCGCCGGCGCTTTCCCCGACGCCAACGCCGCCATCATCGCCATGGCCCCCCCCGGCAATGCCCGCACCATCACCCCCAACACCACCGCCGCCCGCACCTACACCACCATCTATGCCGACTACCGCGCCCTGACCCGCATCCTCGGCCACTAGCCCGAAGCGCTAGCGAGGACGAAAAGAACGGCACGCAGATCACGCAGATTTAAGAGATTTACGCAGAAAAATGAGCCGGGGGTTCTCTGGCCATGACCACGACACGCAAGCGACGGATAGTCAGGCGGATCCTCTGGATATCTTTAGCGATCGTGCTGCTGCCGGCGTGGTACGCCGCGTCCTGGATGATGATTTCGCGACTGGCGCTCGACAACTACATCAGCAACTCAACCGCAGAAGCCACGCGTCCAGTATTCAAGCCGCTCCTTCGGTTTTGCGAGTCGGATCTGCCCGGCGCACATGCACTCAGCGACTTGTGGTGGTCCGTCAATCCGCCTGTAATGATGCCAGCTCGGCCGCACGGATTCATTGGCTTCAACGCACCACTGTCTCCGCCCCAGTTGCCATTCAATGAGATGCTGCGTCGATCAAGACAACCGCCGAAAGGCATGCGCTTCCAAGTCGATCCAACAGAAGAAAACCTGCCAAGCGAATAAACTGCCGACGGTGTTGCCCCATAAAGCTGTCGACCGTCCATCAAATCACGCAACTTTCGTCGTGCCCGTCGTCCCGTTGTGGTCCAACCCTTCTCTGCGTAAATCTCTTAACTCTGCGCCATCTGCGTCCCTTCCTTTCACCGACAACCGAAAACCGACAACCCATGACCCCCATCTACCTCGTCGCCAGCGGCGACCTCCGTCTCTCCGCCAATCAGGTCTGCTGGGCCGCCCAGGCCGGCATGGAAACCGCCATCGCCAAGGCCCTCGCCGCTGAAGACCGTCAGCTCAAACGCGCCCACCGCTATGACGAATCCAAGAAGCACGGCTTCATCGACTCCCAGCGCAAGGGCATCGAAGTCTTCCGCGACATCCCCCCCGACGCCCCGCTGATCGTCGCCGAAGCCGTCTGGCAGTACTCGCACCACGTCCTCGCCGGCCTCTCCACCCATCGCGGACCGATCCTCACCGTCGCCAACTGGAGCGGACAGTGGCCCGGCCTTGTCGGCCTGCTCAATCTCAACGCCTCGCTCACCAAGCAGGGCGTCTGCTACTCCTCGCTCTGGAGCGAAGACTTCACCGACGACTTTTTCAAAGCCGGCCTCAAGGAATGGCTCGCCACCGGCAAAGTCACGCACGACACGTCCCACGTCCGCGACCTGGACCGCCTCAAAATCCCCGCCGAGGACAACCGCCTCGGCCGCGAATTCGCCAGCGAGTTCCGCAAGAACAAGGCCATCCTCGGCGTCTTCGACGAAGGCTGCATGGGGATGTTCAACGCCATCATCCCCGACGACCTGTTCCACGCCACCGGCTGCTTCAAGGAGCGCCTCTCGCAGTCCGCCCTCTTCGCCGCCATGCGCGAAGTCTCCGACGCCGACGCCCAGGCCGTCTACAAGTGGTACCAGGACAAAGGCCTCCAGTTCCGCTACGGCAAAGACGAGGCCACCGAGCTGACCGAGCCGCAGGTCCTCGAACAGTGCAAGATGTACATCGCCGCCGTCCGCATCGCCGACACGTTCGGCTGCGACGCGATCGGCATCCAGTACCAGCAGGGCCTCCAGGACCTCGCCCCCGCCAGCGACCTCCCCGAAGGCACGCTCAACAACGTCGACCGCCCGCCAGTCAAAAGCGCTGACGGCAAACGCACCCTCTACGCCGGCGAAGCTCTCCCGCACTTCAACGAAGTCGACGAGTGCGCCGGCCTCGACGGCCTCGTCACCTACAAGCTCTGGCGCCAGCTCGGCTTCGCCCCCGAGAACACGCTCCACGACCTCCGCTGGGGCCAGGCCTTTGGAAACGACTACGTCTGGGTCCTGCTGATCAGCGGCGCGGCACCGCCGGCCCACTTCATCGACGGCTGGAAAGGCGCCAGCAGCGAGCGTCAGCCCCCGATGTACTTCCGCCTCGGCGGCGGCACGCTCAAGGGCATCAGCAAGCCCGGCCACATCGTCTGGAGCCGCGTCTTCGTCGCCGGCGGAAAACTCCACGCCGACATCGGCACGGCCAAAATCGTCAGCCTGCCGAAAGAAGAAACCGACCGCCGCTGGAAAGAAACCACCCCCCAGTGGCCCATCATGCACGCCGTCTTCGACGGAGTCACCCGCGACCAGATGATGGCCCGCCACCAGTCCAACCACATCCAGGTCGTCTACGCCCCGGATGAAGCCCAGGCCCACCGCGCCGCCCGCATCAAAGCGGCGGCGCTGTCAGAGTTGGGGCTGGAGGTGCACGTGTGCGGCGATGTGTGGCTGAAGTGACCACGTTAGGGATGGCTGTGCCGGCCGAGTCAGGAGTGGAACGCGTCTCCCAGTAGCGGCCGGCACAGCCGGCGCCTTTCGACTCGTCGCAGGAACCTGAGCAATGACCACGCTCGAATTATCATTTGTCGACATTTCATTACCGGAAGCGGGTAAACTAGCGATCGAATTGCGACGACACATGCTCGACGCGCAGTCGGAAAAGAACGAATTCGATGTTGAGATAAAGCGACAAGATCCGACGGCACTGGATGTTGGAACATTTCTGGAGATCATCAAAGTGGGCACTCCTTTCGTCGCACCGGTCGTAACCTACTACTTACTCGAATGGCTGAAGTCCAAACCTCGACTGAAGATTCGATTGGCAGCCAGCGGTCAGACGCTGGTGATCGACCATACCACAAATGACGAGCAGATCGTTCGGTTCGTGCGATTGGCTGCCAAGATCAATCATCCAGGCGAGGCGTCGCCTTGAACTGGATGCTTTCGCCACCTTCGCGGTTTAATGCGATGCCAGGAGACAGCACGCTCGCCATCATTATTGGTGGTTCGACTTATCCGGGATTGCCGCGCCTTAACGAGCACCCTGATTGCTCTGCGCGAATTGCACGGTCCAAGGATGCCTTTCATCGCTACCTGCTGAATTGTTGGGGAATCGCGCCATCACACGTCAAAGATTTGTTCGATTCCCTTCTCTCACCCGGCGACCTGCTCGTCGAAGTGAAACGTTTTCTTGAACAGCCGCGAATAGAGAACTCGCCGGTTACCGATCTCGTTCTGTACTTTGTCGGTCACGGGCAGGCCATCGACCAGGATTACTATTTCGTCGTACCGTTCACGCTTGATAACCTAATTCCGGGAACCGCCTTGTCAGCTGTGAATTTGTCGCAGACGCTGGCTGAGCATGCCCGCGGTCTGCGGACGTATTTGATACTTGATGCGTGTTTTTCCGCTTCGGCACAACGGTGCTGGGAGGTGCCATCTGTCGGCTTTAGTAGGCTCGCCGACAACAAAACGCCAACAAGTGGGGTTGCAATCCTCAGCTCGTCGGACCGCGATCAGCTTTCTAGGGCCGAAGATGGTCCCGGAGGAATGACGTACTTCACAGGATTTCTGCTTGAGGTGTTAAATGACTTGCACTGCGACGACGCGAATGGAGTTCCTGACAGGCAGTTCGCAAGTCTTCGCGAAGTGACGAACCTCGTGCGTGAACGGCTCTTGCAGCGCGAAGGCAGCGCGGCGGTGTTTCCACAGGTTCACTCTCCCGATGCGCGGCGTGGAGATATCGCAGACGTCCCGTTGTTTCCGCTCAAGAGGAGCACACGTCAGTGCGAACCGATCTTCGGGGCAACTCCTGCTGAGAGTCGTGAGCATCACGCAACCGCGAGTCGCTCGACAATACAGTGGGAACGGACTGATACGGGCGATTCAGTCAGGCCGCGGAATATGCACCTAAACGAGCGTTGGCGTACCCTGGGCCTCGGGGCGCTGCTGCTCGCCGGACTGGGAATTGGTTTGGCGGTATCAATACCGTCATGCCGTAGCGGCAGCGAAGTCACACCACGAGTCAACATCGACGCAGAGGGCGACTCCCCGGTCTCTTCCAGCGATGAACACGTTGTCGTGCAAGTCTATGGTCACTGCACGGAAGCAGAGCAGCCGAATGTCGATGGCGTGCCCCGATCTGACTGGAAACTCTATTTGCTTGTTCGATCGCTGAACGAGACACCATGGCACGTACAGAGCGAAATTCCCTTGCAGGGCGATTGGACGGCGCAGGCGTTTCTTGGCGGCAGGGGCGAATACTCGGCGGCGAATGGAGAACTATTTAACGTCGTCGCCATACGGTCGAAAAAACGACTGGAAGGCGAGCTCAACGATTACAGCGGACTGCTGACGAACGGGGAGGTTGTGCTCGTGTCGGGGCCGAAGACCATGGTCGTCAAGCGGCCTTGAGAAAACGCACCTACTGCCGTCGCCCTCCGTGATTCAGGTCTTCTCGCGAAGAAGTCTCCTTACTTGAAAGCTTGGCACCGTGATTTCACATTGCCCACCAGAACATATATTGAGGTAAGAATCAAAATGTGTACCAGACTCACCCTGTGCCTGTTTAGCATTACCATCATAGGCTTGGCAGTTAGCAAGCCGGCTGAGCCGGCCGACACTCAACAGGCACCAAATGCCGCGGGAGAGCGCGACGAGTCAATGCGAGCGATTGTTGACATGGACGGCTGGGTCCAATGCATCGCGGAGGGAAACTCTCTGCGCGACCTCACGCTGGATGTTGCTAAGATGCCGGAAGGAGTGCTGAGGAAGCGTCCTGCTGCATGGACCGCCGCAAGCTCGGCCTGCCGAGATCCATGAACTGGCAAAACGCCACTTCTTACTCGATGTGTCGCCAGCAAACCCGAACCTTCGGTTCCAAGAGGGCGATCTGGCGTACTTTGCCGAGCAAGGACTGAAGGGTCACGAACTGGAACTCGAATTCCTCGCTCGTCGAATCATTCGTGCGGTGGCTGAGCGAGACCACATCGAAATCAAATCGAATGGCGATTGGTCATTTTGGGCGGAGAAGCTGCGGAACAATGGATTGGATTCCAATGCCAGTCGCTATTGGAGCGCGCCCGGGTGCGTGTGGTCACTGACCGCGTTGAATCACTAACGTCTCATTGAGCACCACAAGGGTGGCTAGGGGCGATCTGCCGCCTAAGGCCTTCGCGTTCACGATCGACTCCCTCGGCAGATCGTCCCCAGAGAACGCGCTCCTGTGCCCCCCATCCGCTGGGGCCACACTGCGAGCGGCACGCTGCGTGTCATTCACGCCAAACACCCTCGCCGCCGCAGCGCGAATGCCAACCGCCGCCAGCCGCAAAGCGGCGACACGATGTAGCCGTGGGCGTCAGCCCACGGTCTCGGCCCCACCCACCGCGCAGCCCCAACGGGGCGACACCCTTCGCCGCACGGCGGGTGGCACAGGTTGGAACAACCTGTGTGCGGAGCATCGGAAACCTGTCTTGTGCGTCCCATCGACAACCGACGCGGCCCGCCAGATTCTGCGCTGGTCCTGCGGTTTCCGATGCCTGGGCACACAGCTTCTGCGATGCTGTGCCACCCGTCGGTCGTCAAATGTGACTCCCACCAACCTGCGGTCTGCGTACCATCGGGCGCCGGGTCTCAGTGCTGCCCGCCCAGCAGTGTCGCTGCGTCGCAGGCTGACCCCAGCCAACCCGCCGTCATCGGGAACAGCGGCGTCGGTCGGAATTTTTGGGAAAACTTCAGAAAGAACGTGCCGAATCCTTCGGGCGAGACAATTACTCTCAGACAGTTCCATTCAGCAGTTGAGTTCTCATGGATCACGGTGTCGCGGAAGCCGCGCTGACAGAATTGAGCGCGTTGAACGATCGGGAGCTGATCGGCCGATTTGCTGCGAATCGCGATGAGCGGGCGTTTGCCGTGGTGGTCTCGCGTCACGCCCCGATGGTGCTCCGCATCTGCCGCCGGATCATGAAAAACGAGCATGACGCAGAAGATGCGTGTCAGGCGGTGTTTATGCTCATCGCGCGCAAGGCCGGGCACGTCCGCTGGCACGGATGTCTCGCGAACTGGCTGTACGGCGCGGCCGTTCGAATCGCCCGCAGCGACAATCGGCGGCTGGCAAGCAAACGGACGCTGCGGCTGGCCGACGACGATGTGGTGGCATCCTCGCCCGCAGCCGAACCGGATTCAGGGGAGATCGAGAGCATCCTCTATCAGGAGCTCGACCGTCTGCCGGACAAGTTCCGCGCCCCGCTTGTTCTCTGTTACCTGCAGGGAAGGTCCCGGAGCCAGGCAGCCGTTGAGCTGGGACTCAATGAGACAACGGTCAAGGGACGCCTGGAACGTGCCCGCGACATGCTGCTCGGGAAATTGGCGCGGCGTGGATTGGTGCTTCCAGCGGCGTTGTACGCTGGTCAGCTTGCCCAGGAAATTGCCCAGGCGGGGATTTCGGAAACGACGGCCATCTCCACCGCACAGGCCGCCTCCAGGTTTGCTGCCGGCGATCTTACGGCCGGACAATCCGTGAACGCCGCAGCGCTCGCGAAAAGAGAACTTGGAAGAATGTTCGTTGCGTCCCAGATCAAGTGGGCGGTGCTGGCGGTTGCGGTGGCTGCTGCTTTGGGAACGGGCGCGATTCTCTCGTCGCAGCCCGCCGATAATCAGAACGAGGAGCTGCGCGCCCTGGCGGAGGGCTATTCGAAAAACCGCAACTCGTTCCCGACGATTGATTGTCGCTTTGAATGCACGATTGGCAAAGTCGCGTCGCTCGACGATGCCATGAAACTTCGGTTCATGGAGGCAGTCCCCCCTTTTGCGACAAAGCACGGTGAGTGGGTCGTCTCTGGAGACCGGGTGCTCTACGACTTGCAGTGTTCTCCAGAAGTGGCTGAGAGAGTGCGCGCCGAAATCGAGGCCATCTCGCGGATTCCGCAGACAGCGGCCTTTGCCGAGCATCCCCTCGAAGGCAATGACATCAGTTACTTGCGCGGTTCGCAGCATTCACTCCAGTACGGCCGCTTTTTTCGAGTGGGGAATCTCTTTGGGCCGGGCGATGCGGATGCCGCTGGAATTCGAATGACGCCCTTCAATCTGGACCTCATGGGGGCCGATGAACAGTCCGGTCCCGACAGGATGCTGCGGGATTGCATCAGTGGACGCTTTGTCGGGACTGTCGCAGCGCCGGAAACAACCAACGCTGCGAAGTGCGCTGCGGTGACCGTTGGGCACGCGGGAGGGGGACTGATTTCCAGGTACGTGTTCGATCCGGAACGTGGCTTTCTGCCCGTTCAATGGACGTACTTCGAGAACGATGGGCGCGTGCGATTTGCGGTGCACCTGCTGGAAGCACGCGAGTGCTCCGGCGGACGCTGGTTCCCGCTGCGCTCGGTGTGCGTCCTCGATCCGGACGGAGCTGGTCCGCACCTGGCGATCGGAATGAAAGTGACTTCGCTCGATGTCGACCAGGAGCCGCACGACGATCGCTTTCAGCTCGCTCTCGCGGAAGGAGCGACCGTGTATACACCCAGCCGGATTGGATGGGTTTCGATCGACCACGATCGTTCGATTTCTCCGAGCGATCTCGCCGGACTCTACGAGCAGTGCGCGCAGGCCGGGAAGGAGTCTGCCGAACGCCAGGACGCCTACGATGACCGCATGGACGCTGAAAATCGGGCGGCGCTCGACAACGCGGTGTCGATCAACGAGCCTCGGCAAGTCTCGTACTGGTGGTTTCTCATCGGAAGCCTCGGAATCCTGGCATTGGTCGCCGTGGGCCTGGTTGTCAAACGCCGATCGAGAACAAGTTGAGCACCTGCAAAAGCTTTCGTGTGCTCCTCTACCGGGTGCCTGTGATCACCGACCGCTTCGATTTTCACCCTCGTCTCATTGACCAATCACAAGGATGGTTGCGGTCGATCCGCCGCAAAGGCCCTTTGCGTTCACGATCGACTCCCTCGACAGATCGCCGCAAGCGAACGCGGTCTGTGCCTCAATCCGCTGGGGCAGACCGCGATCGGCACGCTGCGCGTCATTCACGCCAATCATCGCAGCCTGACCCCACGCACGCTGCCGCAGCGAGAATGCCAACCGCCGCCAGCCGCGAAGCGGCGACACGATGTCGCCGTGGGCGTCAGCCCACGGTCTCGGCCCCACCCACCGCGCAGCCCCAACGGGGCGGCACCCTTTGCCTCACAATCACCGGCACGGCGAGACACGAACTCGGCTACTTACCCACCGCCGACTCCTCGGTCATCTTCCGCATCACCTCATCCAGGTTGAAACTCGCCGGCTTCTGCCGCGGCGGAAACTCCTTGAACGTCGCCAGCCACTTCGCCGCAAACGCCTGCATCGGGACCTGGACGAACACCCGCCGGACCTGCCAGTCGGGGTAATAGATGCTCGTCGGGCCCCGCTCGAACGGATCGGACCGCAGGTTGTACAGGTTCGGCACGCGCAGATGCGTGAACTGCCCCTGCCAGACGCCGACCGGCATCTTCGCCGAGATCTCGGTGTGCTGCTCGAGAAACGCCGCCTTCCATTCCTTGTAGCGGATCGCCATCAAGTCGCCGTCGTCCGACCAGTAGATGAACTCCTTCCGCGGCGATTCCTTCGACTCTCCCTTGAGGAACGGCACCAGGTTGTAGCCATCGAGGTGGACTTTGAACTTCCTGCCGTTGGCCTCGTATCCCTGCTTCACCTTGGCGACCAGATCCGGTTCGCCGGCCACGGCGGCGAACGTGGGGATCAGATCCTCGTGGGCGCAGATGTCGTTGATGACCTGCCCGGGTTTGATCACGCCCGGCCAGCGGATGCACGTCGGCACGCGGAAGCCCCTTCCCCAGTTGGTCGCCTTCTCCCCCTTGAACGGCGTCGCCCCGCCATCGGGCCAGGTGAACACCTCGGCGCCGTTGTCGGTCGTGTAGACGACGATCGTGTTGTCGGCGATCCCCAGCTCGTCGAGCTTGTTCAGCAGTTGGCCGACGTGCGGTCGTGCTCGACCATGCCGTCCGGATACAGGCCCAGTCCCGTCTTGCCTTCGCTCTCTTTCTTGAGATGCGTGAAGACATGCATCCGCGTGGAGTTGTAGTAGCAGAAGAACGGCTTACCCGCCTTGGCCTGCTTCTCGATCCACCCGAGCGCCGCATCGGTGAACTCGTCGTCGATCGTTTTCATCCGTTCGACAGTGAGCGGCCCGGTGTTCTCGATCTTCTGCTTGCCGACCCGGCCGTACGTCGGATCAACGGTCGCATCGTCTTTGTCGGTGGCCCAGCAGTGCAGCACGCCGCGCGGACCGAACTTCTGGCGGAACCTTGGATCCTTGGGATAGTCCGGGTTCTCCGGCTCCTCTTCGGCGTTGAGGTGGTAGAGGTTCCCGAAGAACTCATCGAACCCGTGCACGGTCGGCAAGAACTTGTTCAGGTCGCCGACGTGGTTCTTCCCGAACTGCCCCGTGACATAGCCGAGGTTCTTCATGAAGTCGGCCACGCACGGATCCTCCGGCTGCAGTCCGATGTCCGCCCCCGGCAGGCCGACCTTGGTCAGCCCCGTGCGAATCGGCGACTGGCCCGTAATGAACGCCGCCCGCCCGGCCGTGCAGCTCTGCTGCCCATACCAGTCGGTGAACCGCGCGCCTTCGGCCGCAATCCGGTCAATGTTGGGCGTGCGATAGCCCATGATTCCGCTGTTGTAACAGCTCGGGTTAAACCACCCGATATCGTCCCCCATGATCACCAGGATGTTGGGCTTCCCCGAACTCTGGGCTCGCGCCGCCGGGGTGATGAGCACAACCAGCGCCACAATCAGCAGGCCGTTGGTTCGCAAGCGCATTCAAGCCTCCTCTGAGAGAACTGGCGAATTGAGATGGGATCCGCCGACGACCCGCAAGCCCGACAGAGACAACGCCGACTCCCGCGTAGCGTGGTCCGCCATTGTTGCCAGAACAGCAACGAAGTCTCAACGCCGCCGGGCGCCACTGCTGGCTCGCCCGGCAGTGCCGCTGCGATTCCCGCGGCTCTGCCGTAGGGCGTCACGGGCTTGGCACTGGCGGCGATCTGTCAATCTGCCGCAGGCCCGGCAGCGATTCGTGGAGCTCCGCGGCGCCGGCGTCCGACACCGATGTCCCTGATACGAACAGATACATCAACGACTGGGCTCCCTTGAGTTCCCGCAGTCCCTCGTCCGTGATTGTGGTCTGAGAAAGGTTCAGCCGCCACAGGCTCGGCATCCCCGCCACGTGCTTGAGGCCCGCGTCGGTCACCCTGGTCCTCGACAGATCGAGGTCGTGCAGCTCGGGCAGGTCCTTCAAATGGGCGATTCCCACGTCCGAAATCTCTGTCTGGCTGAGGTTGAGACCCCACAAATTCGACATGGTCGCCAATTGCTGCAGTCCCGCGTCGGTGATCCGGGTGCCGGAGAGATCGAGGCCTCGCAGTTCGGGCAGATTCTTGAGATCAGCGAGCCCCAGGTCGGTGACTGCTGTCTCGCTGAGGCGTAGTTCGTGCAGCTTCGGCAGCGCGGCCAGGTGCTTCAATCCGGCTCCCGTGACCTGGGTGCCTGACAGGTCGAGGTCCTCGACCGTAGAGAGGTCCTTGAGACAATCGAGGCCGTCGTCTGTAATCCGCGTGTCCGACAAATTCAGATGCTGCCAGTACAGGTCGCGGATCCGCCCGGACGCCCGCAGGAGTGCCGCGTCGTCGAAGTTGGCGCGATCTGGCGTCGCAGTGACTCGGCTTCCGGGCGCTTCGTACAGACCGATCGCGTACAGTTCGGTCTCGGCGCGATGCCACGCGGCGCTCAGTTGCAGGCCGCCCAGGTACGCTGCCGCAAACAGGCACGTCAACACGATTCGAGGCCACGAGTATTGAAGCGGCCGACGGTCTGCGAATGCTGCGCTCACGGACGGCCGACGCAGAAACAGCAGTGCCACCAGCCAGACCGCGCCATGGACCAGGAGCACCGCCACCCACACCGCGAACAGGATGACTGCGCCTGCGGCTGCCAGCCCGCCGAAGCCGGGCCCGCCGTGCGGCGGATTCACCAACAGAGCGAGCACGATGAGCAGGGCCGCGATGAACGACGTGGCAGCCAGCGACCCATCCAGCCACATCGCGACGCGCCGTGCCCACGACCTGCGGCCAAGGATTCCGCGTCCCGTGAACGCAAACAGGAGTCCGAGGGGCAGACACACCATCGCCGACAGCATCGCCACATTGGGCCCATCCGCCGATCGCCCATGAGTGAATCCCAGCGGCAGCAACAGCAGCATGGCGGCGACCAGAAAATGCAGGACGACCAACGCGATGAGCCGCCTCTGGGGCGCCCTCGTGACGTCCGCTGCGGAGAGTTCTGAACGGTTCACTGCATTTTCGTCGGTACTCATCGTCTCCTGCTTTCCGCAGACGGATCGATCCTGGTCTTGTTCAGTCTAGCACCACGGCAGCCGCGGAGTGGCCGAGACGCCCCCGCGAGTGGCCCAGACGTCCCCGCGTCTGGGCGGCACAGCCGCAAGAGGCCGCGTGAACCGCGTCCGCCATTGAGCTGCGGACTCGATCGCACGCCGGCCGCTGTCGAAGCCGCCACTCCCTCTCGCCGTCAGCTGTGTCCCCGCGATCTGTGGCATGACGTTTGCTCTCTCTGTCTCGCGTGCTCGAATCCAGGGACACCGAACATAGGATGCCGGGGACGCCGATCATGGGACGCCGGATTTCATCTCGTTTAGGCACTGCCTTGGTGAGTGCTGCCGTTGGCGCAGTGTGCGGTGGCTTCCTCGGGTCACTCGGGGGCTTTCTCGTGACTTCCACCATCGTCGATGAAACGGCCATTCTCGGCGCGGCTCTGATTGGAGCCTGCTGCACGGTCCGCTGACTCGCCAGATTTCCGGAATCGTCGCTCAGCACGCGATACTGCGGCCATCAATTGCCCTGCTTGTACGAGCGGCATTCTTGCCAATTCCGTACGCATCGCGCTGCGTGCATGATTCGCGCAGCGGGTCGCTGCCGGGGCATCAAGAGACGTTCTAAGGCAGGCCTGCGCACCCGCGCCAGATTCTCGAACGTCGGCGGTCCTCGCAGCCTCTGCCAGCAAAATTCTTGAGCGTGGGCAGCCGCACGCTAGAATACAGCGGGCCGCGGTGACTCCCCCGCATCCCCTCCCTTCTGCCCGCAGCAATGTCGACCCGGCGCGGATCGTTCAAAGTGCAAAGACCGCCCGGCGTTGTCGCCCAGGTCAAACAGCACTCGCGGCTCGCCTGGCTCAAGGCGCAGCAACTCCGACGCCGGCACTGGCGACAACTCGTCCGAGAATGGCTCCAACAGAGTCGCCGGGCGTTCAAGTTCTACACGGCCAGCGCACTGCTGCATGCCGTGCTGTTGGCGTTGCTGGCGCTGATTATCTTCCGGTACGACAGGATCGCCGGCAACGACGAGATTGTCGCGGAATTTGTCGGCACGGGACTGTCCGACCTGCCCCTCGGCACCGCGGGAAAGGGTGATTCACTGAGCGTGGAGTTTGTCGACACGCAACTGGGCGACCCGTCCCCCGAAGACGGGGACGACAGCATTTCACCGGGCGTTGAGGAATTCGGATCGAAATCGGTGGATGACAGCCGCGCTTTCAGCAGTACGGTGACGGCGCGTGCGGTCTCGACATTGCTCGAATCATCATCGCGGGCTGCCGTAGGCCCGGATGCGCGACCGGCCCGTGCACCGCGGAATCAAGATGCCCCGGCGGGTGCAAAGTCCCGAGGACAGCGACGCCGCGGCGAGCCGGGAGCGAAGACAGGTACCGACGCCGGACTGGAACGGTTGAAGTCGCAGTTTGACGGCCGTTCGGCCACGGCGCGGTCCGGACTGTTGAAAGCTTTCGGCGGCAACGAAGCCAGCGAGGCTGCCGTGAAGGCTGGGTTAGATTGGCTGGCCGCCCACCAGCACGACGGAGGCAGTTGGAATTTCAACCACCTCACTGAGCAGTGCGATGCCACCTGCACGCACCCCGGATCGCCGATGCTGTTCGATTGCGAAATCGGCGCCACGGGACTGGCCCTGCTGGCCTTTCTCGGGGCTGGACACACGCACCACGAGGGGGGGTACCAGCGGCAAGTTGCGACCGGGCTGGACTACTTGATTGCAGACCTCCATCCGGGCCCCGGCGGATACGGGATCGACTTTCGCGACGGTTCGCTGCCCACGGGGCAGATGTACGTGCACGCGATCGCAACGATGGCCCTTTCGGAAGCGTATGCCATGACCCGCGACCCGCGGCTGCGCGAGCCTGCGCAGGGAGGCGTGAATTTCATCGCCTGGTCGCAGGATCCCGAGGGGGGCGGATGGCGCTATCAGCCACAAGCTCCGGGCGACACCTCCGTCGTCGGCTGGCAGGCGATGGCCCTCACCAGCGCCCGCGTCGCCGGCCTCGACGTGCCCCGCGCGACGATCCCCAACGCCCTGAAATTTCTCAGAAGCGTGCAGGCCCCGGGGGACGTCGGCTACGGATACATGAGCTCCAACCCGCGGCCGTCGACGACCGCCATCGGCCTGTTGTGCAAGATGTACCTGCAGCCCGACACCACCCGCGACTTGTTCCGCCGGGGCGCGCTGACCCTGGCCGGCATCGGTCCCTCCAGGGACGACATCTACTACGACTATTACGCCACGCAGTTCATGCACCAGTACGGCGGCGACACGCTCTGGAAACAGTGGAACGAGAAGATGCGTGACTGGCTGATCGTCACGCAGGAAAAAGACGGCCACGCCGCCGGAAGCTGGAGCCCCGGCGACCGGCACGGCGCCACGGGGGGGCGCGTGTACATGACGTCGATGGCCGTGATGACCCTCGAAGTCTATTACCGCCATCTCCCGCTCTACCAGCGCGGCATCGACATCAACTTCGAGGAGCGCGCGACGGACGCGGTGACTGCAGACGGCGACCGGGACAAAGCGAAAGACGCCGCCGGCGCGCAATCCGAAACCGGTTCCAAATAGATGTACCGCATCGTATGTCTGGGGTCGATCTGCCCCGCCGCCGTCACTGAAAATCCTCAACAAACATCCGATTTCGCCGCTGCACGACCGTGTGCCCTTCAGCCTCCAAGCGGGAGCGGAGGTTGTCGAGGCCACCGGGATACTTGGGGTTCAGTTCACCGCCGGCTTTGAGCGTGCGCCAGTACGGAGTGATGCGGCGTTTTCCTTCGCGCTCAGCTTCATCGGCGGCGTGAGCGGCAATCCAGGCGAAAATGCCGGTGGTGATCGGGCAGGCGAAGTTGGCCTTGTGCTTGGCCGCCAGCCGCCTGCGGATGCCGTCAATCGTGATCAGCTGCCCCTTGCGGACCGTCCGCATGATCTCGTCGACTTCGATGGGGGCCGGGATCACCATCAGTCCTTCGCCCCAGCGCTGCGACATTTTCTCGCTCACCGGCGCAACGGTGGGGTGGCCTTTGCTGTCGAGCAGCTTTTCACGCCAGGTTGGTTTCTTACGGGGCATGTCCCGACTCTTCGATCAGGATCTGAATTTCAGTCAGATACTTCTTCGGATTGCCTTTGAAAAACATACCCGGGCCTTTGACGTACACCTCGCGCGTCGGCACTTGCATCGAGTAACCGCGCTCCTTGGCGTACTGCAGGAGCCGGCCGTAGGCACGGCCCAACTCATTGTACGGTCCGCGATGAACGAGCGAGATGCAGCGGCCGCCGGGAATTTCGCGGACGTCGATGCCTTCCGTATCGACAGGCTGTCGCACCGGCAGGCACGGCTCGAAGTTGGCGTTCTCTTCGCGGTATTCGCCGTCGAAGTACAGGCACAGCGGCTTGCCCGAGATGCAGCGCCCGAGGGCCCGGCCGAGCTTCGCGAAGGCCTGGCCGCACTGTTCATAGCGCCCCTGCATGCGGATGCCGGCCACGAGCATCGGGGGCAAGGTCTTTTCTTCGACAGGAAACGACTGCTGCTGCAACATGGTTCGAGCCTCCCGTTCACGGTGAATGATCTGGTCAATGACGGACACGACGTCGCGGTCGCGGGCCATTCGTTCGGCGAGTGCCTGCTTGCGGCGCTCAAGGAATGTCAGCAGGTCCGCATCGTCGGCGTGCTCCGTGAGGATCGCTGCGATGACCTCCAGGCTGAATCCGCACTCGCGCAGAGCCGTGATTGTCCGTGCGGTCTCGACGTTGTGTGTGTCGTACGAGCGGTAACCGGTCGCGGCCTCGACACGCGCGGGGACGAGGACGTCCCGTTCGTGATAGAACCGCAGCGTCTTGACGGTCAGCCCCGTGATCTTCGAGAACTCGCCGATGCTGAACATGCCGGTGTCCTTGCCGCGAAATCGACACGACAGCAGGTTACGGCCTCCAGCAAGGGGAGAGTCAAGCGCGACTTTGCAGATTCCCGCCAGTCGCCGGTCTGGGAGTCCTCAAGCGCCCGATGACGCTGTCCGCGACAACTCCGCCTTCATCCAGTCCTGCAATCCGGCCGCAACGCGGTCGAGAACAGCAGTGGCGCGGGATTTGGCCTCAGCGAGCGCCGACCGGCCAGCAACGCCGGTGCGGACAAACAGGTAGAATTTGATCTTCGGTTCCGTTCCCGAGGGACGCACCGCCACGCGGACGTCGGTGTCGCCTGAATGAGAATCAAACACCAGCAGATCGCCGCTGGGTTTCGGCAGGTCGGCCACTTTCGAATTGTCGGGTATGCTGCGCGTTTCGTGCTGCCGGTAGTCGTGGACCTGCGAAAACGACACGCCCCCCAGCTCGGCCGCCGGCGACTGACGGAACGCCGACATCAGCTGCGCGATCTGCCGGCTCCCTTCGGAGCCTTCGCACGTCTGCGACACCTGAGATTCGGCATAGTAGCCGTGCGCGGCATACAGCTCGTCCAGCCGGTCCAGCAACGTGCGGCCGTCGCGGCGCAGCTCGGCGGCGCATTCCGCCAGGTACAGCGTGGCGATGCCGGCATCCTTGTCGCGGGCGTAGGTGCCCGCCAGATAGCCGAGCGATTCCTCCGCTCCGAACACGAACTGGTCCGGGCCTTCGGCGTCCATCGTCTCGGCGATGTACTTGAATCCGACGAGCAGGTCGTCGATGACGCGCACACCGTGCGACCTGGCAATCGCACCGAGCAACCGCGTCGTGACCAGCGTTTCGACGACGTAATGGCGCGGAGTCAGATCGCCGCGTTCGGCCCGCTTGCGGAGGATGTAGTCGACCAGCAGCGCGCCGATCTGGTTGCCGCTGAGGTGCACGTACTCGCCGGCCGGATTGCGGACGCAGACCGCCATACGGTCGGCGTCCGGATCGGACGCAATCAGCACGGCCGCCTGCATCTGTCGCGCGTGCGGGAACATCGGCTCGAAAACCTGCGGCCGCTCGGGATTCGGCAGGTGCTGCGGCACGTTCGGAAAACTGCCATCGGGAATCCGCTGCGGCCCGAAAATCTGCGCCCCGTGGAATCCGGCCTTGGTCAGAATCCGCCAGCAGGCTGTCTCTCCCACGCCGTGCAGCGGCGAATACAGGACCGGCAGGTCGCGCTCATTGGAGAGGCTCATCGCGAGCACGGCGGACCAGTACGCTTCGTCAATTTTGGCGCCGACGATCTCAATCCGGTTGATATCAATGGCCTGCCGCAGATTCATCTTCGGAATTTCGGCCGCCTGTTCGACGCAGCGGATGATCCCGGCGTCGTGCGGCGCGAGGACCTGGCCGCCGGTGTTCCAATAGGCTTTGATGCCGTTGTCAGCCGGCGGATTGTGCGAGGCCGAGATCATCGCGCCGACGTCGCACTTGAGATGTCGGACGGCGAAGGACAGCTCCGGCGTCGAGCGGAACGACTCGAACAGGTAGACCTTCAGTCCGTGGGCGGCGAGCGTGGTGGCGGTGAGTTCGGCGAATTCCTGAGAACGCCGCCGCGTATCACAGGCGACGACGGCGGATCCGCCCGGCTTGCGGAGCGCCTGCTTCAGGTAGACGGCGAGACCATGTGCGGACTCGGCAATCGTGCGGTCATTGATGGTGGCCGAGCCGAATTCCGCCATCGGCCCGCGACGACCACCCGTACCGAACGGGATCTCCTGCCAGAACAGATCCTCCAACTGATTGAAATTGCGGTCGGTCACGAGCGCCGCCAGATCGTCACGGTAGGCGGCATACTGCGGCTCTTTGAGCCAGCGCGAGAGGTTCTGACACGCAGCGGGGGACAGATCGCCCGCGTGCCCGGCGTCCTCGACAATCGTCAGCAGTTCCAGCAGTTCCTGAGTCTTCGGCGGCATCTCGGCACTCCCTGCGGCGAGCGGTAACGACGTCAATCTAAGTCGTCGCGCACCGGAATTGAAGTCGCGCTCTGCCGTGGCCACCGTCCTCGTTCCCGAATTTCATTCGGGAACGCACTGCCTCGAAACTCCTGTTTCGCGAGACATCTCCGCACGCGGGTTTGACTTCCGGACGCGCGATCACCGATCGTGTCAGACATTCTGACCCTGAACGAGCCGTCAATCATGCTCTTCGACACGCATACCAACCTGATGTGGTATCCCGACCACCTGTCCGACGAATTCGTTGAGTTCGCCTGGGAAGCGAAGAAGGCGAAAATGAAGCTCTCGCCGGACGTGTACTTCGCGGGCAGCGAAGTTCAGCAGCGGAACGCGTTCGATTCGCGTCCCGATCAGTTGCTGGCCGCGACCGCCGACGCCGACAAGGTGATCGTGTTCGGGATCGTGGCGCCGTTCTGCGGAATCAACGCCGATCAGGAGCTGATCGCGAACTTCGTTAAGCAGCATGCCGACCGGTTCATCGGCTGGTGTTCGGTTGATCCGAACGATCCGGACTGCGTCAACCAGCTCGACTACCTCGTGAACCGGCTCGGTTTTCGCGGCCTCAAGTGCTCGCCGATCTACCAGAACTGGAACCCGCAGGACCCGAAGCATTTTCCGCTGTTCAAGAAAGCAGAATCGCTCGGCATTCCGGTCAACATCCATCAGGGGACGTCATTCGTGCGTCCCGGACCGCTGAAATACGCGAACCCGATCCTGCTCGAAGACATCGCGATCGCCTGCCCAAACCTGCGGATCATCATTGCCCACATGGGTCACCCGTGGGAGACCGAATGTGTCGTCTTCATCCGCAAGCACCCGAACTTGTACACCAACATCTCCGCTCTGCACTATCGCCCGCCGCGTCATTACCGTGCCTTCATGACGGCGATCGAGTACGGCGTCGAGCACAAACTGATATTTGGTTCCGACTTCCCGTCCGCGACTGCAGCCCAGGTCATCGCCGGTCAATGGAAGGTCAACGACGTCGTCAAAGCGACCAGCTTCCCGAAGGTCTCGGACGAGGTGATCCACAACATCATCTACGAGAACTGGAATGCGCGCTGCCGGAGTATGTGTGAAGCGGGGATGTCGGTGATAGGTTGTCAGTTGTCGGTGAAAAATCCGAATGTCGAAATCCGAACTCAGCGGAGGCGATCCTCTGCGACAGCTCACCGAGGCACAACGCATTCTGCTGGAGAAAATGCCGCCACCCGCGTGCCCGACAGAGTTTCGGGGAGCTTGTTCATCCCGACTTTGGCCGTTCGCTCGAATTGCCCGAGGATTATCTCTGGTCATGAACACATACGGTCCTGGCTGGTTCGACACGGTGGACCGGCGTACTTCGTCGCGGACTTGCTGTCGGTGAGGATGAACGGACCGAATTCACCGATATCCAGGATACCAGGCGTTTGAACCCGAGGCTTGTCCGGCCGCCTTTCCCGAGATGCCGGGGCTGCTCGCATGGGGATCTTTTTACAGCGGCGACTGGTTTTGCTGGTGGGTTGAGGGTCAACCGGAGCAATGGCGCGTCGTGGGCGAATCCTGAAGGTGACCGCTGAATTCACGCCGTGCCGATGGTTGGTTCATCGTCGCGAGCGTGTTGCATGTGCCCCAACACGGGAAGGTCTGTCTGGCGACGAGTTCACAGATCTCCGCCCCAGATCGCGATACCTCGATGCGTTCAAAGCCTAATGCACCATCATTTCGATTTCGACATTCGGATTTCGGATTTTCAGGTCGATAAACGATCAACCATAAACCATCAACCCCTTCAAACCGCCGGTTGCCCGGTGAAGTACTTCGGCGTTCCCCGTCTTTCCACTTGATATTGCAACCGAGCGTCCAGACCGCTGCTGCAGACGGCCTTTCCTGCCAGCACCGCGTCGCAGGCGGCGCGTATGTCGTGCGCCGGTGACCGGAATGCTGCTCTGCGGGCGGCTGTCGTCGAACTGGCCGCGGTAGACCAGCTTGTGCTGCTTGTCGAACACGAAGAAGTCCGGCGTGCAGGCCGCCTGGTAGGCTTTCGCCACGCTCTGCGATTCGTCGTACAGGTACGGGAACGTGTAGCCGTACTTCTTCGCATCTTCCTTCATGCGGGCCGGACTGTCGTCGGGGTGCGTCGCCACATCGTTCGAGCTGATGCCGACGACGGCGAGCCCCTTCTTCTCGTACTCACTGGCGAACTTCACGAACTGGTCGCGGAGGTGAATCACGAACGGGCAGTGACGGTTGCACATGAAGACGACCAGCAGCGGCTTGCCGAAGAAGCTTTCCGCGACGGACTTGCCGTCAACGTTAGGCAGCGAAAACGGCGCGCCTTGCTCCCCAGCGGCAACATTGTGGATGCAGTTTTGACCATGAGTGGGTCCTCGGTTCTCGGTGATCGGTCGAAGGAGGGTTTATGGTTGGTGGTTGATCGACACGCGGCATTCACTTTGCCACGCTGTCACATTCCGTGTCGAACTTCCCCGTTACAAACTCTGCCAGCTCTCTGATCGCCAGTTTACCCTCCGGCACCGCCCAGGCGAACAGATGCCAGACGTGCCACAGGCCTTCGTACACCCGCAACGTGACGTCGAGACCGGCCGCACGGGCGGCGTCCGCCAGACGCGTCGAGTCGCTGAGCAGGATTTCGTCGGTCCCGACCTGGATCAGCAGCGGCGGCAGCCCCTTGAGATCGGCAAACAGCGGCGACAGTCGCGGATCGCGCACATCCGCGCCGTGGGCGTAAGCCCCCGAGCAGACCGACATGATGTTGGGCGTCAGCATGGCATCGCAGGCTTCGTTCGCGGCGTAGGTCGGACCGCCACAGGTCAGGTCGACCCACGGTGAAATCACCGCGAGCGAGTCCGGCAGCGGCAGGCCGCGGTCGCGCGCGGCGATGGCAGTCGCCATGACCAACGCTCCGCCGGCCGAGTCGCCGACCAATGCGAAGCCGAGTGGCTGTTGGCTGCCTTTGTTCAACAGGTGCTCATACACGCGCATCACGTCCTCGTGCGCCGCCGGATACCGATGCTCCGGCGAAAGCCGGTACTCCGGCAGAACGACCCGCGCTTGTGCTGCAGCCGCCAGCCGAGACGCCAGGTCGGCATACATCCGGATCGACCCGAAGCAGAATCCCCCACCGTGCACGAACAGGATCGTCCCGCGCGGCTCGACCTGCCGGGGTGAGTATGCCGCCACGTCGATCTCGCCGACCCGAAACCGCTCGCGCTTCACGAGAATTGGATACCACCCGTAGCTGGCCAGGTAGTTGGTCCGCCCCCGAATCTTTTTGATCGACACATTGCCGCGCAGCAGCGGTTTGATCCGCAGCCGCACGAAGTGTTTGATGAACCAGCTGCGAACCGAAGCCATCGTTGTTTAACGTCCAAAAGCATTCGCGGTATGGCGAGCCGGAGTAAGTCAGCACCCGGATCTTCGGCGGGCTGACACCACACGGCTCGCTGCAATTCAAAGGTGGACTGGCGCTCGCTTGCCTCAGCGTCCGCAAATCCCGAAACTGACAGTCCAGCGCCGTCACGGCGGCAAGCCGCCTCCGGCGGATTGTGACCATTCCCACGAACTTTGCCATCGCGCACCATTATGTCCGCTCAGTCCGCCGCCAAGCAGCGTCGTTACAAGGTCATCGGCACGCGTCCGGTCCGTCACGACGGCGTCGACAAGGTCACTGGTCGCGCCAAATACGGCGCCGACACCCGCCTGACCGACATGCTGTACGGCTTCATCGTCCGCAGCCCGCACGCGCACGCGAAGATCAAGTCGATCGACGTCTCCGCCGCCGCGAAAGTACCAGGCGTCCGGGCGATCGTCACCGGAGCGGACCTGCCCCCCGCGGAGAACAAGATCGCCGAACTGGGCGAAGGGGCGGTCAACCTGCAGCACCTCAGCAACAACGTCCTCGCCGGCAAAAAGACCCTGTACCGCGGCCACGCCGTCGCCGCCGTCGCCGCCGACACGATCCACATTGCCGAAGAGGCCGCCGCCCTCATCAAGATCGTCTATGAGCCGCTCCCGCCGGTCCTGGACGTGCTCAAGGCGATGGAGCCCGGCTCGCCAGTACTCAACGACGACGTCTTCACCACGGAAATGGGAGAGCAGATCGGCGACAAGCCGTCGAACGTCGCCAAACGGTTCTATTACGAGCAAGGGGACGTCGCCGCCGCGTTCGCCAAGGCGAAGGTCGTCGTCGAACGCGAATTCCGCACCGGCACCGTCCACCAAGGGTACATCGAGCCGCACGCGTCGACGGCGCTGTGGAACGCCGACGGCCACCTCACAATCTGGACCTGCACGCAGGGGTCGTTCACCGTCCGCGACCAGGTCGCGTTCCTGCTGAATATCCCGCAGACCTACATCAAGGTCATACCGACGGAGATCGGCGGCGGCTTCGGCGGCAAGATCTCCGTGTACCTGGAACCGGTGGCGGCGCTCTTGTCGAAGAAGTCCGGCAGGCCGGTCAAGGTGGTGATGAACCGCGCGGACGTGTTCGAGGGGACCGGGCCGACGCCGGCGTCATACATCCGCTGCAAGGTGGGCGTTGACAAGGACGGCCGGATCGTCGCCGGCGACGCGTACCTGGCGTACGAAGCCGGCGCGTATCCCGGCTCGCCGATCAATCCCGGTTGCATGTGCATTTTTTCCTGTTACGACTTTCCGAACGCGCGGGTCGAAGGCTTCGACGTCTGCGTGAACAAGCCCCGGACGAACGCCTACCGCGCCCCCGGCTCCACAAACGCCGCCTTCGCGGTCGAGACGGTCATCGACGAAATCTGCGCCCAGCTCAAGATCAGTCCGATCGACTTCCGGCTGAAGAACGCGGCCAAGGAAGGAGTCCGCCGTGTCGACGGCGTCGTCTATCCCAAGGTCGGCATGGTGGAAACCGTCGAAGCAATCCGGGACAGCGAGCACTGGAAGTCGCCGCTGACCAAGCCGGCCCATGTTGCAGGCAACGGCAACGGTCACGCCGGACCGGTCTACAGCTCAAGGTCAAGGTCGGTCGCGGCATCGGCGTCGGGTACTGGTTTAATGTCGGGTTCCGTTCCAGCGTGACCGCCACCGTCAATGCCGACGGCAAAGTGTCGCTGATTGAAGGCTCGACCGACATCGGCGGGACGCGGACCAGCATCGCGATGCAGCTGGCAAGGAACACTCGGCATCCGCGCCGGAAGATGTGAACCCGATCGTGGCGGACACTGACAGCGTCGGCTACACGAGACGTCACGGCGGCAGCCGCGTCACGCACACCACCGGCATGGCGGCCCACAAGGCCGCCATGATAATTCGAGACAAGCTCTGCGATCGCGCTGCCGCGATCTGGAACGTCCCGCGCGACACGGTGAGCTACGAGGACGGCTGCGTCGTCGCGAAATCCGGCCAGAAGTTCACGTTCGCCGAGATCGCCGCCAAGGTCCCGCATACCGGCGAAGCGATCACCGTCTCGGCCGACGTCAATGCGACCTCGTGCAGCGGCGCGCCGGCGCATCTGGTCGACGTCGCTGTCGATCGAGACCGGCAAGATCGACATCCTCCGCTACACCGCCGCAGGACGTGGGCACGGCGATTCATCCCAGTTACGTCGAGGGGGCGAAGATCCAGGGGGCGCCCTCAGGGGATCGGCTGGGCGCTCGAACGAGGAATACTTCTACGACGACAGCGGCCGGATGCGGAACTCGACCTACCTCGACTATCGGATGCCAACGACGCTCGACGTGCCGATGATCGACTGTTTGCTGGTTGAGGTGCCGAATCCGATCCACCCGTTCGGCGTCCGCGGCGTCGGCGAAGTCCCGATTTGCCCACCGCCGGCCGCCATCAACGCTGCGGTGTTTAACGCCATCGGGCTGCACATGTACGAACTGCCGATGTCGCCGTGGCGCGTTGCAGAACGGCTGAAATCGGCTTCTGCGTGGCGACCCGACCAGCGTCCAGCGGCTCGATCATCGGCGGTCGGACGCCGCGTCGCTCGCTACCGCGCGCATTGCCTCGGCGGACTGGCGGACAAAGCGGCGAGGAAATCGCTGCAGCAGCGGCCAGCCCCAGCGGACGAGGGGATGCTGCGGCCGGAAGAACGCCTGCACGTCGTACCACACCGCATTGTCGTCGCGATTCCACGTGATCTGGAAGCGTTCTTCGCCGCGTTCGACGTGCTGCGGCAGCGTGCCGTAGATGCGGCGAAGCGTCGGCACCGGCGGCGGTTCGCTCGTCAATCACCGCGACGATCCGGCTCACGCTCAGCGCCCACACGCCCCAGGCTCTTGCACGAGGACGCCGACGACGGCACCGGTCTCAGGGACGGTCGTCGGCCGGCGCTAGATCGACCCAGCCGACGTCGAACTGCCGCCGCTCACACGCAGTGCGGACACAGCCGAATCCATTGCAGCTTCTCGCCGGAACCCAGTTCAGCGCGTGCTGTTCGTCAAATAACCGGCCGGAATGTTGCTCTCGATAGCGCCCACGACCTCGAAGTACGTAGACAGCAGTTCGCGGCTGAACTTCCAGGACGCCTGCACCTGCGCGTCGTCCGGTCGTCGCAGTGTGAAAACCGATGCTGACATGACCTTGGGCGATGCGTGAAGGAAACCGTCTGCCACGACATCGTCGACCGCAATCGCCGAAGGGCCGCCAACCCGCAAAATGACAAATGACAAGCGGTCACTCCGCCGCCGGTTTCTCGCTGATCTTTTCGAGCGCCGCCCTGGGCGGCCGACTTCGCATCCCCCTCCTGCTCGAAGGCGATCTGCCGCAGTTGCAGGAGCGCGGCTTCCGCCTCCGGTCAATGCGGCCGAAGTTCGACAACGGACACGACGACGTCGTCCGGCGCGGACTTCAGCAGGCCAACCAACTGCGGCACGTACGGCGCCCCGCCTCCTCGCCGAGCTGCTCCAGGTTGACGGCCGACATCTGCCGCACCTGTGGATCGTCGCTGAGCAGCAGGTCTGCGAGGACCAGGATCACGACGCCCGCCTGCTCGGGCACGGCACAGCGCCGTGGCCGCGTTGGCCCACACATGCACCGACTTGTCGGTGAGCGTGCGGATTCGGCCGTCGCGTCGGCGGCAGCGGGACCAGCTGGCTAGTGCGGCTCGCCGCTGCTTCGCGATGGAACGTGTCTTCTGACGCGAGTTCTCGAACCAGGGTCGGCAACGGCCGCTTCGCCCAGCTCGGACAGCCGCGCCCTGGGATTTCTCCCAATCTTCAGGGGACGTATCGGAAGTCGTCAGCACGACGAACAGGGCATCGGCCTCCGGCGACGTCGCAAGCGCGGGAGGCGACGCCACCGTTGCCGCCTCCGAAGACACCAGGACGGAACCGTCCGCGACGCTCGACGGAAGTGCCGCCGGTTCCCCGAACGTAGTCTCTTTCGTACCGGAGGTCGGCGGCGCCGTTGTATCGCTGCACGCCGCCAGGCCGATCAGACACAGCACGGCCAATCCCAAGGCCACGCGGCCGAGAAACTCCGTTTTCGTCATTCGCTCCATCATGGCGTGCTCCGCACAATGCCTGCGTTGAGAATCGAAATCTTCTGCCAGATCTTCCGCGACAACCCCGTCGTGAGGTCTTCGATGTCGTTGACCGCGTCGACGACGACCGGATCGTCGAGGTCCTGGGCGTACACGGCCGCAATCTTGCCGGCGAGCGACAGCATCTCGCTGCAGTAATCGAGGTAACGGGCGAGCGCGATGGGCGTCATTTGCCGCTTCGGGGAGGACGCGGTGTCCTGGCCGATGCCGAGGGCCCGCTCAGGGTCCTTCGTGAGCTGATGCATGTCGATCACGTGGGCGATCGCCCGCAGCTCGTGCAGCGCCCGCAGCGCGCGACGGCGCTTGATCCGGGATTCCAGCGTGACCAGAAACAGCACGGTGGCGCCGACGAGCACCACCGAGTTGATTGCCGCATCGAGCATCTGCACGAAATCGGACGGCCCCAGCTTGTTACCGGTCTCCTTGGCTAGGTCGAGCGTCGCTTGCACCGTGTATCCGAGCATCACCAGAACTCCGGCGATCATGAGCGCCGAGGCAATCCGCACCGAGACGATGGGTCTCTGGATTTCAAGGGCGCGTTTGCGGGCGGCGGCGGCGACGCTGTGCAGATGCTGGCACACGCCGTACAGCCCGGACTGCGGAAACCGCTCGGCAATCCGGCGAGCCAGCGTGACGACCGTCTCTTCGATCTTGCCGGCGTCGAGTTGGAAGCGGGATGCGGCCACGGTCAGAGGTCAGAGGTCAGAGGTCAGAGGTCAGAGGTCAGAGGTCAGAGGTCAGAGGTCAGAGGTCAGAGGTCAGAGATGCTAATGAAACTCGTGGTTGTTGAGGATGCCGGTTTTCAGCACGGCTCGCTGCGGTTCGTCATTCGTCATTCGCGATTTGCAATCGATTTCTCGTCACTTCGGGCATCTGAGTCCAGACACCTGCGGCTCAGGCTACACCCTCGTCCCGGTCCTGCCTACAATCGATCGTGCGCTCAGACCCTGCCAACATCGTGCGACTCGACGGTCGCAGCGATCCTACCGACTGCCCGCCGGCGTGAGTGCCGGCTGCAAGCCCGCCCTGCCGTTCGATGTCTAGAATCGACCCGCACCTCCCGGCCGATCTCGCCGAGATTCCGCCGTTCGATTACGACCCGCGTACGCGGCTCGTGTTCGGCGCCGGGACGCTCGCCAAGCTTGGCGAACATGTCCGCAAGCAGGGGGGCCGGAACGTGCTGCTGGTCACAGACGCGGGCCTGCGCGAAGCCGGGCACGAGCAGCGCGCGCTACAGGTCCTCGAAGAAGCCGGGATCTCGGTCGTCATCTATGACGAAGTGCGGGCAAACCCGACGTCCGACGACATCGACGCCGGCGCCGCCTTCGCGCGCCGCCACCAGATCGATCTCCTGATCGGACTCGGCGGCGGCAGCAGCATGGATTGCGCCAAGGGCATTAACTTCGTCATCACCAACGGCGGCAAGATCGAAGACTACTGGGGCATGAACAAGGCGACCAAGCCGATGCTCCCGTTGATCTGCGTCCCCACCACGGCCGGGACCGGCAGCGAAGCCCAGTCGTATGCGGTCATCGCGCACCCGACCACCCACCTCAAGATGGCGTGCGGCGACAGAAAGGCCGCCGCCAAAGTCGCGATCCTCGATCCCGACCTGACGCTGTCGATGCCTCAGTCCGTCACTGCCGCCACCGGCATCGACGCGCTCAGTCACGCGCTGGAAAGCGCCGTCACGACCCGCCGCACTCCCGTCTCGCAGATCTTCAGCCGCCAGGCCTGGCAACTCCTCTGCCGTGCGTTTCCCGCGGTCCTCGTGGCGCCGACGCATCGCGCGCCCCGCGGCGCGATGCTCCTGGGCTCGCACCTCGCCGGCGCCGCGATCGAGAACTCGATGCTCGGCGCTACGCACGCCCTGGCCAACCCGCTCACCGCCCACTACGAGCTGCCCCACGGTGTCGCCATCGGGCTCATGCTGCCGCACGTCATCCGCTACAACGCGGCTGTCGTCGGCGCCGATTACGGCGAACTCGCGGCCGACGCAGGTCTTTGCGAGTCCAGTGATCCGCAGGCCGCCGCCCGGCTGGCCGATTTTGTGCGGACGCTCGTCGCCCGCTCAGGCGGTCTAACGTCGCTCGCGCAGTGCGGTTTCGATCCTGCTCTGATTCCCACACTTGCGACCGAAGCGGCCGAGCAGTGGACCGGCAAATTCAATCCGCGTCCGGTCGCAGCGCCGCAGTTTGAGGAGCTGTACCGATGTGCTCTCGCCCACTGATTAACATCCGGCCGGCAGTCCTCGCACTGATGACGGCGCTGCTGGTCGTCTGCGGATGCTCGAACCGCGGACCGAATTCACAGTCAGGGAGCACGACCGGCACTGCCCGCACGCCGCCGGTCAATCTCTCCGGCAACAAGCCCTCGGAGCTTGCGCGACCCGCCGAACCAGCGCCAACGGGCAATGTTGCGGTCGCGACCGCGCCAGCGGGGTCCGCAGCGGAAACAGCGACTTCTCCCAACGCAACCCGGCCGTCGCCAACGGAACCGTTGGCTGCTCCGAGTGATCCGTCGGACACATCGGCGTCCTGGCCGAATTTCCGCAACGGCACGGACTTGCGGGGTGTCGCCGGCACAACACTGCCGGAGAAACTCGAACTCCTCTGGCAGCTCGAAACGCATGACGGCGTCACGTCCACGGCCGCGATTTCCGGCGGCTTTGTCTACGTGGCCGAGCTCAGCGGCCTGATCCGGCGGCTGGACCTGCATTCCGGACAGGAGCTGTGGAAGTACCGGACGATCGAGTCACAGGACCTCGAGGAGTTTGCCGCCGGGTTCAACGCGCCTGTCACGCTCTCGGACACCGGGGTGTTCGTCGGCGATGAAGAGGGCAAACTGCATGCCCTCGACCGGGAGTCGGGTCGTCCGCTCTGGAAACCGTTCGAAACCGGCGACCTGATCAAAGGCGGAGTGACGATCCTGCCGCCCGATCCGGCCAGCGGTGCTCCGCGGTTGCTGTTTGGCTCGCACGACGGCCACCTGTACTGCCTCAATGCGGCAACCGGCGAACAGATCTGGAAATTCGACACGCGCGGTCCGGTGAACGGCTCGCAGGCGATCCACGGCGAGCACACGTTTGTCTCCGGCTGCGATCAGCCGATCCTGCGGGTGGTGAACACAAACACGGGCGAGCAGCACGCCGAGATTCCGCTGGACGGCTCGCTGCTCGTCGCCTCGCCTGCGCTGGTCGGGGACGTGCTGTACTTCGGCACGCCAGACGGCGAAGTGATCGCGCTCGACTGGATCCAGCAGCAGCGGGTGTGGACGTATAAGGATCCCGGCCGGAAGCAGGAGATCCATTCGTCGCCGGCGGTCACCGACAAGCTGGCGATCATCGGCAGTCGGGACAAACGGCTGCACGCGATTGACCGGCTGACTGGTGAAAGAGTTTGGGCGTTCGAAACCAAGGGTCCGATTGACTCGTCCCCCGTCGTGGTGGGAGAGCGGATCTTCTTTGGTTCGGCCGACCGGAACGTGTACGCAGTCGATTTCAGCGGCCAGGAAGTCTGGAAGCACAACACCGGCCATCGCATCTCGGCGTCGCCTGCCGTCGGCGAAGGGCACCTGGTGATTGGCTGCGAAGGTTCCGGCGGGGCGATCTTGTGCTTTGGAGCGATGAAGTAGACGGCGAATCTCAAACGCAGTCGAAGTGCGCAACACCAGCCGTCGCTCGATTGAACGGCAGCGATGTCCGCCGAAGGCTGGCGGGCAACACACTCGAACGTCGAGGTCGTTGCAGTCAGGCTCGGTTCGTCGAGTTCGGCCGAGCGAAGTCGGGCAGGCAAGCCGGTACTGCGCCGGTTCGGCTACGATGGCCGCGAGATTCGCCGCACTTCACTTCGCGACGTTCGCTGCCGGCGGTGACACGATCGACGATCGTGATTGGGACGAAACTGCGGACTGGGCTTTCTTCAGGATCTTCGTCAGCGGAATGTCGTAGTACCGCGCCCCGGCTGTTGGACCCGCCATTTGCGACCGGCCGTCAACTGTGTAGGTAAAGATCCGAATCACGGCGCGGTTGGCAAATTCCTTCCTGATCTCCACTTGCCCGGTGAGTTTGCCGTCACTGGTGGGCTTCAACGTGAGGGGCGCCTTCACGAGATTCGTGCCAGTATGATCCGGATTGCTGAAAGCCATCACGAAGACCGAATGAATGGGCTTAAGTCTCCCTTGAACAGCAACTGTGAATTGGACGTTCAGCTTGTCCGCATTGGCGGCGCCCACTTCCACGTCGTACTTCAACCCCCACTCGTCTTTCGACGGACCAAGCTGATACCAGTGCGCCCAGCTGCCGCTCGACAATACGACAACTGCGGCGACGACCAGCACACCGGTCGCGAGGGACGAAAATCGAAAGCCCATGTCAGGTACACCTCATGAATTCGCGGTTACCGATGCACGCGTCGGAGCGTCGGCTGTGCGCATCGCGCGGAGCATTGAAGCTGTCCACGTCGGTTCGGGCAATATCAGTCTGAGTGCTGACATTCGCCGTCCAGATCGACAATTTGCGAGCCCGTCTCTCAGAAACCCGTCCGTTGAACTCTAGAGGCTTCGGCACTGCAGCCGAACCTCACATCCTACCCCACTCAGCTCGCGTCTGATGGGCGTTCTCACCTGCTCCGGACCAGCGGCCTGAACGCGGCAGAGCGGAGCTGGGGGGGACTCTAAGCTGAGTCGAAATGGTGCAGAGCCAGTTTGACCGCCTGGTGGCCCGATTGGACGCCAATTGGGCAGGCTGGTTTGCCGGCGGTCTAGCGGCGCCGGTTCGTACGATTCGGGTCTGCTTCCGACTGCCGTTGCCAACGCCGGAAAAGCTCGCAGCTGTCAACACCGAACGTCGCACGCACGCGTCGATATCGCGGCACAACTTTGTAAGTTTCGAGCCATCGCTTTGCTTGCTCGACCGTCGCTGGTGGCACGTCAGCCTCAGACAGATACCGGAAGGGGTTCGACCCATCGACCCAAAACCGTAGTCCCGCTTCCGAGCAACTGCAGGAGGGACAGCTGCCGACCTCCAGAACCTTGAAGTCGGAATCGAGACGAACGACGTCGTACGGATGCCAGCCGCTGTGCTGGAAGAGATTATTCTCGCACAGACTCGCACGAGCCTCACCGCGAGCACGGATGATTCCTGGCAGGAGAACGTACACACCGACCGCGGCTGCGAAAACGACGCCGACTTTTCTCGTGAATGCTCGTCGCAACATGGCAGCCGCCTCGCAGGTCTGCATCGACCGGTGTCAATTGTGTCCGCAGGGGAAGTCGTTCTCAGTCCGCTACTCGGTACTCCCACACCATTCCTCTTCCGCCGACGAGAAGCACTTCCGAACCGGCCTTGCCTCCGGCCATTGTCGCGAGAGCTGCACAAGCCTGGTCGATGACCTCCTGATAGACGATCACCCCTTCGCTGTCATAGACAAACAGGATGGCTCGATCCCACTTGTCGAGTTCCACAAGCACAGCGAGGTGGGGCGGTTGCCCGGCCTTGAACGATACCAGTGTTCCGCGTGCTGTTTCATCATCGTCGGAGTTCGGGGCGTCGAACTTGGCGACTGTCGTGCCGTCAAAGTCGAAAAGCCAGACCTTGCTGTCACGGGTCACGAGCAGACGAATGGGGTCATCATTCGTCGGCCAATGGCAGAGCGAGAAATCGGAGAAGTATGCTCCCGGTTGTGAGCGATTGAGCACTCGTCCTGATGGGTCACGGATAGTGATCTGGCCCCCTGCATTGCTGTGAACAATCTCCGGCGTGTTGTCTCCATCTGTCAACGGCTTCGACGTGCCACACGTTTGAGTCCGGTTGCCGCCATTTCTCTTTGCCATATCGATCAAGCAAGCGGACTCCACCGCCGCCGTTGTGACCCACCACGAACTCGGTAATGCCGTCTCCGTCCAGGTCGCCGGCAGCCATGTCGTCGACCGCCGGTTCCCGTGCGAGCATCCACAGCGTGTTGCCGTTCGAGTCAATCAAGGACGATTCCTGCCACCCGTGTCCGCCACGATTCAGGAACTCGAAAGTGCCGTCGCCATCGACATCGACGAAGTTCACATACGTGACGTCTGACCGTATCGGGGTTGAAAGAGTGACCGTTCCCTCGTGTGTCGCCAACACCGCGGCTTGGTCACCCGCGACGCCGACGGATGCCGCCGGCGACTCCTGAACGAGAATGTCCGTTACGAGGCCAACCGAGGCGTCGCTGAGAAACACCCGTTTCTGGAAAGCGCCTGCTCCCGTGACGCTGGCGGGCTGTTGAAGTTCCGGTGGCATAGGCTGCCGAGCCGGCATCGGATACTGCAGCTCCAGCAGATCCGGAAGCAGGAATGGCAGTGCCAGTAAGCCTGCGCACGCGATGAGGCCAACTGCGACAACGCCAATGCAAAGGAGGATGACTGCGCGAGTGCTCATCCGATGCCTCCATTCCTACCGGAGCGGGATCGCTTTGAAGTGGGAGCGTTCCCGTCAATAACTGATGGGGCGGCCGCACCGATGCGGAACGCGGCCATCATCATACAAGCATCCGGCGGTCCTCTCCCGGCCCTTCCTGACGGCTGTCCGATTGTCGAGTTCCGTCGAGCGATGTCGGCCAGCCAAGCCGGTACCGGGCCGGCGCGCTCGCCGGCGACTCGCAGCAGGCGCCTCCCGGAAATGACGCAAGCCACTGCAACGCAGCGGCTTGGGAGAGTACACCCCGCAGGGGTCGAACCTGCAACCTTCGGTTCCGTAGACCGATGCTCTATCCATTGAGCTAGGGGTGCGTGCAGCGTCGACTATACCAGATTCGGAGTACGACGAAAGGGTTCGCGAAAATGCCTCGCGCAACACAGTCATCCGTCACCGACGGCGGTGGGAATGCGTTCTCTGCCGCGATGCAGCGCTGACTGTCGCGCCGCGCTCTCTGTCCGCCGAGGCCCTGCGACGTCGTGGCCGGTTGCGAATCGATCCCGGTTCCGGGCACAATGCGAAGCCTTACTCAGTCTCTCGCAAGCGACTTCTCAGGAGCAGGTTTCCGTGACTACCGGCACGCGTCCCGATTCTCAGCACGCTGCGACCATGCGGTCGCCAGCCGACAGCACCGGTGCAACTCAGCCGACTGACGTCGCGCCGTATCCCGGGTCGCACGACATGCCGCAGTGGGAGGTCGGCCCGCTGGCCGAGCCGCCGGCGTTCCAGTGGGGCTGGCGCACGATCCCGCTTTTGCTGGGACCGGGCCTCGTCATGGGCGCCTCGGCCATCGGCGGCGGCGAATGGCTCACCGGGCCGCTGAATACGGCTCGCTACGGCGGCGCGATCCTGTGGCTGGCGACGCTGAGCATCATCGGCCAGACGCTGTATAACATCGAAATCAGTCGCTACACGCTGTACACCGGCGAACCGATCTTCACCGGAAAATTCCGCACGAAACCCGGCCCGCGGGCGTGGTTGCCACTGTACCTCGTCCTGCGGATTTCGGTTCACGTTTTCCGTATCTGGCCGCGAACGCCGCGGTCCCCTGGCAACCGTCTTGATCGGCGGCGTCCCGGACTCAACGCGTCGATTACGCTGTCGTTCATCGACGGACCGCCTGATTGAAGTCCAACTGCTGATCAAGATCCTCTCGTGCCTGATCTTCCTGGCGGCACTGCTGCCGTTGCTGTTCGGCAAAGTCTACAACTCACTCAAAGCAGTGATGAGCTTCAAGCTCGTGGTCATGCTCGGCTTTGAGGCGTTTCCTGCTGTTGCTCGGATGCGGCGACTGGACCGACATCACGACCGGCTTTCCGGTTCGGCACGATTCCGGTGGTGAACCCGGATGACCCGTCCGCGACCGAGAACATCTTCACGAGCCTGTTCTCGGGCCATGGGTTTCCGCAACTCGACTTCACGACGGTCGGCATCCTGGCGGCGATGGCGGCGATCGCCGGGAACGGCGGCCTCACGAATACTCCGATCAGCAATTTCACGCGCGACCAGGGCTGGGGGATGGGGAAGGAAGTCGGCGCGATCCCCAGCATCATCGGTGGACACACGATCCAGCTTTCGCACGTGGGCAAGGTGTTTCGGATTTCGCCGGAAACGCTCGCCCGCTGGACCGGCTGGGTGCGGCACATTTCTCGGGACCAGCTCCTGATCTGGATGCCGGCCTGCTTTGTCGGCATCGCCCTGCCGAGCATGCTGAGCGTGCAGTTCCTGCCGCACGGCACCGTCCTCGGCGCAGGCGACAAGTGGAAGGCGGCGGTGATGACGGCCGGCGGCGTGCAGGAAGCCGTCGGCGGCTGGGGCGGCGCCCTGTGCTGGTATCTCTCGCTCTTGTGCGGGTTCCTCGTGCTCGTGACGAGCATGGTCTCCACGGCCGACGGCGTGCTGCGCCGCTGGGTCGACGTCTTCTGGACGGCGCTTCCGCAGCTCCGCAAGATGGACACGCGTGCCATCGGCCCGCTGTATTTCGGAGTGCTCTGCGTCTATGGAACCTGCGGACTGTTGCTGCTGGCGATGGTGCCGAGTCCCGACAAGCTCCTGACGATTTCGACGAACATCTACAACTACGCGCTCGGCTTCAGTTGTTTCCACGTCATCGCGATCAGCACGCAACTCATGCCGCGGGAACTGCGTCCCAGCGTGCTGCGACGCTGTCTTCTCGGCAGCGCCGGCGTCTTTTTCCTCGTCATCGCCGTGCTGTCGACGTATGCGCTACTCAGGGCATAACGCGGCCTGTCAGACGCAGCCAAGATGGTGTGGACGACGGTTCCCGGCTCAACGAACAGTCGTATTGGCGAGCATCTTGAGTCGCACGCGCGGCGGCCGTTACTTCGCGGCCGGTTTGGGCGAGTAGTCCGTCGGCTTCAGGAACACGGCGTCGACTTTCTGAACCAGCCGACCGTTGGCCTCTGACTCTGCAGCAACCTTCTTCCACTCAGGGTCCTCGCTGAACGCCTTCCAAGAAGCTTTGGCAGCGTCGCGGCTCTTGTGGGCCAGCAGGTAGATCAAGGTATTGGCGGATTTCGGCTCGTCCGTCGGCACGAAGTAGGCGACGTTCTCCATACCGTGCTTTTCGAAAGAGCTTGAGCGTGTGATTGCGGAACCGGGCGTGGAGCATCGAACTTGCCGTCATTAGCGATGTACGTCCGCAGCTCATACACGCGATTGTCGGCGGCTGCAGGGCGGGAAGCGGACGTCAGTCAGCTCTCGGAACGTGTTCGAACGGCAAGATCTTTCCGTCCTGTTCCGTTCTGCGTGCCTGAGCCAGTCGGGATCGTAGCAGATGAAGATACCGCCGCCGCATCACAGCTCTTGTGCCGGGTGAACCAGCGTGTTCTCGGCGGTCGGCCCTTCGACCGGCGTGAAGTACGCGACGTTGGTCATGCCGTGTTTTTCAAATAATTTGAGCGTGTGATTGCCGGAACCGATCATTGAGCGCGATGAGCCGGCCCGGTTCGCAGGTGTACGCGCAGCTCATGAACACCGGAACGGGGATCGGAATCGTCGGCTTGCGTCATGGCGGTGCCCGCGAGGGTGGCAAGACCGCACAACGCGCCGACCAGGAATGTGCTGCAGATTTGCGTATTCATAGTGAGTCGTCGTGAAAAGGGGCTCAAGTCTGGAAGCTCCGCAACGACAGCCTACGCAGTGACCGCAGAAATGCAACGGCCCGTGAGGCACCTGCGGTCGGGGAGTTGTCTGGTCCGGCGGCGATTTGCAATGATACGTCCACTCAGCCGGTCCGACACACAGGGAGGTTGACCGTGGCAATTCTGACGATCGACAGCGGATCGCTGACCGGCAAACGCCGGGACATTGTTCGCGACGTGCTGGTCCTGGGGCGGGATACCGGCTGCGACGTCGTCTTTGCCGACGATACGGTCTCGCGCAAGCATGCGCGCATCGTGCGGGGCGCCGACGGCTATTACCTGGAAGACCTGCAGAGCCGAAACGGCACGTTTCTCAACGGCCGGCGGATCAATACCCCGATGCGGCTGCGCGACGGCGACAGCGTGCAGCTTTACGATGTGGCCCTGACGTTCAGCGAGGGGGGAGTGCCGCCGGCCGTCAAAGCCCCCTCCGCATCGGGCAGCGGGATCTGGCTCGTTCAGCCGGATGCCGGCGCCAGCCAGACGGCCCTGAGACTGAGCGCGACGGTCGCCGAAATCGACGCGACGCTGGCCGACGGCACGTGGGTCAACGAGCAGTCGGACGTGCGGCTGCAGGCGGTGCTCGACGTCTCGCGACACCTCCGCAGCTGGGTCGACGTGCCGGAACTTTACGAGCGGATCCTGGATTGCCTGCAGCGCATCTTCCCGCAACTCGACCTGGCCTGCGTGGTGCGGTTGGAAGCCGACGGAGTTCCCCCCCAGTATAAACCCATGCGCACGCGGGACGGATCGGACCCGATCACCACCCGACCGGACATGGAGTCGATCGTCCGCCAGGCGTGTGCGGAGGGGAAGGCCCGGTTGAACGTCAACGCGGCTGCCGATTCCACAGTTGACGAGTCAGGACAGATTCATGAGGTCGAGCGCCGGAGTGTGATGTGCGCGCCGCTGCTTGATGCGCTGCGGTGTCCCCTCGGTGCGCTGTACCTGGAGACCACGAACCGCCCGCAGCCATTCACGGCGGCCGACCTGGACGTACTCGCTTGCGTGGCGCTCCTGACGAGCCAGGCCGTCGAACAAGAAACGCTGCACAACGCCCGCTATCGCGCCGCCGTCAATCTGTCGACGGACGCGATCATCACTTTCGACAGCGAGGGGCGGATCGAGTCCTTCAATCCGGCGGCGACCGACCTGTTCGGGTATGAAACAGCCGACATGCGCGGGGTGCTGCTCCGCGACCTCGCCCCGGACCTGGCGCCGCTCGTCACGCCGTGTGACGAAGAGCAATCGGCGTCCGTCCTGTGGACGTTCCGGCGTTCCACGGAATCCATCGGCCGCCGTGCCGACGGCTCGACGTTTCCCGTGAGGCTGTCGGTGGGAGAACTCAAGCTGGGAGGCCGCCGGCTGTTTACCGCCTCGATTCACGACATCTCGGAGCACAAACGGATCGAGCAGTCGCTGCAACGGTCGAATGAAGAACTCGAACGCGCGGTCGAACAGCGATCGAGCTACGTCGTGCTGCATCAGGACGTCGCCACGATCGCCAACGACGCCGAGTCGGTGCAGTGGGCGTTTCAGGCCGCGCTGGACCGGATTCGCGAGACGACTGCGTGGCCCGTGGGGCACGTGTGGGTGCGCGGCGAGGACGATCCGGCCGTGTACGTCGATGCCGGCATCTGGTCGACCACAGCAGCAGGGGAGTTCGATGCGCTGGAAGCCGCGACGCGTTCGATGCAGATTGGAGCGGACATCGACCGTTCCGCCGGCGGACGAGTGATCGCCTCGCGCCGAACATGTCGTGCCGTCGGGCCGGCCGTTGCCAATGATCCCCGCGCGGAAATCCTGCGGGCGCTCGACCTGCAGTATGTGCTGGCCTTCCCGGTCTTCGTGGGGGACGACGTCGCGGCCGTTCTGGAATTCTTTGCGCGCACCCATGACGAACCTGACGACGGCCTGCTGACGGTCATGGCGCACGTCGGCATGCAACTGGGGCGCGTCATGGAGCGCCGCCGGTTGCAGACGGAGCTTGTGGACGCCGTCTGGGATCAGCAACGGGTGTTCGGCCAGGAGCTGCACGACACGATCGGCCAGGAACTGGCCGGGTCGTTGATGGTGGCCCGCAGCCTGGCCCGCAAATTGACGGAACGCGAGGCCGCGGAAGTCGAGACGGCACGAGAACTCGCGGAGATGCTGCAACATGCGAAGCAGGGGGTGCGGCGACTGGCGAAGGGGCTGTTGCCGGTCGAAGTCGACGCCGACGGACTGAAGGCGGCACTGGAAGAACTGGCGGAAACGACGACCGAGCGGTGTCAGATTCCAGTTGACGTCTGGTGCGACGAGCGTCTGAAGCTGACCGACAACAAAATCGCCATGCATCTGTTTCGCATCGCTCAGGAAGCGGTGACGAACGCCGTGCGTCATGCGCAGGCCCAGCATCTGGTGCTGCGCTTCGCGCGGAATCCGGAGGGCGACATCGAGTTGTCGGTGTCCGACGACGGGAACGGGATGCCGTCGCTCGAACGCCGGCCGGGCCGCGGCGTCGGGTTGCAAATCATGAAGTATCGCGCGCAGGCGATCCACGCCGATTTCGAAATTCACCCCGGAGCCGGCGGCGGAACCGTCGTCGTGTGCCGGCTGCGACGGAGTCACCAGCATGTCAGCGAATCCGGGCGTCGCGCCCGCCACCGTGCTCGTCGTGGATGACCACGCATTCCTCCGCCGCGGCCTGACGCAGATCATTGACGACCTGCCCGAGGTCGCCGTCTGTGGCGAGGCCGCAGGCGTCGACGAAACGCTGGCATTTCTGCGGGACCGGCAGCCCGACATCGTCGTGCTCGACATCTCCCTCGCCGACGGCAACGGACTGGAACTGACGAAGGAGATCAAATCGCTGTGGCCGGAGATCAAGGTGCTGATCTCGTCGATGCATGACGAGGCGCTGTTCGCCGAGCGTGCGCTCCGCGCGGGTGCGCTCGGTTACGTCAGCAAGTCCGACGATGTTGATGCATTCATCTCCGCACTCCGCTGCGTGCGCGAGGGGCGCGTGTATCTCAGCGCGCGGATGACCGAGCGGCTGCTGTCGCGCGTCGCCGGCGGAGGACCAGAACCGACCCGCTCGCCGCTGCAGTCGCTCTCCGACCGCGAACTGGAGGTATTCGAGATGATCGGCCGCGGGCAGAGCACCAAGCAAATTGCCGCGCAGCTCGATCTCAGCCGCAAGACCGTGGAAACTTACCGCGAGCACATCAAGAGCAAGCTGGCTCTACGGAACGGGGCGGAGCTGACGCAGCACGCCGTGCAATGGGTGCTGGAGCAGTCGCCCGGCGAGGATGACGGGGCGGCTTCCTGAACGAGTCGGAACGCGCAGTCCCGATTGATACGAGACCCTGCCGATGTCGAACCGTGCCGCCACTGAGTATCGCTACGAGAAGCTTACCTGGCCTGAGATCAATGACGCCATCGGGCTCAACAAGGTCTGCGTGATCCCGTGCGGCGCCGTCGAGCAACACGGCGACCACCTGCCGCTGGACGTTGATCTCGTCTGCCCCGGCGGAATCGCCCGCGGCGTTGGCCAGAACCTGCCGGGAAAAGTTCTCATTCTGCCGACGATCAGCTACGGCTACACCGGCCATGTCATGGACTTTCCGGGAACGATCAACGCGCACTACGAGACGTTCATCCGCGTCGTCCTCGATGTCACGAAATCGCTCGCCTACCACGGCTTCAAGAAGATCATCCTGCTCAATGGCCACGGGTCGAACATGCCCAACCTGGATCTGGCCGCGCGGCGCACGAATCTGGAGACCGACGCCGAATGCATCCTGATCGCGTGGTGGCAATTGCTGACGATCGACAAGGCCTTTCTCCCCGGCTGGCGCGAAAGCACATTCCCCGGCGGCTGCTCGCACGCGTGCGAACTCGAAACCTCGCTGTACCTGTTTCTCGATGAGGACGGCGTCCGAAAGGACCGGATCCACAATCACATCAGCACGCTCAATGACGGGAACCCCTACATCTGGGGAGACCTGCTGGGCAAAGGACCGGCGTCGCTGATCTCCTGGACCAGCACCTATTCGCCGCGCGGCGTGATGGGGGAACCGGAACTCGCCACTCGCGAAAAGGGGGAACGCGTGTACCGCGAAGCGGTCCTGCAACTCGGAAGGATCGTCGAATTCTTCCAGGCCCGCCCCAAGGATGTTCGGCGTCGCCATCAGGCGCAACAGCCGACGATGCCGAGTCCGTGGGACCAGCTGCACGCCATCGATTGATGAGAGCCGAATTTCGATGGGGCCGATCGGCCTAGAATAAGTGCCGGCCGTCGCCATTCAGGACGGATCGATCGTCGGCAGAATTCAAATGTCGAGCGCCGCCGTCTGACCGTGGAAAATCCCGGGTGCGTACCGGGAGTCGGCAACGGACGGAACGATGATTACCCGGCAGTCGCCCCGGCATCGGGCGTCGTAAACGGATTGGCGAGGAACTCGCGGCTGCGGGAGTCTCCCAGACGCGGCTTGACCGGGAGTTCGGGCGCGCTGTCGTCTGCCTCCGAGTCCACCGGCTGCCGGGTCGTGAGGAGCCGGTCGAGTTCGAGCGTACCGCTGTCCTCAAGATTGATGCTGTCGTCCGGTTTGCGTGTACGTGGGGTCATCGGACACCTCCCGTGAAAAGCGGCCCGCTGTAATTTTCCCTTGTTCCAGGCGGATATGCAATTGGATTTCTCCCACTCCGGGTGAAGTGTCCCGGACAACGGACGAACCGTCTGGACGGCGCAAATGGCGCCATGACAACAATCCGCGACCATGGACGCATTGCAGCCCGGCAAGGGGCGTGGTCCAATCATGTCCGGTCGTGGATTGTCCCGCAGGCGTTTTTCGGGGAGGACCGATTCGATGCACCGTCATGCTCGCGGCGGATTTAGGGGAAATCTCAGCATCCGAGCGCTGGCGCTACTGATCGCCTCGCTGTTGGGAGCGATCTGCTCAGCCGCGGCAGCGGTTCCGGAGCATCCGAACGTGCTGTTCATCGCGGTCGACGACCTGAACCATTGGGTCCATTACCTGGGGCGGAATCCGCAGAGCCGGACGCCAAACATTGATCGGCTGGCGGAACGGGGTGTGCGGTTTACTCGCAGCTACTGTGCGGGGCCCGTGTGCAACCCGTCGCGGGCTGCGTTGATGTCCGGGATGCGGCCATCAACGACCGGCGTGTACTACAACAGCGACAACTGGCGGCCGCACATTGAGCCGGACAAAATGCTGACGACGCAGTTCCGCAAGGCGGGATACTTCGTCGGCGGATCGGGGAAGATCTATCACGGTGCATGGGACCGGCATGCGGATTGGGACGACTATCTCGAAGACGTGCGCCCCGATCCGAAGCCGACCGGCGATACAGGGGTCGACGGAATCCATTTCGCCCCCCTCGACTGCCGCGACGAGGATCTGCGCGAGTGGCAGATCGTCGGGTACGGCATCGAGCAGCTGCAGCAAAAACATGAACGGCCTTTTCTGCTGACGATCGGCCTGCACAAGCCGCACATGCCGTGGAACGTGCCGCGGAAGTACTACGACATGTTCCCGCTGGCGGACATCCAGTTGCCGCCGACAAAGGCGGATGACCTGGCGGACGTGCCGCCGGCGGGAATCAGAATCGCGAAGCCGGACGGCGACCACCGGAAGATCCTCGAGTCCGGCCGCTGGAAGGACGCGGTGCAGGGATACCTGGCGGCGATCGCCTATGCGGATGCAATGATCGGAAGGCTGATCGACGCGCTCGACGCGAGCGCGTATCGCGACAACACGATCATTGTCCTGTGGGGAGACCACGGGTGGCATCTAGGGGAGAAGGAGCACTGGCGAAAGTTTGCGTTGTGGGAAGAGGCGACGCGTGCCCCCTTGATCTGGGTCGTGCCGGGACTGACGAAGCCGGGGAGTGTCTGCGAGCGAACGGTGGATTTCATGACGATCTATCCGACGCTGACAGACCTGGCGGGGATCCCGACGCCGGCGCATGTGGAGGGGCAGAGCATTCGCACGCTGCTGGAGAATCCGCAGGCGGAATGGGCCGCGCCGGCCGTGACGACGTATGGATATCGCAACCACGCCGTGCGGACGGAGGGCTGGCGGTACATTCGCTATGAAAACGGCGATGAGGAACTGTACGACGAGACGCAGGATCCGTACGAGTGGACAAACCTGGCGGGCAATCCGCAGTACGCGTCGCAGAAAGCAGAACTGGCGAAACTGTTGCCGCAGTCGGACACGCCGGGAGTGGGGGACGGAGGTTCGGCGCGCCGCGAACGACGCCGGGCGGGTGAGTAGAGCGGGCCAAGTCGTCAGTGATGCTGTTTGGCAACGGTGAGCCGGTGCCAGCGGCTCCGGGCGAACATCGGCCGTCCGGGAGACGGCGTGCAATCGCGATCGCAGTCTGGCAGAATGGGCAACGCCGTCGCGATCGCAATGCCGCACCGCCATGCTCGTTCTGCTCCAAACTGGCGCTACGCCGCCCCCTGAGTACGATCCGGGACTTCCTCCGGAGTTCTATCATCCGTCCGCGTGGAGCCTGCTAACTGACCTCATCTTTGGCGGGAGCTGGCTGTACTTCGCCTTTTTCGTGTGGATGTTGATTTCGTGCATCCGCAACGATCCGGAGCGCCATTTGTGGCTCTGGATCATCCTGGTGCTGCAGCCGTTTGGACCGTTCATCTATTTCATTGCGCGGTGGATCCCGACGATGCGGATCGAGCCGCCGAAAGCACTGCAGAAGTTTCTGCGCGGGGGTGAGATCCGGCGGCTGCAGATTGCCGCCAAGCAGATCGGCAATGCGCATCAGTTCGTAGAGCTGGGAGAGGCGTTGCGCGACTCAGGCCAGACGGTGGCCGCCGGAGAAGCGTTTCAGAAGGCGCTGGCCAAAGACGGCAAGAATCTGCAGGCCCTGTGGGGGGCGGCGACGATTGAATATGAGCAGGGAAAGTATGCCGAAGCGAGCGAGAAGCTGGAGCGGGTGCTAAGCACGGATCCGGCTTACAAGTTCGGCGATGTATCGCTGTGCTACTGCAAGACGCTGCAGGCGCTGGGGGAGACAGACAAGGCGCGGACGCAGCTCGAAGCACATACGCGGCGGTGGCGGCACCCGGAAGGGTTGTACCGGCTGGCGACAATTTACTCGCAGCAGGGGGACAATGCGGCGGCGCGAACGCAGCTGGAGGCGCTGATTCAGGATCTGGATGGAGCACCGCGGGCGATTGTGCGGAAGCAGTTGTTCTGGAAGAGCCGTGCGCGGAAGCTGCTGAGGAAGCTGCCGGCGGCGTAAATGTCGGTCACGCAGACGCGTAGGCTGGGTCGTGACCCAGCTTTGCAGAGCGTCTGATGAACCCCGACCATCGCCTCTGCATAGGGTGTCGAATAAGGCTGGGTCCAGACCCAGCCTACTACTCTCTTGATTTTCGAGGTTCAGAGGATGGCGAAGTTTGTCTTCGGAATGAACCAGTCCCTGGACGGCTATGTCGACCACCTGGAAATGCGGACAGGCCCCGTGCTCTTTCGTCACTGGATTGAGCACGTCCGCGATCTGACCGGCAGTGTGTACGGTCGCCGCGTGTATGAGCTCATGCGATATTGGGACGAAGACCGCTCGGAGTGGAGTGCGGATCAACAAGAGTTCGCGGCGGCGTGGCGGAAGCAGCCGAAGTGGGTTGTGTCGCGCTCATTGAAGTCAGTCGGTCCCAATGCCACGCTGGTTGCGGATGACATCGAGGCGGCGATGCGCGACCTGAAGGCTCGACTCGTCGGCGAGATTGCGGTTTCCGGGCCGGAAATGGCACAAAGCCTGACCGACCTTGGTCTGATTGATGAGTATCGACTCTACTTCCACTCCGTCGTGCTCGGTCGCGGCAAGCCATTCTTTGCCGGCCCACGGCCGCCGCTCCGCTTTGTTTCCGCCGATTCCGTTGGCGAGGACACGATTCGACTGACGTATGTCCCAGCCTGATCAAGCCGGGAGGTCAGCGGGCATCACCGTGCACGCAGTCGCGTAGGCTGGGTCGTGACCCAGCTTTGCAGAACGTCCGATCAACACCGACGAACGACTCTGCATTGGGCGCACAATAAAGCTGGGTCTTGACCCAGCCTACCAGGCTAGGCGCCTTTCGGCGTGCCCCAGTGGTCTTCGCGGTACCTGCGACGGAGGAGGGCTTGGGCTTCGGTGTCCGGGGATTTCTCGGTCGTCGGATCGAGGTTGAAGGAGCGGCCGAGGCGGACGGCAGCGTTAGCGAGGTGCGGGATGGCGGCGGACTGGTGACCGGTACGGGCGTCGGCGTGGAGCTCGGACTGCCCTTTGATCGCGTCGAGCAGGTTGCGCTGGTGTGACTGAACGCTGCCGGGGAACGGGTGGTCGAGCTGGCGCTCGATGCGCTCGTTGCGGCCGGCGAAGAGGGCGAACTTGCCGCGCTTGCTGACGAACATGCGGCCTTTCGTGCCGAGGAATTCGACGCCGCTGTCGACGCCTTCCGGATAGTTCGTTGACCAGAGCCGCATTTCGAAGATGAGCTGCTTGCGGTGGCCGACAGTGCCGTCGCCGGGGTACTCGAAGGCGGCGGTCATCGTGTCGGGGAACTGCTGGTCGTCGTCGTGGAAGTACTTGCCGCCGACGACGGCGACGCGCGTGGGGAGCGTATCGACGCCGAGGCCCCAGCGGGCGAGATCGATCTCGTGCACGCCGTCGTTGCCGGCGTCGCCGGTGCCGAAGTTGAACCACCAGTGCCAGGTGTAGTGGAAGCGGTTCTTCTGAAAGGGGACGAACTCGGCGGGGCCGATCCAGGTGTCGTAGTCGAAGCCGGCGGGAGGTTCGCCGGGCTGCTCTTTGCCGATGCCGGAACGGAACTGGATGTTCCAGGCGCGGGCGACGAGGACATCGCCGATGGCGCCTTCTCGGAGCATCTGAATCGCCTGCTGCGCGCCGAGTCCGCTGCGGGTCTGTGTGCCGTGCTGAACGAGCCGGCCGGTGCGTTGTTGCGCAGCGACGAGGAGCTGGCCTTCGCGGAGGTTGTGCGAGCAGGGTTTCTCGACGTAGACGTGCTTGCCGGCGTCGAGAGCGAGCAGAGCGGCCGGAGTGTGCCAGTGGTCGGGTGTGGCGATGGAGACGACGTCGATCGACTTGTCGTCGAGAACGCGGCGGAGGTCGGCGATGGGTTGAGCACCGGCGACGAGGCCAGCGGCCTTAGCGGATCGTTCGGAGTCGAGATCGCAGACGTAGATCAGATCGACGTCCGGGTGCGAACCCCAGGCCTTGACGTGATGCTGGCCCTGACCGCCGGTGCCGATGACGGCGGCGCGGAAGCGGTCGTTGGCGCCGAGGGCCCGCGCGGTCGGCAGTGCGGTCGCGGCGAGGGTGAGACCGGCGGCGGAGATGAATGAGCGGCGGGAGGCGGTGGGCATGGTCATTGATTTATGACTTTGAATCAGTTGATTTCTTTGCGTCGTGTCCGTTGTGTCGTTGTGGTCCATTCTTCTGCGGAACGAGGACAACCACAACGGCACGACGGACACAACGAACAAATGACGTCGCGGGATTGGCGAGTGTCATTCGGCGAGTGAAGCACAGACGAGTTCTTTGTCGCTGCGAGCGAAGAGGCAGCGGTTGGCGAAGGCGGGGGGCGCCCAGGCAAACTTGCTGCCGCTGAACGGGTAGGTCGGTTCCAGGACCTTCGTGCGACTGACCTCGTGGCAGCCGTCGCGATCAAGGCGGGCGATGATCAATTCACCGCGGTCGGTGTAGAGGAAAGTCTCATCGCCGTGGGCTGTGAGATGGATCGTGGCGCCGCGGCCCAGTTCGGTGACCTTTTCGTCGCTCCATAACTGGTCACCGGTGGCCGCGTCGAGACAGACGAGCTCGCCGGACGTGCGACCCGAGAACACCAGGTCGCCGCGGAGCATCGGCGAACCAGTCATGCTGAAGTTGCGGCGGGCGGGCGACTTCGACTCGGGCCATAGCACTTTGGCCGCGGGCTGAGTCTGGTCGAGTTCCATCATCAACGCGGCAATCAGCAGCTGGCTTCCGTGCGTGACGGGGGTTGCGACGACAGAACTTTGGTTTTCCGGCCGCGTGGCCTCGCGCCACAGGATTTGCCCCGTGGCCGCGTCGACCGCAGTGACCGCCTGCTGCGACCAGACAATCACCTGCCGTTTGCCGGCGGCGCTGACGACGATCGGAGAGCTGGCCGCCGAGAAGTCCTTGATGGCGCGCCACACGGTCTGACCGGAATCCTTGTCGATCGCGATCAGGCAGTCGACCGGGTCTTCGCTGAGCCGGCCGGAATAGATGATGAGGTGCTGACCTTCGATCAGCGGCGACGCCCAGCTTAGCCGCGGCTGTGAACCGTATTCCTTGTCGAGTTCCTTCTTCCAGAGGAGATTGCCGGACGCGGCGTCGCGGCAATGGAGTTCGGAATAGCCGACGGAATAGAGCTTGCCTCCCGCGCAGATGGGGGTCGAGATCGGTCCCATCGTGGGGTTTTCGGGGCCGTAGTCCTCGTAAGCGGCCGGATAGGCGTGGGTCCACAGGGGCTGGCCGGTGGCGGCGTCGAAGCAGAGGACGCGTTCTTTGGGGTTGGGGTACGTCAGTTCGACGTCGGTGAGGTAGACGCGGCCCTGGACGACGATCGGACTGGAGAAGCCTTCGTGAACCGGGACACGCCAGAGGAACTTGAGACCGCCGGCGGGAAAGGACTTGAGGATGCCGTCTTCGTGCCAGACGGCGTCGCGATTGGGGCCGCGCCATTGGGGCCAGTCGTCGGCGGAGATGAAACCGATTCGGACAATCAGGGCGAATAAACAGGCGAGGCATCTGATCGGCATGATGCCAGCTTACAGGGAAACGGCCCCGATTGCGCGCGAGGGACTTCAATTCTCTGTGAGCAGCTCGTCAATCCGGCGGCGCATCAGTTCTTCCCCCTTCGCGTCCTTCCAGTTGAGCTCGCCATACCACCAGTAGCGGACGTACCCGTGCTTATCGACAAGATACACGCTGGGCCACCACGAATTGGCCCAGGCGTTCCACGTCGCGGCCGCGCCGTCGATCGCGATGGGGTATTGCATCTTGTTTTCGGCGACCTTGGTGCGAACGGCGTCGACTTCGCGCTCGGTTGACGTTTCCGGTGTGTGGATGCCGACGATCACGAGGTCACGATCGCGGTACTTCTGGAACCATGCCTCGTAATGGGGAATGTTGTGGATGCAGTTAATGCAGCCGAATGCCCAGAAATGGACAACGACGACTTTGCCGCTCAAGGAATCGACGTCCAGCGGACTGGTGTTGATCCAGGTGCTGATCTCGGGAAAGCCCGGCGCGCGGCAATAGCGCCATGACTTGGGCAGCGGGAAATCAGCCCCGAGCAGGCGGCTGAGCGTCTGCTGCTGGGGCCTCGTGAGCACTCGAATGACTGCGGCATCCTGCTGTTCGGTGAGCTGGCCGTTTTCGCCCGTTGCTGCGGCCAGGAGCCGGTCGATGCGCTGTAACTGGTCGTTGCTCAGGGCCAGTTCCTGCTGGTACTGCGGGAGCCGGATCACGCTCCAGCCCTGCGCTCGCAGCATCAGCCCATCAAGGCGCAGCAATTGTGGTGCATCGAGCGTTTGGGCGACCTGTTCGCGGAGGTGCTCGAAGACACGAACGCGGTCGTGGTCGGTGGCAGTGTCCTTGTGGTCGCGAGCGTGCCAGAGCGGACCGGCAACCTGGACGAGCGCGGGTTCGATTGCCGCTTCCTGTGCGGTGGTCAGCTTCAGTTCCCGACGTACCGCGGCATCCGTGCAGCAGCAGGACGAGGGCGTCGCTGCGCCGGCTTTAGCAGAAAGATCGGGGGAGAGGGGAGTTGGTGTGGCGTCTTGTTTGGCGGGCGCCAGCGGGTTTCGTCGGTGTTGCCGCCGGCGGGCAGGGAATCGACGGCTGAAAGCACGGGCGTTCGGGCCAACACCAGCACGACGAAGACCATACAACGCAACGGCATGTGAGTTCGTTCCAACGACGACGGCCGGCAGAGAGATTGTCCGCTCCCTGGAGCGGCGACCGCAAGCCGGCAGTTTCCCAGTGCTTGGATGCAGGGAACAGGGCGCGGTGACGCCGAGGGCGCGCGGATTTCCGCTGGGTCGAGCAACCGGTACGCTTCACAACCGCGGCGCAGTCGGCTTGAACGGCGCCTGCCAGGGGATGGCGCCCTTCGCGGCGAGTTTGCGGCGGTAGACCTTGTCCTGGCAGGTGGCGTATAGGTAATTGAGGTCCGGGCCGCCGAAGACGACGTTGGACAGCCAGGCCGGCTGCGGCTTGGCGATGATGAAGTGGACGCGGCCCATCTGGTCGAGCACCTGCACGCCGAGCGTCGTCGTCACGTAGTAACGGCCTTCGGTGTCGACCGTCATGCCGTCCGCACCGGTCCCGCCGCTGTCGTCGGTTCGATGCAGGTGGCCGTCGGGTTGCTTGAAGGCAAGCGAGCCGTCGGGCTGGATCTGGAACGAATACGAGTACCGGCCAAACGTGTCGGAAACCGTCAGCAGCGTCTGATCGGGGGTGACGATCACACCGTTGGGGAACCCGATCCCCTCGTCGACGACCGCGCGCTGACCGTCGGGACTGAAGCGCCAGACTTTGTGGTTGGTTGGATCCGTGTAGTACCCATTCCCGCTGGCGAGGACGACGAGGTCATTGCAGGGGGCGTGTTCGATCAGGACTTCGGCCTTGCCGCTCGCGTCGTAGCGGACGATCTGTTCCTTCGTGCCTGAGCAGCAATAGAGCTTGCCGTCGGGGCCGAACATCAGGCCGTTGACGCCGGGAGTGTTGTCGACGAACACGCTCACCTTGCCATCGAGGGCGACGCGGAAGATTTTGCCTTCGGGGACGTCCGTGAAGAACACTTCGCCGTCCTTGTTGACGGCCGGACCTTCGGTGAACTTGTGGCCTTCGCTGACGAGTTCCCAGTCTTCACCAGGCAGCAGGACTTCGATGCGGCGTTCCTTCGCGCGGCCGGGCTTGATCGGTTCAGGGTGCCCTTTCCAGAGCCAGCGGAGGATGTCGGGCATGATGGCGGCGGAGTGCTTGCCGTTGTGGCCCCCTTCGCCCCACGCGTGGTTGACTTCGTAGCCGGCGTAGTTGAAGGCCGCGAGCATGTCCTGATTGGCGACCCACCAGCTGCCGCCGAAGAGGTCGAGGTCGTTCTTGCCGTCCTGGAGGAAGACGCGCAGCGGCTTGTTTTCGGTCTTGCGGATCAGGGCGGGGAAGTCGTTGCCACCACGGAGCGAGACGAACGTGCCGATCGTGCTGACGACGCGGCGGAACTGGTCCGGACGCTCCCAGGCGACGTTGAACGCGCAGATCGCTCCCGAGCTGGCGCCGGCGATGGCACGGTCGTTCGGGTCGGCGCTGAGCTTGTACGATTTGCTGACTTCGGGGAGGAGTTCTTCGATGAGGAACCGGGCGTACTTGTCGCCGAGGCCGTCGTACTCAAAGCTGCGATTGAAGCGGCCGAGGGCGTTCTCATTGGCGGCCGGGACGACGCCGGGGCTGACAAAGATGCCGATCTGAACCGGGATGTCCTGCTTGTGGATGAGGTTGTCGAGGGCGGCGGGGAGCTTCCAGTCCTTGGCGCGGGAAATCCCGTCCTGGACGACGAAGACAGCAGCCGGCTTGCTGGCGTCGTACTGGGCGGGGACGTAGATCCAGTAGTCGCGGACGGTACCGGGGAAGATGTTGCTTTTGAACGAAATGGGACCTTCGATTTTTCCCTGCGGAACGCCGGGCTGGGCGATCGAATCCGATGCTCAGGTAGGACTTTTCCTGGCAGTGCGGCGATGGAGAACATAGTCACGACAGCCAGCGCCAGCGAGGGCGAACCTGGTACCGGGCCGAAGCACAATTGATGTCCCGCTTCGATCGCGGCTCCGCAGGAGCGTCGCCCTCCCAAGTCGCGGCAGCGACGATTTGGAGAGTCCAGCACGAGACAAGCGAGCGCGCAGCATCGGAAGGTTCCTGAGGGGTGAGCGGACGCGTGGCAAAGACATCTTGCGGCACGGCGAGCGAGAAGCAATCGTCGCGAGCTATCAGCAATCAGCGTCAGAAAAGGAATTTCACTTTGCGTTGTGCTCGTTGTGTCGTAGTGGTTATTCCTTTCCATGCGAATAAGGGTTGAACCACAACGGCACGACGGACACGACGTAAAGACGGGTGCGTTCGGGTCTCAACCACGGTAGGTTGCACGTAGTGACGGCAGAGCCGTCGGCTTGGGTGCACGGTGGCGACGACGTTTTTTCGCTAACCGCTGATTTCTGACCGCTCCCGCATGAATCGACGCGAGTTTGCACAGATGCTGACCGGGGCGTCTTCGCTGAGCTGGCGCGCCGGATGAGATGCGCTGGCCGCAGACGTGCCAATGGCCGAACCGGCCGGTGATGGATTGGCCGCAATGCCGCCGGAGGACGCCGGAGAACCCGGTGACGGTCGACGACTATCGAAAGATTGCACGCACGAGGCTGGCGCCGGAGACGTACGACTACATTTTTCACGGGTCGGGGGACGGGCACACGCTGCGGGCGAATGTGGGGGATCTGCAGCAGATTCGGATCGTGCCCCTGCCCGCGGCGTTGGTCAGCCGGACCTGTCGACGACGGTGCTCGGCACGAAGATTTCCATGCCGATCATGCTGGCCCTGGTGGCGGGGCTGAGGATGTATCATCACGACGAAGCGCTGGCGGTCGCCCGCGCAGCACATGTGGCCGGGACGCTGCAAGGGGTCAGCAGCAGTGCGTACCACAGCATTGAGGAAATCGCTGAAGCGACGCCGGGCCGAAGTGGTACCAGTTCTACATGACACGCGACCGAAAGGTAGCGCAGCGTGTGATCGAACGGGTCGAAAAAGCCGGCTACAAGGCGCTGGTGCTGACGGTCGATCTCGGTGAATGGAAAGACTGCGACCGCCGGAACCAGTACACAGTGCCGCGATGTGTTGCAGAAGCACCTGCAGGACATCGGATTCAAGGTGAACGGCAGCCTCACAGACGAGGAGCTGTGGGCGTTCAACCTGCAGGCGTGGGACATGGCGATGACGTGGGACGTGTTCGCGTGGATCCGGTCTTTCCTCACCGACCTGCCGCTAGTGATTAAGGGGGTGCTGCGGCCGGATGATGGGCGGAAGGCGGTAGAACTGGGAATCGAGGGGATCATTGTTTCGAATCACGGTGGACGGAAGCTGGACGGGATGCCGTCGACGATCCGGATGCTGCCGGGCGTCGTGGAAGCGGTGGGGGCAAGGCGGAGGTGTTCATGGACAGCGGGATCCGCCGCGGACGGACGTGCTGAAGCGCTGGCGCTGGCCGCGGGGGTGCTGATCGGGCGGGGCGCAGGCGTGGGGGCTGGCAGCAGGTGGCGAGCAGGGCGCGCAGCGTGCTGGAGTTATTGCGTCAGGAGACGGCGAATGCGATGGCGACGTGTGGATGTGCGATTGGCGAACGATGTGGAGCGGGAGCTGCTGGTTTGAAGTGTGACAGAAGAACCCGAACAGCAAGAAACGAAGGGTTGCAGAACTGCGAATTCGACGGATCACGCGACGTCGCATCGAGATATGGAACGCAGCACCACGGTTCCAACGAGATCTGGCTTTGACTTGAGTGGAGATCAGATCGATGAGTGAAGACACCGACCTGGAATTCATCGAGAATCGGCCTGACCACGGAGTGCAGCAAGTGCCGGGAAGGAGAAATTCCGGGCGCGTCGCGAAGTATCAGCGGACCGTCATCGTCGCGCTGATCGTCCAGCTCGTGGTGTACATCATTGCGACGTCATCGCGCCAGTTGCCACCGCCTGCGCCAGGCCGGACTGTTGTTGTTGATGTTGGGCGTCATTGCAATTGCGGTCGCGTCTGTCTTCTTTCTGACGAGGGAATTACATGGCGTCGGACGGGCGGTGGTCTGCGCCGTCCTGATGTTCGTCCCGTGTGTCTCCTTGATTACGCTGCTGATCGTGAATCAGGGGGCGACGAAGTTTCTACAGGGACACGGGGTGCAGGTGGGATTTTTCGGGGTCGATCCGTCCCGAATTCAGTGACGAGTGTGGTCTTTGAAGAATCTGGGAAGCCCAGCAAGTTTACAGTCGCCGGGAACACCAGCAGAATCTGCCAGTTACGGGCGATCGCAGGCCTTATTAGTGGCTACCGCTCGAACATACTCTCCGCAGAAATTCGCGGCAGAGGTTATTCTCCGCACCGCCACGTCCGGACTGCGGGCATTGCTTTCCCCAACGACCACAAGGATGCGGTCACATGGCGCGATTCATTTCGTTGGCTCTCGGCTTGGTCGCTCTGAGCGGATGCACGATGTTTGACTCCCCGCCGAGTGCGGTGGTGACAAACGACGTGCTGCCGAAATTCTCCGCCGAGCGGACGGGCCAGGTGCCCGAAGGCGCCCGGGTGGAAATCGAACGCCGGTACGCGAGCGCCGACACCCGGGCAACGACGACGGGCGTGGTGCTGAAAGCCAGTCCGGAGGGACTGGCACTGGCGAACTGCACGACTGCCGGCAAGAGTGCTACGGGCGTGCCGATCGCGTCCAAAGTGCCGTATGTCAGTCGCCTGTTCAAGAACACCGGGATCGCTCACGAAGAAATGCCGGTGCTGTGGGTGCCGGTTGATCAGATCAGTTCCGTGAAGGTGCTGGCACCGAAACCGGACGGGTTCGTCGCGCCGAACATCGAGGTCGCGGCGGCCAAAGTGGAGAAGTCCAAGAAGGAGACGACGAAGGATGAGCCTGGCACATTGACGATCGGGATCAAGACCGCGGACGCGGAGACAGAGGCGCCCGCCGACGAGAAGCAGACTCCCACCACGACGAAGCAGGACGCAGCGAAGTCAACGCAGGACATAGCGAACGTCGCGACGCAGTGAGCGCGGAGCGATCGTCCTGACGTCGTGCCCGTTGTGTCGTTGTGGTTCGATCTGCGAATTGAAAGACGGGGATAAACCACAAAGACACAAAGGGCACAACGAAGTGATTGTGGGTGCGTTCTCTGAGACTGTGCGGTACGCTCTGGACGTTCATCTTGCTGTGAACTCCAGAGGAACAGGTTATGCGGACCGCGGTCATTGTCTGCGTTGCTGTCTGGATGCTGTGCCAGGCGCGAACGGCCGTTGCTGGTGACCCGTTGACGCTGGCGAGTGCGACGGAGCCTGTCGCAATTGCGGCGGACGAACCGTTCGCTGATGCGTTCTCGCTCGAACTGGCGGCACAGAATCTCGACAACACCGCCCTGCACTGGCAGCGCGAACATCAGTGTGCGGCGTGCCACACGCTGCCGCCGTATCTGATGGCGCGACCGCTGTTGTCATCCGTCGCGCCGGAGCCGCCGGAGGTGCGGGCGTTTTTCGAGCGGATCGTCAACGAGCGGCTGGAAGGAGAACCGGAACTGCCGCAGGACGGCATTTCGGCGGTGATCATTCAGACGGCGGCCGCACTGGCGTTCCATGATCGGGCAACGACCGGAACGCTGCATCCTGCGACGCGCACGCAGCTGGACCGATGTGGACGCTGCAGCGCGCCGATGGAAGCTGGAATGGCCATTCCGCGATACGCCGCCGATCAAGAGCGACGAACACTTTGGCGGCGCCGTGCTGCGGCGCTGGCGGCTGGAGCAGCGCCCGATGATTACGCGGCGAGCGATGCCGCGCGGCACGGGCTGGAGAACATCCGGCGATATCTGGCGGCGAATCCGGCTCTACAGCCTGCATCAGCAGGGGATGTTGATCTGGGCCGGACGTCGCGGACACCTGGTTCTAGGCTTCGATGCCGCGGGACGATTGATCGACTGCGTGAAGTGCAAGCGCGCGCGGATGGGGGCTGGTCGCTGGCGAGCCTGATGGAGAATCCTGACGATCCCCAGCGGCAGACCGACGGACGGGCTACCGCGCCGCCGACGGGCACGGCCGCGAGTTCCTGGTGGCGTAGCGCGACAAGACCTGGGTTGGTGTCGTCGCTGGCGAGCGATGGTTACGCGACGGGATTCACACTGTATGTGCTGCGACAGGCGCGGCGTTTCCGCGGACGATCCGGCAATCCGGCGGGGCATCGCGTGGATCAAGGCGAACCAGCGGGCGAGCGGGAGGTGGTTCACGCCGTCACAAAGTTGGCATACGCAGCATTATATTTCGAACGCGGGGAACGCCTATGTGATCAGGCGCTGGCGGCGTGCGGGGAAGCGACGAGTGACAAGTGAGACAAGAGAGCCTGACGCTGCCTGGAATTTGGCGGCCGTTCCGATTACCGCGCCCGTCGCCGAACTGGCAGGCAGGTGATTCGCGTCTGACGTCATGGAGCGCTGCAACGGCCGATTCCAGAGTGTCCGGCGGTGAGCGGCTAATCCAGCGTCGAGCGACAAACCCCTGACGATCGAGCAGATACAGTGTCGAGTACGCGACGACTTTCCATTGGTCTGCGATATCCGACTCGCCCTCTTCCTGGCTGTGAAAGGATCGCCATGTGACTCGAAGCTCACCGCATGCCTGCAACGCCGTCTCGGCATCCGAGTCGCTGTTCACACCCACGATTGCGAAATCGTCTGCATCCATCCGCTCGACCAACTGCCGCTCATACGGGAGCAGCTTCATGCACGGCGAGCACCACGCCCCAAAAGGACACCAGCACCACCTTGCCGCGATAATCCGCAAGCGACATCGGCTGCCCGTCGATGCCCATCCCCACGGCTGAGGGCGAGCTTCCCAGCCCGTGCGAACGGATCGCCTCCAGTTCGCGCGCCTGCTCGCGGTACATCCGTTCGATGCCTGCGGCGTGATAGTCGACGTCGCCGGAGAACTCCGCCAGGAATTCCTCGTAGAGCGCCTTTGCTTCGGGCTGGCGCATCGCCTCGGTTGACTGCACGAGTCCTGCCAGCGCGATCTTGGCGCTGCATCGCACAAAGCGATCCTGATTCACGGCCAGAATCCGACGCAGATGCGGCTCAAACGGCAGTGCCCATGTGGGGCTGCTGTTCCCGAGATGCTCGCAAAAGTTCGCAATCTCCGGACTTTCCGCGTAGTGCTCCCGAATCAGGTCTGCGAGTTCGGCAAACTCGGCAGGCGCTTGCGCGACATCCGTATCGGGCGCGACAAGGCGACACAACTTGGTCACCACGAGCGCCGCCCCGGTTTGCGACGATCGTTCGCGAACCTGCCGGATCAAAGGGACGACAATTGGCCGCAAGCCCTCCTGAGCTGGCAGATCCACGCGCTGCAGCGCGTCGCTCCACAATTTCAAATCAGCCGTTTGCGCCAGGGCTTCGATCCGACCGGCCGCGTTTTGCCCGGCCGCGGTCTCCGGCCAGTATCCCGCCAGCAACAGCAGCGCCCCGAGCTCTGCGCTCGTGCCCTGACTTGACTCTGCCAATTCGGCACACCGACGCGACAATTCCGCAGTATCGGCCGCGACTCCTGTCCTCAACAACGATTGTCGCCGAAACTCCCATTGGATCTGGCTGAGTTCCCATTCGGCCCTGGTGCCTCGGTAGATGAAAGTGAAGAAAATCCGATCTCGCGCCAGATACGCTCCACCGACAAGAGCCACGAGAGCGAGCAGACTCCACAGTTTCCAGGACCGACGGGGTGACGCGGGCATAAGGTCAATCCTCTCGCTTCACGCTCGGACGCAGGATTGCGTCAACCTGCAGTCGAACGCGCGAAAGACCTGCTCGATGTCGTCTCCCGACAACGGCACTGCTCTGAATCGAGCCACTCAGAGCGAGAGTGGCCGCGGAACAACCGACTTCGGGAGATTGATATCACCATGTCGTTCGTGCCTCCGCGTCGAATCTTTGTCGCTTTCCAAAATCGCTGTAGTCCAGCTCCATTTCCTCCTCCGTCAGTATCCCGTCACCAATAATCACGCGTTACCTTAAGTGCGCCTTCTGGCCGGGCTTGAGCGTGAGACCGAGTGATTTGGCATCGGGGACGTTGCGAGTTTTCTCGAGGCCCCCCCTTCCCGAGTGGATTGGCGGTGAACAGGCCGCGGGCGTGCCAATGGGTCGGGTGATTGACACTGGCCGGATGATCGCAGATCGCGATGCTGACGTCGCGCCCTACTCGTTCAAAGCCCGCCCACAACGATGTCGGCGTAGGTGCTTTCGACGATCGCCTTCAGTTCCGCCTGCTCGGCCGCCGGGACCTGGAACTTGACCAGCGTCTGGCGGAAGTCGTCCATGAAGGCGTCCCACTCCGGCGGCGTGATGTTGAGGTGCCGGTGGGAGTCGGCCATGGTCCGGCCGGTGTAGGTCTGCGGGCCGCCGGTCGCCATACCGACCATTTCGGTGACGAGGTACTTGAAGCCGGCCGGCGGAACCTTGTGGTGGGCTTCGTCAACGGCGGGATTCGCGTTGAGCCGCGGATCGGCCATGACACGATTGATAAAATCGTCGACCACCGTGGCAATCGCGAAAATGCCACCGAGACGTTCGTAGAGTGTCTTCGATTCCGCCGGCGTCGTCATGGAGACTCAACGATCTTGCATTTGTTATGGAATTGCAGCGGCGCTGCAACTTGTGCTCCAATCGTCCATCACCGGCGCCCACGTTGCAACCATGCCAATTCCGCTCTTCCCGAGTATTCCGTAGTTCCCGAATGCCGTACGCTCTCGGCCTCGATATTGGTTCGTCCTCGATCAAAGGGGCGATTCTCGATCTGGATTGTGGCACGGTCGGACCGCCGGTGACGCGGCCGTTTCCGTCACCGCTCGACGGCTTGCCGGCCGGATGGTTTGAGGTCGCTCCGACAGAGATTGAAGCGGCCGCGTGCGAGGTGATCTCCGAGCTGCTGCGGCAGGCCCCCGCGCCGGTGGGGCTGTATGTTTCGGGTCAAATGGGGGGAACGGTTCTCGTTGACGAGAGCGGCGCTGCGCTCGGCAACTATCTGTCCTGGCGCGACCAGCGAACGCGGGCGCCATTGCCGCACGGAGAATCGAGCTGCCTGGACGCGATGCGTACACGGTGGGGTGACGATGTGCTGCGAGCACTGGGGAATGAGCTGCAGCCCGGCTCAACAACATCGCTGTTGTTCTGGCTCGCGCAGAATGACCAGCTTGAGCGCCGCGGCATGCCGGTCAGCGTGGCGGACTATGTGATCGGATGCCTCGGAGGGCGGACCGGTGCGCGGCCGACAATGCACGTGACGCAGGCGATCGGGATGCTCGACCTGGCGACGAGCGGCTGGCATCGCGGTGCGTTTGATCTCCTCGGACTCGGATCGGTGCCGCTGCCCGATCTTGTCGAGCGGATCGAGCCCCAGGTGATTGCCGAAATCGGCGGCCACGAATTTCCGGTTTTCGGAGCGTACGGCGATCAGCAGACGGCACTTTGCGGAGCGGGTCTGGAACCGGAGGAACTGTCGCTCAATATTTCGACGGGGTCGCAGGTGTCGCAACGGACGTCGCAGTGGCAGCCGGGGCGCTATCAATCGCGACGGTACTTCTTTGGCGACTGGTTGAACACGGTCACGCATCTACCGGCAGGGCGATCGCTGAATGTACTGTTCGACCTGCTGACGGAACTGGCGACGGCAGCAGAAGTGACGTTGTGCGATCCGTGGAAGCACCTGATGGACAAGGTGGCCGCGGTGCCGGACACGGGTCTCGACGTCGATCTCACGTTCTTTGCGGGTCCGCTGGGGGACCGGGGGCGGATCGACGGCATCACAACGGAGAATCTGAATGCCGGTGCCCTGTTTTATGCGGCGTTTCGCAATATGACGGCGAACTACGCCCGCTGCGCCGAGTGGCTGGATCCCAAAGGAGTCGCGACGTCGCTGGTCCTCTCCGGCGGCCTGACGAAGTCGGCCCCCGTGCTGCGGCGGATGATCACGGAACGCTTCGAGAAGCCGGTGCGCGAGGCGGAGGGGGAGGAGACGCTGCTGGGGTTGCTCAGGCTGGCGCGCGGGGTGTTTACGAAGTAAAGACGTGCCGCTGCTTCGGACGGAACCGTGCGATGCTCGCTTGCGAATCGGCGCTTCTTGCCCGACCGAAGCAGTGCCTCAAGACGAATGGATTCGCAACATCGGCCCTTCAAGTAGTGGTACGACTGCAGTGCGCCCCGCACCCCGGCCTTCTCCGCCGAGGCAAGTCACTCGTGTGTCCGAAACGTTTCGCGGAGGAGCGGGGGACAGCGCGGAGCGCTGGCATCAGCGTGAGCGAACCGGGTATTCTGGGAACACTCTTTTGTCTCATTCGATGCACACGCTCGCGAGCATTCGACGATGTCTTACTCGTTTCGACGATCACTGATCGCTGCCATTCTGATCCTGACGCTGTCGGTGCTTTCAACGGTTGGCCGCACGGCAGACAAACCGGACGCGACGAAATTTGTCGATCACTCGCTGCTGGTCGCGCCGGACTATCCATGCACGTGGCCGGCGTATCCGTTTCCGCGGTTTCAGATTGCACACCAGCGGACAATCGGGCCGGATTCGGTCTACAACATCGATTCGATCCTGATCGACGGGAACACGGGCACACAACTCGACGTGCCGCCGCATTCGGTGGCGCGGCCCGACCTGAAGCGGGAGAAGTCCGGCGTGCTCGGTCTGGCGACGATCGAGTTCACGGAGCCGTGGCAGTTCGGCGGGGAAGCGTGCGTCGTGGACATCGGCGACCTGCTGGACCTGGCGCCGAACGGCGTCAGTCCGCTGGCCACGCCGGAGCACGTGCAGCGGTTCGAAAAGCAGCATCGGCAGGTGCGGTTCGGAGATGTGGTGCTGTTCCACAGTGGGTACACGGACAAATACTACCGGCCGTATCCGGAAGGGCACCGGTTCATCGCGGAGGCAGTGAACCGGCAGGCGCCGGGTTTTCCAGACCCGGACCCGGACTGCATGGAGTTCCTGGCGACGCGCGGGGTAATGACGCTGGGGACCGACAGTGCGAGCATGGGTCCGCTGCCAAATCTGGCGGAGCCGACGCACTATGCGGGGTTGCGGCACGGGATGATCTGGACGGAAGGGGCGACGAACCTGGGCGCGTTGCCGCCGACGGGGGCGTTCTACTGTTTGCTCGGCCCCAAGCATGAGGGCGGGCCATACGGCGAGGGACGGGCGTTTTCAATCGTCGGCGGTGAGCTGCCGGCACGGCTGATCGAAGCGTGCAAACACAAGCGGGCGGTCGACCTGACGCCGACGCTGTCGACGCGTTATCCGCTGACGAACCCGGGCGCCGGCGCCGGCGAGCACCAGCAGACGTATCTCAAAGTCGACTTCCTGTACTCCGACTATCTCGACATGTGGCATCACGGCCACCTGATGAGCGCGATGGCCGGGACCCATCTGGTGCCGCCGTCGTTTGCACTGCCGCCGCCGGGGGAGCCGACCGAGTATTCGCCGACCGCGCGCGGCTGGCTCAAGGACTTCGAAAGCAAGTACGGCCCGCGCGGCACGAGTCGAATGACGACCGAGCAAGTGCCGCTGGATTGGACGTGCGGACCGCTGCGCGTGATCGACGTCCGCGCGCTGATCGGGACGACGAAGACCAGCTTGTGGCCGGCGTCACCGGCGATTACGAAGTCGCTGATCGAGGCGGACGAGCACGCGCACGGTCCGCTGCAGGCGGGCGATGTCGTGCTGTTTCAGACCGGGCATGTCGACCAACATCTGCAGCCGGGCGATCTCGGAATGTGGGCGAATCCACTGCAGGGGAAAGCGGAAGGCTGGCCTGCGCCGGGAGCGGATGCGATCGAGTATCTGCACTCGAAGGGCGTCCGCTGCGTGGCGACCGATGCGCCGGACCTGGGAGGCGTCGATCCGCGGCAGGCAGCAATGACGTACTGGGCGCTCGGCAGCCGGGAGATGGTGGGGGTCGAATTCCTGCACAATGTCGACGCAATTCCAGCCGACGCGAAGCCGCACTTTCTGTTCGCGGCGATCAAGATCCGTGACTGCCACGGCGGCCCGGGACGGGCGATTGTGCTGTATTAGTCGCCGCCTCAAGACCCGGTTGCCCCGCGGACAGGGGGCTTTGTCTTGCGACATCGATCACCCTCGCAAGCACTTCGGGCTGGTATTGGAGCTGGCTGCACGCAGGAACGTCCGACGACTGCTTGCGGTCGTGACGGCTGTTCGGGTTGTGCCGATCTGCACAATATCGGCGGCGCGAAACTTGCTGCGGGGGTGGCCCGCTATGGCCGTGGGTCCCGGTTTTCAACCTAGGTTACTCAATGCCGAGGAGGCTCTCACCGACCGTCGTTATCAGGGCGGGCCATGCGCGCAGTTCGACCATCCAACGCACATACTTTGCGACGCGGCGCCGTTGCGGCGCTGATGGCGATTCTGTTTCCGGTCGTGCTGATCCTGTGCCTGTTCTCGGTGAACCTCGCGTACATGCTGCTGATGCGGACTGAGTTGCGCGTCGCAACGGACTCGGCCGCGCGGGCGGCGAGCGCCACGTACAGCCGTACGAACAACGAGGCGGCCTCGATCACGGCGGCGAAGCAGATTGCATTGCAGAACCAAGTGGGCGGGGTGGGCCTGGTGCTGAACGACGCGGACGTCGTGTTCGGCCGCACTTCGCAACCTTCGGCCGGCGCGCGGTATCAGTTCAGTACTGGCGCAGGCACACGGAATGCTGTCACGATCAACGCGACGGCCAGTTCGCGTCCGCTGTTCGGCGGCCAGATATTCTCGTCACGATTGTTCTCGCCGCAGCAGACGGCGACGGCAAGCTTTGACAATATCGATATTTGCCTTGTGCTGGACCGGTCGAGCTCGATGAAGCTGTATGCAACGGAAACCGGCGGGGCGATGTCGACCTCAGACCCGCGGTTCTGCCAGTTGCCGGCGGCGAATTCCCGGTGGGCGGCGCTGCGGAGCGCGGTGAATGCCTTTACCCAAGTGCTCCAGCAGACGCCGGCGAATGAGCACGTCGCCGTCGTGACGTATGCCAGCGACTACAACCTGCCCTGCTCACCGGCGGTGACCAGTCCGAAGAGCCGGATCGACTCGCACCTGAACGGCGACCTGACGGCGACCACCGGCGCGATGACGACGCTCAGCTCCACGAACTGGGGCGGCATGACCGACATTGAGGCGGGCGTCATCACGGGGCGGGGGGAGCTGACGAATCCAACGTATGCCCGCACGAATGCCCGCAAGGTGATGATCGTGTTGACGGACGGGCATTACACCGCAGCTGATCCCGTGCCGCAGGGAGCCCTCGCCGCCGCGCAGGGCATCATTGTCCACACCATTACGTTCGGCACCGGCGCCAATCAGTCGTCGATGCAGGCCCTGGCGGCCGGCGGCGGCGGAACCTTTCACCATGCTCCCGACCAGGCAACGCTGGAAAGCATTTTCCGCAAACTGGCGGCCATGTCGGTGATGCTGACGAACTGACGTTTCCCCTCTCGATTCGGATTACGCACTCCGATGTCTACACCAGCGCGTCCTGTTCAACAGCGCTCCAAGTTGTTTGTCGATCGCCGGCTGCAGGGCGGGATCGTCCGACGGATCCTGTGGCACTGGCTGACGTTTATCGCCGCCGGGACCGTCATCGGCGTGACCGTGCGGTGGCTGACGCATCCGACCGTGCCGCTGTCGCAGCAGTTCGGCGAGATGTTCGCGGCGTTCGGACCGTTCCTGGTCGCACTGCTGGCACTCTTGCCGATCTTCGTGCTCGACACGATCAAGCTGACGAACCGGTTTGCGGGACCATATGTGCGGTTCCGGCAGCATATCCGGGCGTTTCTCGACGGACGGTCACCGGGGCCGATCAAGTTCCGGGACGGCGACTACTGGCGCGAAACGGAAGACGACCTCAACAAAATGTTCGCGGAACTCCAAGCCCTGTGCCGGGAAGTCCGTGAGCCACTCGAAGGGGACGTGACGCGTCCGGCGGCAGCGGTCGGCAGCAGCGCCCGAGGTGACGCATGACGCCGATGCGTTCCCCGTGCGATCGCGGGCGGCGCGGTTTGGCCGCGGTCGAGTTCGCCGTGTGCCTGCCGGTGCTGGTGCTGGCCGTGTTCGCCAGCATCGAGGCCTGCACGATGATCTTTCTGAAAGAGTCCCTGACGGTGGCGGCCTATGAAGGGAGCCGCGTGGCGCTGAAACCGGGCACGACGGAAGCCGCTGTGACCGCCCGTTGTCAGCAGGTGCTGACGGAACGGAATGTCGCCAGCGGCAGCGTGCAGATCATCCCGGGCACCATCGGCAGCGTGACGGTCGGCAATCCGCTGGAGATCAGGGTCTCCGCGCCGTGCGAAGCCAACGCCATCATGCCGGTCTGGTTCTACGGCAGTACCACGATGAGCGGCAGTTCCATCGTGATGAAGGAGTACTAACCGCATGCGCTCGCACCGATCGGGTCCTGTTCGGAAGACTCAGGCGGAGCCGCGCCGTGGCGTGACCACGGTCGAAGTGGCGATGGTGCTGCCGGTGCTGTTTCTGTTCGTGCTGGGCGCGGTGGAGTTTTCGCGGCTGAACATGCTGAAGCACCTGGCGAGCGTGGCGGCGTACGAAGGGGCGCGAGAAGGAATCATCATCGGGGCGACGGCGGCCGACGTCACAACACGCGTGAATGCGATCCTGGCGACCGGCAGTGTCCACAACGCGACGATCACCACGACTCCGTCGACCATTTCCGACGCGACGACCGAGGTGCAGGTCCAGGTGTCGATCCCCGTGCAGGGGAACTTCTGGCTGATGCCGGCGTTTGCATCTGGGACCGTGACGGGCAACTGTCGGCTGAATGCGGAGCGGCTGGGAAGCTGAAGCGGCCGGGCAGAACCCAACGATACGATCTCGCGATTCCAGCGGGCCGCATGCGATGACGTTGCGTCGCGGAAGCGGTCCGGTCAATAGATGTTAACTGCTGCCGAGTGCTGCAATTGGCGTCGCCACGAGATTACCGCGAATAACGCTGTCGCAGTAAGGCGCTATCGCAAAGCTGTGCCCCAGGGCGCAGCGCACTTCCTGTTTTATCTCACCGGCTGACGACAACAAGCGAGCACGATGCCATGGCTGTTCCTTGAAGCCGGGTTGCTCGGCCACCCACACGGAGGCGTTGTCCGAGGCCGGAGCGAGCGAATAGGCATGAGTGCCATCGGGTTTGTAGCTCCAAAGCAGTTGACCGCTCTCCAAGTCATACGCGGTGACTGGCCCGGACACCCAAGAGAGCACTGCTGCGGAACCGGTGAAGGCCACTCGCAAGATGTCCCCAGTCGATCTGGGCAGCACATGCACGCTTTGCGTTGCCCGATTCTGAAGCTTGACCTCCGCTGCGTCGAAAACTGCAAACTTGGAGTCGCTGCTGACAAAGACGTCGTTTAACTCGCGATAGTATGCGTGTTCCTTGCCGTTGGACGCAGTGAGCACGACGGTCCGTCGCTCGCACAGGCAGTATAGGACTCCTTCAAAAGCATCGTACGTCAACGCGCCGAGAGTCTTGAGATCGCGACGATGCCAAGCGACGGTACCGGACTCGAAATCGTACGCTGCGATCCCCATTCTCGCGTACGCTCCCGAGAATAGCGTGAGCGATTCAGGGTCAATGTCCAGGCGGCGTCCGCCGAAATCGTATGCAACCTCCGGAAGGTCGAATCGCTTTCCATCGCCAACCCGGATCACGCAAACTTCCGCCCTCGATCTGCTGCCGAGTTGGCAGATGCCCACGGCCACGTAAGCCCCGTCACGGCTGAAGCGAAACTCCTTGTGCCGACCGAGGTCAAGGTCCAAGACAGCCCCTCACTCAAAAATCAACCGCGCAAAGCGTGGCAAAAATGGTTTTCTATCCGGTTGAACTTGGTTCGCTTTCTGCCATCGTGATCTGCTCAGTGCTGCATCTCGTAGCATTCGTACTCGCGGTCGCAGGGGGTACCACGAGTGAGCCACATGCGATGTGCTGCGGGCTCGATGATCGCTGAGAAGACTGTGCACCAGTGACCATGCGCGGGGTCGTCGTTGGTGTGGCGGCAGATGGAGCGGGGGTGGCCGTCATGGTCGCGGAGGGCGGATTGGACTCGGGCGAGGTCGTCGCCGCCGGCGTTGAGCACCTCATCGACGCGCGACTGTCGGCTGCGAGAGCCGATCAGTTCGGGAAACTGGTCGTTGATCGCCAACAGGTCCGGATGGCGGCAGTGGTTGGTGTGTGTCACCTGGCGGTTGGCTGCATCGGACAGGACGCGGACGCCGTCGATGGTCACTTCGAGGTCGGCCGGTCCCTGCGGCGTGGTCAACATGATGTTCGCGGGGATGGCACGTGCGGCGCGTTGGACGGCGCGGACGGCGCCGTCGAGTGAATCGCTCTCATAGATGCCGCGGACGGTGAAGTAGTGCGGGACGCCGTGCGTGCGGCTGGGCGCCGGCAGCGTATTGAGGCAGAGACCGATGCCGGCGTCGTTGAAGCCGATGTAAGCGATGAGTCCGGCCTGAGTGACGGTCGTGAGTGCCGGTTTGCCGACGGGGCGGCGCGTGAGCACGACGGTGAACGGATCGAGTGCCGGGTCATTGTCCCAGTTCTGGGCGACGATGCTGCGCTCGCCGCCGCGCACGGAGATTGAGGTGCAGCCAGCGTCATCTGCCTGCAGCTGGTTGCGGACCTGCAGGAGCAGCATGTCATCGAGGGAGACGCGGGCTGCTTCGGCCGTGCCGCGGAGTTCCTCGACCATATGCGGGGCGTACTGCTCGGCTAGCGGGATAGCGTCGCGGACGACGCGATATGCGTTTTCGCGCGAGACGCGCATGGTGCGGTTGACCTGCGCGAGCGCTATGTCGCAGAAAGCGCGAATCTGTTCGCCAAGCTGCTCGCCGATGGACCGGCCCAACTCTCGCGGCGCGCCGGCGGCGGTGAACTCAGGATATCTGCTGCTGCGTTCCGCCATGGTCCCCTCCCCTCTCAGCTGTCCACTTTCAACTCTCGGATCACGGCCATCAGCTCATCGACGCGCAACGGCTTTGAAAGGCAGGCGTCGATCCCGGCTGCCTTGCACTGCGCGTGTTCGGCCGGCTGCGCGCTGGCGGAGAGCAGGATGATCGGCGTGCGGTTGCCGGACTGTTCCTCGTGCTCGCGGATCTCTCGCGCGAGGTCGAGGCCGTTTTTGACTGGCATCCGCAGGTCGCTGAGGATGAAAGCATATTCTCCGGACTGCCACAAATGGACGGCGGTGCCGCCGTCTTGCGCCAGCGAGACGGTGAAACCCGCGTTTTCGAGGACGGCGCGCGCCAGCAGTGCGCTGACGTGATCGTCCTCTACCAACAGCACGGCTCGACGCGTGCCGAGGCGGGGTTCGTCGCGCCGCTCGCCGATCACATGCACAGAAGTCTGCGGTGTGATCGATGTTGAGCGTTCCGGAGAAGTCCCGGTGTCGACAATGGTCGCCTCGATCGTGAAGTGGAACCGGCTGCCACGACCAGGCTCGCTCTCCAACCAGACGGTTCCGCCCATCAGCGCCACGAGCTGGCGCACGATGGCGAGGCCGAGTCCTGTGCCGCCGTACTGCTCGTTGTCGATCCCCTGCTCGAACGGAGAGAAGAGCCGCTGCTGGACATCGGCGGCAATGCCGATCCCCGTGTCGCTGACACAGAAATGCACATTCACGTGTCCATCGTCTCGAGGTTCCGAGTGCACGTCGAGCCGGATCCAGCCCTCATCGGTAAATTTGAGCGCATTGCCGAACAGGTTCAACAGCACTTGCCGCAGCCGACCGCGATCAGTTCGCAAGTGATCCGGCACGGACGGATCGAGACGACAGGTCAGTTTGAGTCCTTTGTGATCGGCCTGGGGCCCAACAAAGCTGACGATTTCCTGCAAACAGGACCGGAGCGAGAACTCGGCGGACCGGAGTTCGAGTCGCCCGGCCTCCACTTTGGAGAGGTCAAGAATGTCGTTGAGCAGCGCCAGCAGCGATTCGGACGAACCGCGCACCAGATTGAGCCTCTCGCGCTGCTGCGAAGTCAGTTCGGAATTGAGGACGAGGTCGGTCATCCCCAGGATGCCATTCATCGGCGTGCGCAGCTCGTGACTCATCGT